>NZ_JARAXF010000079.1:0-5779 GCF_033793745.1 Streptomyces sp. ME19-01-6 | reverse complement strand
CGTCCTGATCCCGGGCGCCCAACACACCCTCGACGCACTCGACACCCCGCCCGCGCACCCGCCCGTCCTCATCCCCACCCTCACCCGCACCCAGCCCGACGCCGACAGCCTGGCCCAGTCACTCGCCCGCCTCCACACTCTCAGCCCCGTCGACTGGCGCACCTGGTTCACCGACGGCACCACCACCCCGGCCACCATCGACCTGCCCACCTACGCCTTCGACCGCGAGCGCTACTGGCTGCCGACCGCGCCGTCCGTGCCGGCCGACGGCTCGGCTGACCCGGCGGAGGCCGAGCTGTGGGCGGCCATCGAGGGCCAGGACGCCGACGCCCTGGCGCAGTTGCTGGAGCCCGAGGGGGACGCGGCCACCGGCATCGAGGCGTTGCGGCCCGCCCTGCCCGTGCTGTCCGCGTGGCGCCGCCGCCACCGCGAACGCACCACCCTGGCGTCCTGGCGCCACCAGGTCCGCTGGACCCCGCTGCCCGAGCCCGGCGCGTCCGCGCTGCACGGCACGTGGCTGCTGCTCGTCCCCGCCGGACAGGAGGACCACCCGGCGGTGCGGACCGCGACCCGCGCACTGACCGACCACGGCGCCGACGTCGAGCCCCGCACCGCCGACGCCGGCGCCACCGACCGTGAGGCGTTCGCCCGTCAGCTGTCCGGACTGCCCTCATTGACCGCGTTCTCCGGCGTCCTCAGCCTGCTCGCCCTCGACGAACGCCCCCACCCCGGCCATCCGGCCGTTCCCGCCGGGCTCGCCGCCACCGTCGCCGCCCTCCAGGCCCTCGGCGACGCCGGGATCAACGCCCCGCTGTGGTGCCTCACCCAGGGCGCCGTCTCCACCGGCGGCGACGACCCGCTGACGAACCCCCTCCAGGCGCAGGCCTGGGGCGTCGGCCGCGTCGCGGCACTCGAACACGCCGACCGCTGGGGCGGCCTGATCGACCTCCCGCCCGAGCCCGACGAGCGGACCGCCGCCCTGCTGGCTGCCCTGCTCGCCGGCGTTCCCCCGGGCGGCCCGCCCGAGGACCAGGCGGCGATCCGGGCGCGCGGCCTGCTGGTCCGCCGCCTCGCGCACGCCCCCGGGCGTCCCGCGCGCCGCCCCTGGCGGCCGGAGGGCACCGTGCTGATCACCGGCGGCACCGGCGGCATCGGCGGGTTGCTGGCCCGCTGGGCGGTCGGGCACGGCGCTGGACACCTGGTCCTCACCAGCCGGCGCGGCCCCGACGCCCCGGGCGCCGCCGAGCTGGCCGCCGAACTCCGCGCCATGGGCGCCTCGGTGACCATCGCCGCCTGCGACGCGGCGGACCGCGACGCGCTGCGGGGCGTGCTCGACGCCATCCCCGCCGAGCACCCGCTGACCGCCGTCATCCACGCCGCCGGCGTCGTCGAACACGGCCTCATCGCCGACGCCGACCCCGGCCACCTCGACCGCCTGCTCGCCCCGAAGGCGCTCGCAGCCCGCCACCTCCACGAGCTGACCAAGGGGCACGACCTCTCGGCCTTCGTGCTGTTCTCCTCGGTCTCCGCGATCTGGGGCAGCGGGCAGCAGGGCGCGTACGCGGCCGCCAACGCCTACCTCGACGCCCTCGCCGAGCACCGCCGCGCCGAGGGCCTGCCCGCCACCTCGCTGGCCTGGGGTCTGTGGGGCGAGGTCGGCATGGCGACCGCCGACGACGAACTCGACTACTTCCGCCGCCGCGGCGTGCACCCCCTCGACCCCCGGCTCGGCATCATCTCTCTCCACCAGGCGATCGAACGCGGGGACACCACGGCTGTCATCGCCGGGGTCGACTGGCGCCGCTTCCTGGTCAGCTTCACCGCGCTGCGCCCCAGCCCGTTCCTCGGCGACCTGCCCGAGGCCGCCGACCGGGAGGGGGACGACGCACCGGCACCGGCCGCCCAGGACGCCGACCCGCTGCGGCAGAAGCTCGCCGCGAGCCCGCAGGCCGAGCGGCACCACATCCTGGTGCGGCACGTGCGGACCCACGCGGCCGGCATCCTCGGCCACGCCTCCGCCGACGCCGTCCCGGCGACGAAGCCGTTCCAGGAGCTGGGCTTCGACTCACTCACCGCCGTGCGGCTGCGCAACGAGCTGAACGCCAGCACCGGGCTGAATCTGCCCGCCACTGTGCTGTTCGACTACCCCTCGGCCGAGGAACTCGCCCGCTACCTCCACGATCTGCTCGTCGCCGACGTCGCCACGAGCGAGGCGCGGATCATGTCCGAGCTGGACGGCTGGGACGCCTCCCACGCACCCGAGGGCGTCAACGAGGCCGCCCGCTCCCGGATCGCGGCCCGGCTGCGGCTCCTTGCCGAGCGGTGGAGCGAGCCGGTCGACGCCGACGGCGCCGCCGGGTCCCACGAGGACCTGGAGGAGGCCACGGCGGAGGAGATCTTCGACCTGATCGCGAGCGAGTTCGGCAAGTCCTGACCCGGCAGCCGCACCGAGCCGTTGGCCGTTCGAGTCATTGAGGATTGTTCCCGCGCAGCCGAAGATCGTTCCCCAGGGCACGAGCGCCATGCGGTTGGGCGATGCGTCCCTCTTCCGAGCGATGGCACCGAGCCAAGTTTCGAAGTGATTTCAAAGTCATGAGTTCCGAGAGCGCAGCCGTCAACTTCTCCGAGCTGGTGAACAAGAACAAGCAGACCCTTGCCCGGCTTCAGGAATCGCCGAGACTGCTCCTGCACCGCAGAGGCGGCGAGGATCTGGTCCTCACCACCGCGGCGCGGGCCGAGCAGGACCAGACCGTGGTGTCCGCGGCTACCCGGATGCTGGTCGCCATGGCGCGCCGGGAGCCCGGCAGCATGGAACTGCTCAGCAGCGCACCCGTCGCCCAGTTGCTCATTGCCTGGCAGCACACCGCCGAGGTCTACTCCGATCCCGCACTGCTGGCCGCGCTGACCAGGGATCACGGCGAAGACTACGCCCGGTGCCAGACCCGCGGGACGTCGCATGACCGCGGGTCGAGGCGACCGCGCCGCGCCTCCGGCACCGGACGGCCACTGGGAAGTCCGCTTCGCTGATGCCGCCTCGGCCAAGGGCTGGGAGAGCCTCGCCCAGCAGGCCCGCGAGAACACCTACCGCGCCTGGACCACCATGCGCACCGACCCCCGACCGACCACGGAGAAACCCCGGCACCACCGCCTCAAAGGCGCTCTGGCACATGGCGCCCACCGCGGGCAGACCTGCGAGCAGTGGCAGATCGAGGTGGCCGGCGGTGGCCGCATCTGGTACCTCCTCGACACTGTCCGGGAGACGTGCTGGATCACCTTCGCAGGAACGGGACATCCGCGAGCCACAGACCGGCGCTGACAGCCGGGTGGGCGGCGGAACGGGATCAGGAGGCATCGGTTTCAGCGTGCTCCGGAAGGAACCCCGCAGGGGTCGCCGGTCCCCCCCCAGGACCGGCCCCAGGGAGCGCTCCAGGAAGCGAATTCTCCCAGCCACCCCTGACGAAGGGCGTCAGGGGTGGCTGCGTTCCGTGAGGGGTCAGGACTCGCCGAACTCGCGATCGATGAGGGCGAACATCTCGTCGGCGGACGCCGACGCCAGCTCGTCGCCCGTCTGCTGCTCGTCCTGCGGCTCGGCCCCGCCCTCGTACCGCCACAGCAGCACCCGCAGCCGGTGGGTGAGGCCGGAACGCCGGGGATCGTCCGCGTCCAGGGCCGCCAGCGCCGCCTCGATGCCGTCGAGGTGCGCGGCGGCCGGCTCCGTCCCGGAGTCCTCCGCCATCACCTGCGCGACCAGGTAGCCGGCCAGCGCGGTCGGCGTCGGGTAGTCGAAGACCAGCGTGGCAGGCAGCGTCAGGCCGGTGGCGCCGCGCAGCCGGTTCCTGAACTCGATCGCCGCCACCGAGTCGAACCCCAGGTCCTTGAAGGACTGCTGGGGGTCGAGCGACTCCGCCGACGCGTAGCGCAGCGCGTTCGCCACGTGGGTGCGCACCAGCGCCAGCAGCGTGCCGTCGCGCTCCTGCGGCGGCTGCGCCGCGAGCCGCTCACGCAGCGCCGCCAGGCCCTCCGCCGATCCGGCGTCGTCCTCGGCACCCCGCGCGGCCCGCCGGGCCGCCGGGATCTCCTCGAAGAGACGGCTGGGGCGCACCATGGTGAACACCGGCACGAACCGCTCCCAGTGCACGTCCGCGAGGACCGCGTGCCCCTCGCCGCCGTCCAGCGTCCGCCGCAGCGCCGTCAGCGCCAGCCCGGGGTCGAGGGCCGACAGCCCGTGGCGTTCGGCGCGTTCGGCCGCATCGGCTCGCACCGCCCCCTCGTCGTTCCACGGGCCCCACGCCACCCGGACGACGGGCCCGCCGGCCGCCTCGCGCCGTTGCGCCACCGCGTCCAGGTACGCCTCGGCGGCGGCGCGGGCGCCCTGCTCCCCGACGCCCCAGACCCCCACGACGGAGGAGAAGACCACCACCGGGTCGTCCGCCTCCAGGCCACACAGCTCCGGGAGGTGATCGACGTCGGCCACGGCGTTCGACAGCGCCTCGGCCAGCCCGTCCGGCGTGAGACCGGCCAGCGGCACCGGCTCGCCCGCGGTCCCCGCGTGGACGATGGTCCGCACGCGCGGCCCGGAGGCCGCGAGCTGATCGGCCAGTTCGCGCCGGGCGGCCGGCCCGGACGGCACGCCGTCCACGACACTCGCCTCGGCGCCCAGCTCCGCCAGCGAGGCCACCAGCTCCGCGCCGCCGGGCGCGTCCTGGCCGCCCGGCGCGAGCAGCACGATGCGCTTGGTGCCGCCCGCCGCCAGCCAGCGCGCCACGTGGGCCGCGACCCCGGTGACCCCGCCGGTGACGAGCACGCCGTCCCGGGGCGTCCACGCCCGTTCGTCCTGTTCGTTCGGCCCGTCGAGGGGCGCGGGCAGCACCCGCCGCCCGTACACGCCCTCGGAGCGCAGCGCGACCTGGTCCTCGCCGTCCCGCCCGGCCAGCGCGGCGCGCAGCAGGCCCGGGGTGAGGTCGTCGGCCGAAGCGGGCAGGTCGATCAGCCCGCCCCACGCCGCGGGGTGTTCCAGGGCGGCCACCCGGCCGAGCCCCCACACCTGGGCCTGCGCCGGCGCGCTGGGCCGCTCCTCGCCGTCCCCGGCTGCCACCGCGCCCCGGGTCGCGGAGTACAGAGGGGCGTCCACCTCGGCCTCCAGCACGGCGCGCAGCAGGGCGTGGGTGGCGGTGAGGCCACGGCTCACGGCCGGGAACGCCGCCGCGTGCGGGCGTTCGTCCAGCGCCAGCAGCGACAACACGCCCGCGGGGGGCGGGCCGTCGGCCAGCGCGGCGCGCAGCAGGCCCGGGGCGAGGTCGCCGGCCGGCAGCAGCCGCACCTCCGCGCCACCCGCCGTCAGGGCCCGCTCGCAGGCCTCGGCCCACTCCCCGGCGCCCTCGGGCGGCACCACCAGCAGCCACGGGCCCTCGGCCGGGAAGGAGCCCTGGCCGGGGTCGGGCAGGCGGCGCCAGCCGACCCGGTAACGCCAGGCACTGACCGTCGACCGCTCGTGGCGTTCCCGGCGCCAGTGCGAGAGCGTGGGCAGCAGCGCGTCCAGCGACGCGCGCCGCCCGTCCTCCGCGCCGAGGCCCAACGCCTCGGACAGGCCCGGGAGATCCTGCGCCTCGACCGCGTGCCAGAACCGGGTCTCCTCCGCGTCCGCCCCGGCGGTCGGGGCGTCGGCCACCTCATCCGGCCCCCAGTAGCGCTGTCGTTGGAAGGGGTAGGTGGGGAGGTTGGGTGGTTCGGTGCCTGGGGCTGGTGGTGTGGGGAACCAAGTGTGCCAGTTGATGGGGAG
>NZ_JARAXF010000078.1:0-6224 GCF_033793745.1 Streptomyces sp. ME19-01-6 | reverse complement strand
CGACGTCACCCCCAACCGCTCCACCTGCGCCGCCAGCAGACTCGCCAACCCCGCATGAGTAACCGCCACACCCTTGGGACGACCGGTGGACCCAGACGTGTAAATGACATACGCGGTGTTGCCCACCGACACCGAACCCAGCCGGTCCGCATCCACCAGGTGGGACGAGCGGGCCTCGGCCAGCCTTTCGGCGGTGTGCGGGTCATCGAGGCACAGCAGTGGAATCGCCGACTGCGGCAGCTCACTGGCTGTCGTCGCGTCCGCGACCATCAGACAGGCCCCGGAGTCCTCCACCATGAACCCGATCCGGTCGGCCGGGTAGGCCGGGTCCACCGGAAGATACGCGCCGCCGGCCTTCATCACCGCCAATACCGCCACCACCCACTCCGGCGACCTCGGCAGCGCCACCCCCACCACCGACTCGGGCCCCACACCACGGCCCACCAACACCCGCGCCAACCGGTTCGCCCGCCCGTCCAGCTCCCCGTACGACACCGACTCCCCACCACACACCAACGCAACCGACCCAGACCGCACCGCCACCTGACGCTCGAACAGCCCGGGGATCGTCCCGACCCGCACCGGGGCCGCCGTGTCGTTCACCTCCGACAGCAGCCAGTCGCGCTCCTCCGGGGCGAGCACGTCCACCGCGGCCACCGGCAGGCCCGGCTCCGTCAGCACCTGCCGCAGCACCCTGAGGAACCGCTCCCCCAGCGCCTCGACCGTTGTGCGGTCGAACAGGTCCGTGGCGAATTCGAGCTGGCAGAGCATTCCCGGCCCGTCCGGGTCGTGGGCGAAACTGAACTCCAGGTCGAACTTGGCGGTCCCGGTCCTGACCCCTTCCAGCGATCCGGCCAGCCCCGGCAGATCCAGGTCGATGCGAGCCTGGCTCTGCCAGGTGAACCCCACCTGGAAGAGGGGGTGGTAGGCGGTGGAGCGCTCGGGGTTGAGCAGTTCGACCAGTCGCTCGAACGGGGCGTCCTGGTTGTTGTAGGCGGCGAGTGCCGCCTCCCGGACCCGGCCGAGCAGCTTCTCGAACGAGGGATTCCCGGACACATCGGCCCGCAGCACCCAAGTGTTGACGAAGAAGCCCACCAGGTCCGCGAGGGCCTCGTCGGTGCGGCCCGCGATGGAGCAGCCGAGCGTGATGTCCTCGCCGCTGCCCAGCCGGTGCAGCAGGACCGCCAGGGCCGACTGGAGCACCATGGACACGGTCGCGTGGTGCGTACGGGCCAGCTCCTCCAGCGCGTCGCGCAGGGCGGGCTCGATCGGCAACTCGACCATGTCGCCGTTGCGGCTTGCGATGGGCGGGCGGGGGCGGTCGGTGGGCAGGGGAAGGGGCTGGACCACTCCGGCCAGCGCCTGACGCCAGTACCCGAACTGCTGAGCCGCCACGCTCGCCGGATCGCTCTCGTCACCCAGCACTTCCCGCTGCCACAACGTGTAGTCCCCGTACTGCACCGGCAGCTCCGACCACCCCGGCGCCCGCCCTGCCACCCTCGCCCGATACGCCTCCGACAGATCCCGCACCAACGGCGCCATCGACTCCCCGTCCACCGCGATGTGATGGATCAGCAACACCAGCACATGCTCACGCGCCCCGCACCGGAACACCGAGGCACGCAACGGAATCTCCGCCGCCAGATCGAAGGCATACCGCACCGCCCCCGCCACCGCACCCTCAAGCTCCTCCGGCCCCGCCTCCACCACCGGAACCCGCACCTCCACCTCCTCCAACGGCACCACCCGCTGGAACGGCACACCCCCCTCATCCTCGACAACCACCGTCCGCAAACTCTCGTGCCGACCCACCACATCCCGCACAGCCAACCCCAACGCACCCACATCCAGCCCACCCCTCAACCGCACCCGGAAGGGGACGTTGTAGGTCGCCGACGGCCCCTCGAAACGGTGAACGAACCACATCCGGCGCTGCGCATAAGACAAGGGAATCATCTGGCGTCTACTCCTTAACCTTCATCCTGCGCAGGCGGGGCCTGCTGGTTTTGCTGAAGTCGTCCAGTTCGCGGTCGAGTTCCGCGACGCTGGGGAATGCCAATATCGTTCCGACGGGCACATCAAGACCGAGTGCGGCGCGAATGCGGCCCATCAGCTGAGTGGCAAGCAGGGAATGCCCGCCGCATGCGAAGAAATTGTCGTCGATTCCGACTCTTTCGAGCCCGAGGACCTCGGCGTACACCCGGCAGAGCACCTCTTCCCGGGACGACCGGGGAGGCCGGTAATCGCTTTCCGTGAATGCGGGTGCGGGCAGTGCCTTCCGGTCCAGCTTTCCGTTCGGCGTCAGCGGCAGCCGGTCGATCACCACGAACGCCGACGGCACCATGAAGTCCGGCAGGCGCCGCGCCAGGTCGCCGCGCAGCGCGTCGAGGGACACCGCGTCCGGCTCGGCGGGCACCACATAGCCCACCAGCCGCTTGGTGTTGCCCGCGTCATGGGTGTCCTGGGCGATCACGGCTGCCTGTGCCACCGCCGGATGCGACGCCAGCGTCGCCTCGACCTCGCCCGGCTCGATCCGGAAGCCACGGATCTTGACCTGGCTGTCGCTCCGGCCCAGATATTCGATGCGGCCGGAGGCATTCCAGCGCACCAGGTCCCCGGTGCGGTACATCCGCTCGCCCGGCTGCCCGAACGGGCAGGCGACGAAGCGCTCGGCCGTGAGGCCCGCCCGGCGCACATATCCCCGCGCGAGCCCCGAACCCGCCAAATACAGCTCACCGGCGACGCCCTGTGGCACGGGGCGCAACGCTCCGTCGAGCACGTAGGCGCACATGTTGTCCAACGGGAGTCCGATCGGAACGTCGTCGCCCACCCCCTCCTGCGCCGACATCGGATGCCCGGTGGCGTAAACCGTCGTCTCCGTGGGGCCGTACGCATGGACGAAGGCCGTGTCCGGACAGGTCTCCAGCGCTCGCTGAAACGACGACGGGGTGACGCGCTCGCCGCCCGTCCACACCTCCCGGAGCCCCGCCAGGCAGCGGGCGTCCTCCCGCACCAGGAGGTTGAACAGCGCGGTGGTCAGAAAAACCGAGGTCAGTCCGCGCTCGGCGACCTGCGCCGCGAGCGCGCCGGGGTCCAGGGCCCCGGGCGGGGCCACCACGACCTGTCCGCCGCCCAGCAGCGGAGCCCACAATTCCCAGACGGAGGCGTCGAACATGAGCGGCGAGTGCAGCAGCACCCGTTCCTGGGCGCCGGTGCGCCACCGCCTGTCCAGGGCCAGATCCACGACGGCCCGGTGGGGGATGCCCACGCCTTTCGGCACACCGGTCGAACCCGAGGTGTAGATCACGTAAGCGAGCTGCTCAGGATGGCTCGCCGGCTCCGGACCGAGCGCCGGGTCCTGCGCGCCGCCGGGCCCCGGGTCCAGCTCGTCCACCCGCACCGTGGGGCAGTACCCGTCCGGCAGCCGCGCGGCGTGCTCCGCGTCGGTGACCAGCACGACAGGCCGTGCGTCGGTCAGCAGGAAGGCGATCCGCTCGGCCGGATAGCCGGGATCCACCGGAAGATATGTGGCTCCCGCCTTCGCCACCGCGAGCAGCACCGCCACCATCCGGGCCGACCGCGGCAGCGCCACCGCCACCACCGACTCCGCCGCCACGCCGCGCTGGGCCAGCATCTGTGCGAACCGGGTGGACCGGGCGTCGAGTTCCCGGTACGTCAGGGTCTGCTCGTCGGACCACACCGCGACCGCGTCGGGCGTGGCCGCCGCCTGTCGTGCGAACAGGCCCGGGATGGTGAGATCGGGCGTGGGGACGGCGGTGTCGTTGCGTTCGCGTAGTACGTGGTCGAGTTCGGCCGCATCCAGCACATCGAGCGCGCCCACCCGGTGGCCGGGGTCCGCCGCGATCTGGCACAGGATGCGTGCGAAGCGCGCCGCGACACCCTCCGCCGCTTCCCGGTCGAACAGGTTCCGCTGGTACTGCAGCGTCAACCGCACCCGGGCGTCCGTGTCGGCCATCGCCATCACGGTCAGCGGGTAGTGCGTGGTGGTGACCAGACGGATACGCGTGGCGCTGATCCCCGCCACCTCGCCCGCCTCGGCGATACCGGCCCGGCCCACGGGGAAGGACTCGAACGCGACGTAAGTGTCGAAGAGCGGGTTCAGATCGGTCATCCGCTGAATGTCCGTCAGCGCGATGTGATGGTGGTCGAGCAGCGCGGTCTGGCGTCGCTGCAGCTCGATGAGCAGCCCGGCGAGGGAGTCGCCCGGTGCGCACCGTACCCGTACGGGCACGGTGTTGAGGAACATGCCCACCGTCGTGTCCACATCCGGCAGGGCGGGCGGTCGGCCGGAGACTGTCGCGCCGAACACCACGTCCTGCCGTCCGGTCAACTGCCCGCACAAGACACCCCAGGCGCCTTGAACGACCGTGTTCACCGTGACGCCCAGTTCCGCCGCCCGCCGGCAGAGTTCCGCCGCCTCCTGTGCGGACAGCTCGACGGGGACCTGCCCGACGCCGATACCGTCGCTGCCGGTGTCCTCCCTACCGGTGGCGGATGTGCTGGTGGCGGACGTGCCCGGGGCGGTACTGGGGGCGAGCATCGTCGGCCCGTCCAGCCCGTCGAGCTCCTGCGCCCACGCCCGTACCGACGCGTTCCGGTCCTGCTCGGACAGCCACGCCAGGAAGTCGCGGTATCCCCGCACGCGCGGTCGCGTGGACGCCTCGGCTTCGTCCGCCGCGTAGAGCCGCAGCAGGTCCTGTGTCATCAGCGGCAGCGACCAGCCGTCGAAGACCGCGTGATGGGCCGTGAGCACCAGCTCCGACCGGTCCTCGCCGAGTTTGAGCAGGGCGAGCCGCAGCAGCGGAGGCGTGGCCGGAACGAGCGGAACGCCCAGGTCGTCGGCCAGGAACCGGTCGACCGCCGCCTCCCGCTCCGGGTCACCGAGTCCGCTCAGGTCGGCTTCCCGCCAGGGCAGCCGGACGCCGTCGAGGACCAACTGGACCAGCGCGCCGGAGGTTTTGAACACGAACGCGGTACGCAGCGCGGCATGCCGGTCCAGCAGTGCCTGCCCGGCCGCGCGCAGCCGTGCCGGGTCCACCGGTCCGCTCAGATGGACCACGCACTGCACGCGATAGGGGTCGAAAGTGGACTCGTTCGACAGAGTGTGGAAGAGCAGCCCCGACTGCAGCGGTGTCAGCGGCCAGATGTCCTCAAGGCCGGGGAAGCGCCGTTCCCACTCCTCGATCTCTCCCTGCTCCACCGGCACCAGCGGCGTGTCCGAGGGCGTGATGGCGCCCGCGCCGTCCTGCCGGCCGACCGCCACGACACCGGCCAGTTCCGCCACGGTCCGGTGCTCGAAAATCTGCCGCGGGCTCACCTCGACGCCGCGCTCACGGGCCAGGGGCACGGCCCGGATCGCCTGAATGCTGTCCGCGCCGAGCGCGAAGAAGTCGTCGTCGAGGCCTATCCGGTCCAGCCCCAGCAGTTCGGCGAACGTGTCCGACAAGGCGATCTCCGCCGCCGTGCGTGGCGCCCGATAGGCGCCACGGGTGTACACCGGATCGGGCAGCTCCGCCCGGTCCACCTTCCCGCTCGCCGTCAGCGGCAGCGCCTCGATCACCTCGATCGCCGAGGGCACCATGTGGTCCGGGAGGCGCCCCGCCGCGTACCTGCCTAAGTCCGCCGCGACCAGGCCGCATGTGAGATCGATTTCGCCGTGAGGGAGGTCCTGGGCGTGGACGCCTTCCGCGGTCCTCCGCGGAACGACGTACCCCACCAGTCGCGGCCCCGCGCGGGTTTCACGGGCGACGACCACGGCGTGTGCCACTGCTGGATGGTTCTCCAGCACGGCCTCGATCTCGCCGGGCTCGATCCGGAACCCGCGGATCTTGACTTGGTCATCGGCGCGTCCTCGGAACACCAGCCGGCCGTCCGGCGTCCGGGCGACCACATCGCCGGTGCGGTACATGCGTTCGCCCGGCTCGCCGAACGGGCAGGCCACGAAGCGGGCGGCCGTGAGCCCGGACTTGCCCAGGTATCCCCGTGCCAGCCCGGGTCCGCTGACGTACAGTTCGCCGTCCTCCCCGGGCGGCACCGGCCGGAGTTCGTCGTCGAGCACATGGAGGCGGGTGTCGGTGACAGGTCCGCCGATGGACGGCACACGGCCATCCCCCACCAGGGGCGGGCTCATCGACGCGATCACGGTCGTCTCGGTCGGACCGTACGCGTTCACCATCCGCCGACCCGGGGACCAAGCCGCCACC
>NZ_JARAXF010000077.1:0-6734 GCF_033793745.1 Streptomyces sp. ME19-01-6 | reverse complement strand
TCAACCCATTCGACGCACCATCCTGATTCACCGCACTCCCCCGCACCACCGCCAACACCCGATGGCCGTTGCGCCGCGCATCCGACAACCGCTCCACCAGCAGTACGGCCACGCCCTCGGACATGCCGACGCCGTCCGCCGCGGCGGCATACGGCTTGCAGCGCCCGTCCGCCGCCAGACCACGCTGACGGGAGAACTCCACAAACACCCCCGGCGTCGACATCACCGTCACCCCACCCGCCAACGCCAGCGAACACTCCCCCGACCGCAACGACTGACACGCCAGATGCAACGCCACCAACGACGACGAACACGCCGTGTCCACCGTCACCGCAGGACCCTCAAAACCAAAGGTGTACGCCAACCGACCCGACAGCACCCCGCCGGCGTTGCCGTTGCCGACGAGCCCCTCGAGTCCGTCGGGGAGATCGAGCAGGCGCGTGGCGTAGTCGTGGTACATCATCCCGGCGAAGACGCCGGTGCGGCCCCCGGGCAGCGCGGCCGGGTCGATACCGGCGCCCTCCAGCGCCTCCCAGGAGGTCTCCAGCAGCAGCCGCTGCTGCGGGTCCATCGCCAGCGCCTCGCGCGGGCTGATCCCGAAGAACCCCGCGTCGAAGTCGGCGGCGTCGTACAGAAAACCGCCGTGACGGGTGTACGACGTGCCGGTCCGCCCCCGATCCGGATTCGGGTCGTACAGCGCCTCGACATTCCAACCCCGGTCCACCGGAAATCCCGAAATGGCATCGCCGCCGGAGGCCAGCAACTCCCAGAATTCCGCAGGCGACCGCACACCGCCGGGAAAACGGCAGGCCATCCCCACCACGGCGATCGGCTCCTGCTCCCCCGACTCGATCTCCGCCAGGCGGCGGCGCACCTGGACGAGTTCCGCGGTCGCCCGCTTGAGGTAGTCCCGAAGCTTTTCCTCATTGGCCATTTACGGCATCTCCTCGACATTCCTCAAGCCGTGAGTGATTCCTCAGGACCTTCAGGGCGTCAAGCGATCTTAGGGAATTGGTTATCGTTCGCTGCACCCCCTAAACACCCCAGAATGCGCCGGCGGCGCGCGACCGTTCGCCATAAAGGGTGCAGTCTGTCTCTGCCCTTCGCTCTTTCTTTCTGAGCGCTTCTGGACTCCTCCCGAGAGGCGGTAGCCATGGAATCGTCCCGGCATGCCAGGCGCTTTCGCGGCCGGCTGGTACTGGTCACCGGCGCCGGCAGCGGAATCGGACGGGCGACGGCGGGTGCCTTCGCCGCGGCGGGGGCGCGGGTGGTCTGTGCGGATCGGAACGCCCGCACCGCGTCGGCCAGTGCGGATTTGGCCAAGGCGCTGGGCGCCGCCGACACATGGGTGGAGTCCGTCGACGTCGCCGACGCGGCCGCCATGGAGCGGCTCGCCGAGCGCGTCTTCGACGCGCACGGGGTCGTGGACGTCCTGGTGAACAGCGCCGGCATCGGCATGTCGGGCCGGTTCCTGGACACATCCCTCGCGGACTGGCAGCGCACGCTGAACGTGAATCTGTGGGGGGTCATTCACGGCTGCCGGCTCTTCGGCCGGCAGATGGCGGACCGCGGGCAGGGCGGGCACATCGTGACGATCGCGTCGGCCGCCGCCTTCCAGCCCACGCGGGCGGTCCCGGCGTACGCGACGAGCAAGGCCGCCGTGGTGATGCTCAGCGAGTGTCTGAGAGCGGAACTCGCGGAGTTCGGGGTGGGGGTGAGCGCGGTGTGCCCGGGCTTTGTGAACACCTCCTTCACGGCGGCGATGCACTTCGCAGGGGTGTCGGAACAGGAGCAGGCGAAGCTGCGGGAGCGGGCTGCGCGGACGCTCGGGCGGCGCGGCTGCCCGCCGGAGAAAATCGCCACGGCGGTGTTGCGCGCGGTCGCCCGCAACACGCCCGTGGCGACCGTGACGCCGGATGCGCGTCTCGTACGTCTGATGAGCAGGTTCGCGCCGCCCCTGCGCCGTGCCGTGGCCCGACTCGATCCGCCTCGTGACGACGGATGACGGCCGCTACGCGCCCGGTGGTGTGGGGGCGAGGGCCATGCCGCCGGAGGCGTCGACCAGCTGTCCGGTGACCCAGCGGGCCTCGTCCGAGGCGAGGAGGGCGACGACGTCGGCGATGTCGGACGGCCGGCCGAGCCGGCGGAGTGCGGTCATGGCGGCCACGCCCTCGGCCGCCCCGGGCACGTGGTGCAGCCAGCTGTTGGTCTCGGTGTCGTCGGTGATGCCGGGCGCGATGGTGTTGACGGTGATCCCTCGGTGTCCCAGCTCATTGGCCAGCCTGGGCGCCATGATCTCAAGGGCGCCCTTACTCATGGCGTAGGGAAGCAGCGGCCAGGCGATCCTGGTGACAGCGGAGGAGATGTTGATGACCCGGCCGCCGTCGGCGAGGAGCGGCAGGGACCGTTGGGTGACGAAAAACGCCGCCCGTACATTGACGGTGAAGATGCGGTCGAACTCCTCCGGGGTGACCTCGGAAATGCCCGCCACATAGCTGTCCGCCTGTGTGGCCGCCCGGTCGTCCGGGTCGGCGTAGACGGCGGCGTTGTTCACCAGGATGTTCAGTGGCCGGCCCGCGAGCCCGGCCTCGAGCTCGCTGAAGAGCGTGTCGAGGGCGCCGTCGGCCGCGAAGTCCGCCCTGATGGCGAATGCCTGCCCTCCGGACCGCTCGATCGACGCGACCGTTTCCTCGGCGTCCGCTTTCCGCCGCCCGAAATGCACGGCCACCAGCACACCGTCTGCGGCGAGCCTTCGGGCGATGGCCGCGCCGATGCCCCGCGACGCCCCGGTCACCAGTGCGGTTTTTCCAGCTGTTTGGGTCATGGCGATGACCATGGCAACACCGCACACGGCGTGGAACCCCCTGAAGACCCCGGAATTCCGGCGAAGAGGACTCCACCGGAAGCCGAGCCATGCGGGGTACCCTGCCGGGCCCTCGCAATTCATCGCGAAAGCACTCCACCAGGAGATGAGTTCTGGATGACCAGTGTCAGTCGGACAGCGGCGGAGAAGGTTCCGGACATCCCAGCGCGGCGCGCGCTGAGCGCCGCCAGGCGGGCGGAGGCCATCGCCTCCGCCACTCGCGCGGCCGCCGCCGAGGTGGCCCAGGCGACGGCGGCCGGCACCGCGGGGGGCAGCGCCGTGGCCGAGGCGGCGGAGACCCTGTCGACCGCCGCCTCGGCCGCGGAAGCCTCGGCCCGAACCGCCAGGCTGGCGGCCGGAGAAGCCGGGCGGGCGACGTCGCCCGAGGCCGCCGCAGCGGCCGCCGCCCGCGCGGCCGAGGCCGCGGCCGCTGCGGCTGCCGCCGGTGCCCAGGCCGGCCCAGCCGCGGAAGCCGCCGCGCGGGCCCAGGCCGGGGCCGCCGCGAAGGCCGCCGAGATCGCCAACGCTGTCGCGGAACACAGCCGTCGGGCGGCCGCCGAGGCAGAGGCCGTGGCCAAGGCGGCGGCCGACGCCGCCAAGGCGGCCCGAGCGGCTGCGGACGGCGGTGCCGAGGCGGTGGCGGAGGCGGCCGAGGCCGCGGCGCTGCGGATGAACACCGACACCCCGTGGTTGCACCGGCACCTGCCGGCCGAATGAACAGAACGAGCCGGATGAACCGAATGAGCCGTGCGGCATTCGGTGTGCGGCATGAACCATGTGGCATGAACCGTGCGGTTTGAACAACCGTGCCGCGCCCTGAGCGGCGAGACGAGTGACGGCGCCCGGCCTTCGTCGGGCGCCGTCGTCCGTTGCGACCCCGCGATGGCGTCATTGCGTCGGCTCAGTCTCGGCCGACCTCCTTGTCGATCAAGTCGAACACCTCATCGTCCGTAGCCGACTGGAGGTCCGGGCCCGCGGCGACGCCATCATGGTCAGCGACACGGCCGCTGCTCATCTTGCGGGCGAGGGACCGCAGGCGCTCCGCGAGGCCGCTGCGCGTGTCGTCGTCGAGCGCCGAGTCGGAGACGGCGGACTCCAGCCTGGCCAGCTCCGCCAGCGCCGCCGTCGCCGTGGCCGCTGCCGAGGACGGCGCGTCCGGGCAGAGCTGAGTACGCAGTTGGTCGGCGAGGGCGGCGGGGGTGGGGTGATCGAAGACGACGGTCGCGGGCAAGGGGAGGGCGGCGGTCGCCTGAAGGCGGTTGCGGAGTTCCACGGCGGCGAGGGAGTCGAAACCCAGCTCGCGGAAGGCCGAGTCCGGTCGGACGGCGGCAGCCGTGTCATGCCCCAGCACGGCGGCAGTGTGGGCGCGGACGATCGCGAGAAGGGTGTCCCGCTGTTCGGCGGCGTCCTGGGCCGCGAGGCGGGTACGAAGGTCAGCGGCGCGCTCGGCCCCGGGGGTGCGGCGAGGGGCCGTACGAGCCGGGACGATCCTGGAGAACAAGGGCGCGGGGGTCTCGACCGCGCTCAAACCCCGTAGGTCCAGCCTGGCGGGCACCACAGACGGCCGATCGCCGACGAGGGCGGCGTCGAAGAGCGCGAGGGCGTCCCCGGTGGCGAGCGGGGCGAGCCCGGAGCGGGTGATGCGGGCCCGGTCGGTGCCGTCGAGATGCCCGGTCATGCCGCTGCCCTGCTCCCACAGGCCCCACGCGAGCGACAGGGCGGGCAGGCCCTGCGCCCTCCGGTGTTCGGCGAGGGCGTCGAGGAAGGCATTGGCGGCGGCGTAGTTGCCCTGCCCGGGCGCGCCGAGGACGCCGGCGGCCGAGGAGAACAGGACGAAGGCGCGCGGCTGGGCAGAGCGGGTGAGCTCGTGCAGATGGAAGGCGGCATCGGCCTTGGGCGCCAGCACGGTGTCCAGGTGTCGGGGAGTGAGAGAGGAAACGGTGACGTCGTCCAGGACACCCGCGGTATGGACGACACCGGTCAACGGGTGCCCGGTGGGAATCCCCGCGATGAGATCGGCCAGCGCGCCGCGGTCGCCGGTGTCACAGACGCGCATTGTCACCTCCGCGCCGAGATCGGCCAGCTCCGCCCGCAGCTCGGTGGCGCCGGGTGCGTCGGCCCCGCGCCGGGACGCCAGCAGGAGGTGTCGTACGCCGTGACGGCTGACCAGATGGCGGGCGAGCACCGCGCCGAGCGCGCCCGTGCCGCCGGTGATCAGTACGGTGCCGTCGGGGTCGAAGGTCGTGGGCGCGAGGTCCTGGCCGACTGAGTCGGTGGCGGGAACGGGAGCGGGAACGGAGACGGGGACGGGAGCAGGCACGCGGGTCAACCGGGGCACGAGGAGCCGGTTCGCACGCACGGCGAGCTGCGGCTCGCCACAGGCAAGCGCCGCCGGAACAACGGTCGGTGGCACTTCCCCGCCGTCGCGGTCAAGGCCCGGGTCGAGGTCGAGCAGGACGAACCGGCCGGGATGCTCCGACTGCGCGGAGCGCACCATGCCGCACACCGCCGCGCCCGCCAGATCCGCCACATCCTCCCCTGGTGTGGTGGCCACCGCACCACGGGTGAGCACGACCAACCGGCTCGCGGCCAGACTCTCGTCCGCCAACCACTTCTGCAGCAGGCCCAGGATGCGCTGAGTGAGGGCCCGTACGTCCTTTGGCACGGCGGTGGCGCGACGCGCGTCGCGGCGGCCGCAGTCGACCACGACCGCATAGGGCGCCGCCTCCCCCGCCTCCGGCGCTGCGGCGGCCAGGTCGGTGAGGTTCGCGTATCCGCTTACCGAGGGGAGAGAGTCGCAGGGCCCGACCGTGGCCAGGCGTTGCGGAGCAGACGGCGACGTCGGTGCCGGGGCGGCCGCCCACTCGACCGCGAAGAACGAGTCGCGCCGAGCCACACCGGAGGCCGCCAGCAGTTCCTGTGCCGACACGGGGCGGACCGCGAGCGACGTGATCGAGGCCACCGCCCGCCCCTCGCCGTCGGACACAGCGACCGACAGTGCGTGCCGACCCCGCGCCTGGCCGTCCGGGCTGAGGCGCACCCGCAGGGTCGACGCTCCGGGACCGTGCAGACTCACCCCGCTGAAGGAGAAGGGCAGGGCCCCACCGGGAGATTCGTCGGCCGGACGGAGGGCGGCGGCGTGCAGGGCGGCGTCCAGCAGGGCGGGATGGACGGCGAAACGGGAGACGTCGCCGTCCACCGTGTCAGGTAGGCACACCTCGGCGAAGATGTCCTCGCCATGGCGCCAGGCCGCCCTCAGCCCCCGGAACACCGGGCCGTACCCGAATCCCCGCGCCGCGTACCCGCCGTACAGGTCCTCCAAGTCGTCTGCTGTGAACGCGACGGCACCCAGCGGTGGCCAGACCGCCGCCACGTCGTCGCCTCGCGGATCGACGAACCGTGCGATGGCCTCATCCTGCTCGGTCGGTTCGGGGCCGACCCGGCCCGTCGCATGGCGCATCCACGCGGCGTCCTCGTACGTCCCCTCGCGTCGGGAGGACACCGTCAGGCTTCGGCGCCCGTACTCGTCCGGCGCCGCCACCCATGCCTGCACCTGCACCGCTCCCTCCTCCGGAATGAACAGCGGTGCGTGCAGCGTGAGTTCCTCGATTCGGTGGCAGTCCACACCATGGCCCGCCTGGAGGGCGATCTCGAGAAAGACCGTCCCGGGGAGGACGACGGCGCCGGCGATGGCGTGATCGGCGAGCCAGGCGTGGGTGGACAGGGCAAGCCGACCGGTGAGCAGATAGCCCTCCCCCTCGGCCACCGCGACCGCCGCGCCCAGCAGTGGGTGATGCGCGGGGTCCAGGCCGATGGCTGCCGCGTCCCCTGTCTGGGTGGGGGTGTTGAGCCAGTAGCGTTGGTGTTGGAA
>NZ_JARAXF010000076.1:0-7414 GCF_033793745.1 Streptomyces sp. ME19-01-6 | reverse complement strand
CGGCAAGGCGGCACAAGGCGTCGCCATCGCCGCCCACAACGGACCCCACGCCACCGTCATCTCCGGACCACCCGACCAGATCACCACCGTGCTCGCCACTGCCCAGGAACACGGCGCACGCACCCGCACCATCGACGTCGACTACGCCTCCCACAACCCCCACGTCGACCGCATCCGCAACGACATCCTCACCGCACTCCACGGACTCACACCGGTCGCCTCCGACATCACGTTCCACTCCACCGTCACCACCCAACCCCTCGACACCACCACCCTCGACGCCGACTACTGGTACACCAACCTCCGCCAACCCGTCCGCTTCACCGACACCCTCACCACACTCCTCGCAGCCGGCCACCGCCACTTCATCGAAATCAGCCCCCACCCCGTCCTCCTCCCCGGCATCCACGACACCCTCGAAGAAACGGACACCACAGCCACCACCGCCACCATCCCCACCCTCCACCGCAACCACGGCACACCAACCGACCTCGTCCACGCACTCGCCCACGCCCACACCACCGGCCTCCCCATCAACTGGCACACTTGGTTCCCCACACCACCAGCCCCAGGCACCGAACCACCCAACCTCCCCACCTACCCCTTCCAACGACAGCGCTACTGGATGGCGGGCGATCGCCCGGCCGGCGACGTCAGCGCGGCGGGCCTGCGGCCGGTGGACCACCCGCACCTGTCGGCCGCCACCGGCCTGGCGGACGGCGGCGTGCTGCTCACCGGCGTTCTCCCGGCGGCCGGGAACGCCGGCTGGCTGGGCGAACACGAGGTGGCGGACGTGGCGTTGCTGCCCGGCGCGGCCCTGGTCGAGTGGGCGCTGCGGGCGGCCGACGAGTCGGGCTGCGGCGGGGTGGAGGAGCTGACGCTCCAGCTGCCGCTGACCCTCTCCCCGGAGGGCGAGCTGCGCGTGCAGGTGTTGGCGGAGGCCCCGGACGGCGAGGACCGCCGCGCCGTCAGCATCTGCTCGCAGCCCGCCCCCGCTGCCGTGGACGGCTGGACGGTCCACGCCACGGGCACGCTCGCCCCGCCCGTCACGGGCGATGCGGCCGGGATGGAACTGGCGGGCGCCTGGCCGCCGCCGGGCGCCGAGCCGCTCGACATCGGCGGGCTGTACGCGGGTGCGGAGGCGGCCGGTTACCGGTACGGCTCGGCGTTCCAGGGCGTCCAGGCGGTGTGGCGGCATGGCGCCGACCTCCTCGCTGAGGTGGCCCTGCCCGACGCCGACGCCGACACCGACACCGACACTGGCGAGTTCGGCATCCACCCGGCGCTGCTGGACGCCACGCTGCACCCGGCGGCGCTGGGCGGACGGCAAGAGGACGGGCAGCTGTGGCTGCCGTTCACCTGGAGCGGCGTCACCCTGCATGCCGCCGGCGCGCGCCACGTCCGCGTCCGCCTCCGGGGCGGCGGCAACGGCGGCCGGGAGCTGGGCGTCGTGGTCGCGGACGCGGCCGGCGCCCCCGTGTTCAGCGCCGAGGCGGTCGCGATGCGCCCCGCCGACGGCGAGGCGCTGCGGGCGGCCCAGCGGCGTTCACCCTCCGCCGGCGGCCTGTACACGGTGGAGTGGCAGCCGCTGCCGGCTGAGGCGCCCGCGCCGGACGAGGCCAGCGAGACCTGGGCGAGCCTCGGCACGACGGGCAACGCCGGGGCGGCCGGGCGCCGTTACGCCGACGTGGCGGCGCTGCTGGACGCGCTGGACGCGGGCGAGCCCGCGCCCCCGGTGGTCCTCGCCTCGCCGGACACCGACAGGGACGCGGAAACGGACCCGGCGGCCGTCCGGCGCGCGTTGCGGCTCCTCCAGGAGTGGCTGGCCCAGCCGCGGCTGCTCGACTCCCGGCTGGTGCTGGTCACCTCGGCTCCGGCGGTGTCGGGCCTGGTCCGCGCGGTCCAGGCCGAGCACCCGGGCCGGTTCACACTGGTCGACCCCCGCGCCGGGGAGAGCCCGGCCGGGGCTGTCCGGCGCGCGCTCGACGCCGACGAGCCGCAGCTCGCGATCGGTCCGGACGGCGCCGTGTCGGTCCCCCGTCTGACGCCCGCCGCCGAACCCGACGCGGCCGAGGCCCCCGACCTCTCCGGCGGCACGGTGGTCATCTCCGGCGGCACCGGCGTGCTCGGTGGCCTGATCGCCGAGCACCTGGTGCGCGCGTACGGCGCGGAACGCCTGCTGCTGCTCTCCCGCCGGGGCGCCGACGCCCCCGAGGCGGCCGGACTCCTGCGGCGCCTGGCCGGGTTGGGCGCCCACGCGGAGGTGGCGGCTGTCGACGTCGCCGACCACGCCGCGCTCGCGGACACGCTCGCGGCGCTCCCCGCCGGCCACCCGCCGATCGGCGTGATCCACGCCGCCGGCGTGATCGACGACGCCCTCGTCGCGGCGTGGGACGACGACCGCCTCGCCCGCGTCTGGACGCCGAAGGTCGAGGGCGCCTGGAACCTCCACGCCCTCACCCGCGGGCTGCCGCTGCGGATGTTCGTGGTGTTCTCCTCCGCCGCCGGGGTGGTGGGCAACGCCGGGCAGGCCGGATACGCCGCCGCCAACGCCTGGTGCGACGCCCTGGTCGCCCGCCGCCGCGCCGACGGGCTGCCCGGCACCAGCGTGGCGTGGACGCTGTGGCAGCAGACCTCCGCCATGACCGGACACCTCACCCAGGCCGACCTCGCCCGCCTGGCGGGCGCCGGCTCACGCCCCGTGAGCACGCCTCACGCCCTGCGCCTGTTCGACGCCGCGCTGCACGCCGGCCACCCCCTCGTCGTCGCGGCCGACCTGGACGCCACCCGCCTCGGCCCCGAGGCCCCCGCGATGCTGCGCGCCCTGGCCCGGCCCGCCCGCCGCCGCGCCGCCGGCCTCCCGGCCGGCGGCGCCACCGGCGGCACCGCGCTCACGGCCCGCCTCGCCGGCCTCGACGCGACGGCCCGGCGCGAGGCGCTGCTGGCCACGGTCCGCCAGCTGGCGGCCGTGGTCCTGGGTCACACCACGGACGCCTCGATCCGTTCCGAGTCGGCGTTCAAGGAGCTGGGCTTCGACTCCCTCACCGGAGTGGCGCTGCGCAACCGGCTGGCCGCCGCCACCGGCCTGCGGCTGCCCGCCACCCTCGTCTTCGACTACCCCACCCCGCAGGCCCTCACCGACCACCTGCTCCGCCACCTCGACGGCACCACCGCCGCCGCCGCGACACCGGGAAGGATCGCGGCGGCGGCCGACGAGCCGATCGCGGTGGTGGCGATGGCCTGCCGCTTCCCCGGCGGGGTGACCTCGCCCGAGGAGCTGTGGGAGCTGGTCGCGGACGGGCGGCACGTGGTCGGGCCCTTCCCCACCAACCGTGGCTGGGACCTGGCCAACCTCTTCCACCCCGACCCGGACCACCCCGGCACCAGCTACGCCTCCCAGGGCGCGTTCCTCCACGACGCCGACGCCTTCGACGCGGCGTTCTTCGGCATCAACCCCCGCGAGGCGCTGGCCATGGACCCGCAGCAGCGCCTGCTGCTGGAGACCGCCTGGGAAGCCCTCGAACGCGCCGGGATCAACCCGCACACCCTCAAGGACAGCCTCACCGGCGTCTACACGGGCGTCATGTACCACGACTACGGCACCGGTCTGGCGGCCGATCCGCGCCTGGCGGGCTACAGCATGCTCGCCAACTCGGGCAGCGTCGTCTCCGGCCGGGTGGCGTACACCCTCGGGCTCCAGGGCCCGGCCGTCAGCGTGGACACCGCCTGTTCCTCCTCACTGGTGGCGATGCACCTGGCGGCGCAGGCGCTGCGCGGCGGCGAGTGCGAGCTGGCACTGGCCGGCGGCGTCACGGTGCTGGCCACCCCCGAGGTCTTCACCAACTTCTCCCGCCAGCGCGGCCTGGCCCCGGACGGCCTGTGCAAGCCGTTCGCCGCCGCCGCGGACGGCACCGGGTGGAGCGAGGGCGCCGGGCTGCTGGTACTGGAACGCCTCTCCGACGCCCGCCGCAACGGCCACCAGGTGCTGGCCGTCATCCGCGGCTCCGCCATCAACCAGGACGGCGCCAGCAACGGCCTCACTGCCCCCAACGGCCCCTCCCAGCAGCGGGTCATCACCCAGGCCCTGGCCAGCGCCGGGGTGTCCGCCGCCGAGGTGGACGCGGTGGAGGCGCACGGCACCGGCACCACCCTCGGCGACCCGATCGAGGCGCAGGCGCTGCTCGCCACCTACGGCCAGGACCGGCCGGACGAGGACCAGCCCCTCTGGCTGGGCTCGATCAAGTCCAACATCGGGCACGCCCAGGCCGCCGCCGGGGTCGCGGGCGCCATCAAGATGATCATGGCCATGCGGCACGGCGTCCTGCCGCCCACCCTGCACGTGAACGAGCCCTCCCCCCACGTCGACTGGGACAGCGGCAACGTCCGGCTACTGACCGAACCCGCCGACTGGCCGCAGACCGACGGCCGCCCCCGCCGCGCCGCCGTCTCCTCCTTCGGCGCCTCCGGCACCAACGCCCACCTCATCCTCGAACAGGTCCCCGGCGAAACGCCCGGCACAGCCCCGGCCGCCACGCCCGGCCTCGTACCCTGGCCGCTCTCCGCCCGCAGCGAGGAGGCACTGCGCGCCCAGGCCACCCGCCTCGCCGAACGCCTCCGCGCGGACGAGGAGGTGCCGGTCACGGACGTCGGCTGGTCCCTCGCCACGACCCGGGCCACCTTCGAACGCCGGGCCGTGATCGTGGGCGAGGACCGGGAGGAGATGACCGCGGCCCTGGCGGCGCTCGCCGAGGGCGCGCCGCACGCCGCGCTCGTCGCCCCCGGCGGCGAGGCCCCGGAGACGCCGGGGAAGACCGTGTGGCTCTTCTCCGGCCAGGGCAGTCAACGCCCCGGCATGGGCGCCGCGCTGCACGCCCGCTTCCCCGTCTTCGCCGACGCCTTCGACGAGATCTGCGCTCTCCTCGACCCCCATCTCGACCGCCCGCTGCGCGAGATCGTCTTCGCCACCCACCACGACACCGCCGACCTCATCCACCACACCACCTACACCCAGACCGGCCTGTTCGCCCTCCACGTCTCCCTCGCCCGCCTCCTCACCTCCATGGGCCTGGCCCCGGACGCGGTGGCCGGGCACTCCATCGGCGAGGTCAGCGCCGCCCACCTCGCCGGTGTGCTGTCACTCGACGACGCCGCCCACCTGGTCGCCGCCCGCGCCACCCTCATGGGGTCGCTCCCCGAAGGCGGCGCCATGGCCACCCTCCACGCCACCGAGGACGAAGTCGCCCCCACCCTCGCCGACTTCCCCGGCCTGGCCATCGCCGCCACCAACACCCCCGCCCACACCGTGATCTCCGGCGCCGCCGACCAGGTCGCGGCGGCGGCGGCCCACTGGCGCGACCAGAGCCGCCGGGTCCGCGAGCTGCCGGTCTCCCACGCCTTCCACTCCCCCCAGATGGAGTCCATCCTCACCCCCTTCCAGCAGGCCATCGCCGACCTCGACTTCCACGCGCCCGCCCTCCCCCTCATCAGCAACCTCACCGGCGAGCCCGCCGACCCCGGCCACATCACCACCCCCGCCTACTGGGCCGAGCACATCCGCCGGCCCGTCCGCTTCCACCAGACCATCAGCCACCTCGCCGCCGCCCACGACGCCGGCCTCTTCCTCGAACTCGGCCCCACCCCCGTCCTCACCCACGCCGTCCACCACACCCTCCCCGAGACCACCGCCGCCGCAGCCCTGCCCACCCTCACCGGCAAGCAGCCCGACACCCACGCCCTCGCCCAGGCCCTGGCCACCCTCCACACCACCCACGCCCCCGTCGACTGGACCCCCTGGCACCAGCGCCGCCACGTCACCGACCTCCCCACCTACCCCTTCCAGCACCAGCCGTACTGGATCGCGCCGCGCCCCTCCGGCGGCGGCGCCTCCCCGGGCGGCACGGCACTCGACCACCCGCTGCTGGACTCGGTGGCGCCGCTGGCGGACGGCGGGGTGGTGCTCAGCGGTTACGTCCCGGCGGCCGACCACGCCAGCTGGCTGACGGAGCACACCATCGCGGGAACGGTCCTGCTGCCCGGCACCGCCCTGCTGGAGCTGGCGCTGTGCGCCGCCGGCCACGCCCCCGGAACGCCGCACGTCGAGGAGTTGCTCCTCCACCACCCGCTCACCCTCCACCCCACCGAACCCCTCGCGCTCCAGGTCATCCTCGGCGCCGGCGGCGAACTGCACGTCTACACCCGCCTGGCGTCCACGCCCTCGACGGAGTGGACCCACCACGCGACCGCCACCCTCACCGCCCAGCCCACGGCCGGGACGCGGGCGGAGGAGACCTGGCCGCCGCCGGGTGCCGAACGCGTCGACCTCACCGGCTTCTACGAGCGCGCCGCCGACGACGGCTACGCGTACGGGCCCGCCTTCCAGGGACTCCACGCCCTGTGGCGCGACGGCGACGACCTCCTCGCCGAGATCACGCTCCCCGACGGCGAGGCCACCGACGCCCTCGCGCTCCACCCGGCGCTCCTCGACGCCGCGCTCCACCCCCTCATCGCCACCGCCGGGACCGCGGACGGCGAGGTCTGGCTGCCGTTCTCCTGGAGCGGCGTCACCCTGCACGCCACCGGCGCCACCCACGCCCGCGCCCGCATCACCCGCGCCGGGAACGGGAGCGGGGACGGCGAGGGCGGCCTCGTCCTCACCCTCACCGACCCGGCCGGCGAACTCATCCTGACCGCCGCCTCCGTCACCACCCGCCCCACCCGCCTCGCCTCCCCCCAGCAACCCCTCCCCGAGGGCCTGTTCACCCTGGCGTGGACGCCCACTTCCCCGCTCGCCGACCGGGTGGACGAGCCCGCGCCGACGCCGTCCCGCACCGTCGTCACCACGGGCGAGGGAGGCGAGTTGGACGCCGTACGGCGGGCGTTGACGCTCGTACAGGAGTGGCTGGCCGATCCGAAGCCGGACGACGCGCCGCTGGTCATCGTCACCCGCAAGGCCGTCGCCGTGGACGAGGACGCCACCATCGACCCCGCCGCCGCGGCCGTCTGGGGCCTGGTTCGCAGCGCCCAGACCGAGAACCCCGGCCGATTCGTCCTCCTCGACACCGACACCGGCACGGACACGGACGCCCCGGTCGACGACGCGATCCGCTGCGCCCTCGACCTCGACGAACCGCAGCTGGCACTGCGCGGCGACCGGATCCTCGTCCCCCGGCTGAGCCGCGCGACCGCCTCGGAGCTGCTCCTTCCCGCCGCCGGGGAGGGGGCCTGGCGCCTGGAAGCCGGTGCCGGGACGATCGACGCCGTCGCGCCGGTGCCGTTCCCGGAGGCGGAGGAGCCGCTGGCCGCCGGACGCGTACGCATCGCGGTGCGCGCGGCCGGGATCAACTTCCGCGACGTGATGGTGACCCTCGGCGTCGTGCCCGACCGCCGCGGCCTGGGAGGCGAGGGCGCGGGGGTG
>NZ_JARAXF010000075.1:0-8140 GCF_033793745.1 Streptomyces sp. ME19-01-6 | reverse complement strand
AGTTGGGGCAGCGGGCAGCAGGGCGCGTACGCGGCGGCCAACGCGCACCTGGACGCGCTCGTCGAACGCCGCCGCGCCGAAGGCCTGACCGGCCTGTCCGTCGCCTGGGGCCCCTGGGTCGGCGTCGGCATGGTCGCCAGCGACACCGCATCCTCCTTCTTCCGCGACCGTGGTCTGGGCGCGATGGCGCCCGACGCCGCGCTGCGCGTGCTCGGCGACGCCCTCGCGCAGGGCGACTCGGTGCTCACCGTCGCTGACATCGACTGGGTGCGGTTCGCCCAGACCTTCACCGCCCAGCGGCCCAGCCAGCTGCTGGTGGATATCCCGCAGGTGGCCGAGGCGCTGGAGGAGGGCGCGCGGGCCGGGGCCGACAGTCCGCTGCGCCGCCAGGTGGAGGCCGCCGCGCCGGCCCAGCGGCGGCAGGTGCTCTCGCAGCACGTGCGGGCGCTGGCGGCGAGCGTCCTGGGCCACGCCGGTCCCGACGCGATCACGGCGACCCGCCCGTTCAACGAGATGGGCTTCGACTCCCTGACCGCCGTCGAGCTGCGGAACAAGCTCAGCTCCAGCATCGGCCTCCCGCTGCCGACCACCCTCATCTTCGACTACCCCACCGCCGACGACCTGGCGGGCTACCTCCTCTCCGAGATCTCCGGCGTCGAGCCCGGCACGGCCCCAACCCACCTCCACGCGCTGCCCGCCGACGCCGGCGACCCGATCGCGATCGTCGGCATGGCGTGCCGCTTCCCCGGCGGCGTCTCCAACGCCGACCAGTTGTGGGAGATGGTCGTGGCGGGCACGGACACGGTGGGCCCCTTCCCGACCGACCGCGGCTGGCACCTGGACACGATCTACGACTCCGACCCCGACCGGCCCGGCACCAGCTACGTGCGCGAGGGCGGATTCCTCTACGACGCGACGCGGTTCGACGCGGGCTTCTTCGGGATCTCGCCGCGCGAGGCGCTGGCGATGGACCCGCAGCAGCGGCTGCTGCTGGAGACCGCGTGGGAGACCTTCGAGAACGCCGGGATGGACGTCGGCACGCTGCGCGGCAGCAACACGGGCGTCTACGCGGGCGCGACCATCTTCGACTACCTCTCGATCGTCAACCACTCCAGTGCCGACGTGGAGGGGTACATCGGCACCGGCAACATGGGCTGCATCGTCTCGGGCCGGCTCTCGTACGCGATGGGCTTCGAGGGCCCGGCCGTGACGGTGGACACGGGGTGCTCCTCCTCGCTGGTCGCCCTCCACATGGCGGTGCAGGCGCTGCGGGCGGGGGAGTGCTCGCTGGCCCTGACGGGTGGCGTCACGGTGATGGCGACACCGGGAGGGTTCGTGGAGTTCTCGCGGCAGCGGGGGATAGCGAAGGACGGCCGGTGCAAGCCCTTCGCCGCCGCCGCCGACGGAACGGGATGGAGCGAGGGCGTTGGTGTGCTGCTGCTGGAGCGGTTGTCGGATGCGCGGCGGAACGGGCACAGGGTGCTGGCGGTGGTGCGGGGTTCTGCCATCAACCAGGATGGCGCGTCGAATGGCCTGACGGCGCCGAACGGGCCTTCGCAGCAGCGGGTGATCCGGCAGGCCCTGGCCAACGCCGGGTTGTCGGCCGCCGAGGTGGACGCGGTCGAGGCGCATGGGACGGGCACCACCCTCGGTGACCCGATCGAGGCGCAGGCGCTGCTGGCGACGTACGGTCAGGGGCGGCCAGAGGAGCGGCCGTTGTGGCTGGGGTCGATCAAGTCGAACATCGGGCACACGCAGGCCGCCGCCGGGGTCGCCGGCGTGATCAAGATGGTGCAGTCACTGCGGCACGGAATGCTCCCCGCCAGCCTGCACATCGACGCCCCCACGCCACACGTGGACTGGAGCAGCGGGGCTATCGAACTGCTCACGGACGCAACCCCGTTCCCGGAAGCCGGGCGTCCGAGGCGGGCGGGCGTCTCGGCGTTCGGGATCTCCGGGACGAACGCCCACGTGATCGTGGAGGAGGCACCGGAAGAGGAGGAGAGCCGCGAGGCCGTCGAGTTGCTGCCGCTGGGCGGTGTCGTGCCGTGGGTGGTGTCCGGGCAGTCCCCTGACGCGCTGCGGGCGCAGGCGGCGCGGCTGGCGGAGTTCGCCCGTGCTTCGGATGCGGAGGGCGAGGCGGTCGGCTGGTCGCTGGTGGCCAGCCGGTCGGTCCTCGACCACCGCGCCGTCGTCGTCGGGCGCGACCGCGACGAACTGCTGACCGCGCTCGACGCCTTGGCGGGTGGCGCGCCCTCGGGCGCCGTCGTCACCGGCACCGGCGCGGCTGCCTCCGGCGGAGCCGGTCCCGTTCTCGTCTTCCCCGGTCAGGGGGCGCAGTGGCGGGGGATGGGTGTGGAGTTGCTGGGTTCGTCGCCGGTGTTCGCGGCGCGGATTGCGGAGTGTGAGGCGGCGTTGGCGCCGTTTGTGGACTGGTCGTTGACCGAGGTGCTGCGCGGGGAAGGGGACACTGATCCGGCGCGGGTGGATGTGGTGCAGCCGGTGTTGTGGGCGGTGATGGTGTCCCTCGCGTCGGTGTGGGAGTCGTACGGCGTTCGTCCGGCGGCGGTGGTGGGTCACTCGCAGGGGGAGATCGCTGCCGCTGTTGTGGCGGGTGCGCTGAGTTTGCTGGACGGGGCGCGGATCGTGGCCGTCCGCTCCCAGGCGTTGCGGGCGTTGTCGGGTGGTGGGGCGATGGCGTCGCTGGCTGTGGGCCAGGCGGAGGCGGAGGAGTTCATCGGCGGGCGTGCGGGGGTGGGGGTGGCGGCGGTCAACGGGCCGTCCTCGACCGTGGTTTCCGGTCCGCCGGAGGCGGTGGCTGAGGTGGTTGCGGCGGTGGCGGCCACCGGTAGGCGGGCGCGGGTGATTGATGTGGACTACGCGTCGCATGGTCCGCAGGTGGATGAGATCGCCGACGATCTGATGGCGCTGCTGGGGGAGGTCACGCCGCTCGACACCACGGTGGCGTTTTACTCCTCGCTGACGGGCGGGCGGATCGAGACCTCGACGCTGACCACCGCGTACTGGGTGGACAACCTCCGCCACCAGGTCCGTTTCTCCACCACCGTCGAGGCTGTACTCGCGGACGGCTACCGGGTGTTGATCGAGGCAAGCCCGCACCCCGTCCTCGCCGTCGGCGTGCAGGAGACCGCCGAGGCACTGGACGTTCCGGTCGCCGTCGTCCCCACGCTGCAACGCGACCAGGGCGGCCCCGCGCAGCTCGCCCGCGCCCTCGGCCAGGCGTTCACCGCCGGACTGCCCGTGGACTGGAAGGCGTGGTTCGGGGTGACCGACCCCGCCGCCCCCGCCCCGCCCCTGCTCGACCTGCCCACCTACGCCTTCCAGCGACAGCGCCACTGGCTGATCGCCGACCGGACCGGCGAACCCACCGAACTGGGCCTCACCAACCCCGACCACCCGCTGCTCGCCGCCGCGATGCAGCTCGCCGACGAGAACACGCTGGTGCTCACCGGCCGCCTCTCCCGCGAGACCCACACCTGGCCGTGGCTGGCGGAACACCGTGTCGGCGACAGCGTCCTGATGCCGGGCGCCGCCTTCGCCGACCTGGCGCTGCACGCCGCCGCCCGCGCCGGCTGTGACCACGTCTCCGAACTCACCCTGCACGCCCCGCTCGTCATCCCCGACGAGGGCGCCATCCACCTCCAGGTCACCGTCGGACCGCCGAGCGAGAACGACGAGTCCGGCGAGCGGTCCATCACCTTCCACTCCCGGCCTGCCACCGGCCTCGACGGCGACGAGGACGAGGCGGCGTGGACGCGGCACGCCAGCGGCACCCTCGCGACGCGCCCGGACGACGCCGCGCCCGCGCCCGAGCCCCTCGACGGCGTCTGGCCACCGGCCGACGCCACCCCCATCCGGCCGCCCGTGCCCGAGCCGGGCATCGCCGGGCTGTGGCGGCTCGGCGAGGAGCTGTACGCCGAAGTCGCGCTGGACGATGCCGAACGCGCCGACGCGACGGCGTACGGCCTGCACCCCGCGCTCTTCAACGCCGCGCTGCGGGCCGTTGCCCTCGGCGCGGAGCAGGGAGCGGAGGGCCAGGGCGGCGACGACGAGGAGGAGATCGTTCTCCCCTTCTCCTGGAGCGGGCTGCGCCTGCACGCGGTCGGCGCCACCGACCTGCGGGTCCGCGTCCGCGTCAGCGCCGACAAGGAGCTGAGCCTGGCCACCGCCGATCCCCAGGGCGCGCCGGTCGCGACGCTTCAGGCGCTGGCCATGCGCCCGGTCAGGCTCGCGGAGCTGCAGCCCGCGGGCGGCGGCGCGGAACGCCGTTCGATGTTCCACCTCGTGTGGGCACCCCTCCCGGCGCCCGCCCTCGCGCCGCCCCTCCCCGACCTACGGATGGCGGTCGTCGGGGCCGACGCGGACGAGCCGCTTCTCGGCGTCCTGCCGGACACCACGCTCACCTGCCCCGACCTGCCCGCCCTCCGCGAGGCGATCGCGGACTCCGGCACCGCTCCCGAGCTGATCCTCGCCGTGGTCCCCGGCTCCCAGGACGCCGCCGAGCGGACGCGGGAGGTGACCGGCTCCCACCTCGCCGCCTTCCAGACGTGGCTGGCGGACCCGGTCCTCAGCACCAGCCAGCTCGCGCTCGTCACCCGGGGCGCGGTCGCCACCCACCCCGGCGAGGACGTACCCGACCTGGCCGCCGCCGCGCTGTGGGGTCTGGCCCGCAGCCTCCAGTCCGAGCAGCCGGGCCAGCTCGTCCTCCTCGACCTGGACGACAGCGACGCCTCGCTCCGCGCCCTGCCCGCCGCCCTCGCCGCCGCGTTCACCTCCGACCAGCGCGAACTGGCCCTGCGCGCCGGCAGCATCCACGCCCCCCAGCTCACCCGGCACCCAGCCGGCGATCCCGAGCCCACCGCCGCCGACCCCGAGCTCCCGGCGTTCGACCCCGACGGCACCGTGCTGATCACCGGCGGCACCGGCGCGCTCGGCGCCGTCATCGCGCGCCACATGGTCACGCGGTACGGTGCCCGCCACGTCCTCCTGGCCAGCCGCCGGGGCGCCGACGCGCCCGGCGCCGCCGAGCTGGCCGCCGACCTCACCGACCTCGGCGCCCAGGTCACGCTGACCGCCTGCGACATCGGCGACCGCGCGGCGCTGACCGCCCTGCTGGCGGCCGTCCCCGGCGAGCACCCCCTCACGGCGGTCGTGCACACGGCGGGCATCGTCAAGGACGGCATCGTGCAGAGCATCGCCCCCGACGAGCTGCGCGAGGTGCTGCGCGTTAAGGCCGAGGCCGCCTGGCACCTGCACGACCTGACGCGCGGGCTGCCCCTGTCGATGTTCGTGCTCTACTCCTCCCTCGCCGGCGTCATCGGTGGTGCGGGACAGGGCAGCTACGCCGCCGGGAACACCTTCCTCGACGCGCTGGCACACCACCGCCGCGCCCAGGGTCTCCCCGGCACCTCGCTGGCTTGGGGCTACTGGGAGCAGGACACCGGCATGGCGGGCCTCAAGGCCGTCGTCGCCCGCAACGCGCGGATCGGCGTCAACGGCCTCACCCCCGAGGAGGCGCTCGCCCTCTTCGACGCCGCCGTCGCGGGCGGCGAGCCCTTCCTCGTCCCGGCCCGGCTCGACCTGGCCCGGATACGCCGCCACCCCCGCAGGAGCGAAGTCCCGCTGGTGCTGCGGCACCTGCTGCCGAACGCCGCCGCTCAGGGCGCCGCCGGCGGCGTGCGGTCGGCGGCGTCCCCCGGCTCCTTCGGCCAGACGCTGCTCACCCTGCCCGAGGCCGACCGGCGCCAGGCCGTGCTGGACATGGTGTGCGGCCACGCGGCGGCAGTACTCGGCCACGACAGCGCGGCCGCGCTCCAGCCGGACCAGAAGTTCCGCGAGCTGGGATTCGACTCGCTGACCGCTGTCGAACTCCGCAACCGCATCAACGCGGACACCGGGCTGCGGCTGCCCGCCACTCTCGTCTTCGACCATCCCAGCCCTGCCGCCATCGCCGCCCACCTCCACGAACGCCTCGCCCCCGACGGGGAGGCCGCAGCCGCCTCGCTGCTCGCGGAGCTGGACCGGATCGAGGCCGCCCTGGCGGGGGTGCTGAACGGCGGCGACGGGGAAGAGCGGCAGCACCACCTCGCCATCGCCGGGCGGCTGCAGGAGCTGGCGCACAAGGCGGGCGCCGCGTCGGCGCTCTCGGTGGCCCCCGACCACGACGACCTCGGCACGGCGACCGACGACGAACTCTTCTACGTTCTCGACGAACTGAGCGGACTCCACGGCGGCGGCGCCCGGAACCACGCGGACAACGGCGACACCTCCCGACGGGACTGAGGGCGACATGGCGGACACCGAGAAGACCGAGAAGCTCCGTAACTACCTCAGGCAGGCGACCACCGATCTGCGTCAGGCGCTCGGAGAGCTGAACGACCTGAAGGAACGGAACCGCGAACCGATTGCGATCATCGGGATGGCCTGCCGTTACCCCGGCAAGGTCGCCTCCCCCGAGGACCTGTGGCGGCTCGTCGCCAACGAGGTCGACGCCATCGCCAGCCCGCCGGTCGACCGGGGCTGGGACCTCGACTCCCTCTACGACCCGACCCCGGGGCGTCCAGGCAAGAGCTACGTGCGCGAGGGCGGATTCCTCTACGACGCGGGCGAGTTCGACGCCGGCTTCTTCGAGATCTCGCCGCGCGAGGCATTGGCGATGGACCCGCAGCAGCGGCTGCTGCTGGAGACCGCGTGGGAGGCGTTCGAGCGGGCCGGGCTCACCCTGGACGACGTGAAGGGCAGCAGCACGGGCGTCTTCGCCGGGATGAGCGTGCACGACTACGCCGCCCAGCTCAGCGAGGTGACAGAGGAGATCACCGGCTACCTCGTTACCGGCACGGCGGGCGCGGTGCTCTCGGGGCGGTTGTCGTACGCGCTGGGGCTTGAGGGCCCTGCGGTGACGGTGGACACGGCCTGTTCGTCGTCGCTGGTGGCGATCCACATGGCCGCGCAGGCGCTGCGGGCGGGGGAGTGCTCGCTGGCGCTGGCGGGTGGGGTGACGGTGATGGGCACCCCCGGTCTCTTCGTGGAGTTCTCGCGGCAGCGGGGGCTGGCGGCGGATGGGCGGTGCAAGTCGTTCGCCGGGGCCGCGGATGGTACGGGGTGGGGTGAGGGCGTTGGTGTGCTGCTGCTGGAGCGGTTGTCGGATGCGCGGCGGAACGGGCACAGGGTGCTGGCGGTGGTGCGGGGTTCTGCCGTCAACCAGGACGGTGCGTCGAATGGCCTGACGGCGCCGAACGGGCCTTCGCAGCAGCGGGTGATCCGGCAGGCCCTGGCCAACGCCCGCCTCGCACCGGGCGACGTCGACGCGGTCGAGGCTCACGGGACGGGTACGACGCTGGGTGACCCGATCGAGGCGCAGGCGCTGCTGGCGACGTATGGGCAGGGGCGGTCGGAGGGGCGGCCGTTGTGGCTGGGGTCGATCAAGTCGAACATCGGGCACACGCAGGCCGCCGCCGGGGTCGCGGGCGTGATCAAGATGGTGCAGGCGATGCGCCACGGCGTGATGCCCGCCAGCCTGCACATCGACGAGCCGAGCCCGCACGTCGAGTGGGAGGCCGGGGCGGTGCGGCTGCTCGACACGGCCAGGCCCTGGCCAGAGGCCGAACACCCCCGGCGCGCGGGCATCTCGGCGTTCGGCGTCGCCGGCACGAACGCGCACCTGATCGTGGAGCAGGCGCCGGAAGAGGACGAGCCCCGAGCTGTTGAGCTGGCGCCGGTGGGTGGTGTGGTGCCGTGGGTGGTGTCCGGGCAGTCGGCCGAGGGGCTGCGGGGCCAGGCGGCGCGGCTGGCGGAGTTCGCGGGTGACTCGGCCGCGGACGCGGCGGCGGTGGGCTGGTCGCTGGTGGCCAGCCGCACGGCGTTCGATCAGCGTGCCGTGGTGGTGGGCCGGAACAGCGGCGAACTGGTCTCGGGCCTGGAGGCCCTGGCCCAGGGGATGCCCTCCGGTGCGGTGTCGACCGGCGAGCGCGTGGTGACGGCCACGGGCCGGGGAACTGGCGCGGTGTTGGTGTTTCCGGGGCAGGGGGCGCAGTGGCGGGGGATGGGTGTGGGGTTGCTGGGTTCGTCGCCGGTGTTCGCGGCGCGGATTGCGGAGTGTGAGGCGGCGTTGGCGCCGTTT
>NZ_JARAXF010000074.1:0-8926 GCF_033793745.1 Streptomyces sp. ME19-01-6 | reverse complement strand
CCAACACCCTCACCCCACCCCGTACCATCCGCCGCCTCAGCAAACGCCTTACACCGGCCATCCCCAGCCAACCCACCCTGCCGCGCGAACTCGGTGAAGGCGACCGGAGTGGCCATTACTGCGACTCCGCCCGTCAGGGCCAGCGAGCACTCCCCGTTGCGTAGCGCGGAGACGGCTTGGTGCAGCGCCACCAAAGCGGAGGAGCAGCCGGTGTCGACGGTGACCGCCGGGCCTTCCAGGCCGAGCGTGTAGGCGATCCGACCGGAGATGACGCTGCCGGAGTTTCCCGTCATGGCGAAGCCCTCGGAGCCGTGTGCGGCCTGGGACAGCAGACCCGCGTACTCCAGTGCTGCGGCGCCGACCACGACCGCGGTCGCGCTTCCCTTGAGAGTGGCCGGGTCGATGCCTGCGCGTTCCAGGGCTTCCCAGGACGCCTCCAGGAGCAACCGCTGCTGCGGGTCCATCGCCACCGCTTCCCGCGGCGAGATGTCGAAGAACGCCGGGTCGAAATGGCCGACGTCGTCCACGAATCCGCCGACGACGTCCGCTTCCCAGCCTCGGTCGGCGGGAGCCTCGGAGAGTGCGTCCGTCCCGGACAAGACCAGATCCCACAATTCTTCCGGCGTGCTCACTCCACCCGGATAGCGGCATGCCATGCCCACGATCGCGATCGGCTCGTCGCTGCTCAGGGCCGCCGTGACCGGTGCCGCCTCGTCGGCCTCGCCACGCAGTTCGGTCACGAGGTGCTGGGCCAGCCGCATCGGGGAGGGGTAGTCGAACACCACGGCCCCGTGAAGTCGCAGCCCTGTCACTTTCGTCAGGCGGTTGCGGAACTCGACCGCCAGCAGGGAGTCGAAGCCGAGGGCGCGGAAGGGCTTGCGGGGGTCGATCGCGCCGCTGTCGGTGTGCCCCAGCACCACCGCCGCCTCGGCACGCACGACGTCCAGCAGGACTGTGGTCCGGTCGGTGTCACTCGCAGCCGCCAGCCGCCCGCGCAGGGCGGCAGCGCGCGGATCAGCGTCCGCCTCATCTGGCTTCTCCTCCAGGGCCGCGGCGACCTCGGGGATGTCCTCGATCAGCGGGCTCCGGCGCGCCAGCGTGAAGGCCGGCGCGAACCGGGCCCAGTCCATTCTTGTCACCGTCAGCGAAGTCTCGTCGTGATCGAGCACTTGCTGCAGCGCGGACAGGGCCAGCTCCGGCTCCATCGCACCGACCCCGCGCCGGCTGAGCTCGCGTTCCGTGGCCCCGGCGAGCATCCCGCCACCGGACCAACCGCCCCATGCCACCGACGTGGCCGTCCGACCCCGGGCACGGCGGCACTCCGCAAGCCCGTCCAGGTAGGCGTTCGAGGCGGCGTACGCCGCCTGGCCGGCGCTGCCCCATACGGCGGCGCCAGAGGAGAACAGCACGAACGCGTCCAGGTCGGTGTCGGCCAGCAGTTCGTCCAGCTGCTGCGCTCCGGTCACCTTTCCCGCTGTCGCTTCGGCGAACTCGGCCCGGGTCAGGTCGGCTATGTTCCCGTACTGGCCGACCCCGGCCGTGTGGAAGACCGCGTTGATCGGGCCGGCCTCTCTCAGAGTTTTGGCCAGGAAGTCCCGGTCCGCGACGTCACCGGCGGCCACGGTCACCGTGGTGCCCATCTCGTTCAACTCGTCGAGCAGTGCCTCGGCACCGGGTGTCTCCTTGCCTCGGCGGCTGGTGAGCACGATGTGGTCGGCTCCGTTGCGGGCCACCCACCGGGCCACATGGCCACCGATGGCACCCGTGCCTCCGGTGATCAGCACGGTGCCGCGCGGCTTCCAGGTACGCGCCGGGGCGGAGTCGCCCAATTCAGCACGGACCAGTCGTCGGCAGTACAGCTGTGTCCCCCGTAGGGCCAGTTGGTCTTCGGGGCCGTCGGCTGCCAACACGGTCGAGAGCGCGCGGACGGAAGCCTCGTCCAGGGTCTCGGCGAGATCGATCAGCCCTCCCCAGCGGTCGGGGTGCTCCAGACCCACGACTCTGCCCAGACCCCACAGCTGGGTCAGCCGCGGACGCACCGCGTCGTGAGCGGCCACCGCCACGGCGCCCCGCGTCAGCATCCACAGGGGCGCGGTGATACCGGCGTCTCCCAGCGCCTGTACGAGCACCGTCGAGGCCCAGACGTCGGACACGGTCGACACCACACCCTGGACCTCGCCGGCGTCGGACAACCGTGCCGCCAGCGCATGACGCTCGGCGCCGCTGTCGACGGCCAGCTCGACGACCTCCGCGGCGGTCAGCGCCCGCAGCACGTCGGCGTCGGCACCGGTCTCCGGCACCACGACCAGCCACCGGCCCTCCGGCTGCTCCGCGGTCGGCACGGGCAGGGGTTTCCACTGCACCCGGTAGCGCCACGAGTCCACGACGTCCTCGGGCGGCCGCTCTCCGAGGATCGGCGATTCGAGCCAGAACCGCCGGTTCTGGAATGCGTAGGTGGGCAGATCCACCCGCTGCGGAGCATGGCGGGCGGCCAGCCCCGGCCAGTCCACGACGGCACCGTGTACGTATGCTTCGGCCAGCGAAGCGACGAATCGGGCCGCGCCGCCGTCGTCCCTGCGCAGCGAACCGAAGATGACCGCCTCGGAACCCAGGTCGTCAATGGTCTCGCGGATCGCCGGCACCAGGACGGGGTGCGGGCTGACCTCGATCAGTGCGGTGCACCCGTGGTCCAGCAGTGCCCGGGTGGCCTGGTCGAACCGGACGGTCCGACGCAGATTCTGGTACCAGTACTCCGCGTCCAGTTCGGCCGGGTCCGTCACCGTGCCGGTCACGGAGGAGAAGAACGCGACCTCCGTGGCAGCCATGGAGATACCCGCGAGCGCCGTGTTCAGCTCGGCCCGGATGTCCTCGACCTGGGACGAGTGGGAGGCGTAGTCCACCGCGATGCGCCGAGCACGCACGCCCTCGGCCTCGTACTGAGCCAGCAGTTCGTCGAGTGCTTCCGGCGCGCCCGACACCACGACCGACCGCGGCCCGTTCACCGCGGCCACCGACAGCCGTGTGTCCCCCCAGTTGCGGAGCCGGTCCAGGACCTGTTCCACCGGTAGTGTCACCGAGGCCATGCCCCCCTGGCCCGCCAGCCACGAAGCGATCAGTTGGCTGCGCAGGGCAACGATTCGGGCGCCATCGGTCAGGGAGAGTGCGCCGGACACGCATGCCGCGGCGATCTCGCCCTGGCTGTGCCCGGCGACCGCCACCGGCTGCACCCCACAGGCACGCCACAGCCCTGCGAGCGACACCATCACCGCCCACAGCGCCGGCTGCACCACGTCCACCCGCTCCAGCGACGGTGCGCCAGGCTCCGCACGCAGCACATCGTCCAAGGTCCAGTCGACGTACGGCTCCAGGGCGGCTGCGCACTCCTTCATCCGGGAGGCGAACGCCGAGGACGAGGCGAGCAGCTCGACCGCCATGCCGGCCCACTGCGCGCCTTGGCCGGGAAACACGAACGCCGCGCGGACCGTCGGTTTGGCCACTCCCTCGACCAGACCGGGTGCGGAGGTGCCTTCCGCTACTGCGGCCAGCCCCGTCCTGAGGCCGTGCGCGTCCGCAGCGGTCACGACGGCCCTGTGCGCGAAGGCCGTGCGGCTGACGGCAAGTGACCATGCCACATCCACCGGTGACAGCTCCGGTGCGGCGTCGCAGAACTCTGCCAGCCGTGCCGCCTGGGCCCGTACTGCCGCGTCACTCGCGCCCGAGACCAGCCAGGGCAGGACGGGCAGGTCGAGCGGAGGGGCCACGGCCGGCTCCTGCGGATCGGCAGCCGGTTCCGGTGCTTCTTCGAGGAGGAGGTGGGCGTTGGTGCCACTGACTCCGAAGGAAGACACTCCTGCCCGGCGCGGGCGGCCGTTGCGCGGCCACGGCCGTGACTCGGTCAGCAACCGGATGTTGCCCGTCTCCCAGTCCGCGTGCGGAGTCGGTTCGTCCACGTGCAGGGTCTGCGGCAGCGTCTCGTGCTGCAGAGCGAGCACCATCTTCATGACGCCGCCGACGCCGGCCGCGGACTGGGTATGGCCGATGTTGGACTTGAGCGATCCCAGCCACAGCGGTGCACCGTCCGGGCGGTCCTGGCGACCATAGGTGTTCAGCAGCGCACGGGCCTCGATGGGATCACCGAGTGTGGTGCCGGTACCATGGCCTTCGACCACATCCACGTCCGCGGCGGTGAGGTTGGCGTTCGCCAGGGCCTGGCGGATGACCCGCTGCTGGGCCGCGGCGCTGGGAGCGGTCAGGCCGTTGGACCCCCCGTCCTGGTTGACCGCGCTGCCACGGATGACCGCCAGCACCGGGTGCCCCTTCTTGCGGGCATCGGACAGCCGCTCGAGGAGCAGCACGCCCACGCCCTCGCCCCAGCCCGTGCCGTCGGCCGCTGCCGCGAACGGCTTGCACCGGCCGTCGGCTGCCAACGCGCCCTGCCGGGCGAACTCGATGAAGGCGCCAGGTGTCGTCATCACCAGGGCGCCGCCGGCCAGCACAAGGTCCGACTCGTCGTTGCGCAGGGACTGCACCGCCAGGTGCAGCGCGACCAGCGAGGACGAGCACGCGGTGTCGACGGTCACCGCCGGCCCTTCCAGGCGCAGGCTGTAGGCGATCCTTCCGGACAGCACACTGGCGGCTGTGCCGGTCAGCATGTGGCCTTCGCTGTCGTGGTCCGAGGCGGCGAGCAACCCGGCGAACTCCTGTGACGTCCCGCCGATGAACACTCCGGTCTGGCTGCCGTTCAGGGTCAGCGGATCGATGCCGGCCCGTTCTATCGCTTCCCAGGAGGTCTCCAGGAGGAGGCGCTGTTGCGGGTCCATGGACAGCGCCTCGCGCGGCGAGATCCCGAAGAACTCCGGGTCGAAATCGCCGGCCCCTTCGAGGAATCCGCCTGCCTTGGTGTAGGACGCCCCCGATAAGAACGGAGCCCACCCCCGGCCCTCGGGAAAGTCGTCCACCGCGTCGACCCCGTCGGCCACGAGCGCCCAGAGTTGTTCCGGGGAATGGGCGCCGCCGGGGAACCGGCATGCCATACCGGTCACCGCGATGGGCTCGCGCGTCTTCTCCTCCAGGTCGCGCAGCTGCCGGCGGGCCTGCCGGCCCTCCGTGATGGCGCGCTTGAGGTAATCGCGGAGCTTGGCTTCTTCGGACATCTCGTGTTCGCTCCTAGTAGGCAAGGCCCTTGTCGACAATGTCGAAGAGGTCGTCGTTCGAGGCGCCATCGAGATCGTCAGCCATGTCCGTCGGTCCGCCGTCGCTCGTCCAGACAGCCACCAGAGCCATCAGGCGCCGTGTGATGCGTCCCCGCTCCAGGTCGTCGAGTCCGACGACCCCCAGCACCGACTCCAGACGGTCGAGCTCGGCCAGCACCGAGTCCGCTCCAGGGGCTTGCTCGGGCAGCAGTTCGGACCGTAGGTGGGCCGCGAGCGCGGTCGGCGTCGGGTGGTCGAAGATCAGGGTGCTGGGCAGTCGTAGTCCGGTCGCGGCGGTGAGCCGGTTGCGGAACTCCACCGCCGTCAGCGAGTCGAAGCCGAGTGCCTTGAACGTCTGTGCCGCCGGGAGGGATTCCGCCGAGCCATGGCCCAGTACGGTCGCGGCATGGGAGCGCACGAGGTCGCCGAGTGCCCGGTCCTGTTCGACAGTGGCCATTCCGGCCAACCGGTCGCGCAGGTCCGGACCCCCACGGCCCGCACCGGCCGTGAACACGCGTCGCCGCACCGCGCTCACCAGGCCGGAAAGCAGCGGTGCCACGGGGCCGGCGTGCGCCCGCAGCGCGGTGATGTCCAGCCGCACCGGCACAGTCACCGGCAGGTCGAGGCTCCGCGCGTGGTCGAACAGAGCCAGTGCCTGTGCGGTGTCCAGCGGCAGTACACCGGCGCGGCTCATCCTGGTGACATCGGCCTCGGCCAGGTGGCCGGTCATGCCACTGCGTTCGTTCCAGAAGCCCCACGCCATGGCGGAGGCCGACAGGCCGCGGCTTCGGCGGTGCTGGGCGAGGGCCTCCAGGAAGGCGTTGGCCGCGGCGTAGTTGCCCTGCCCGGCCGCTCCCTGCGTGGCGGCCACCGAGGAGAACATCACGAATGCCGCCAGCTCCTGGTGCTTGGTCAACTCATGCAGGTTGATCGCCGCATCCACTTTCGGGCGCAGCACTCGGTCGAGTTGCACGGGGGTCAGCGAGGTGATGAGCCCGTCGTCCAGCACCCCGGCGGCGTGCACCACCGCGGTCAGTGGGTGTGCAGCCGGAACACTTTCGAGCAGAGCCTTCAGTGCGTCCCGGTCGGCCGCGTCGCAGGCGGCCACGGTGACCTTCGCCCCCAGTCCAGTCAGCTCAGCGGCCAGTTCGGCCGCGCCGGGGGCCTCAGGTCCTCGGCGGCTGGACAGGAGCAGGTGTCTCATGCCGCCTTCGGTCACCAGGTGGCGGGCGAGCGCGGCGCCCAGCACGCCGGTGCCACCGGTGATGAGTACGGTTCCATCGCTTCGCATCGGCTGGGGCATAGTAAGCACGGCTTTGCCGACCAGCCGTGCCTGGCTCAGCGCGCGGAAGGCTTCGCGACCGCGCCGGACATCCCATGCGGTGATCGGCAGCGGCTGGATCACGCCCTGCTCCATCAGCCCGCGTATCTCGTGGAGCATCCGCTGGAGTCGTTCAACTCCAGCCTCCAGCACGTCGTACGCCTGGTAGGTCACTCCAGGGTGTGCCGCGGTGACCGCTGCCGGATCGCGCTTGTCGGTCTTGCCCATCTCCAGGAAGCGTCCGCCGGCGGGCAGCAGCCGCAGACCTGCGTCGACGAATTCACCGGCCAGGCAGTCCAGCACCACATCCACCCCGCGGCCGGCGGTGCCGTTCAGGAAGTGCTTCTCGAAGTCGAGCGTGCGGGAGTTGGCCAGGTGCGCGTCGTCGAGCCCGGCGGTGCGCAGTGCGTTCCATTTCCCGGGGCTTGCGGTGCCGAACACCTCCGCGCCCAGGTGACGGGCCAGCTGCACGGCCACCGTTCCCACGCCTCCGGCGGCTGCGTGGACGAGGAGCCGTTCACCCGGCCGCACCGCGGCCAGGTGCACGAGACCGTAGTACGCGGTGAGGGCGACGACCGGGATGGCCGCGGCCTGCTCGAACGACCATCCGTCGGGTATCCGGACCAGGCTGCGGTGATCGGTCACGGCAACGGGTCCGAAGGAGCCCGGGCACAGTCCCATCACCCGGTCGCCCACCGCGATGTCGGTGACGCCGGGTCCTACGCCGAGGACGACGCCGGCGGCGTCACCGCCCACCCCGTCGAGCCCGGCCACGACGTCCAGGGCCACGATCACGTCCCGGAAGTTCAGGGCGCCGGCGTGTACGGCGAGCCGGACCTGGCCGGGGCCCAGGGGCTCCAGGACTTCAGGGCAGCCGACCAGGGCGAGGTTGTCGATCGTGCCCCTGCCGGCGACGTCCAGCCGCCACGCCGCCTGGCCGGTCGGTGGGGCCAGCGCCTCGTGGCCTACGACCCGGGCCAGCCGGGGCACCAGAACCGCGCCGTCCCTGATCGCGAGCTGGGGTTCACCGGTGGCGACGGCCGCCTGCAGGAGGCCCGGCGTGGTGTCCGGATCATCCAGGTCGATCAGCACGAACTGGTCCGGGTGCTCCGACTGCGCCGAACGGACCAGGCCCCAGACGGCAGCGTTGGCCAGGTCGGTGATGTCCTCGTTGTCATCGGTGGCGACCGCACCGCAGGTGAGCAGCGCAAGGCGAGCGCCGTCCGCATGGTCCTCGGCGAGCCATTCCCGCAGCAGGGCTAGGGTTTCGGTGATCGCGGTGCGCACCGCTGCGGCCGGGTCGTCGTCCGCGGGGGCCGCCAAGGTGCGGCAGACGAGCACAGCTTCCGGAGAGGGCTCGTGGCCGTGCGCGGGGACAGCCACCCAGTCGACGTGGAAGAGTGAATCAGCGGTGTTCGGGCCGGCATGCTGAATGGATGCGGCGCGCAGCACCAGGGCGTGCACCGTGGCGACAAGCTGTCCGTCGAGATCGGTGAGGACGAGCGAGACCGTGTCCGGTCCTGCCGGTGTCATGCGGACCCGGACCGCCGTGGCGCCGACGGCGTGAAGGGTCACCCCGGTCCAGGCGAAAGGCAGCCTGGCGCCGCCTCCGTCGGAGTCGAGCAGGAACATGCTCTGCAGGGCCGCGTCCAGCAGGGCCGGGTGGATTCCGCACCGGCCGGCGTCCGCTTCTTGGGCTTCGGAAAGGTGCACCTCTGCGAACACCGCTTCATCGTGTCGCCAGGCGGCGTGCAGGCATTGGAACGCCGGGCCATAGTGGTAACCGGCGTCGCCAAGTCGCGCATAGAAATCTTCCACGGTGGCCGTTGTGGCTTCGGGCGGTGGCCATTCGGTCGGTACGGCGGGCGGCGCCGGTACCTCTGCCGTCAGCACGCCCGCAGCGTGTTCGGCCCATGCGGAGGCCGATGCGTCCCCCTGCCGTGAGTGCACGGTCACATTGCACCGGCCGGTCTCATCCGGTGTGGTCACCCGGACCTGTAGCGTGATCGAGCCCTGCTCGGGCAGCACCAGCGGGGTGTGCACGGTGAGATCCGCCAGATGGCCGTGCCCGGTCTGGTCGCCGGCTTGGATGGCGAGCTCGACGAAGGCCGTTCCGGGCAGGATGACCGTGCCCTGCACGGCGTGGTCGGCAAGCCAGGGATGCGTGTGCAGGGAGAGCCGACCGGTCAGGACCACCCCGTCACCGTCGGCCAGCGTCACCGCCGCCCCCAGCAAGGGATGGTCCAGAGAACTCAGGCCAAGCCCGGCCGCGTCCACGCCACCGGCGGACTGGGGCAACCAGTAACGCTGATGCTGGAAGGGGTAGGTGGGCAGGTCCACGTGCGGGCCCACCGGCAGCAGGGACGCCCAGTCCACCTCCACACCATGGACCCACGCCTCGGCCGCACTGGCC
>NZ_JARAXF010000073.1:0-9514 GCF_033793745.1 Streptomyces sp. ME19-01-6 | reverse complement strand
GTACGCCCCCGACAACAGACCCATCACCCGGTCCCCCACCGCAAGACCGGTCACCTCCGGGCCGACCTCGACCACGACACCCGCACCCTCGCACCCGAACACCGCGCCCGAGAGCGGAACCACGCCCAGCGCCACCAGGACGTCCCGGAAGTTGACCCCGGTCGCCCGCACCGCCACCCGCACCTGACCCGCGCCCAGTGGCGCAAGCGCCTCGGGGCACGGCACCAGGCGCAGCCCCTCCAGGGTGCCCGCCGTGTCCAGATCCAGGCTCCAGGCCTGCGCCTCCTCGGGGACGGCCAGGGCCCCCGCGTCCGACGCAGAGACCCGGACCAGCCGCGGCACCGAGGCGGCCCCGGAGCGCACGGCGGCCTCCGACTCACCGGCCGAGGCCGCGGCGGCCGCCACGGAAGCCAGCGCCGCCGCCGACTCCGCGCCACCGTCGGTGTCGACCTGCAGAATCCGGCCGGGATGTTCCGAACTCGCCGAGCGCACCAGGCCCCGCACGGCGGCCTGGGCGACATCGATCCTCTCGCCCTGCTCCACCGCGATGCCTGCGCGGGTCACCAAGGCCAGCCGGATGTCCTCCAGTGCGGGGTGGTCAAGCCACTCCCGTACCAGGCCGAGCACCTCGGCCAGCGAGGTGCGGCTCGCCGCCGGAGTGTCCGCCTCCGGAGTGCCGTCGGGGCAGGGCAGCAGCACCGTCCGGGGCAGCGGCTCGCCGGCGCGCACGGCCGCCGCCACGGAGGCGACGTCGGCGTAGGGCGGGGCGTCAAGACCCGGTATGGCCCCGCCCAGGACCGCGACCCGCTCCGGGGCCGCGCCGGAGGCCACCGGCAGCGGCACCCAGGTCACCTCGTACATCGAGTCCACCGCCGGACCGGCCACCGCTGCCGCGGTGAGCGGGCGCGAGGTGAGCGCGTCGACGGTGAGGATCGGCAGGCCGGCCTGGTCGGTCATCAGTACCGAGACCGCGTCGGAGCCGGTCGGCGCCACCCGGACCCGCGCAGAGGTGGCGCCCGTGGCCTGAATGCGGGCACCGGAGAAGGAGAACGGCAGCTTGCGCTCCCCGCCGTCCTCGAGCAGCACCACCAGGCTGCTCTGCAGCGCCGCGTCCACCAGGGCCGGGTGCACCCCGAACCGCCCGGCGTCGCCCGCCGCGGGCTCCTCCAGCGCGACCTCGGCGAACACCTCCTCGCCACGCCGCCACACCGCGCGCAGCCCCTGGAACACCGGCCCGTAGGCGTAGCCCGCCTCCGCGAGACGCTCGTAGACGCCCTCGGTCCGCACCGGCGTCGCGCCCTCGGGCGGCCACACCGCCTCCGGGGCCGCCACGGGCTCCTCGGCGCCACCGAGGGTCACCGTGCCCGTCGCGTGGCAGACCCACTCCGCCCCGTCCTCGTCCGGCCCGGGGCGGTGCGGCCGGGAGTGCAGGCGCACCACACTCCGCCCGAACGCGTCGGCCGGGTCGACGCCGACCTGCACCTCGACCGCCGTGCCGTCGCCCGGCACCACCAGCGGGGCCCGCAGGACCAGTTCCTCCAGGCGGTCGCAGCCGGCGAACTCACCGGCGCGCAGCACCAGTTCCAGCACCGCCGCGCCCGGCACCAGGGCCCGGCCCGCCACCGCGTGGTCGGCAAGCCAGGGATGCGAGCCCGTGGACAGCCGGCCGGTGAACAGGGCCCCGCCACCCTCGGCCACGCCGACCCCGGCCGCCAGCAGCGGATGCCCGAGCGGCGACAGCCCGGCGCCCGCGAGGTCGCCCACCCCGGTGCCGGTCCCCGACAGCCAGTAGCGGCGACGCTCGAAGGCGTACGTGGGCAGGTCCACCCGCGCGACATCCGCGCCGAACACCGCCCGCCAGTCGGGTGTGACGCCACGCACCCACAGCTCCGCCAGGGACGTCAGCAGACGCCGCGGCCCGCCTTCACCGCGCCGCAGCGTCGCGACGGCCGTCACGTCGGTGTCCGCGGCGTGCCCGGCCTCCTCGATCGCGCCCGCCAGCACCGGATGCGGGCTGACCTCCACGAACACCGTGCTCTCGTCGCCGATGAGGGTCCGTACGGTGTCGTGGAAGCGGACCTGTCCGCGCAGATTGCGGTACCAGTACTCGGCGTCGAGCGTTTCGCCGTCGGCGAGCGCGGCGGTGACCGTGGAGTACATGGGGATGGCCCCCGCCCGCGGGGTGATCGGGGCGGCCAGGTCCAGCAGTGCGTCGCGGACCTGCTCGACATGGGGTGTGTGCGAGGCGTAGTCCACCGCGATCGACCGGGCCCGTACCCCCTCGGCCTCCGCCTCCGCCATCACCTCGGCCAGGACGTCCGGGGCGCCACCGAGCACCGTGGCGGCCGGGCCGTTCACCGCCGCGATCCACACCCCGTCGCGGTCGGCCAGCAGCTCCGTCACCCGCTCGGCGGACGCGGCGACGGACACCATCCCGCCCTGTCCGGCCAGGTCCTCCGCGATCACCCGGCTGCGCAGCGCCACCAGCCGCGCGCCGTCCTCCAGCGACAGCACCCCGGCCGCACACGCCGCCGCGATCTCGCCCTGGGAGTGGCCGACCACCGCCGACGGCACCACGCCCGTCGAACGCCACACCTCGGCCAGCGACACCATCACCGCCCACAGCACGGGCTGCACCACGTCCACCCGCTCCAGCGGGCCGCCGTCCCGCAGGACGTCGAGCAGATCCCAGTCGATGTGCGGTGCGAGGGCCTCGGCGCACCGCTGGACCGACTCGGCGAACGCGGGCGAGGACTCCAGCAGTTCGGTCGCCATCCCGGCCCACTGCGAGCCCTGGCCCGGGAAGACGAACACCACGCCGTCGGGGGTCTGCGCCCCGACGGCTCCGCTCACCAGCTGTGCGGCGGGCTCCCCGGCGGCGAGGGCGTCGAGGCCGGCCAGGAACGCGTCCCGGTCGCCGGCGACCACCACCGCGCGGTGCTCCAGCGCGGCGCGCGACGAGGCCAGCGACCACCCCAGGTCCCGGTCCGCCTCGCCCGAGTCGGCGGCGAAGTGGCGCAGCCGGGCGGCCTGTGCCCGCAGCCCCTCCGCGGAACGGCCCGACACCACCCACGGCACCGCGCCGTGCGCCGACGCCTCCGTGAGGGGTGCCGACGCCTGCGAAGCCCCTTCGGTATCCGCTGTCCCGGCGGCGGCTGTCCCGGTGGCCGGCGGCTGCTCGATGATCACATGCGCGTTGGTGCCGCTCACCCCGAACGAGGACACCGCGGCGCGCCGCGGCTGCCCGGTCGGAGGCCACGCCGTGTTCTCGGTCACCAGCCGCACCGCGCCGGACTCCCAGTCCACATGCGGCGTCGGCTCGTCCACGTGCAGCGTCGCGGGCACGGTGCCGTGCCGCATCGCCATCACCATCTTGATGATCCCGCCCACGCCCGCCGCGGCCTGGGTGTGGCCGAGGTTCGACTTCAGCGAGCCGAGCAGCAGCGGCCGTTCGGCGGGCCGGTCCTGACCGTACGTCGCCAGCAGCGCGTCCGCCTCGATCGGGTCGCCCAGCGTGGTGCCCGTGCCATGCGCCTCCACGACGTCGACCTGCACCGAGGACAGGTCGGCGTCGGACAGCGCCTGCCGGATGACCCGCTGCTGCGAGGGTCCGTTGGGCGCGGTGAGGCCGTTGGACGCGCCGTCCTGGTTGACCGCCGAGCCGCGCACCACGGCCAGCACCCGGTGGCCGCCTCGCACCGCGTCGGACAGCCGCTCCACCAGCAGGACGCCGACACCCTCGGCGAGGCCGGTCCCGTCGGCGCCGCCCGCGAAGGCGCGGCACCGGCCGTCGCGCGACAGGCCCTGCTGGCGGCTGAACTCGACGAACACCTCGGGGGTGGACATGACCATCACACCACCGGCGATGGCCAGCGAGCAGTCGCCCCGCTGCAACGCGTTCACGGCCAGGTGCAGGGCCACCAGCGACGACGAGCAGGCGGTGTCCACCGTCATCGCCGGGCCTTCCAGGCCCAGGGTGTAGGCGATCCGGCCGGAGATCACGCTGTCCGCGCGGCCGGTGAGCAGATAGCCCTGGACCTCCTCGGGGGCGTCGGTCAGATCGCCGCCGTAGCCGTGGAAGCTGGACCCCACGAACACGCCGGTCCGGCTGCCGCCCAGCGAGGCCGGGTCGATGCCGGCCCGTTCGAACAGCTCCCAGGACGTCTCCAGCAGCAGCCGCTGCTGCGGGTCCATGCCCAGCGCCTCACGCGGTGAGATGCCGAAGAAGCCGGCGTCGAAGTCGGCGGCGTCGTACAGGAAACCGCCCTGGTTCACATACGAGGTCCCGGGCCGGTCCCCGGCCACGTCGAACAGCCCCGCCAGGTCCCAGCCACGGTCGGCCGGCACCTCGGAGATCGCGTCCGTACCGCTTTCGACCAGGCGCCACAGGTCCTCGGGCGAGGTCACCCCGCCGGGGTAGCGGCAGCTCATGCCGACGATCGCCACCGGCTCACCAGCCGCCGCCTCCGCGTCCCGCAACCGCGCCCGCGTCTCCTTGAGCTCCGCGGTGACACGCTTGAGGTACTCGAAGAGCTTTTCTTCATTCGCCATGGGTGACTGGTCCATCCTCGTGATCCCTAGCGGTCGGGAAAGCGTGTGCCGGGAGCCGGGTCACGGCTCTCCCAGTTCTTCGTCGATGAGCGCGAACACCTCGTCCTGGGAGGCCGAGTCCAGGCCCCAGTCCGTCGCGGGTGCCCGCGTCACGACCGAGGCCGGGCTCACCCGGCGCAGCAGCTTCTCCAGCCGCTCGGCCACCTCGTTCCGGGCCGGGTCGTCGTCGGGCATGGTGGCCAGCGCGATGTCCAGCCGGTCCAGGTCGGACATCACCGGGCTGACTTCGGTCTCGTCCCGGCACAGCTCGTCCCGGAGGTAGCCGACCAGGCCGGTGACCGTCGGGTAGTCGAATATGAGCCCGGCCGGCAGCTTGCGCTGGACAGCGCCGCCCAGCCGGTTGCGCATTTCGACGGCGGTGACCGAGTCCAGGCCGAGCTCCCAGAACGGGCGGCCGGTGGGCACCGACTCGGGCCCGTCGTGGCCGAGGACGGCCGCGGCATGGGTACGAACCAACTCGCGCAGCACCCGCTCCTGCTCGGTGCGGGCGAGGCCCGCCAGCCGCTCGGCCGGCGCCGGTCCCGTCCGGTCCGGTGCGGCCCCGCCGGTGGCCGACTCCCGGATGCGGCGGACCTCTTCCAGGTCGTGCAGCAGCGGGCTGGGCCGGGCGGCGGTGTACGCGAGGTAGAAGCGGTCCCATTCGATGTCCGCGACGACCAGGAAGGTGTCGTCGCCGTCCAGCGCCTGGCGCAGCGCCAGGACCGCCCGCTCGGGGGACATCAGCGGGACGCCGTGCCGACGCCGCAGATCGGCGACTGCGTCCTTCTCCGCCATACCGCCCTGGGCCCAGGCGCCCCATCCGATGGAGGTGGCCACCTGGCCCTGGGCCCGGCGGTGCCACGCCAGCGCGTCGAGGTAGGCGTTGCCGGGCGCGTAGTTCGCCTGACCGGCGGCGCCGAAGGTACCGGCGGTGGAGGAGAACAGGACGAACGCCGACAGGTCCAGCTTCGCGGTCAGCTCGTGGAGGTTCCAGGCGGCGCCCGCCTTCGCCCGCAGCACGGCGTCGGCCCGTGCGACGGTCAGCGTGTCCAGCGGCCCGTCGTCCAGCACCGCGGCGGTGTGGAAGACGGCGGTGAGCGGCAGCTCGTCCGGGATGCCGTCCAGCGCGGCGGCCAGCGCCTCCCGGTCCCCGGCGTCGCAGGCGAGGAGGGTCACCCGGGCGCCGGCCGCCTCCAGATCGGCCCGCAGCTCCTCGGCCCCCTCGGCCCGCGGCCCGCTCCGGCTCAGCAGCAGCAGGTGTTCGGCGCCGCGGGCGGCCAGCCAGCGGGCGACATGGCCGCCGATGGCGCCGGTGGCCCCGGTGATCAGCGCGGTTCCGGTGGGGGCCCACTCGCGGTCGGGGGTGGCGGGCGCCGGGGTGCGGGCCAGCCTGCGGGCGACCACGCCACCGGTGCGTACGGCGAGCTGGTCCTCACCGGACTCCCCGGACAGCAGCCCGCACAGCCGGTTCACGGCCTGCTCGTCCGGCTGGGCCGGAAGGTCGATCAGCCCGCCCCAGCGGTCGGGGTGCTCCTGGGCGGCCACCCGTCCCAGCCCCCACACCAGCGCCTGCGCCGGGCTGACCGGGGCGTCGTCGGCCCCGGTGGCGACCGCGCCGCTGGTCACACACCACAGGGGGGCGGTGACACCGGCGGTCTCCAGCGCCTGACACAGCGTCAGTACGTGGCCGAAGCCAACCGGCACCGCCGGGAAGGAGGGATGCGGCCGCTCGTCCCAGGCGCCGACCGACAGCACACCGGACGGATCGGTGCCCTCGCCCGCCTTCCGCAGCTGTTCGGCGATGTCGTCGGGCCGGTCGGAGGAGATCACCACCGGCAGCGCCCGGGCGCCCCGGCGCTCGATGCCCGCCACCAGCGCGCCCACCCCGGGGTCCTGCTCGAACCCCGCGGAGACGGCCAGCAGCCAGACGCCGGACAGCGGGGCCGGCGGGGCCTCGGGGACCGGTGTCCAGGCGATGCCGTAGCGCCACGTGTCCACTGTGGCGTGCTCGCGCCGCTGCCGGTGCCACTCCGAGAGCGCGGGCAGCACCGCGGTCAGTGAGGACCGTACGGACGCGTCCTCGACGCCGAGGGCCGACGCCAGCCCGTCGGGGTCGCGCTGGTCCACCGCGGCCCAGAAGGCGTCGTCCACGGCGGCGCCGGCCCGCGTCCCCTCGGGCTCCGAGGGCGCGTCCAGCCAGTAGCGCTGCCGGTGGAAGGCGTAGGTCGGCAGATCCACGGTCCGCCCGCCCTCGAAGGTGGTCGGCCAGTCCACGGCGACCCCGGTCACGAACGCCTCGGCCAGCGCGGTCAGCAGCCGGTCCCGGCCGCCCTCGTCACGCCGCAGGGTGCCGGTGACCGCGATCTCGCCGGGGTGGGCATCGAGCGTCTCGGCCATGCCGGTGGTCAGCACCGGGTGCGGGCTCACCTCGACGAACACATCGTGTCCGGCTCCCGCCAGAGCGCGCGTGGCCTGCTCGAAGAGCACGGTCTGGCGCAGATTGCGGTACCAGTACTCGGCGTCCGCCGCGCCGGCGGCCAGGAGTTCGCCGGTCACAGCGGAGTACATGGGCAGCTCCGGCGCCCGGGACACGACCGGCCCGGCCAGGTCGAGCAGCGCCTCGCGCAGGCGTGCCACCTGCGGGGTGTGGGAGGCGTAGTCCACCGGGATACGGCGCGCCCGCACCCCCTCGCGCTCGCATGCGGCCATCAGCTCCTCCAGCGCCGCGGGTTCGCCCGCGACGACGGTGGAGCCCGGCCCGTTCACCGTGGCGACGCTGATGCGCTCGCCCCACGGCTTCAGCAGCTCCAGGGCCGCGTCCATGGGCCGGGCGAGCGAGACCATGCCGCCCTGCCCCGCCAGCTCCCGCGCGATGAGCCGGCTGCGCAGAGCCACGATCCGGGCGGCGTCGTCGAGCGACAGCACACCCGATACGGCCGCCGCCGCCAGCTCCCCCTGGGAGTGCCCCACCACGGCGGACGGCTCGACCCCGTGGGACCGCCACACCTGGGCCAGGGACACCATCACCGCCCACAGCACCGGCTGCACCACATCGACCCGGTCCAGCGACGGTGCGTCGGAGTGTTCGCGCAACACGTCGAGGAGGGACCAGTCGATATGCGGGCGCAGGGCCGCCGCGCAGCTTTCGAGGCGTTCGGCGAAGACCGGGGAGGTGTCGAGCAGTTCGATGGCCATACCGGCCCACTGCGAGCCCTGTCCGGGGAAGACGAACACGGTCTTCGCGCGCGCGGCCGCGACACCCTGGACCACACCGGCGGCCGGTTCACCGCCGCCCAGCGCCGCCAGACGGTGCAGCAGCTCTTCCCGGCTGTGTCCGACGACCACCGCGCGGTGGTCGAAGGTGGCCCGGGTGGTCAGCAGGGACCGGGCGATGTCGGCGGGGGCCAGGCCCGGGTCCGCGCTCACCCGCTCGTGCAGGCGGCGGGCCTGGTCGCGCAGGCTGTCGGCGCTCTTGGCCGAGATCACCCATGGCACCGGCGCGCCGACGGCCGGGGCGGCGGTCACCGACGGCTCGGCGGCCGGCTCGGGGACTTCCTCCAGGATGACGTGTGCGTTGGTGCCGCTGATGCCGAACGAGGACACCGCCGCCCGCCGGGGCCCGCCGGTCTCGGGCCACGCCACGCTGCCTTCGGCGAGCCGCAGCCCCCCGGCCGCCCAGTCGACGTGCGAGGTGGGCCGCTCGACGTGCAGGGTGCGGGGGACGACGCCGTGACGCAGGGCCAGGACGGTCTTGATGACGCCGGCCACGCCCGCGGCGGCCTGGGTGTGTCCGAGGTTGGACTTCACCGAGCCGAGCAGCAACGGCCGGTCCTCGGCACGGTCCTGCCCGTAGGTGGCCTGGAGGGCCTGGGCCTCGATCGGGTCGCCCAGGGAAGTGCCCGTGCCGTGGGCCTCCACGACATCCACGTCGGACGCGCGCAGCCCCGCGTTGGTCAGGGCCTGGCGGATCACCCGCTGCTGGGCGGGGCCGCTGGGCGCGGTCAGGCCGTTGGAGGCGCCGTCCTGGTTGAGCGCGGAGCCCCGGAGCAGCGCCAGCACCCGGTGTCCGTTGCGCCGGGCGTCGGAGAGGCGCTCAACGGCCAGCATGCCGATGCCCTCGGCGAATCCCATGCCGTCGGCGTCGGCGCCGAACGCCTTGCAGCGGCCGTCGAGGGCGAGCCCGCCGATCCGGCTGAACTCGATCAGCGGCCGTGGGGTGGACATGACGGTCACTCCGCCCGCGACGGCGAGGGAGCACTCGCCCTGGCGGAGCGACTGGGCGGCCAGGTGCAGGGCCACCATCGACGACGAGCAGGCGGTGTCCACCGTGATCGCCGGGCCCTCCAGGCCGAGGGTGTAGGCGATCCGGCCGGAGGCGACGCTGTTGGCGCTGCCGTTGCCCAGGTATCCCTCGAAGCCGCTGAGCAGCCGCGGGAACCGCGAGGCGTAGTCGTTGTAGATGAGCCCGGTGAAGACGCCGGTCGAGGTGGACCGCAGCGTGGTGGGGTCGATGCCCGCGCGCTCGAAGGCCTCCCAGGTGGTCTCCAGCAGCAGCCGCTGCTGCGGGTCGGTGGCCAGGGCCTCGCGGGGCGAGATGCCGAAGAACTCGGGGTCGAAGTCGGCCATGTCGTGCAGGAATCCGCCGACGCGCGCGTAGGAGTCGTCCGGGAAGTGGGGGTCGCCCAGGTCGTCGACCTGCCAGCCACGGTCGGTGGGGTAGGCGCCGGTGGCGTCCCGCTCGTCGATGAGCAGCTGCCACAGGTCCTCGGGCGAGCGCACGCCGCCGGGGAAGCGGCAGCTCATGCCCACGATCGCGATCGGCTCGTCGTCCACCGCGGCCGCCACCGGGGCGACCGGAACCACGGCCCGCGACGCGACAGCACCGCCCGGGCCGTCCACCCCCAGCCGCACGGCCAGCTCCGCC
>NZ_JARAXF010000072.1:0-9566 GCF_033793745.1 Streptomyces sp. ME19-01-6 | reverse complement strand
CGTCACCGTGCTTCCGCCGTCTGAGTCAGCGCCCTGACCAGCATGAACTGCGTGCAGAGCTCAGGACTCGACTCGCCGTCACTCACGGTAGGCGCACAAGGGCTTCTGACCCTGCTGATCGCGGGCGACGCGGGATCGTGGGTGGTCTGCGTGCGGGGCGCCCGGGGAACTCGGGGACAAGGGGCGGTCGAGGCCGCACGGCACGTCTTGTGTACCCCATGCGCTGACGCGACCGGTGTGCGGTCCCGTCAGGCGGACGGGGCCGACGTGTCCGATCGCTGATCACGAGCCTGGACAACCGCATGGTGACCCCGGACAGCCGGCTCTGCTCGCCGTCCCTCCGGACGCGCGGAACAGGTCCGCCCGTCCGGAGGGGCGGCGAACGGCACTCTCGTCCACCACCTGCCGGACGAGAGTGCCGTTCTGGTGCGATGAGTCAGTCCGCCGCGATGACCGCCGCGCGGTGACTTGGACACTGTGAACCGCTCGCCGCACTTCGTGGCCGGCGCGTCGGCTCGCCGGGCGAATCCACCCTTGCCGCCTGAGCAGCCGTTGAGTAACGCGGCTCGCCCACGCCACTGGTCCACGGCGGAAGCCGGTGCCGAAGAAACGAAGTCGATGTCGGCGTCATCGGGTCTTACCGAGCGTCGGTTCATCCAAGTGATCTCGCGGCGCACTGACGCCATGGCTCCCCTAGGCTGAGGCCGTGATGCGCCGATCAGGTCAGGTGGCCGCCCTCAGCGAGGTGGCCGACGTCATCGCGGCTCAGCGGCAGTCGCTGGCCGAGGCGGCTCTGGAGGCCATGCGGGCAGAGATTCCCGGCTACGCCGCCCTCGTGGACGAAGCGCTGCTGGCCGACGTGGTGGCTCACGTGACGGAGGCGGTCGACGCGCTCAGCGTCAGCCTGGCCCGTGACCGACCGGTCACGGACGACGACGTGGCGTTCGTCCGCCCGCATGCCGCACGGCGGGCACGGCAGGGTATGCCCCTCGTCGATTTCATGCACGCGCTGCGCATCGCGCACCGCGTGATGTGGGAGGCGATCGCCGACTGGGCGGTGCACACAACCGGCGGGCGTGACGTCGCGCTGGAAGCGGGCGGACTCGTCATGGAACTGATCAACCGGGGCAGTACGGTCGCGGCCCGGGCTTATCTGGACGAGGAACAGTTCCTGGCCGTGGAAGGCGACCGGGTGCGGCGGGACCTGCTCGAAGACCTGATCGCGGGTCGGGAGCCGGCACCGGGACCACGGCTGACCGCGGCCACGAAGGCCGGGCTGCATCCTGATACGCCGTGTGCCGTGGTGGTCGCGGTGCCCGTGGGTCCCGTCAGCGACGCATACAGCTTCCGTTCCGCCGCCTCGCTTCTGGGGCAGGCCGCAGGGGACCCGGCTCGTGCGCTGACCGTGCTGCGGCAGGACGAGATCGTGATCGTGCGGGCGCTGCGCGACAGGGTGGGCAGTGTGTCCGGGGAATCCGTGAGGACGGCTTGGCGGACGCTCGCCGACCAGGGGACACGGCTGGCAGTGGGCGTCAGCACGCGGTACGACACCGTCGTCGATCTGGGGAAGGCGTACCACGAGGCGGTCTCCGCGCTGGGCACTCTGCCGCCGGACGGTGGTGTCGTCTGCCTGTCCGATCTCAGCGTGCTCGACTATCTGACGCTCCGAGCGGACGAGACCGCTGCACGGATGGTGCCGGCGGCGCTCCGTACCTTCGTGGCCGAGGACTCCAGGGCGGACGGCACCCTGATCAGAACGGTGGAGGAGTACGCGGCCAACGATCTGAACGTGAAGGCCGCGGCTCGGCGACTAGGTGTTCACATCAACACCGCACATCACCGTCTGGCTCGTGTCGAGGAACGGACGGGGTGCGACCTGCGCAGGCTCGCCGACCTCCAGGAGTTGCTGATCGCGATCAGAATGTTCAGGGGCGGCTCCGGCACCGCGGTGTGACCCGGTCACCTCCACAGGTGGAGGCTTGATCACCTCCCGACACAGGGGTGTGATCCGATCACAGTGCGGCGGTCGCTTTGTTGGGCGTCATGCCCGATGCCATGCGCTCCACGGATGCCTAGCGTTGCCGTCGTCGAACCCGCGCGCTCACGCCGCGGCTTTGCCGGCGCCGCCGTAGCCGTATGTGTGCGCGTCGGGCCTGTCGAGCGTGAGTTCCGGTACGGAGCCGATCGACGGGAACTGATCCAGATGACCGACCCCAGACCCATGTCCGCCACGCTCTGCGATGCCTTCCAGCGCACGGCAGCCGTCGCGCCCGACATGGTGGCTCTGCGCACCGTGGGCGCGACGCGCACCGTCACCTGGCGGGCCCTCGCCGAGGACGTGCGCCTCCTGGCGGCCGGCCTGGCCGGGCTCGGAGTCAGGCGTGGTGACACCGTCGCGCTGATGATGACCAACCGGGTCGAGTTCTTCCCCGTCGACCTCGCGGCCCAGCATCTGGGCGCCATCCCGTTCTCCGTCTACAACACTCTGCCGGCGGCCCAACTCGCCCATGTCCTGCGCAATTCCGGAAGCAGGGTGGTGGTGTGCGAAACCCAGTACCTTCCCGTCGTCCGAGAATGCGGTGTGGCCGTCGAGCACCTCATCCTGGTGGACGGGGACGAAGTCCCGGCGGGCGGCGAGGAAACCAGGACCGCCGACGACGAAACCCTGACGTACGGCGACGAAGCGAAGCCGGCGGAAGGCACCCTCAGCCTGGAAACCCTCCGCGCCCGGGGCCGGGCGAACACCGCCTTCGACTTCGACGCGGCCTGGCGCTCCGTCCAGCCGGACGACGTGCTCACCCTGATCTACACCTCGGGCACGACCGGCCCTTCGAAGGGCGTGGAGATCACGCACGCCAACCTGCTCGCCCAAGCCGCCGGAGTGGCACAGGTCCTTGACTTCCGCTTCGGCGACCGGACCACCTCCTACCTCCCTTCAGCCCATATCGTCGACCGCTTCACCTGCCTGTACGCACAGGCGATCTTCGGTGTGCAGGTCACGGTCATGTCCGACATCAAGGAGATCGCCAAGGCCCTGCCGGACTGCCGGCCGACGATCTGGTGCGCCGTCCCCAGGGTCTGGAACAAGATCAAGCAGGCGGTGGAGCTCGGCATCGAGAGCGAGCCGGACGCGACCCGGCGGCGGGCCCTCCGGGAGGCGCTGGAGACCGGCCTCCGGCGTACGCGCCTGCTGCAGGCGGGCAAGCCGGTCGACGACGAGCTCGCCACCGCGTACGCCAAGGCGGACGCCGGCGTCCTGTCGGCCCTGCGGTCCCGTCTGGGGCTGGACCAGGTGCGGTGGGCGGTGACCGGCGCGGCACCCACGCCGCCTGTGACCCTCGAATTCTTCGCGGCGCTCGGCGTCCCCATCTGCGAGGGCTGGGGCATGTCCGAGCTGAGCTGCTTCGGTGCCGTCAGCCCGCCCGCGCAGGCACGCTTCGGCACCATCGGCACACTGCTGCCAGGCCTGGAAGCACGCCAGGCCGCCGACGGCGAACTCCTGGTGCGGGGGCCGTCGGTGACAAGGGGCTACCGCAACGACCCCGACCGGACACGCGAAGCCTTCGGCCGGGACGGCTGGTTCCACACCGGCGACGTCATCGTGTCCGACCCGGACGACTACCTGACCATCGTCGACCGCAAGAAGGACCTGATCATCAACGACGGGGGCAAGAACATCTCGCCCGTCACGGTCGAGACGGCCCTCACCACCGCCAGTCCCCTCATCGGCACGGCTGTGACCATCGGCGACGGCCGCCCCTACATCACCGCGCTGCTCGTCCTGGACGTTGAGGCCGCGGCGGCCTTCGCCGCCGAGCACGGGCTGCAGCCGGACCCGCGCTCTCTCGCCCGCTTCCCCCTGCTGATCGACGCCTTGAAGGCCGCAGTGGCCGAGGGCAACAGCCGACTGGCGCGCGTGGAGCAGGTCAAGCGCTTTTGGGTGATCCCCGCGTACTGGGACGCGACGAGCGATGAACTCACCGCCATCTTGAAGCTCAAGCGGCAGAAGGTCGCCGAGAAGTACGACGCGGACATCGCCGCACTGTACGCCGACCCGATCCCCTCCGACATCCACGAGCCGGCCGACCGCTGACCGGCCCCATCCGCCCAGCCAAGAAAGAAAGAGGGAGGTGAGCGGGCATGAAGTGGAAGCCTTCAGCCGGCAGCGCCGAACACGCACCATCCCCGCGAGGCCCGGTCCGGCGCCGGCTCGCGATCTCAGGATCTCTGATCCTCGCGGCAGGCTTCTGCGCCATGCCGGTCCACGGGGCGAGCGCAGCCGCAAACACAAGACCCGGCCAGCCGGTCCGGCCCTGCGAGAGCCTCACGGAGTTGCGCTTCTCGGACGGCACGACGGTCACCAGCGTCTCGCAGACCACCACCACTCCGGCGATCTGCAACGTCGAACTGCTGGTTCCCCAGAGCATCCACATGCGCGTGTCACTGCCCGTCGACACCTGGAACGGGCGCTTCCAGGGCGTGGGAGGCGGTGGCTTCAACGGCTCCATCCCGGACACGGAGAGCGCGGCGAAGACCGGTTACGCCGCCGCGGGTTCCGACTCCGGCCATACCGCCGACTCCAGCGACGCCTCGTGGGCCTGGTCCCGGACCGGCATGAACGCGTCCCTCATCCATGACTTCCTCTCGCGTGCGCTGCACGAGACGACCGTCAAGGGCAAGGCCGTCACCCAGGCGTTCTACGGCACGTCGCCCAACTACTCCTACTGGAACGGCTGCTCCAACGGCGGCAGGGAAGGTCTCCAGGAAGCGCAGGTCCAGCCCCGCGACTACGACGGCATCCTGGCAGGCGCACCGGCGATCCAGGCGGACCGGTTCCTCCCCGCGGCGATGTGGCCCCAGGTCGTGATGCACGAGCTCGACGACTTCGTGCCCTCGTGCAAGTTCGACGCGTTCGACAAAGCGGTCACAGCCGCGTGCGACAGCCGGGACGGCGTGACCGACGGCGTCATCACGGACCCCCGGACCTGCCGCTTCAACCCCACCTCGCTGGTCGGCACCGAGACCCCCTGCGGCACGATCACGGCCAAGGACGCGGCGGTGGTGAAAAAGATCTGGGACGGGCCGCGACGCCCGGACGGTACCCGCCTGTGGTACGGAATCCTGCCCGGCGCCTCGTTCGCCAGACTCGCCGCCACCGCGAACGGCGACGGAGTCCCGACGCCCCTCGCGTCGGGCTGGTTCACCTACTGGCTGGCGAAGAACCCGTCCTTCGACTGGCACAGCCTGACCATGGCCAACTTCACCCACTACGCCGACCAGTCCCGTCACGAGTGGGGCCCCGTGGTCGGCACAGACGACCCCGACCTGAACGCCTTCCGCGCCGCCGGCGGCAAACTGCTCCTCTGGCACGGCCTGGCCGACCAGCTGATCCCTCCCCAGGGAACGACCAGCTACTACGAGCGGGTCACCGCCGCGACGGGCGGCAGGGCCAAGACCGAGCGGTTCGCCCGCCTCTTCACCGCCCCCGGCGTGGGCCACTGCAGGGGCGGGTCCGGCGCCGCCCCGGCCGACCCGCTGACGGCCCTGGTGAAGTGGGTCGAACACGGCAAGGCTCCCACCACGCTGCGCGCCGAGAACGGGTCCATGAGCCGGCCGCTGTGCCTGTGGCCGGCCGTCGCCCGCTACGACGGACACGGCAGCACGAACGACGCCGCCAACTTCCGCTGCACCGGCCGCCAGTGACGCGTTGAGCGTCTCGGCCGGCGCGGACCTCTGGAAGGTGACAGTGAAACCCCCACGTCTTCGACCTGGGGGTTTCATCGTGGAGCGGGTGCTGCCCGCCCTCATGGTCGCTCGCCGCCAGCGGGCTCTACTGGCCGAGGATCGAGGGGAGCTCGGCGAGCTCGGCGGAGTCGAAGTAGTCGCGCCAGGCCTCACCCGGGACAGCAGGGCGGTCCGGCTGAACCGGCTCCCTGGTGGGCTCAGGAGGAGGAGACGGAGAAGGAGTTGGTGGTGGAATTCTTGCCCTCGGTGGCGGAGGTGATCTCGTAGCCGAACTTGACGTTGCCCAGGACTATGTCTCCGAGCCACTGCTTGCTGTTCTTGATCCAGTTCATGATGGCGAGGACGTCGACCCTACCGCCACTGGTGTTGGAGGCGCGGACGAAGGAGAACACGGCGTTGGAGCCGTTGCTGCCCTTGTAGACCGTCCATGTGCTGCCACCGACGGGGGCCCGTGCCTTGCTAGCACGTTGAAGCCGGACGTGACCGAGCGTAGCTCGCTGAGCTTCTCGCCGATGCAGTGGGTGGCGTTGGGGTACGTGCGGCCGAAACGGTGCGGACCTGGGTCCGTAAATCCCAGGTCGGCGGGCAACGGCCTGGCGTCACCTTCGAGGAGGCCGCGGAGGTCAAGCGACTCAAGGCCTAGAACGTTCGGGGTGGTGTGAGCGTGCACGGCCGTCCGATGACCACTCCGCCCTGTGTCTCGTTTTCCCGACTATAGCGACGGCCTCAACGAACCGCCGTACACCACGTCCCTGGACCTGATCGTTGAGACGTCCGCCCAGCGAGGCCGTGGTCTGCGTATGCCCGCTCACCGTGTTCGTGGGAGGTGGTGTCGACGATGGTGACGCCGCGCGTGACGTACGGACTGAACGCCCAGGGGAGCCGGCCGCTCCCGCCGCCGCTTCAGGTCTTTCGGGCCGGCGCCGGCCCGAAAGACCTGATTTCCGCGCATCGATCAACGTGATGAAATCTGCTGCAGTCCGGCGGTTACCACCGGCACATAGAATGCGGTCATACCGGCCACGTTGGGGTGCGTTCCCGATCCCTACATGCACCTGGCGTGTTCCGAGGCCTACGTCGTCACCGGCGGACGCGGTGCCGTGCAGACGCTGACCACATCCGGATACAAGATCACCCCGCTCCGGGCCGGCACGGTCGCCTGGTTCACGCCCGGCACCATCCACCGGCTGGTCAACGAGGGTGATCTGAGGATCACCGTGCTGATGCAGAACAGCGGGCTGCCGGAGGCGGGGGACGCCGTCCTCACGCTGCCCCGGAGTATCTGATCGATTCGGAGGCGTACGCACGCGCCACCGTCATCCCGCCCGACGCGCCCGAGGAGGAGCAGGAGCGCGTCGCCCGGGCCCGGCGGGATCTCGCCCTGGAGGGCTACCGGGCACTGCGCGAGGCCGAGGGGCCCGAGACCCTGGCCGCGTTCCACCGGGCCGCCGCCGCGCTCGTACGGCCCCGCATCGCCGAGTGGCGCGAGCGGTGGCGCCGGGGCGCCGAGGCCGCCGCCGCGGCCACCGGGGTGCAGCTCGACTCGCTGGAGCGGGGGGAGTATCCCCACCTCGCCGATGCCGTCGTGAGATCTCAACAGCCCGCTATCTGTGGGAAGTTCGGGATGTGCGGCCGGCTCGACGTCTACGAGAACTGATGCCGGCGCCGCGGGTCACGTCACTGCTTCAGCGGTTGATGGACCGCCCGACGGCGTTGCGCTGCTGGTGGGCGTCGTGGTCGAAGGCGGGTGACCTGCCGAACCGACTGCCGCGCCCCAACCCGTGGAAGTCTGCCGGCTCGCGGGACATCGCGCTCGCGTGGGTGGGTCCGTATCGCGCGGGAGGAGTACGCCTTGCCGGCCAGGGCCACCTCCGGCCCGGTGGCGCACGCCGCCGCGTCGGCTCGCTCCTCAGAGCCGGCCGGACGGCCGCTCGGGCAGGGGGAAGGACATCGGCTGCCCCGCGACCGCTCCGGCGGCGGTGCCCGCCCTTGGTCACCGCCTGCGGCTGGGACGCCCTGTCGCAGGCGGCTCGGCCGTCGACTCCCGCCAGATGACGCGGAACAGGGATACCTCAGCTGACGCGGTCGCTGTGTGCCTCGAACCCGCGATCAGTTTGTCCATGGCCTTGCTGCCGAGCCGTTCGAGGTCCACGTCGACGGTGGTCAGGGACGGGTTCATGAACTGACCCACGTCGACGTTGTCCCAGCCGGTCACGCTGATGTCGGCCGGCACGTCCCAGCCGCGTTCCCGGGCGCCGCGGACGACGCCGGCGGCGACGAGGTCGTTGGCCGCGATCACCGCGGTCGGTCGCGAACGGCTCGGGAGCGACCGGGTCGCCTCGATGCCGGACTCGCCGGACCAGTCGCCGTCGAAGACTCCAACCGACTCGAGGCCGAGGCGTTCGATCGTGTCCAGATAGCTCTGTTTGCGCGCTCGCGCGGAGGCGAACTGCGCGTCGCCGGCCACATGCAGGAACCGGGTGTGGCCAAGTGCTGCCAAATGCTCGATCATCTCAGCCAGGGGCCTGGCGTCGGCCAACTCTCCGATGACGCGCATCTCGTCGTCGAAATCGGCCGAGATCACCACGGTCGTCCTCTGGTGCAATTGGTTCTCCACCGAGGGGAGTACGGGGGCGAGGGAGAGGATGCCCTCGAACTGTCCCGAGTCGGCGAGCTCCAGCAAGCGGTCACTCCGCGCCCGTACGCCGCCCCCGGCGCTCACGACGTCCACGAAGTATCCTGCGGCCTGTGCCGTCGCGCTGGCTCCCGCCAGCATGCGTGAGGGGTTGAAGGTCATGGCGGGCATGACTATCGCCAGCCTGCCGGTCTTGCGCGTGCGCATGGACCGCGCCACCAGGTTGGGACGGTAATCCAGTTCGCGGATCGCTTTCTCCACGCGCTCCATGGTCGTGGGCTTCAGTCCGCCGTTGAACCGCAGGTACCGCGACACCGTCTGGGGTGATACCCCGGCGAGCTGCGCAACGTCTGTGATCGTCGGCCGTCGTCGCGCCATGTCAGCGCCGTCCATCCTCTTGCCCCCACCTTCTGCCAACCTTCCGGAAGTCAGAGAGTACACACTCTTGACGGAAAAAGTGATCGTTCACTATGGCCCTCGCAACCCACAGGGTGAACGACCGCTTTTTTGGGGCGAGCGGGCCCGGTACGGTCCCGCACCACTGTGTTTCCGATGCCGCCGCTCAAGGGAGCAGTGCCGTGAGCTCCATCAACGAACTACGCCGACTACGCGGGTCCCGACGGGGCGCGCGACAGCAGAACAAGGCGGCATTCTTCTTTCTCCTGCCATGGTTCGTCGGGCTGTTCGGGATCACTCTCGGCCCGATGCTGGCCTCGCTCTACCTCAGCTTCACCAAGTACAACCTGCTGCAGCCGCCGCAGTTCACGGGACCCGACAACTAGACGCGGATGCTCCACGACGAGCGTCTGCACCAGTCGCTCCAGGTGACGTTCACCTACGTCCTGGTCTCTGTCCCGCTGCAACTCGCGCTGGCCCTGGGGCTCGCGCTGCTGATGGACAAGGGAGTGAGGGGCCTTGCCTTCTACCGCTCCATCTTCTACCTGCCCTCGCTGATCGGCGGCAGCGTCGCGATCGCGGTGCTGTGGCGCACGGTCTTCGGCACCACTGGTCTAGTAGGACTCCGTTAGGTCGTTGCGGATCTTGCTGTTTGGTGTCTGATCCGAGGCGTGGGCAGAGGTTGGTGGGAGGTGGTGCAGATGCCGGTCCAGCAGTTCAGCAGGTCCTGGAGGGCGTCGAGGATCTGGTAGAGAGTGAGTCCGGAGTGTCGGCTTTTGGGGCCAGTCGC
>NZ_JARAXF010000071.1:0-10538 GCF_033793745.1 Streptomyces sp. ME19-01-6 | reverse complement strand
CACCCCCGCGCCCTCGCCTCCCAGGCCGCGGCGGTCGGGCACGACGCCGAGGGTCACCATCACGTCGCGGAAGTTGATCCCGGCCGCGCGCACCGCGATCCGCACCTGGCCGGGTGCGAGCGGCTCCAGCGCCTCGGGGCGTTCCTCCGGCACCACGTCGTCCACGGTTCCCGAGTGCTGCTCCGCCATGACCAGTTGCCAGGCCGCCGTGCCGACGGGCAGGGCGATGCCGGGGGTCGCGTCCAGGGCCGTGAGCCGTGGCACCAGCGTCGCGCCGTCGCGCAGCGCCAGCTGCCACTCGTCGGCGTCGAGCGCGGCGCGCAGCGCGTCAACGGCGTTGCCACCGCCGTGATCGAGCAGCGCGAACCGGCCCGGGTTCTCCGTGTGGGCGCTGCGCAGCAGGCCCCAGACGGCCGCCGCGTCGGGCTCGACGTCCGATGCCTCGTCCACGGCGACCGCGTCGCGTGTCACGACCACCAGCCGGGCGTCGGCCAGCCTCGGTTCGGCCAGCCACTCCTGAGCCGTCGTCAGCGTGTCGGCCACGGCGTTCCCGGCCACCAGGACGACGGGCGGCGCGGGCGCGCCGTCGTCCAACGCCGCGACGAGCGCGCCGAGATCGGGGTAGTGGGTGAGCGAGTCGGCGAACACCTCGCCGAGCGCCGCCCAGCCGTCCGCCGGCGGTGCCTCGCGTCCGGCCGCGACCGGCAGCGCGGTCCAGCGCACGCGGTACAGCCCGTCGCTGCCGGACTCCGCCTTCCGCAGGCGTGCGGCGTCGATGGGCCGGGTGGTGATGGCGTCGGCGGTGAGGACGAGCTGGCCGGCGGGGTCGGTGAGGGTGAGCCGGTACTCGTGGTCGCCGCGCGGGGTGATGCGCACGCGGGCGTGGGTGGCCGCTGTGGCGTGGAGGGTGACGCCGCTCCAGGAGAAGGGGAGCCAGGTCTCGCCGGTGGGGTCGGCGGTCGCGATGGGCGGGTGGAGCGCGGCGTCGAGCAGCGCCGGGTGGAGGGCGAGGGCGTCGGTGGCCTCGCCGTCGGGGAGCGCGATCTCGGCGAGGAGGTCGTCGCCGTGGCGCCAGAGGACCTTCAGGCCCTGGTAGGCGGGGCCGTAGTGGTAGCCGCCCGCGGCGGCGCGCTCGTAGAAGCCGGTGACGTCGACGCGTTCGGCGCCCGGCGGCGGCCAGGCCTCCTCCGCCAGCGTCTCGGCCGTGGGCTGGCCGGTCGAGGGCTGGGTGGCGAGCGTCGCGCTGGCGTGGTGGGTCCACTCGGCCGAGGGGCGGGACCGGGGGCGGGTGTAGACGTCGAGGGCGCGATGGCCGCTGTCGTCGGGGGCGCCGACCATGACCTGGAGCGCGAGGGGATCGGTGGCGTCGAGGGTGAGGGGCTGCTGGAGGAGGAGTTCCTCGACGTGGTCGGCGGCGGTGTGGTCGGCGGCGTGGAGGGCCAGCTCCAGCAGCGCCGTGGCAGGCAGGAGCGTGGTGTCGGCGATGGCGTGTTCGGTCAGCCAGCCGGCGTGGTCGGCGGCGGGCACCTGCCCGGTGAGGAGGAGGCCGCCGTCGGCGAGCGGCGCGGTGGCGGTGAGGAGGGGGTGGGCCAGGGCGGTGCTGCCGGGGGCGGCGGGACCGGTGGGGGCGGGCGCGACCCAGAACGGCTGGCGCTGGAAGGGGTACGTCGGCAGGTCGACCGCGCGGGTCGCCGGTCCGTCGCCGAACCAGGGGCGCCAGTCGACGGGGGTGTGGGTGTGGAGGCGGGCGAGTGCGTGTGCCAGGGCCTCGGGTTCCGGCTGGGTGCGGGTGAGGGCCGGGATGAGGAGGGGCGGGTGCGCGAGCTCGTCCGCCAGCGCGTCCAGGGTGTTCTGGGTGGCGGGGGTCAGCACGGCGTCGGGGCCGATTTCGAGGTAGGCGGCGGTGTGCGGGGCGGTGTGGGCGATGGCGGGGTGGAAGTGGACGGGCTGGCGGATGTGCCGGACCCAGTAGTCGGGGCTGACGATCTCCTCGCCCGCCGGCTGCCCGGTGAGGTTGCTGATGAGGGGGATGGTGGGGGGCTGGAACCTGAGGTCGGCGATGGCCTGGTGGAAGCCGTCGAGTGCGGGCTCCATCAGCGGCGAGTGGAAGGCGTGGGAGACGGTGAGGGCCTTGGCCCGGCGGCCCTGCTGCTTCCAGTCCGCGGTGAGCTGGGCGACGAGGCCGGCGGGGCCCGAGATGACGGTGCTGGTGGGGGCGTTGAGGGCGGCGACGGTGACCTGGCCGTCGTGGGGGGCCAGGAGTTCGGCGGCCTCCTCGGCGGTGGCCTCCAGCGCGGTCATGGCGCCGCCGGGCGGCAGCGCGCCCAACGCGGTGGCGCGGGCGGCGACCAGACGGCAGGCGTCCTGGAGCGAGAAGACCCCCGCCACGTGGGCGGCGGCGATCTCGCCGATGGAGTGGCCGATCACCGCGTCCGGGCGTAGGCCGTGGGCGCGCAGCAGCCGGGCCAGCGCGACCTGGAGGGCGAAGAGCCCGGCCTGGGTGTAGGTGGTGTGGTCCAGCAGGCCGGGGTCCGGCTCAAAGCGGAGCACGACGTCGGCGAGCGGGTGGTCGAGATGCGGGTCGAGGAGGGCGCAGACCTCGTCGAAGGCGTCGGCGAAGACGGGGAAGCGGGCGTGCAGTGCGGCGCCCATGCCGGGGCGTTGGCTCCCCTGGCCGGAGAACAGCCACACTGTCTGGCCTGCCGCGGGCGCCGCGGTGGCCGGTGGGGCGGTGACCAGGCGGGGGTGCGGCAGCCCTTCGGCCAGCGCGCCCAGCGCCGCCGTCAGCTCCGCGCGGTCGCCGCCCACGATCACGGCCCGGCGTTCGAAGGTGGCCCGGGTCGTGGCGAGGGACCAGCCGACGTCCCTGACCGGCAACTCCTCATCCGTGCCGAGGCGTTCAGCGAGCGCCGACGCCTGGGCGCGCAGCGCCTCCTCGCTGCGGGCGGACAGCGGCCACGGTACGACGCCGCCGGTGGCGTCGTCCGGCGCCGGTGCCGGCTCGTCGGGGCCCTGTTCGAGGATGAGGTGGGCGTTGGTGCCGGAGGCGCCGAAGGAGGAGACGGCGGCGCGGCGCGGACGCGCGCCGGTCTCCGGCCAGTCGGCGGGTTCGGTCAGCACCCGGACGTTGCCGCTGTCCCAGTCCACGTGCGGGGTCGGCGCGTCCACGTGGAGGCTGGCGGGCAGGCGGCCGTGGCGCAGCGCCATGATCGTCTTGATGACGCCCGCGATGCCCGCCGCCGCCTGGGTGTGGCCGAGGTTCGACTTGACCGACCCGATCCACAGGGGGCGGTCGTCGGCGCGCTCCTGGCCGTACGTCGCGAGCAGCGCCTGCGCCTCGATCGGGTCGCCGAGGGTGGTGCCGGTGCCGTGGGCCTCGACCGCGTCGATGTCAACAGGGGACAGCCCGGCGCTGGCCAGGGCCTGGGTGATGACGCGTTGCTGGGAGGGGCCGTTGGGGGCGGTGAGGCCGTTGCTGGCGCCGTCCTGGTTGACGGCGGAGCCCCGGATGACGGCCAGCACCTGGTGGCCGTTGCGGCGGGCGTCGGAGAGGCGTTCCAGCAGCACGAGCCCCGAGCCTTCGCCGAACCCGGTGCCGTCGGCGGCGGCGGCGAACGGCTTGCACCGGCCGTCCGGGGCCAGGCCGCGCTGGCGGGAGAAGCCGGCGAAGACCTCGGGGGTGGCCAGCACGGTCACGCCGCCCGCCAGTGCCAGCTCGCACTCGCCCGCGCGCAGCGCCTGCGCTGCCATGTGCATCGCGACGAGCGAGGAGGAGCAGGCGGTGTCGACGGTGACGGCCGGGCCCTGGAGGCCGAGGGTGTAGGCGACGCGGCCGGAGATGACGCTGCCCGCGCTCGCCATCATGCCGTAGCCGTCGAGCCGGGGGTCGCCGGACGGCACGCCGGCGGCGTAGTCGTGGTACATGACGCCCGCGTAGACGCCGGTGAGGCTGTCCTTGAGGGTGTGCGGGTCGATCCCGGCCCGTTCCAGGACCTCCCAGGCCGTCTCCAGCAGCATCCGCTGCTGCGGGTCCATGGCCAGCGCCTCGCGGGGGTTGATACCGAAGAACGCGGCGTCGAAGGTCTCCGCGTCGTAGACGAACGCCCCTTGCGCGGCGTAGGTCGTGCCGGGGTGGTCGGGATCGGGGTGGAGCAGGCCCGCTGTGTCCCAGCCCCGGTTGGCGGGGAACGGGCCGAGCACGTGCCGCCCCTGAGCGACCAGTTCCCACAGGCCCTCGGGCGAGGTCACCCCGCCGGGGAAGCGGCAGGCCATCGCCACCACCGCGATCGGCTCGTCCGCCGCCGCCGCTCTCCTTCCCGGCGTCGGGGTGGCGTTGGCGGTGGCGGTGGCGGTCAAACGCTGGAGGAGGTGGTCGGCCAGGGTGCGGGGGGTGGGGTAGTCGAAGACGAGGGTGGCGGGCAGCCGCAGGCCGGTCGCGGCGGCCAGCCGGTTGCGCAGCTCGACGCCGGTGAGGGAGTCGAAGCCCAGCTCCTTGAACGCCGCCTCCTCGCGGATCGCCGCGTTGGTGGTGTGGCCGAGCACCACCGTCACCAGCTGGCGCACCGTCTGGAGCACGAGGGTGCGCTGCTCGTCGGGGTCGAGTCCGGCCAGCCGGGCGGGGAGCGCAGGACCGCCGCCCGCGTGGTGGAGGTCGGCGGCGCGGCGGCGGGCGGGCCGGGCCAGGGCGCGCAGCATCGCCGGGGCGTCCGGCCCCAGGCGGGCGGCGTCCAGGTCGGCGGCCACCACCAGGGGGCGGGCGGCGCGCAGCGCGGCGTCGAACAGCCGCAGGCCGTGCGCGGTCGCCAGCGGGCGCATGCCGAGCGCGCCGAGGCGGGCGAGGTCGGCCTGGGTGAGGTGCTCGGTCATGGCCGAGGGCTGCTGCCACAGCGTCCACGCCACGCTGGTGCCGGGCAGCCCGTCGGCGCGGCGCGCCGCGACCAGAGCGTCGGCGTAGGCGTTGGCGGCGGCGTACCCGGCCTGTCCCGGATTGCCGATGACGCCGGCGGCGGAGGAGAACACCGCGAACATCCGCAGCGGCACCTCACGGGTGAGGGCGTGGAGGTGCCAGGCGCCGTGCGCCTTGGGGGTCCAGACGCGGGCGAGGCGGTCGTCGTCCCACGCCTCCACGAGGGCGTCGTCGGTCGCGCCGGCGGCGTGGACCACGCCGACCAGCGGGTGGCTGTCCGGGATGGCCTCCAACGCCCCTGCCAGGCCGGCGTGGTCGGCCACGTCGACAGCCGACAGGTCGACGTGGGCTCCCAGCGCCGTGAGCCGCTCCAGCAACTCGGCCGCGCCGGGCGCGTCCGCGCCCTGGCGGGAGAGGAGCAGCAGGCGCTCCGCACCGTACGCGCGCACCAGATGCTCGGCGACAGCGGCGCCCAGCACGCCGGTGCCGCCGGAGACGAGGACGGTGCCGCCGGACAGCTCGGGCCCCTCGGCCCCGGCCGGCGGGGAGGTGCGGACCAGGCGCGGCACCAGCGGGCCCGTGGCGCGGACGGCCAGCTGCGGCTCGTCGGCGTCGAGGGCGTGGCGGACGGCCTCGGCCAGGCCGGCCGCGTCGGCATCGGTGTCGGCATCGGCATCGGTGTCGGTGTCGACGAGGACGAAACGGCCCGGGTGCTCGGCCTGGACCGCGCGGACCAGGCCCCACACGGCCGCGCCGCCCGGGTCGGGCGGGGCTTCGTTCTCGCCGGCCGGTACGGCGCCGGAGGTGACGAGGACCAGCCGGGAGTCGAGCAGCCTCGGCTCCGCCAGCCACTCCCGCAGCAGCGTCAGGACGCCGCCGACGGCGGTCAGTTCGTCGCCGGGCGTGCCCCGTACGGCGTGGAGCACGGCCTCGGGCGCCGGGGCGCTGTCGTCCAGCGCGGACAGCAGCCCGGCCAGGTCGGGGTGGTCGGTGGTGCCGGGGACCGCGAGCAGTACGGCGCCGCCGAACGCCGCCCACGCGCCACCGCCGTCCGGCGGCACCGTCCCGCCGTGCGCGGGCACCCAGTCCACGGCGTAGAGGCCCTCGGCTGCGCGCTCGCCCACGGCACGCAACTCGGCGGCGCTCGTGGGGCGTACGGTGACGGACCCGGCGTCCAGGACCGGGGCGCCGGTCTCGTCCGTCAGCAGCAGGCGGTGCCCGCCGGCCAGCGGCGACACGCGCGCGCGCACCCGGCGCGCGCCGGTGGCGCGCAGCGTCACGCCGCTCCAGGCGAACGGCAGCCACAGCCGCCCGTCGCCCGGCTCGGCCAGCAGCACCGGGTGCAGGGCCGCGTCCAGCAGCGCCGGGTGGATGCCGAACCCGTCCCCACCGCGCCCCGCCGCCTCGGGCAGCGCGACCTCGGCGACCAGGTCGGCGCCGTCCCGCCAGGCCGCCGTCACGCCGCGGAACGCCGGCCCGTAGCCGTAGCCGCCGGCCTCGGCGCGCTCGTACAGGCCCGCGACGTCCAGCGGTTCGGCCCCGGGCGGCGGCCACGCGGCCGCGGCCGCGTCCGCGCCCGCCTCCGCGGCGTCGGGCGTCAGCGTCCCGGTGGCGTGGCACATCCACCCCTCGGTGGACTCGGCGTCGATCTCGTCGGGGCGGGAGAAGACCTCCACGGTGCGCGCCCCGTCCTCGCCCTCGGCGGGGCCGACCGCCACGCGGATGCGCAGCGCCCCGGAGGCGGGCAGCACGAGCGGCACCTGGAGCGCCAGTTCCTCCACTGCGGCGCAGCCCGCCTCGTGGGCGGCCTGCAACGCCCACTCGACCAGGGCCGAGCCGGGCAGCAGCGCGGCGCCGCCGACGACGTGGTCGGCGAGCCAGCCGTCGCCGGCGGAGGACGACAGCCGGCCGGTCAGCACCAGGCCGCCGTCGGGCAGGCTCACGGCAGCGGCCAGCAGCGGGTGCTCGACCGCCCGCAGCCCGGCGGCGGACACGTCGCCGCCGCCCATGCCCGTCCCGCCGTGGGGAATCCAGAAGCGCTCGCGGTCGAAGGCGTAGGTGGGCAGCGCGACCTCGGACCCGGACGCCAACCAGGGCCGCCAGTCGACGTCCACGCCGGCGGCGTGGGCATGCGCCAGCGCCAGCGCCAGCTGCCGCGGCCCGCCCTGGTCGCGGCGGAGCGTGGCCAGCGCGACGGCGCGGGTGCCGGACTCCTCGAAGACGTCCTGCAGGCTGGTGGAGAGGATGGGGTGCGGGTTGCACTGGACGAACGCCCGGTAGCCGTCGGCGACCAGGCGGCGAACGGCGTCGGCGAAGCGGACCGGGCGGCGGAGGCTGGTGAACCAGTACTCCGCGTCGAGCCCGGTCGTGGAGACGCGCTCGGCGCTGACGGTGGAGTAGAACGCGATGCCGGACTCGGTGGGGGACACCTCGCCGAGCGCGCCGAGGATGTCCTCGCAGATGCGGTCGACGTGCGGGCCGTGGGAGGCGTAGGCGACGTCGATGGTGCGGGTCCGCGCGCCCCGCTCTCTCGCGGCGGCCAGCACCGCGGCCACCCGGTCGGGGGAGCCCGAGACCACCGTCGCCTGCGGGCCGTTGTGGGCGGCGGCGACGACGTCACCGGCCTGATCCGGGCCGAGATCGGCGAGGAGGCGTTCAGTCTCCTCGGCGCTCAGGCTGAGGGAGGCCATGGCGCCGTGCCCGATGAGGGGCCGCAGGGCCTTCGCGCGCAGGGCGATGATCCTGGCGCCGTCCTCCAGGGTCAGGGCCCCGGCGACGCACGCTGCCGCGACCTCGCCCTGGGAGTGGCCGATGACGGCCGCCGGGGTGACGCCGAAGCTCTGCCAGACGGCGGCCAGCGCGACGTGGATGGCCCACAGCACGGGCTGGATCACGTCGTCGCGGGCGGGGTCGGCGGCGGTGTCGGTGCCGCGCAGCACGCCGGTCAGCGACCAGTCGACGTACGGCGCCAGGGCCCGCTCGCACTCGGCGATCCGGGCGGCGAAGACGGGGGAGGAGTCGAGGAGTCCGACGCCCATGCCGAGCCACTGCGAGCCCTGCCCGGGGAAGACGAACACCGGCCCGGCGCCGGTCGGGCCGGCCGTACCGGTGACGACAGCCGGGTCGGGTTCGCCGGCGGCCAGCCGGGCGAGGCCGCCGAGCAGCGCCGCCCGGTCCTCGCCGACGACCACGGCCCGGTGCTCCAGGCGGGCGCGTGCCGTCGCCAGCGAACGGCCCACGTCCGCCACCGCGCCGGGGTGGCGTTCGGCCCAGTCGGCCAGGCGCCGCGCCTGCCGCGCCAGCGCGCCCTCGCCGCGCGCCGACAGCACCCACGGCACCACGCCGCCGGCCGTGATCGCCGGCCGCTGCGGCTCCTCGCCCTCGCTGTCGTTCTGGCCCCCGCTCTTCCCCTTCGCCGGGGACGGGTCGGCCGGCTGCTCCAGGATCAGGTGCGCGTTGGTGCCGGAGATGCCGAACGACGACACCCCGGCGCGGCGCGGCCGGCCCGTCTCCGGCCACGCCTGTGGCTCCGTCAGCAGGCGCACCGCGCCGGACCAGTCCACGCGCGGCGTCGGCTCGTCCACGTTGACCGTCGCGGGCAGCACGCCGTGCCGGATCGCCATCACCGTCTTGATGACGCCCGCGACGCCCGCCGCGCCCTGCGTGTGCCCGATGTTGGACTTGACCGAGCCCAGCAGCAGTGGCCTGCCATCCGGGCGCTGCCGCCCGTACGTGGCGTGCAGCGCGTCCGCCTCGATCGGGTCGCCGAGGCGGGTGCCGGTGCCGTGCGCCTCCACCGCGTCCACCTCGGCGGACGACAGGCGGGCGTTGCGCAGCGCCGCGCGGATGACCCGCTGCTGTGAGGGCCCGTTGGGCGCGGTGATGCCGTTGCTGGCGCCGTCCTGGTTGACGGCCGAGCCACGGATGACGGCGAGCACCTGGTGGCCGTTGCGGCGGGCGTCGGAGAGGCGTTCCAGCAGCACGAGCCCGGCGCCTTCGCCCCAGCCGGTGCCGTCGGCCGCGGCGGCGAACGGCTTGCACCGCCCGTTCGGCGCTAGGCCGCGCTGCCGGGCGAAGCCGGTGAACACGGCCGGCGAGGACATGACGGTCACGCCGCCCGCCACCGCCAGGCCGCACTCGCCGTTCCGCAGCGCCGCGATCCCCAGGTGCATCGCCACCAGCGACGCCGAGCACGCCGTCTCCACCGTCAGCGCCGGGCCCTCAAGCCCGAAGGCGTACGCGAGGCGGCCCGACAGCATGCTGGGCGCGACGCCCGCGTACCCCTCGGACTCCTTGCGCACGGGCGCGCCCGACGCCGCCGAGCCGATGGTCGCCGCGCCGACGAAGACGCCCGTCTGGCTGCCGCGCAGCGCCGTCGCGTCGATGCCGGCGCGCTCGAACAGCTCCCACCCCACCTCCAGCAGCTTCCGCTGCTGCGGGTCGGTCGCCAGCGCCTCGCGCGGGCTCATCTCGAAGAAGCCGGGGTCGAAGGTGTCGGCGTCGTGCAGGAACCCGCCCTCGCGCGTGTACGTCGTGCCGGGGTGGTCGGGATCCGGGTGGTAGAGGGCGTCCACGTCCCAGCCCCGGTCCGTGGGGAAGGGACCGATGGCGTCCCGCCCGGCGGCCACCAGGTCCCACAGCGCCTCGGGCGAGTCGACGCCGCCGGGGAACCGGCAGGTCATCGCGGTGATGGCGATGGGCTCCTGGTGCCGCTCCTCCACCTCGCGCAGCTTGCGCCGCGTGTCGTGCAGGTCCGTCGCCACACGCTTGAGGTAGTCGACAAGCCTTTCTTCATCCGGCATGGGGAGTCACGACCTTCGTCTGCGTTGTGAGCCATCACGATGTGCCGAGTTCGCTGTCGATGAACGCCAGGACCTCGTCGGCGGTGGCCAGCGTGAGCCGGTCGGCAGCGGTGTCCTCGGTGTCCTCGGCGTCCTGGGCCGCCGGCGCGGACACCGCCTTCCATTGGGCCAGCAGGCCCTCAAGCCGATCTGTCACCGCCCGTGCGTCGGCCTCGGGCAGGTCGAGTGCCGACAGGGTGTCCTCCAGCCGCGCCAGCTCCCCGAGCACCGGGTCGACACCGCCGGTCGCCGCGCCCGGCGAGCCGTCCACCACGCCCAGCTCGCCGAGCAGGTGGTCGGCCAGCGCCCTGGCCGAGGGGAAGTCGAAGATGAGGGCGGCCGGCAGCCGCAGGCCGGTCGCCGCCGAGAGGCGGTTGCGCAGCTCGACGCCGGTCAGCGAGTCGAAGCCGAGGTCGGTGAACGGTGCGTCCTCCCGCACGGTTTCGGGGTCGGCGTGGCCGAGCACGGTCGCGGCGTTGGTGCGCACCAGCGTGAGCAGCCGCTGCCGCCGCTCCGGTTCCGGCAGCGCGGCGAGCCGCCGCGTCCAGTCGTCCGGGCGCTGCTCGGCCGTGGCGGCGCGGCGGGTGGCCGCGCCGCTGCCGCCGGGGCGGGCCGCCAGCGCGCGGAACGCCGGCGGAAGGCTGCGGGGCGGCTGCGCGGCCAGCGCGTGGACGTCGAGGTTCAACGCCACGAGGTGTGGTTCGCCGTGGCGGTGGGCGGTGTCGAGGAGGGCGAGGGCGTGATCGGTGGGCAGGGGGGAGACTCCCGACCGGTTCATGCGGGCGTGGTCG
>NZ_JARAXF010000070.1:0-10826 GCF_033793745.1 Streptomyces sp. ME19-01-6 | reverse complement strand
GAACCGACCCGCTTCTGGCTGTCCGACCTGCCCGACGACACCCCGATCCCGGAGCTCGTCCGCCTGGCGAAGATCCGCTGGCGCATCGAGCACGACTACAGAGAACTCAAGCACGGCCTGGGCCTGGACCACTTCGAAGGCCGCTCCTGGCCGGGCTGGCACCACCACGCCACCCTGGTCACCGCCGCCCACGCCTTCCTCACGAGCAGCGACTGGCCCCAAAAGCCGACACTCCGGACTCACTCTCTACCAGATCCTCGACGCCCTCCAGGACCTGCTGAACTGCTGGACCGGCATCTGCACCACCCGCCACCAACCTCTGCCCACGCCTCGGATCAGACACCAAACACCAAGATCCGCAACGACCTAACGGAGTCCTACTAGTGAGCCAGGACGGCTCCATCCCATCCCCGCAGGAATACTTTTACCCCGTCCAGGAAGCCCGTGCCGAGACCCACATGTGGCCCGCGAGCTCAGCCGTGTCACTCGAACGGGTACGAATAGGGGGTGCACCGGCCTGGACCGGCGCCCGCACGCCGCTGTCCCTGGGATTGGGGGGCGACTCGCCCTAGAATGATCCGCGTCATCTCTTTCTCATGAGTGGCGAACGGGAGTTCCATGCGGACATCACCAGCGCTAGACGGTGCGCAAGCACAGTTCACGAGCGGGCTCGCGACGGCGCTGTCGGTCGAAGAGGTCGGCCGCGCCTTCCTTTCACAGGCCGCCAATCTCCTGGACGCGGATGCGTTGGGGATGTATCGCCTGGGAAGCGACTCCGCGCCGCTTGAGGTCCTGTCCGCGGGCGACTATGGGTTTCTCGAGCTCTACGAGGAGATCGGTCGTAGCGACGATCCGGTGCTGGACTTCGTCCTCAACCAGCAACGTCCCATTGATTCGTCACGTGTCGTCTCCGGACACCGATGGGCCCAGAGTGGTGCCCGTGCCGCACTGGGGGAGGGCGATCTCGCTCATTCGCTCGAGGCGCCCATCGTGGTGTCCGGCGAGGTGGTGGGGACGATCAATTTCGCTCGCGTCGATCGTGCCCCGTTCTCCTCAACGGACCTCGCCTCTGCGCGCTTTGTCAGCGAACAATTGAGTCTTGCGATCGAGCGTGCGTATCGGTTCGAGGAGACGCGAACACGCCTTGAGATTCTCGAGGCAACGATGGACCGCCTCCCCCAGGGTGTCGTGATCTCTGACCAGGACACCAGACCCATTTTCATCAATCGTGCTGCGGGCCGCTGGTTGAAGAACGTCGGCGGCGCCTCGAGGCGGTCCACGGGCCATCGAGAGCTCGAATCACACCTCGATGATGCTGTGAATGCCTTCCGCGCTGGCAAGCGGGTGCACGCGAGTTCGACCAAGAACGATGCCAGCAGCCGGTTCATTGTGAAGAGCTACTCGCTGGGCGAAAAGAAGAAGGCTGTCGTGAGCATTCTGAGCAGCGCGGCCCGGCCGGGCACCAACACGCCTCCCCGCCTTGCGGTCCTCTCCCCGCGAGAACAGGAGATCGCCAACATGGTGGCGGAAGGACTGAGCGCTCAACGCATCGCGGAGCGCGTGCACATCTCCGAGAACACGGTGAAGCAGCACCTCAAGCGCATCTTTGTGAAGACGGACGTTCGCAGTCGTGCTGAACTGGTCCACTTGCTGTGGACTGCAGGGCATGGCGACGAGCCGGACGACCTGGGCGACTGAGCGGTCCGCGAATGAGTAGAGGACTCGGCGGAGGCTTCCTCTGCGCCGGCTGAATCTGGAACCGAGCTGATAGCGGGGCAATGCGTGCTGGCTCATCACAAATCGGATGGATGACCTGTGAAAGACCCCATCCGGGGGACATGCGGGGATCGGAGCCGCGTCTAGTTTGCCACCATGACGCACTCGAGCAGCAGCATCACGAAGCGGATGATCGGCGACGTGGCAGTGGTGGACATCGGTCCGGCCTCCACGGAGCGGCCACCGATCGTGATGGTACACGGCGGCCTGCACGGAGCATGGTGCTGGGAACCCCTGCAGACGTTGTTCGCAGTTGCAGGATGGTCGACAACGGCGCTGGACTGGTTGAACCGCGGATCGTCGGCGCCCCTGGAACGACAGGAGTGGTTGAGGCGTGATGTCGTCGCAGTACGCAGGGAGGTCGGGCTCGTCTGCGAGGCAATAGCCCGAGAGACCGGTCAGGCTCCCATCGTCATGGGTCACAGCATGGGTGGTCTGGCCACTTTGGCGCACGCGACGCTTAACGACCAGCCGCTGACCGCCATGGTCCTGCTTGCTCCGGTCGTGACGTCGGGCTATGCTGACGCGCTGGCCGAGGTGTCGGTCGATCTCGACGAGCCGTGGGGACCCCCGCCCTTCGAGGTCGCGCAGCAGCTGTTCTTCACTGACGTTGGGCCAGAGGACGCGAAGGCCTACTACGCCCTTTTGGAGGCCGAGTCCCCGGCTGCGGTGTGGCAGGCGACCCGATGGACGGCTGAGCTACCGCTGGAGAAGCTGCGGGGGCTGCCCGTCCTGGCGCTTGGAGCCGGCCGCGACCCACTCGTGCCGGCGGAGGCGGTGCGGAACCTGTCCACGACCCTGAACGGCGACTTCCACGAGTTTCCCGACGCCGGACACGGACTGACCCTGGACCCAGCCCACCGCGACGTGTTCCGAACCACCGCCGCGTGGCTTCAGGAGCGCGTGCTCGGGCAGTGACGACGAGACCGGGTCCGTTCCTGAGGCGCCGCCTTCGGCGTGAGCGTGAAGCCCCCGCTGAAGAGGTCCTCGACGGCGCGATCCGCGTGATCGGTGGAATCACCATCGCCGTAGCCATCAGCGTCCCGCTTGACACGCCCCTCGGTGTCGCCTCGGCACCGGTGGGAGTGCTCTCCCTGGCTCTGCTGCTTCGACATGCCGAGCGATCGCTGGAGAAGAGAGCCGGCAGCACTGAGTCGATCTTCCCGCCACCGGAAGTGACCCGGCTCCTTGCTGTCCCACACAAGACCCCGGGAACGCCCGGAGCGAAACTGGGTGAACCTTCCCGGGTCCGGGCGAGATATCGGCGGGGCCTTGCCGACCCACAGTGTCGAGACAGGCCCGGGTTCCCGTCCGCCGGGATGCCGGTGGACCTTGTGGGCAGCGCCGCGTGCTCCGCGACGTGCTGCGACCCTACTAGTCTTCAGTGATCCAGAACACTTCGGGCTTGGAACCATCAGCCCTCGACGGCGCGGTGAGCGCTGCCGAGTGTCCATCACCTTGAGGAGAAGAAATCATGCCCAAGTTCACTCAGGTCGACGAGCGCGACTGGATCCACGAGGACGTCGTAGGGCACGCCATTGATCGCTGCAAACTCTGGTACGACGGCCACGGGGTTTCGTTCTCGCTCGTGAAGATGCCGGCGGACTACCAGCTGAGCCTGCACCGGCACGAGACGTGGGTCTCGGTCTTCGTCGTTGAGGGCACCATGAAGTGGGAGGACGCTGATGGCAACGAGCGCAAGCTCGGGCGGGGAGACTTCTATTTCGTGAGCCCGGGCGAGGAGCACATCGAGACGTCGATCGGCGAGACGCTCGTTCTGATCGTGAAGGCGGAGCCGAACATCCAGTATCAGGTCGACGCCGACGGCAACCGGAAGTGAGCAACCGGTCAGCCCGGCCGCACACGCGCTGCAGAGAATTCCATCTGCTTGGCAACTATGTGACCCGCGCCGTACGTCGGTGCTGACGAACTGGACGAGGCGCCGCCGCGACTACCGTCGAGGCGGCGCCTTTGCCGTTCGGTGTCGTGAGCTCTGGTAACGAAGGAGGGACACCGGCGGTATCGGAGCAGTGGAACTAAGCGGTTCCAGCGACTCGCCAAACCACCCACACCTCGTAGGTATGGAAGCGCATCGCTCGGTGCGGTTGGCCTATCGACCCTCCGGATGGTGATCTCGCGGATATGGGCACGTACGGCCAGTAGTGGGCTCTGCGGCGAAGGCAGGAATTGCTGTCAACGCCGCAAATCCAGCGACGTGGCGGCACTTAGTACTCCAGCAGGACTTCTCCATTCCGGCTGGTCAACGGCCTGGGGGTGGGGAGTGTAGCGGGGTGGAAGGGGGTGTGGGACGGTCTTTGCGCGGTCGTCCCGCGAAGGTGTGGCCGCGCCGTTTGTAGTGGCAGTGGCGGGCGCGTGCTTGGTGGTGGCGTCGCCACCGGGACCACTTTACGGCGTGGTCCCGGTGCCCAGGACGGTGGCGGGGCTCAGCTGCCAGCAGACGGCGAATCTCGGCTGGTGTGAGGTCCACGAGGCCGGGCGTGTCCTGTCCTTCACCCCCCTTTTCCCGTTCCCGGGCGGCCGTGGCGGCCAGGAACGCGTGGGCGAGCATGGCGAGAGTGATGTGTCGGTACCAGCCCACGTAGCGGCGGACCTCGTACTGGTCCAGGCCGCATTCGTTCTTCGCGCTCTGGAAACATTCCTCGATTTTCCAGCGGCAGCCGGCGATGCGTACGAGGTCGGCGACGGTGGCATCCAGCGGGGCGCAGGCGAGGTAGTAGGCGATCTCGTCGGGCTTGGTGATGCTGCGGCGGGCGAGCATCCACCGCTGCCGGGTGGTGGGTTCGTCGCTGTCGAACGCATCGGCAGCGGGCAGGCGGGCGGCGGCCCAGTCGTAGTACCGCTCGCCCTTCGCGCCGCTTCCGGCGGACAGCCGCTGCCAGGCTTCGGGCGGGGCCTGGCTGATGAGGTGGTCGATGCGCGGGTCGTGGACCTGCTGGGATTTGGGGACGGCGACAACGTAGGAGAGCTGGACGTCTTCCAGGAAACGGCGGAAGCGGGAGTCCTGGCCGTAGGCGGCGTCCGCGGTGACCCAGGTGACGGGCAGGGGCGAGGCGAGCGCCCGCCGGATGATGGTGCGGGCCAGCTCGCCTTTGGTGGCGAAGGCGCGTTCGTCGGGGATGCGGGCAGCCCGGCAGCGCTCGCGGTCATCGGTCCAGGATGTGGGCAGGTACAGCTCGCGGTCGACCAGGGCGTGGCCCCGGGTGGGGGCGTAGGCGGCGAAACGGCGATCTGGCAGTTCTCCGTGCGGCCGGCGGTGCCGGAGTACTGGCGCTGGACACCGGCTGAGGTGGTGCCCTTCTTCACGAAGCCGCTGTCGTCGATGATCAGCACGCCACCCGGGGCACCGAGGTGTTCGGCGATGTATGTCTGCAGGTCATCGCGGATCTCGTCGGCATCCCAGCGGCTCCCGGCCAGCAGATGCTGCAGCCCGTCCGGGGTCGCGTGGCCCGCGTATTCGGCCAGCTGCCAGCCGTTCTTGCGGCCCACCGGGCCGAGCAGCCCGCGCACGTAGTCCCGCATCCGGCGCCGGGGCTCCACACGCGTGAAGCGGCCACCGATCCGCAGGAAGAGATCGTCCAGTTCCTGTTCCCACACGCTCGTCGGCACATCGTTGATCACATGGGTGGACTGTCCGAAGCACCGTCACCGCATGCGGCGCGGCCACACCTTCGCGGGACGGCCACGTAAAGACGACCCCGCACCCGCTTCCACCCCGCTACACTCCCCACCCCCAGGCCGTTGACCAGCCGGAATGGAGAAGTCCTGCTGGAGTATTAGGTAGACCCCCGGCGGGTCACGCAACACCGTTAGGGCCTTGGCCCTGGTGCGCTCCAACGCGGGTGAGTCGCGGAAGTGTGTTGGCGGCCACGAGAAATTGCCCAACGACGGCCACGCGAAGAACCGCCGTGTGCGCATGTGAAGGCCCTCGACCGCCGCGCCCTTCGGGTCTCAGCCAGGCAAGGACCGCGCACGTTCAGCTGGTTGCCGCCCCCTTCGCCCTCGATGTGCGATCGAGCGAGCGCAGACCGGCTTAACCCACCGTTGAGCGCGATCCCCGCTCGTCGACCGTGCGTGCGGGACGTGTCGACCCGCACGTCAGCGGCACCGAGACGTGACGATGGCAGCGCGGCGCGTCGCACTGCCCGCCAGCATGCCCCTGAACGCGCCGGGCCAGCACAAGTGGCCGCCAGCGGGAGCCCGCATGGCCGCGAGCGGGCCGACTTGCGTGTCCGTGTCTGGGCAAATCCCAGTGGCCGGTGACAGAAGTGCCGCGGATCCACGAATTGACCCGGTCGGGTGATGCGCCTCCGGCGGTCGGATGCCTAGGGTCACACAGCAAGCCCCGACGCAAATCTCGCCGGTGAGACGAGACGCGGATTGCTGCGCGACTGGGAGGCACATCGTCGTGACGTTTGACCTCACTCTCCAACAACTCACGCAACAGCCCTCCGAATTGTGGGAGCAGGTACGGGAGGAACGGCCCGTCTTCTACAGTGATGAGCTGAACATGTGGGTCGTCTCTCGGTACGAGGACGTGTCGGCAGTGCTCCTCGAGCCCAACCTTTTCACCTCGGCACGATCGTTCGATCCGGCGAAACCTCTCCCACCGAAGGTCGAGAAGATCCTGGAGGGCAAGTGGGCCGCAAACTTGATGGTGAACATCGACCAGCCGGCTCACACGCCCATGCGTCGCGCGGTCAACCGAGCGCTGACCCACAAGCGGGTCGAGAACTCGGTGGACACGATCCGTCGCATCGCCAACGAACTGCTTGACGATCTCTACCCGAAGGGTGAGATGGATCTCATCGCGCGATTCGCCAGAATCTTCCCGGCGCTCGTGGTGGCTGACATTCTCGGACTCCCCGCTGATGAGGTGCCCAGCATCATCCATTGGGGCGAGTACTTCGAGGAAATCCTGGCGGGCAGCGCTCCAGAGGAAGAGCTTCTCGTCGCTGCTCAGGGCCTGGTCGACTACCAGCAGTACTTCCTCAACGCCATTGAGGCCCGGCTCTCCGAGCCGAGGGGCGACCTGCTGACCGCTATCGCCGAGGAGTTCGTAGGGAACCCGGAGCTCGAAATGACGATGGAGGAGATCGCCGACGTGCCACTGGGCGTCTTCACGGCGGGCCACAACACGACCACCCTCGCCATCGGCAACTTCGTCTTCCACATGATCGAGTACCCGGACCACTTCAAGCCGCTGTTCGACGAGCATGGCAAGCCGAGCTTCTATGACGCCGTCGACGAGATGCTCCGGCTCGAGACTCCGTTCCCCGTCCTGCGTCGTCGAGTCGAACGGGACACGGTCGTCGGCGGAGTGAAGATCCCGGCTGGGGAAACCGTGATGCTGTCGCTCGCCTCTGCGAACCGCGACGACGCGGTCTTCGAGGGTGCTGGCATGCTCGACTTGTGCCGAGCGAACTCCAACCGGCACTTGGGATTTGGCGCGGGAATCCACTTTTGTCCGGGCAAATCCCTCGCGCGCCGTGAGGTCTCCATCGCGGCAGAGTTGATCTACGAGCGCCTACCCAACCTTGCAGTGGGCGAGTACACGCGCGTCAACCGGTTCGTCAACCGCGGCTTCTCCCGCCTTGAGCTGACATGGGACGTGGCGTGAGCGGCGCAATGACTGAGGCGGCGCAGGTTCGCCTTGAGCCGACCGCCGGTGGCAGGATTGCAATCGTCGGCGGCTGCGGCGCCTTCGGGCGCGCGCTCGTCGAGAGCTGTCTCGAGCTCGGGCTGCGCGTCGCAGTCATGGACCTTCCCGCATCGATCGAGCGTCACCGCCCCGACGGCGTCGACGCCACGATCGCCGTTGATGCCACCGTCGAGGAGTCAGTGCGTGCAGGCATCGATGAACTCGGAGCCGCCTGGGACGGACTTGACGGGCTGGTGAACCTAGCCGGCTTCGCCACGGCCCCGCCGGTCCCGGTCGAAGAGCTGCCCGTGGCGGAGTGGGACCGGGTCGTCGACGGCAACCTGCGCACGACGTTCCTCATGTGCCGCGCTGCGCTGCCGCTACTACGCGCCGGACTTGAGCCCAGCATCGTCAACATGTCGAGTGGATTGGCCTTCAAGTCCAGAACCGGGTTCTCCTCCTACAGTGCTGCGAAGGCCGGCGTGGTGGGGTTCACCAAGACCTTCGCGATCGAGAACGCTCCCGACCTACGTGCCAACGCGGTCGCACCGAGCGCTGCCGCCACGGAGTTCGTCCACGGCGGTACGCACCTCTCCGCGAACGAGCGGTCGTCAACGTCGTGGATGGATTTCGAGCCTTACGTCGCTGCCACTCCGTTGCGTCGTCTGTGCGAGCCGGCCGACGTCGTCGCCCCCATTCTCTTCCTCCTGGGTCCTGGCTCCCGGTTCATCACTGGCCAGACCGTTCACATCAACGGAGGACGGGAGATGTTTTGATGACAACACCCACGGGCGAGTCCAACGCCGCGCGAGACCGTCTTTTCGCTGAACTCGCAGACTGGGTGCGGACGAACGACATTCCAGCCCAGTCGCACTGCTACGGCGACGATCTCGAGCAGGTGGCGGACCTTCGACTCCCACCCGGCGGGGGGCCACATTCCGTAGTCGTACTAATTCACGGCGGGAACTGGCGGGCCGAGCGGTCAAGGGCCACGATCGAGGCGCTCGCGATCGACCTCGTCAGGCGAGGCTGGGCGACGTGGAACGTTGGATACCGGCGAGTGGGCAACGGAGGTGGGGTACCGACGACCGGAAATGACATCGTCGCGGCAATCACTGCACTGGAGGACGTCCCAGCGGTTGACCTGAGCCGGGTCGTCGTGCTCGGGCATTCCTCGGGAGGTCAGCTCGCGCTCCGTGCGGCAAAGGAAGCACGAGCAGCAGCCGTCGTCTCCGTCGCCGGTTACTGTGATCTTCACGAGGCCGCCCGGCTGGGCATGGGGGACAACGCCGTCGCGACCTTCTGCGGCGGTCTCCCGAACGAGGTTCCGGACAACTACGAGGCTGTGGATCCGATCCGGCACCTTCCTCTGGGTAAGAAGACTCTCCTTGCTCACGGCACTGCCGACGACCGGGTGCCGGTGGAGCAAAGCGCTTCTTACGCCGCAGCTGCCGGGCGTGTAGGGGAGCCGTGCGACCTCATGCTGCTGGAGGGTGCCGGTCACTTCGATGTCATCGACCCCCGAGCGATGCACTGGCCCACCATCGCAGCCGCGCTTCCAGGGCTGCTGAAACCACATCGCTCCAAGCCGTAGGAGATCCCGTGACCTTTGTTATCGTTTCGGACTGCATCGACAGCAAGGACCGATCGTGCCTCGCCCAATGTCCTGTCGAGTGCATCTACGAGGGCGAGCGCATGGTCTACATCGATCCAGACGAGTGCATCGACTGCGGTGCGTGCGCCCCGGTGTGTCCTCAGGGCGCCATCTTCCGGGATGACGAGCTACCAGAGCCGCTCAAGGGATTCGAGGCCATCAACCGCGAGTTCATCGAGGCGGTCGGTGACGAGCTGTCTCACGACATCGTATACCCCGACCACCCGAGCGTCGCAGGGGCGCCGCCCTCCGCGTGCTGATGAATGACCACCAGCCCCAGGACCACGATCGCACCCTAGCCATCCTGGGAGCAGGACCGGCGGGCCTGTACGCCGCCCGCGCGGCAGCTGCCTCGGGGCGGTTCACTGGGATCGACGTGATCGAAGCGCTTCCGGCGCCGTACGGACTGGTCCGATACGGCGTGGCACCCGACCACCCCGAGACGAAGCGGGTCACAAAGGTGTTTGACCGGGTATTCGACTCGGGTCATGTGCGGTTCCTCGGGAACGTGACCGTCGGCCGCGACATCACTCACTCCGCACTCATGGGCCATTACGACGCTGTCGTCTACGCGACCGGCGTCTCGGGCGACCGAAGGCTGTCGGTTCCGGGCGCCGACCTGCCAGGGAGCGTCAGCTCGGCCGACTTCGTGTCGTGGTACTCCGGGCACCCCGACGCCAAACTTTGTCCGCCTCTCTCGAGCGTCCGAAAAGCGGTCGTCGTCGGCGGGGGCAACGTAGCCCTTGACGTGGCGCGGCTGCTGGTGTCTCCCCATGAGGTTCTGCGCGCCACCGACATGCCCGACGACGTACTCGACGCTTTCCTCGCGGCAGAGGTTCGTGAGGTCCATGTCGTGGTGCGGAAGGGCCCGGGGGAGACCCGATACTCGCCGGTCGTCCTGCGGGAGTTCGCGGAGCTCCCGGACGTGGCGCTAAAGGTCGATCGACGAGACGTCGAGGCCGCGGAGACCACGGCTGGGATATCCCGAGCCTCGCAAGACAATCTCGAGATGTTCCGATCCTGGTGCGACCGGAGGGATGGGGTGTCAGTGCGGTCCGTACAGTTCCACTTCTGGACCAACCCCACCCAGATCATCGGCAAGTCCGAGGTCCAGGGAGTCCATGCTTTTGCGAACCCTCCGGGATGGGCAGCGCAGGAGCTGAAGATCCCGGCGGACCTCGTCGTGCACTGCGTCGGGTTCAGCGCCACGGGACCCGACTGGCTGCCGATCAGCACGACTCCCGGGGGCCTCGAGAGCCTGCAGGGCCGGGTTCGGTCATCGGACGGCAAGCAGATGCCCGGTGTGTACGTGACCGGATGGCTAAAGCGCGGGCCGAGCGGGACCATAGCTACCAATAGAACCGACGCCGAGGAGACGGTGGCGTGCCTCCTGGAGGATCTCGAGGGCCTGCGGCGCCGGGCCCAGCGTAAGGACGTGCTCGACGTGCTCACCGCCGCGGGAATCGCGGTCGTCTCGTGGTCCGGGTGGCGCGCGATCCAGGACGACGAGCGGGCGGCCGGTCAGCGTCGAGGCGCAGTGACCGCCAAACTGAGTAATCGCGACCTCATGGTCGCCGCAGCCCACAGCGGGCCGGCGGAGTGGCCATGATTTGCCACGCCTGTTGATGATCGGAGGTATGAGGTGACCCCCGGAATGTAGACACAGGGGTTTATGCCGCGAGCGAGAGTTTAGCGGTCGTGTGATGCTGCTGTTCGAACTGCATCGGCGACAGATAG
>NZ_JARAXF010000007.1:0-479136 GCF_033793745.1 Streptomyces sp. ME19-01-6 | reverse complement strand
CGCACTCCCCCGCACCACCGCCCACACCCGATGCCCCAACCGCCGCGCATCCGACAACCGCTCCACCAACAACACCCCCACACCCTCCGCCCACCCCGTACCATCCGCCCCCGCCCCGAACGCCTTGCACCGGCCATCCACCGACAACCCACGCTGCCGCGCAAACTCCACGAAAATGCGTGGGGTCGACATGACGGCCACTCCACCCGCCAGGGCCATGGAGCACTCCCCGGCGCGCAGTGCCTGGCAGGCCAGATGCAGGGCGACCAGGGACGACGAACACGCCGTGTCCACGGTGACCGCGGGCCCCTCCAAGCCCAACGTGTAAGCGATTCGGCCCGAGGCGATGCTTCCCGCGCTTCCGGTGAGGATGAAGCCCTCCGCGGACTCCGGAGGCCTCGAGGAGTGGCCAACGGGGTAGTCCGGCGGGTTGATGCCGGTGAACACGGCGGTCTGGCTGCCGCGCACCGAGGCCGGGTCGATTCCGGCGTGTTCGAAAGCCTCCCAGGAGGTCTCCAGCAGCAGCCGCTGCTGCGGGTCCATCGCCAGCGCCTCGCGGGGTGAGGTCTCGAAGAACTCTGCGTCGAATCCGGCGGCGTCGTAGAGGAAGCCACCGTGGCGCGTGTAGCAGGTGCCGGATCGGTCCGGATCCGGGTCGTAGAGGTTCTCGACGTCCCAGCCACGGTCGGTGGGGAAATCTCCGATCGCGTCCGTCTCTGCCACGATCAGCTGCCAGAAGTCCTCCGCGGACCGTACCTCGCCGGGAAAACGGCAGGACATGCCGACAATGGCGATGGGCTCCTGCTCCCGCTCGGTGACCTCGTAAAGACGACGGCGAGTCCGGTCGAGGTCAGCGGTCACCCGCTTCAGATAGCTGAGGAGTTCGTCTTCGTGTACCAGTGGGATCACGTCCTTGAGCGTCCTTGAACACCTTCGAAGGACTGCGGAGGAGGCGGGTTTTTGTCGTTTCAGGCGAGGCCGAGTTCGCTTACGGCCAACGGGTGGTGATCCTCAACCGGATCGCGGCATGTCCTCCTCCCGCCGGGGACATGGCTCTGGCTGAAGGCGAGGAGGGCGGGAGCCGGAGGGAAGTGGCGGACCGAGGCGAGCACGATCTCGTGCTGCCCCGCCGGGTCATGACCGCTGAGGCGCGCGCGCAGGGCCGAAGGCCCGGTCCCGGCTGCGCGGCGGTTCGGGCGGGGCAGCCGGTGCGCTTCGGAGCTGATCAGACCCTGGCACAGGGGCGCTGCAGTCGGTGCGCTGACGCGCGGATCCGGTGGCTCCAGGCGGGCGGGGACATGGAAGGCCGGCGGCCGCGCTCTCGCCCCGAGGCTTGGGCAACTGAACCATCTCCAAATTCGGCAGAGGCAGCAGTCAGAAGCAGATGTTCATGGACTTATATGCCAGTGCTGCAGAAGAGTGGTCGCATCGGACTTGAATGCACCTCGAGTGGCGGCGGCCGCAAGTCGGCGATCTTCGGGCGGCGTTATCTACTGGCGAGCCAGGACTGCGCCCCCGCTCGATGCCGGAGGCCCGCTGCTCCCGTCACGAGGAATGGGGAACAGCGGACCGAGGTGGCCGTGGTGTGGGCCGGTGTCAGGTGCGGTAGGCGTAGTACGCGGAGTTCGGGTACGACGAGATGAGGCTGGACAGCGAACGCCGATAGGTGTCGGTGTCGTGGTAGGTGAGGTACGGGACCCCGCTCGAGTTCCGGTAGGAGGTGATCATGGTGTGGTCCTTGGCACCGTCCTTGTCGAAGTCCACCTGCAGGACGTCACCGATGTCCATTTGGTAGGCGTTCGCGAGGGCGGTGGTCCGCTTGGCGGTCTGCGTGAACCAGGACCACTCGTTGACACCAACCCAGGAGTCGGACTGGCCCGACGTGCCGTACCACCAGGTGTCGTAGTCCTCGGTGGAAGTGGTCGCGTGCTTCCAGCCGCCCGCGTAGAGGGACTGGCTGATGTAGTTGGTGCAGTCCCCGCCGGCGTTGTTGAAGCGGCGGTAGGCGGTGTTGTAGTTCTTCCAGTACTTCTCGGCGTACGCAGCCATCGCCGCGTAGTTGTACGTGGTGCCGGTGCCGAGGTTCTTGGGTTTGGCCGCAGCCGGGTATGTGATGGCGGCGCGTGGGGCGTCGATGATGGCGCTCGGGCGTACCGGCGCTGTGCTCGTCGCCGGAACGGGCTCGTTGACCGGGCGGGGGCCCTTGTCCGTGCGCCGGACGCTCGCCAGCTGCCAGCTGCCGTCCGTCTGTGCCGTGAAGGTGAGTTCGTGGTGCGCGGTGAAGCCGGTGGTCGGTGGCTCGTCGCCGCGGATCTTTTCGTACGTGAGGGTGGTGGCTTCGGTGACGCGGACCGTGGCCCGCCTACCCTCTATGCGGGTGCTGTCGACGGTCGTCTTCGTGTCGGCGTCGCTGTAGGCCTCACCAAGCCCGGCCAACCGGGCGCGGGTGCCCCGCACGGAGGCCAGCGCGGTGCTCTCCGTGCGGGAAACCGCGAGCGAGAGCCGCACGTTCCCCTGCGGTTTCTGTGCCGTGCGGGCGAGTTGGGGCCGGTCGAGCAGAGCGGTCGTACGGTCGGTCAGTATGGCGTCCGCTATTCGTCCGAAGGAGGCGATGGTCGCCTGGGTCGCCGCGGGCGACGAAGCGTCAGCGCCGTCGCCGGCGGCGAGGGCCTGGGCGGCGGACAGGGGCAGCAGTGTGGCGGACAGCACGGTCGCGGCCACGGTTGAGCAACGGCTCAACGTCCGAGATCTCACTGGGCTTCTCCTTGACCCCGGGCGGTCGGACCCGGGTGACGGTCATCTTTGCATGTCCTCCTTAACTTTCTCGATTGCTTCACAATATGTCCGGTCTGTTTTGGTCACTCCGCAGCAGGCCGACGCGGCTACTTGCAGGTCACGGGGTAGGGCGATGCGAGACCGGCCAGGAGGCGGAGGGGCTCGCGGTACGACTGCCGCCGTCGGCATGGCGCCGGCCGGGTCGACGAACGTCGTCAAGGCGATGCTGCTCGGGCCTTCGACCGCACTCGGCGGATGCGACGTACTTCGAATTGCTGGGAACAAGCGTTGAGTTCGCTGCATACACAATCCGTGGATTTGCGGAGACCTTGGTTCGGCTCGGCATACTGACGGGGGAACAGGCCGCATCGGCCTGGCGGAGGCCGCCGGGATCGGCATGGACCTCGACGAGGTTTTCGAGGACACCGACGAGCTGACCTTCCTCGTCGGCGAATGCGGCATCGGCTTCCAGACGCCGGAAAAGGTGTCCGGCTATCTTGCGGACGGATATGAGGAGCTGCTGCTCGATGCGGCGGCGTGTTCGGGCGGCTCGGTGGTCGTCGATGACGTCGAGCTGGTGAAGGACGAGGACGGAGGCGAGTACCTGCATTTCCGGCGCAATGGCCGGTCGATATGGCACTCGGCGCGGCACCTGTCCGACGGTACGCGCTATATGGACTGGAATACCGCCTTCGACGCCATAGGCGACCTCGTGCCAGGCAACGACGATCCACGGAGCTTCTACCAGCTGGACGATGATGCCTATGACGCCTGGTGGCTCCTGCTGACGCCTGAACAGGCCAAGGGCCTGGAGGAGTTCGGTCTGCCGGTGCCGGTGGAGCTCGGCAACTGGGTGCGTGACGGGATGCCCGCGGCGGAACCCGAGACGCTCGCGTGGTACATGGAGGACGATCGCCTGCATGCGAGCGAGGAGTCCCGCCGGTGTCTTGATGAGTGGCTGGCCCCCATGGACGCCGCACTGGACCGGTGGCGAGCGGCCCATCTGCCCGGGGATTTCCCCTTCGGCTACTCCCTGGACTCGCTTTCGACGCTGGAACGGCTCGTGCTGGACCGCTTCGATGGCCCCGCCTCGCTGGAGGCGGCGGCCGGTGACGAGTTCTTCGCGGGCGCGGTCAGGTACGTCGGAGAGGCCGCACTGCGGCTGTGTCCGTGTCGCTGGGCGTACCAACACTCCGACGACGGCTCGTCGGTCTTCACCAACGAGCCGCTGATCCGCTCCAACGCCCCGGACGGTTTCGCGGGGCAGTTCTCTCCTGACTACGTACTGCGGACCCTCGTGAGAAGCCGCACGCCCGGTGGCCTGCGGGACTCCATGAATGGAGTCGGGGAAGCGGTCGACAGCTACCGCAAGGCGCTCCGCGCCCGCACCCACGGCCGCTAGCGGGAGGGCTTGACGTCAGCGTCTGGTCAGACAGAAGGGATGCCCGGCCGGGTCGGTGAAGATCCGCCTACCTGTCTCCGCCCGGTTGGTGCCCCGGCCTGGTCGCGCCCAACTCCAATAGCCGGGCCTCGGCCTCGTCGAGGTCATCGACCTCGAAGTCGAGGTGGACTTGTTGTGGCACGGTTTGGCCGGGCCAGTGCGGAGCCTGGTAGTCCTCGACCCGTTGGAAACCGATACACAGCCCGTCCTCGCGGGTGAGGCCGGCGAAGTCGCCGTTGGACTCGGGGTGGAGTTCGAGCCCGGTGGCCTGCCGGTGAAAGGCGGCCAGCTTTTGGGGATCGGCGCAGTCGAGTGTTATCGCCGTGAGCTTCATCTGCGGGGGCATGGCAACTCCGTGACAGCCGGCGTAGGTGATCACATGACCACCTGGGAGCCTACTGGGAGGACCTCGCCGCCATCGCACCTGAGGTGGCCGGCCCGAACCGTCTCGGGCCGACCACTTTGACCCGCAAATGAGCCGAGCGGAACTGCAGCTTCGCTGCCTCTGCCGCCACTGCTTCCGCAGTGGGCAGGACGAGAACGTCTGTGTACGCATCGATGGCCCCCAAGAACACCTGGCAGGCGTCATGCCGGGCCTGCAGGAGCCATCGCTTCGACTCCACCTGAGCCTGATCCTTCACCTGCTGGCGCGCGGCTTCCACGGTCTTCTCGCCGCGTCCATAAGGTCTCCTCCTGCCCCATGCCAGTGCCGGCGTCGACAGAACGACGTTACGTCACACACTTACCCCTGTGGAGGTGACCGGCGGATCGGGACGTGTGGACGACAGACGTCCGGTCGCTACGCCCGCCAGCTGCACCGGCGCTCCCGGCGGCCGGCCGAGCCGTAGCGCAGCGCCACGTCGGCGTGGCCGGTGTCGTGCAAGTACTCCAGGTAGTGGCGGGCGCTGACCCGGGAGACGCCGGTGGCGGCCGCCGCCTCGGCGGCGGAGAGGGTGCCGTCCACGTCGCGGAGCGCCCGCTCGATCAGGGCAGCGGTCTCCACACTCATGCCCTTCGGCAGGGCGCTGCCCGCCGGGGGCGCGAACGCTCAGGCCAGGACGCGGTCCACGTCGGCCTGGCCGCGGACGACCGTGGTCAGCAGGGCGCCCGCGCCGGGTTGCGTACCGTTCGAGGCGGGCTGCAGGTCCTCGTGGTCGAAGGGCTTGGCCGATGGTCGTCCTGGGTCGAGACTTACGTGGGCGGCCGACCGCCGGGGTAGATGGCCTGCAGCGGCCTCGGCGGCCGTGCGACCATCGGACACGGGGGAGTGCGGGGTGGACAAGGAGCGGCACCACAACGGCAGCGGGGACAGCGCGCCGGTGCTGCGCGCCTGGGCCGACATCGCCACCCGACAGGCCAACGAGGTGCTGCGCCGACCGGCGGACGACCCGGCGCGGACCGCCGCGCTGCGGCAGACGATCCAGCATGTCGCCGCCATCGAACGCCTGTTGCCCGCGGACGATCCGCTCCGGGACGGCATCGTCCCTTCCTTGGGCATCCTGATGTGCGTCTGGCTCGACAGCTGTGGGCCGGGCCAACGGCGCGACGCGGCCCGGCCGGCCCGGGAGTACACCCTGCATCACCTGCGCTGGGCCGACCGCACCAGGCCGCTCACCGACCCGCTCGCGGTGCATGCCCGCAAAGCGCTGCTCTGGCTGCTCGTCCCGGAGCACTATGCGCGAGCCATGCGAGCCTCGCGGCAAGGCCCCCGCCAGGAGCGGTCGCTTCGCGCCTTGGGCCCGCAGCCGCTGACCGCATCCGTGCGGGACGACCTGGCGGAGGCCGCAGACGTTCTCGGGCGCCTCGTCGAGGCCCCGGAAGATCCGCAGCTGATCCGACTGCTCGGGTTCGTCGTGTCGGAGATCAAGCTGACACTGTCCGAGGCGGCGGCACCGCACGAGGAGAACACGACGGAGCCGACGGGTACAGCTCCCCTGGAAGACGCCGGCGACGCGTTGGCCGACGCCGTCCAGGGCGTGCTCGCCTGGGCCTCGGAGGACATCCCTCGGTTCACGCGTCTCCTGGTGTGGCTGTCCAACACCGTGTACGAGCTCAGGATCCCCACCGAGAAGGCCGACGAGGAAGTGGCGGCCCTGGGCCTGGACCGACCGGTCTTCGCTCCGCTGCGCGAGCTGTTGGCCGAGCTCAGATCGGGGGAAGGCGACCCTCGGGCGCTGGCCGAGAGGGCCCGTCGCAGCACGGACGTCGCCCGGGGCGCCTTGCGCCGGTTGCCGGCAGGCGTACCCGAACGAGCTCGTATCGCCAAGCTGCACGCCGCTCTGCTGCTGCAGGCCAACTTCCTGGTGCCCGGAACGATGGACTTCGACGAGGTGGACGAGGCCGTGTCGGAGCCGGACCCCGAGCCCGCCGGCCGTTCCGGCCGGCCGGGCCAGGTCACTTTGGAACAGTGGCTGACCAGTCTGATCGATTTGGTACGGGTGCAGCAGACCGGCGATCTGGCACAGCTGGAGAGGGGCGCCGCCCGGCTCCGGGAGATGATCGACGAGTTGTCCGGGGAAGGCGAGAAGGCCACGCCCGCCAGGCAGGCCATCGCCGGCGCCCTGGCTGGGCGTCTCCATTCGGCGGCGATGTTCGGGGGCAGTTTTCAAGCCGCCGACGCCGCCCTGACGATGGCCAGGGCGTTGCTCGCCGCCTACCGCCGCGACGGCTCACCACCGTCCACGAAGATGGTCAACGCGATGGTCTTCGCGGCCCACCATGAGCTGGCCCTGGCACGCCGCAGCGACGACCCTACCGTGCTGCCGCGCCTCATCGAGGAACTGACCGACCTGTACGCCACCCTGCCGCCCGACCAGGAGAACCGCTTCGCCATCGCCGCCACGCTGGCCGAGATCCATCGGGAACAGGCCGCCCGCAGTCAGGATTTGGCCGAGTTCCGCGCCGCGGCCCGGTACCTGCGGGACGTGGTGGAGACCGACCAGCGGCGGATCGCCGGATTGCTCGCACCGTACTTACCGGCCGTGCGGGCCAACGCGTTGATCCAACTCGTCATGATCGATCCCAGCCGGGAGGCCGCTGACCGGGCCGCCGCAGAGGTCCATCGGATCCTCGAGGGACCGCAGCCCACCCCCCACCAGGAACTCCAGCTGCGGAGCCAACTCGGCCGGGCCCTGCTGCACGCGACCCGCCACCTCGATGACCCGCGCCTGCTCGACGAGAGCATCACCGAGCTGGCCCGGGTCCGCGAACTGATCGCCGGAGGGCACGGCTTGCCACACATCTCCGACACCCTGACGCAGCTGGCCGAGGCCTACCGGCTGCGCTGTGCCCGCCACGGCCCGAGCGCCCAGGCGGACCTGGAGGCCTGCCTGGCTGTCATGGGCGAGGCGCTGGTCGGGCTGGCCTCCGACGTCCTTCTCCAACTCGGCTCCGAACACGGCTTGGCCGTGGCCCGTACCGGGTCGGCGCGGGCACTGTGGCTGGCCTACTGGACGACCATCAACAGCCGTCCTGCCGATGCGGTGGACGCGCTGGAACGGGGTCGGGCCATGGTGCTGCGGGCTGCCGCCGCGTCCCGCGGCATCCCCGAGCTCCTTGAAGCCCGCGGTCACCCGGACCTGGCCCGGCAGTGGCGCGCCGAGGCTGCGGCGGACCGGCTGCCGTCCGACACCGCGGCCCCGCTCCTGGGCGGGTCCGCGGAGCGGCAGATCCCGGGCACTCTGCGCCGCAGGGCACTTGACGCGCTGGGCGAGGGCAGCGGCGCGGACGCCGCCTGGAAACCGCTCGAGCCCCCGGACCTGGCAGGACTGACGGCCGGTCTCGCCGCCACCGGTACCGATGCGCTCGTCTATCTCGTCCCCGGGCTCGAACCCGGCCAGTCCGGTCTCGCGCTGATCCTCCGCCCCGACACGGGCAACGCGCCGCCCGCCGTCCTGAAGCTGCCGCTGCTGGCCCCCGGCAGCCCGCCGCTGGAGCGCTACCTCGACGCCACGGCCCGACGTTCCCAGGCCGCCGCCGACGATGCCACGGCCGAGCCGAGCGGGCAGGCGGCGCCGGACCGGCAATGGGAGGCGGCGCTGCGCGAGCTGTGCGACTGGGCCTGGCCCGCCGCGATGGGCCCCGTCCTGGCGGCCGTGGGGCCGCTCAACCGGCCGCCGCGGATCGTCCTGGTGCCCTGCGGGGCGCTCGGCGCGGTCGCCTGGCACGCGGCGCGCACCCCGAACTGGCGCGGCGGGCGCGCGCACCGGTACGCCTGCGAGGAAGCGGTGCTCAGCTACGCCCCCTCCTCAGCCGAGTTCCTGCGGGCCGCGGCCCGGGACCGGCTGCCCACCGCGTCCGGGCAGGTCCTGGTCGCCGACCCCGAACTCTCCCTCTTGTGGGCCGAGATCGAGACCGAGGCGCTGCGCGCGGCCTGCTACCCGGACGGCCTGTGCTACGGCGAGTTCCCCACGGCCGTCAGCGACGCGCCGGGCACCCCGGAGGACATCCTCGCCGTCCTGCCCGGCGGCAGCTCGCCGACCGCCGCCGTCCTGCACATCTCCTGCCACGCCCTGGTCGGCCCGTATCCCACGCGCTCGGCGCTCTGGCTCGCCACCCCGCCGGATGCTCCCCATGACGCCGGACGCCTGACCGTGGCCCGCATCCTGGACGGCACCGCCACTGGACAGCCGAACGCGGAGGGCCCGCTGGTGGTGCTCAGCGCCTGCGAGACGGACCTGAGCACCCGCGACCATGACGAGGCCCTGACCCTGTCCACCGCCCTGATCGCGCGCGGCGCGGCCGACGTCATCGGCTCGCGCTGGGCCGTCCGCGATGCCTCGACGGCCCTGATGATGGCCGTCTTCCACGACTTCGTCACCACGCACGGCCTCGCCCCGGTGGACGCACTGCGCGCCGCCCAGCTGTGGATGATCGACCCGCACCGCGAGCCCCCGCCCACCCTCCATGACGACCTACGTGGCGAAGCCGCCCGCATCGACCTCGGCCAGGTCCATCTCTGGGCCGCCTTCACCCACCAGGGCAACCCGGCGGCCCGGGGTGCGGAGTGAGCACAAGTGTCGAGCTCAGTGGATACGGCGCCCGCGAGCGTCCGCTACGCCGGACTTCCGGAAGAAGTACGTGTTGATGTGGTCCCGCCACTCGCGGGCGCTGCGGAGCTGCTCCTCGTAGCGCTCCGCCGCGCGGGCGTGGCGTGCCGCATCCATCAGGTTCGCGAGCCCGGCCCACACCCGGCGTGCCTCCTCGACCTCCTCCACGCCGTCGAAGTGCGTGTCGTAGATGTGCTGGATCACCGTTTCGCCGCTGTGCAGCACATGCCCGTACGGCACATGGTGGAAGAAGAGCAGCAGCTCGTCCGGGCAGATCTCGGGCGACTCGTACACCTCCGCCCACGGCTTCGCGTACTGCCCGGCGAACCCGGTGCCGGTCGCCCGGCTGCGGTCGACGCCGACTCCGTCCCGGTCGGCGAAGTGGTACGTCCCCCACGGGCTGTACTCGTAGCCGTCCACGCTCGGCCCGTAGTGGTGTCCGGGCTGCACCATGAAGCCGATGCCCAGCGGTGCCGTGTACTTCTCGTAGGTCCGCCAGGAGCCGTCCAGAGCCGCCTGCAGCCCGCTGCGCAGCCGCGCGGGACCAGCGGTCTCCTCGGGGGTGAAGGACAGTTCGATCCACTCGTGCAGGATCGCGCGCGGGTCCGCGTCGGGCTGCCAGGCCAGGCGGCCGACCGCGTACAGGTTCGCCTGCGCCAGCGGGTGCCCGGTCCAGAACGGGTCGTCGCCGGCGTTCGACACCGCCACCAGGCCGCCGCCGCGCGCCAGGTCCCCGACGCTCGCCCCCTCCTCCCCCTCGGGCCGGAACCGTAGCGCGTCGCTCCACATGGGCCCGAGCCAGCACACGTGCCGTTGCTGTCCCGTGTACTCCTGGGTCGCCTGTATCTCCACCGCCAGCCGGGTGTTCGGCATCGCGCCGATCACCGGGGAGACTGGCTCGCGCGTCTGGAAGTCCATCGGCCCGTGCTTCACCTGGAGCACCGCGTTCGGTGCGAACTCGCCGTCCAAGGGAGCGAAGTGGTCGTAGGCCGCGCGTGCCCGGTCCGTCGACCGGTCCCGCCAGTCCTGCCGGTGGTTGTAGACAAAGGCCCGCCAGTGCACCGTGCCGCCGTACGGGGCGAGTGCCGCGGCCAGCATGTTGGCGCCGTCCGCGTGGCTGCGGCCGTAGCTGAACGGGCCGGGCTGTCCCTCGGAGTCGGCCTTCACCACGTACCCGCCGAAGTCGGGTATCGCCGCGTACACCCGGCCGGTCGTCTCCGCCCACCAGTCGGTCACCGCGGCGTCCAGCGGATCGGCGGTGGGAAGGCCGCCGAGCACGACGGGCGCGGCGAAGGAGACGGACAGATGCGTCCGGATCCCGTACGGGCGCAGCGCGTCCGCGATCGCGGCCACCTCGCCGATGCGGTCGGTCAGCAGGTGCGCTTCGGTTTCGTGCACATTCACGTTGTTCACGGCGACCGCGTTGATGCCGCACGCGGCAAGCAGCCTGCCGTAGCAGCGCACCCGCTCCAGTTCGTCCCGTGAGCCCCGTGCCAGGCCGTCCCGCCAGAACAGAGAGCCACCCGAGTACCCCCGCTCCACCTGGCCCATCACCGGATGCACCGCCACGTTGTCCCAGTGGTCCAGCATCCGCAGCGCCAGCGCCGGCCGATGCACCTCGCGCGCCCGCTCGCCCCGGAAGACCGCCTCGCCGAGCCGCACCAGGTGGAACAGCCCGTACAGCAGCCCGGCCTGACCGGCGGCCGTCACCCGTGTGACGCCGCCCGCACGCACCAGCGCGAACCCCTCGTCCCCGAGCCCGTCCCGGTCGCCGCCCTCGCCCAGCTCCAGCACCAGGTCGTACGGCGCGCCCTGAGCCTGCGCACCTCGTACGACCTCACCGCCGAACCGTGCGCAGGCGTACGTCACTTCTCCGTGCACCGTGTCCACCAGGGAGCCCGTTCCACAGATCAGCGTGCGCCGGGAACCGAGCGGGCGGAACACCTCGGGCGGCAGCCACGCCGGGTCCACGCCGCTGGGCAGCGCGGGCACGGGGACGGATGCGGATGCTGTCACGGAAACCCCTGGTCAATGCGGATCGAGCGCGCCGGATCGCCTGGGCGCGGGCGGGCGGCCCAAGTATGCCGTGTGCCGGTCGGGGCCGGGAGGGGCCCGAGACTTCGAAATCACTCTCTTGTGGTTACTCGGGAACTGTTGGAGAGTGACGACTGACATGGAAGCACGTACTCTTCGGTGACTGGGGAACCTGATGGGAACCAAGCAGTTCAGGGGCTCGCCCGAGGACGCGGACCTGGCGCGCGCGGACTCTTTGGCGCGGGAGATCTTCTCGGACGTCGCCAACAAGTGGGCACTGTTGATCATCGAGTTTCTCGGTGAACGCACCCTGCGCTTCAGCGAGTTGCGGAACGAGGTCGAGGGCATCAGCCACAAGATGCTCACCCAGAACCTGCGCATGCTGGAGCGCAACGGCCTGGTCGAGCGGAACGTGCACCCCACCGTGCCGCCGCGGGTCGAGTACACCCTCACCGAGGCGGGCCAGGCCCTGCGAGAGACAATCGACGGAATGTGCGGCTGGACCCGTCAGTACCTCGGTCACATCGACGCCTCCCGCCGCCGCTTCGACGCCTGACGGGTGGAGCGCTCGCACCCCAAGCTGTTCAGTCGAGGACCGCGGTGGCCTCGATCTCGACCAGATGGTCGGGTACGTCCAGCGCCGCAACGCCCAGCAGCGTGGCCGGCGGGACCGGGGTGACCCCCAGCTTCGCGGCCGCCCGAGCGATCCCCTCCAGGAGTAGGGGCATCTTGTCGGGGATCCAGTCGACGACGTGGACGGCCAGCTTCGCCACGTCGTCGAAGGAGCCGCCGGCCTCGGCCAAGGCGGTGCCCACGTTGAGGTAGCACTGCTCGACCTGAGCGGCGAGGTCACCTTCGCCGACCGTGACCCCATCGGCATCCCAGGCGACCTGTCCGGCGATGTGGACCAGCCGTGACCCAGTCGCGATCGACACCTGCCGGTACGCCTCGATTTCGGGCAATCCGCTGGGGTTCACCAGGGTGATGGCCATGCTGTCCGCCTCCTTGTCATGAGAGCCCGTTCGCTCTCCCACGGTTACTCGGAAACCGTAGGAGAGTAAACGCTGACATGGAAGAACGCACTTTTCGGTGACTGGGGAACCGCACGGTGACCGAGGGCATCTGGCAGCCGGCCTCAGTAGACCGCTGCCGGCTGGACGCGCTGTCAGTGCCCATCCCTAATATCCGGCCATGAGCATGATCGGAGAGTACGCGCGTCTGGCCCCCGCTGAACTCGAGCGCGCGGTCCGCGACCCGGACTGGGCCCGAAAGTTCATCGGCGAGCTGGCCGAAGCGGAGCTGGACGCGGGGCCCGGGGCGTCACCGGCGCGCTGCCACGACACCGACAAGGCATGGCACGCCCTCGATTTCCTGCTGCGCCGCCTCGCGTTCCCCGTCGACGTCGTCATCGGCGAGGAGGAAATCCCCGGGGCCGACGACTGGGGCTACGTGCCGCCCCGCTATCTCACGCCGGAGCGCGTGCAGGTGGCGGCTGAGGCGTTCACGGCCATACCTCCCGGGGCCTTGGTCAGCGGTGTCACTCCGGCGGATCTCGTCCAGGCCGACATCTACCCGGTCATCGTCTGGGAAGGCGGCGAGTCGCTGGAGTACGTGACCAGCCACTACCAGGCGCTGGTTCCGTTCTTCCAGGCAGCGGCCCGCGACGGACACGCCGTGGTCGTCTGGCTCGACTAGTCCTTCGTGCCGCCCGTGACCGGCGAAGCCACCCGCACCGCTCCGATGGCATGATCGGACTCTCGACGAGCGCCCTTATCGACTGTCCTTCACCAGAAAAGCATGCTATCCGGCGCAAAGAGTGATCTCTTTGCCTAACATCTAACAAATCGGTCAAACAATTGATACCTATCGTAACGCGGGTGTTTTCGCGAATAAACTGCAGAATCAAGACCGACGCCTGGCGTCAACCACGGGCGATATTGTGGGCCGTGGCGGGTGTGGTGACCCTCGGATTCCTCATCACGCTGGAGATCGTCGCGCGTCGCTACGCCGGCATACCGGGGCCGATGACCACCCAGGCGCAAGAGGTGATATTCGCCCCCAAACCAGGGCCGCTGTACGCCGGCATGGCGTTGATGATGGTGGTGCTCACCTGGCGGCAACGGTTCATCGCGGCTGGTGTCGCGATCGGGATCGACGTCGTCTTCGCGCTGGTGCGGTGGGCGGTCGACGCCAAGATGACCGAGGGCCATTCCTTCGGTAACGGCGCGTTGTGGGTGATGTTGGGCTATGCGGTCATCGCTGTCACGCGCCGCACCGGCCAGGAACGTATCCTGCTGCTGAAGGGCGTCGGGCTGGGCCTGCTGCTGGTGACCGGCCGCAAGATCGGCGATACCTGGCTACTCATCACGTCGAAGACCCGCCCGGCCGTGCTCGACCCGTACCTGGCAGCCGCCGATCACGCGCTGGGCAACCCGTCGTGGCTGGCAGGCCGGATCCTCAGGGCCACCGACCCGATCGGCACCCATCTCCTCGACTTGGTCTACGCTGAGCTTGCCGTGGCCGCGATCGTCGTCGCGCTGTACCAGCTGCGTAACGTGGCGGCCGAGCGCCGCTTCCCGCGCCATCATCTGGTGCGCAGCTTTCTGGTGATCGGCCTCCTCGGGCCGGCCATCTACATGATCTTCCCGGTGGTCGGACCGATCTTTGCCTACGGCCCGGGCACCTCCGGTACCGGCGGTGTGCACTGGGCGATAGCCAACCTGTGGCCAAACACGCCACCGCCGATCACTACCCCGCACCCGGTGACATACGACGACATCACCCCCCGTAACTGCATGCCCAGCCTGCACACAGCATGGGCTACCGCGATCTTCATCCATTCCCGCAAGGGCCCACGCATTCTGCGATTCGCCGGCACCTTCTGGCTGATTGCCACGCTCAGCGCAACCCTGGGCTTCGGCTACCACTACGGCGTGGATCTCATCGCCGGCGTCGTGTTCGCGCTCACGATCGAGGCAGCGCTGCGCTCGCTCGACCGCGGCTGGGACCGGTCAAGAATCCAGCTGGTCGCTTACGGCACAGCGGTCTTCGCCGCGCTCTTGGTGTCATATCGCTATCTGCCGATGGAAATGGCCAAGCATCCGTGGGCGTTCGGACCACTTCTCATACTGGCGATGGCCTCAGTGGTCTACGGCTACGTACGGACCACCAAACTATGGGAACCGAAGGCCGCACCGGCGCGGCAAGCAGAACCGCAACCCGAACTGGTTTGAGCCATGTCGCGTCAGGCTGTCGGCGCTCCGCGCGGTACTGGTCGGCGTGCAGGGCGCGCTCGCGGGTGACGGCCCCGGGGTTGACGTTGCCGCTGGTCGCGGGCCGGCTCGGCATCGTCGACCTCAAGAACGTCGTCCATGTGCTGGTCGAGCCCGCCGGGGAGTCGGTCGGCGGCCGCTGGAAGCCGTGGTTCGTCCCGGGCGCCGAGGCGTTGAACTGCCGGCTCAGAGGAACCGTCGGCTCAGAGGAACTGCTGGATCACCAGCACGGTCGCGCTCGCCACCGCGAGCACCATGGCGACGGCTCTGGTGCGCCGCATGTCCAGTCTGCTCGACAGCGGGCGGGCGAGCAGCACGCCGATCGCCGCGGCCGGGGCCAGCAGGGCGGTGTACCGCAGGCTATCCGTGTGCACGGCCCCGGTCGCCGCCAGCGTGGCCAGGCTCATCGCGGAGCCGGCCAGGAAGAACCCACTCATCGTGGAGCGCAGCTTCGGGCCGCTCAAGCGCTGCCAGACCATGGCCATCGGAGGCCCTCCGATGGAGGTGGCCGTGCCCATCACCCCCGAGATTAGGCCGGCCAGCAGCACCGACCGCCGTCCCGGCCTCGGTACGAAGCCGCGCAGGCTCACCGCGACGCCCGTGAGGACGACCGCGGCGACGAGGAAGGCGAGCTGCCGGGCGGGCAGCACGGCCACCAGCGCCGCGCCGCCCAGGACGCCCGGCACCCGGCCGACCAGCGCCCACCCCGCTCCTCGTACGTCCGCGTGTCCGCCTTCCAGCGCCAGGACCGCCGCCGTGACCCCGGTGGCGAGCAGCAGCACCACCACCGGGGTGAGCGAGGGGTCCAGCGTCGCGATCACCGGGGCGGCGAGCAGGCCGAGTCCGAAGCCGATGGAGACCTGGAACAGCGACCCGACCGCCACGGTGACGAAGAGCAGGGTGAACTCGGGCGCGCTCATGCTCCCGTCGGCCCGATGCCCAGCGGGAAGTGGCACAGGGCCTCGTGCGGTTCCAGCCCGGTGCCCGCCGTGCTCTCGCGGGTGACGGCCTGGGGTGCGTGTTCGGCGCACCGGGCCTCGCTCTTCCAGCAGCGGGTGCGGAACCGGCAGCCCGACGGAATGTCGTACGGGGAGGGGATCTCCCCGCGCAGTTGGATCTCCTCGTCGCCGGTCTGCCCGGAGACGTCGAGCGTGGGCGCGGCCGACATCAGGGCGGAGGTGTAGGGGTGCAGGGGCCGGTCGAAGACGTCTTCGGTGCGACCGTGTTCGATGACCTTGCCCAGATACATCACCGTCACCCGGTCGGAGACGTGTCTGACCACCGACAGGTCATGGGAGATGAAGACGTAGGAGACGCCGAGCCGCTCGCGCAGTTCGGAGAGCACATTGAGCACTTGGGCCTGCACCGACAGGTCCAGCGCGGACACGGGTTCGTCGCACACGATGAGGTCGGGGTCGAGCGCCAGCGCGCGGGCGATGCCGATGCGCTGCCGTTGGCCGCCGGAGAACTCGTTCGGGTAGCGGTGGGCGTCGCTCTCCCGCAGTCCGACGAGGGACAGCAGTTCACGCACCCGTCGGTCCCGGTCCTTCGCCGTGGGCACGATGTCGCGATGGGTGCGCCACGGCTCACCGATGAGGTCGGCCGCGGACATCCGGGCATTGAGCGAGGCGAACGGGTCCTGGAACACCATTTGCACCCGACGCCGCCAGGCCAGCAGTTCCTTGCCCTTGAGGGTGAACGGGTCGGTGCCGTTGAAACGCACCGTCCCCGAGTCCGGCCGCTCAAGCCCGAGCACCACTCTGGCCAGGGTCGACTTGCCACATCCGGACTCGCCCACCAGACCGAGGGTCTCCCCGCGTTCGAGTCGCACATCGACTCCGTCCAACGCGGTCAGGCGTCGGCGCCCATGGCCGAACGACTTGGTGACGCCGCTGACCTCGAGTAGGGGCGGGGAGCCGGCCGAGCCGCCGCCGCGCGGGTTTGCGACGGTAGGTTCGGTGACGGGAACCTCTGATACCTCTGACATATCAGACACGATCGAGCTCCTCGGAGAAGTGGCAGGCGGCCGAGCGTGAGGCGCCGACGGACACCAGGTGAGGACGTTCCTGGGCACAGCGCTCCCTGACCAGCGGGCATCTGGCCTGGAAGACGCAGCCGGAGGGGACCGCGCTGAGCTCGGGTGGGCTCCCCGGCACGGCGGGCAGCGGGCGCCCCCTGACGGCGTGCTCGGGAACGGAGTCGAGCAACCCCTTGGTGTAAGGGTGGCGGGGGCTGGAGAAGACCTCGCCCACCGGCCCGGTCTCCACCACGTTGCCCGCGTACATGACCACTACGTCATCGGCGCGCTGGGCCACCACTGCCAGGTCATGGGTGATCAATACGATCGCCATGTCCCGCTCGGTCTGCAGGTCCCGCAGCAGCCGCATGATCTGCGCCTGCACGGTGACGTCGAGCGCGGTCGTGGGCTCGTCGGCGATCAGCACATCGGGGTCGAGGGCGACGGCCATCGCGATGAGCAGACGCTGGCGCATACCGCCGGAGAACTGATGCGGGTACGAGCGGGCCCGCAGCCGCGGCTCGGGGATGCCGACGCGGGTCATCAGCTCGACCGCCTTCTCCCTGGCTTCGCGCCGCGACAGCCCGCGATGGATGCGGAACGGCTCGGCGAGTTGCCTGCCGACCGGCTGCACGGGGTTGAGCGCGGTCAGCGCGTCCTGGAAGACGATGGACAGCCCGGGGCCGGCGAGCTTTCTGCGGCCCGCTGGGCTGAGCCGCAGCACATCGGTGCCGGACACCCGCACGGATCCGTCCGTCACCTCGGCCACCGGGTCGAGCAGCCCGGCGATCGACAGCGCGGTCATGGACTTTCCGCAGCCGGACTCGCCCAGCAGCGCCAGCGTGCGCCCCTTGCGCACGCTGAAGCTGATGTCGTCCACGGCGCGGACCGTGCCGGAGGGGGTGCGCAATTCGACGCAGAGCCCCTCGACCTCGAGCGCGGCGCCATCGGCCGCGGCGGGCGCGGGCAGGGTTGACGGCTTCACGCGATCACCTCCGGGGAAACAGCGGCTCGGGCCCCGCGCCGCTTCTTGGGCAGCGTCAGACGCCAGCGCTGCGCGGGATCCGTGGCCAGGCGCACCCACGCGGCGAGCACCGTGGCCGACACCGTGGTGAGGACGATCGCGATGCCCGGCAGCACGGCGATCCACCAGGCGGTCTGAAGGTACTGGCGGCCCTGGGCCACCATCAGACCCCAGCTCACATCCGGGGGCTGGATGCCGATGCCGAGGAAGCTCAGCGAGGACTCGGTCAGCATGACGAAGCAGAAGTCGAGCGTGGCCACGGTCAGCAGCGTCGGCAGTGCGATCGGCAGGATGTGCCGGCAGATGATGTTCCGGCTCGGGGTGCCGAAGGTCCGGGCCGCGTCGACGAACAGGCGGCTTCGGAGCTCGGCCGACTCCGCGCGGGCGGTGCGCAGATAGACGGGGATGCGCGCGACGGCGAGGATCAGCACGATGTTCAGCGCGCTCGGCGCGAAGACATACAGCACGACCACTGCGATCAGCAGAGAGGGGAAGCTGAGGATGACATCGGCGACGCGCATCGCGATGTTCTCGCGCCAGCCCCCGTGGTAGCCGGCCCACATCCCCAGCGCGGAGCCGATCAGCAGCGAACACAGCACCGCGGGCACGGCGACGTACAGCGTTGTCCCGGCCGCCTCGATCAGCCGTGCCAGCACGCTGCGGCCCAGCACGTCCGTGCCGAGCAGCCCGTAGAAGCCGTGGTCGAGGGACGGCGGGCGCAGCGAGGCGCGGAGGTCCTGCCGTATCGCTCGGTCGCCGATGAACAGTCGGCCGAACAGCGCGACGAGGAACACCAGGGCGAGGATGACGGCCGCGACGGCCGCGCCCCGGTCCCTGCCGAGCAGCAGCCACCAGCGGGGCGGACGGGTACGTGGCGAGGCGGCAGCAGGAGCGGCTTCAGGAGCGGTTTCAGCGGAGGGACGGTCAGCAGGATCGGTCATGGTGGCTCCTTCGCTCACGCCGGCACCGCCTGGCGGACTCTGGGGTCGATCAAGGCGTGGCAGACGTCGACGAGGATGTTCAGCGCGAAGATCGTCACCGCGGTGATCAGGACAGCGGCCTGCAACACGGCGAAGTCGCGCTGCAGAATCGAGTCGATCATGAGCTTGCCGATTCCGGGCCAGCCGAAGATCGTTTCTACGATCACCGCGCCGTTGACGAGACCGACGGTGAGATCCCCGGCGACGGTCAGGACGGGCGTGATGGCGTTGCGCAGGGCGTGTCCGAACACGACGCGCCCGGCGCCGGCTCCCTTGCTGCGGGCCACCTTGACATAGGGCGCGGACAGCGCGCCGACCATGCTGCCGCGGACCACCTGGACGAGCACGCCGAACGGGCGGATCAGCAAGGTGGCGATGGGCAGTACCCACACCTCGGGGCCGCCCAGGGTGCCGGAGGTCGGCAGCCAGTCCAGGCCCACGCCGAAGACCAGCACGCCCATGATCGCGAACCAGAAGTCGGGGATGCTGGCCGCGATCATCGACAGCAGACCGGCGATCCGGTCGATGAGCGAGTTGGGCCGGTAGGCGGCGAGGCTGCCGACCAGCAGCGCTCCGAGGATCGCCAGGAGCATGGTCATGCCGGCGAGCTGGAGGGTGACGGGGAACGCGTCGAGCACCATCGTGGCGGCCGACTGCCCGGTGCGCAGCGAGGTGCCGAAGTCGAACTGCGCGGCCTGGGTGAGGTAGTCCCACAGCTGCGCCGGGATGGAGTCGTCGAAGCCGTGCGCGGCCGAGAACTGCGCGCGCTGCTGGGGAGTGGCGCTCAGTGGGAGATAGAGGTCGACCGGGTTGCCGGTCAGGCGTGCCAGGCAGAACACGCCCAGCACCACGAACACCAGCGGGATCGCGCTGGAGATGATGCGCTTGCCGAGGAATGACGTCATCTCAGTGCTTCCCCGCCTTCGCGGGACTGGCCTCGGCCAGCCGCATCTCGTCCCCGGTGGCGGAGTTCGGCCGGTACCGGACCGACGGCGACAGGCCGAGCAGCCCGCGCATATGGGCCAGGTAGGCGAACTGCGCGACCGTCTTGTTCTGGTAGGCGAGCAGATTCGCGAAGGCCTTCTCACGGGCCTTGCCGGACAGCGCGTTCGCCGCGGCGATGCGCCGGTCGAGTTCCGGGGTGCCGAAGGTGGACTGCGGGCCGTCGCTCAGCAGGTACTGACTGGTGGTGAAGGCCGCGTCCCCGGCCTGGTTGCCGTGCATGACCAGCATCGCGATCGGCCCGACACCGCGGGGCAGCGGGCGCAGCTGGTACTGAAGACTGGTGGCCGTGTCCGTCATGCGAATCCTTACGTTCAGCCCTATCTGCGCCATCTCGTACTGCAGGGCCTCGGCCGTCTCCGCGATCCCGGCGAACTGGCCGTTGCGCGCGACGAGGGTGATCCGCCTGTTGACGGGGACGCCGTCGGCTTCCGCCTGCTTGACCAGCGCGCGGGCCTTGGCCACGTCGTACGAGGGTGGGGCGAGTTCGTCATTGTGGCCCACCACGCCGGGCGGGACGAGTTGCGCGGCGGGCTTGGCCTTCCCGTCGAGAAGGGCGTCGATGATGCCGTCGCGGTCGATGGCCATGCCGATCGCCTTGCGCACCCGGATGTCGTTGAGCGGTGCCTCGCGGCCGTCCAGCCGTAGAGCGGTCGTCTCGTTGTTGGGGTAGGCGACCGAGTTGTCCTTGGTCGCGTCCATGGGGTCCAGCGATGTGGTGATGTCGGCCTCGCCCTTGTTGATCATGGCGGCGCGGACACTGGCATCGCTGCGCCAGACATACGTGGCCCGGGGGTAGGCGGGAGCCTTCCCCCAGTACTTGGGATTGCGGGCAAGGGAGATCGAGACACCGGTCTGCCACTTCCTGACGGCGTAGGGGCCGGTGCCGATCGGTATGCGCACCTTGGCCTTGGCGTCGGTGGTGCGCGGCACGATCTCGATGAAGCTGATTCGCAGCGGGAGGATGGGGTCGGCCTTCTTGGTGGTGACGGTCAGCCGGGTGGGGCTGACGGCGCGCACGTCGAGCTTCTCGTCGCCGAAGACGTAACCGTCCACGTTGCAGGCGAGATCGGAGTTGACGGCGCGGTCGATGGAGAAGACGGCGTCCTTCGCGGTGAACGGCTGTCCGTTCTGGAACGTCACGCCGGAGCGGATGTCGAAGGTCCACGTCGTCGGCTTCGTCTGCCGCCAGCCGGTCGCCAGCAGCGGTGCCAGCTTGCCCGAGGTGGGGTCCCGTTCAATCAGCGGTTCAGTGATGTTGGAGCGGACCACGACCCCGGTCGCGGTCGTCGATGACTCGCAGGGCTCCAGCGTCGGGGGTTCCTGGGTGAGTACCACACGCAGTGTGCGGCCGTCCGCGCTGCCGGCGTCGCCCGCGGTGTCACTGTTGGCCACGGCGCACGCGCTGGTCAGCAGCATCGTGCCCAAGGTCAGAAAGGTGAGAACCGGGTGTGCTCGGGACCTTCTTGGGCGAGGGAAGGAGCGTACGGAGGACTTCATCGTCGGCGTATCTCCGAAAGGGCTGAAGTGGTGCCGCCGGAGACGCGATTGCTGACATGACTGTCCATACATGCGTACCCGGTCTGCATTTGTAAACGCCGAAGCTAAGGCCGAGGTGCGGGGGCGTCAAGGGGTCTGGCCAAAGCGTTGGTTGTGCGGCCCGAAGCGGGTCGGGGCGAGTCCCCTCGCCATCCATTGATACGGAAAAGGTATCGAGCGATACACTTTTGAGCTTAGACAGGCATCGAAATCGGCCATACGCTCCCGGCCATTCCATAAGAACGGGAGTGAGTCCATGCCTTCCTCAACTGGCACCGGCGGCACCGGCGGCACCGTCCTTCAGCTGTGTCCACTGCTGCCGACCCTCGAGACCGCGCTGGCCACGCACCATCACACCGTGCGACTCGCGGAGCTGCCCGATCCCGACGCCTATCTGCGGGACCACGGCGGCGAGGTGGTGGCGGCCGTGACCAGTGCGCGGGTCGGTGTGTCGAACGATCTGATGGACGCCCTGCCCGCGCTCCGCGCGATCGTCCACTTCGGAGTCGGCTACGAGACCACGGACGTCTCCCGGGCCCGTGCGCGCGGCATCGACGTCAGCAACACCCCGGACGTGCTCACCGACTGCGTGGCCGACCTCGCCGTCGGCGCCCTGATCGATGTGATGCGCCGGCTGTCGGCCGCCGACCGCTTCGTCCGCCGCGGCGCCTGGGACCAGGACGCCTTCCCCCTCTCGGCCAAGGTGAGCGGGAAGCGCGTGGGCATTCTCGGGCTCGGCAGGATCGGCCGCGCCATCGCTCGGCGGCTGGAAGGCTTCGGCGTGGAACTCCTCTACTGCTCACGCACGCCCGCCGAGGACGTGAGCTATCGCCGCATGTCCTCGCCCGCTGAACTCGCCGCGGAATGCGACGCGCTGGTCGTGGCGGTCTCCGGGGGCGGCGCCACCCAGGGCCTGATCTCGGCGGGCGTGCTCGACGCGCTCGGCCCTCAGGGCTACCTGGTGAACGTCTCAAGGGGCAGTGTCATCGACGAGCCGGCTCTGGTGCACGCCCTGGTGAACGGCGAGATAGCGGGCGCGGCGCTCGATGTCTTCGTGGACGAACCCCGCGTTCCGAAGGCCCTGCTGGACCTGGACGCGGTTGTTCTGCTCCCGCACATCGCCAGTGCGACCCATGAGACCCGTGAGGCCATGGGGGAGCTCACCTTCCGCAATCTGCATCAGTTCATGACCGAGGGCACACTCCTCACGCCGGTGCCGGAACATTGACAGCCAGATGGACGCCTGTTTACAAATGAAGACGTCAGCTACATATGAGGATGGTGTCCATGGGTGGGACGGCTGAACGCATCGCCGAAGTCACGGTCACTCCGGTGGCCTTCCGGGACTATCCCCTGCTCAACACGGTGGGAGTGCACGAGCCGTACGCGCTGCGCACCATCGTGGAACTCACCACGGAGAGCGGTGTCACCGGCATCGGTGAGACCTACGGCGGCACCGTGCACCTGGAGCGGGTGCGCCGGACCGCCGAGGACCTCGTCGGCATGGACGTCTGGAGCCTGAACGACCTCATGCTGCGCACCCGTCGCGCGCTCGGTTCGGACACCGCCGGAGGGGACGGCATGTCCGGCATGGTCACCGGCAGCAGCGCGGTGGACCGCGTCGTGTCCCCGTTCGACGTCGCCTCCCTGGACATCCAGGGCAAGCTGGTGGGACGGCCGGTCAGCGACCTCCTCGGTGGCGCCGTGCGTTCCACCGTGCCCTACAGCGCCTACCTCTTCTACAAGTGGGCGGGGCACCCGGATCAGGCGGACGACGACTGGGGTGCCGCGCTCGACCCGGACGAACTGGTCGAACAGGCCCGGCGCATGATCGACCAGTACGGCTTCTCCTCCATCAAGCTCAAGGGCGGCGTCTTCCCTCCCGACGAGGAGATCGCCGCGATCCGCGCCCTGCGGGTGGCCTTCCCCGACCTGCCGCTGCGGCTCGACCCGAACGCCGCCTGGAGCGAGGAGACGTCGCTCCACGTCGCCCGTGAACTCGACGGAACCCTCCAGTACCTGGAGGATCCGACCGAGGGCAGGGCCGGCATGGCGGCCGTGGCACGGCAGACCGACACACCCCTGGCGACCAACATGTGCGTCGTCTCCTTCGAGGACCTCGCCCCCGCCGTCGCACAGGGCTCGGTGGGCATCGTGCTGGCCGACCACCACTTCTGGGGCGGCCTGCGGCGCGGTACGCAACTCGCCGCGATCTGCGAGACCTTCGGCCTCGGAATGTCCATGCACTCCAACTCCCACCTGGGCATCAGCCTCGCCGCGATGACACATCTGGCCGCCGCCACACCACGGCTGACCTACGCCTGCGACACGCACTGGCCGTGGAAGCGGCCGGACGAGGATGTGATCGACCCGGGGGTCCTGCGGTTCACCGAGGGGCGGGTCGAGGTGCCCACCGCCCCGGGCCTCGGCGTGGAGCTGGACCGTGACGCGCTCGCCCGGCTGCACCGGCAGTACCTCGACTGCGGGCTGCGCGACCGCGACGACACCGGCTACATGCGCCGCTTCGACCCCGCCTTCGAGCTCAAGACCCCCCGGTGGTGACCGCGGTATGCGCATCATGCTCAACCACCCGATCCTGAGCAGGTTCACCGAACGGCTGAAGACGGGGACCGAGGGTCGGCACGAGTGGCTGGAGGCCTCCGAGTGGGACGCGGAGCGGATCACCGAAGCCTTCGCCGACATCGACGTCTACGTCGGCTCACGGCTTGCCGAGGACGACGCGCGGCAGGCCCGACGGCTCCGTCTCGTCCACGTGGTCGGCGCGGGCCACGACGGCATCCCGCTGGAGGCGCTGGGGCCGGAGGTGACCGTGGCCAACACCCACCACCACGGCAGGTCGATCGCCGAACACGTCCTGATGTGCGTACTGATGCTGTCCCGGCGGGTGCTCGCGGCCGATCAGGAGCTGCGTGCGGGGCGGTGGCGGAACGTCGCCGTCGACGCCACGCTGCCTTTCGGGGACACCTTGCGGGGGCGGCGCGTCGGTGTCATCGGTTTCGGGGAGACGGGGACGGAGATCGGCCGGCTGTGCCAGGCGGTCGGCATGGGCGTACGGGCCGTACGCCGCGATCCGTCGGCCCCCCTGCCGGACGATCTGCGGCCCGACTGGGTGGGCGGCGCGGAGCGGCTCCCGGAACTGCTGGCCGACTCCGACATCGTCGTGGTCACCGTTCCGCTGGGGCCCGCCACCCGCGGACTGATCGGACCGGCCGAACTGGCCACGATGGGGCGCCACGCCCTCCTGGTCAATGTCGCCCGCGGCCCCGTCGTCCAGGAGGAGGCACTGTACGAGGCGCTGTCGGCCGGCACCATCGCCGGCGCGGCCCTCGACGTGTGGTGGGCCGGCCCTCCGCTCGCGCCGAGCCGCCTGCCGTTCCACGCCCTGCCCAACGTGGTGATGACACCGCACAACTCCGGTCATACCGAAGAAACCTTCGCTGCCCGGGCCACGGACATCGCGGCCAACATCAACCGGCTGGAACAGGGAAATCCCCTCACCAATGTGGTGCGTGAGGCCGACTCGCCGACGTAATTACCGGCACCCGCGCTTCCGGAGGGGAACTCACGTAAACTTCTCCTCCGTTATCGCGCTCGGTTGGGTCGGGGAGTGGGGGATCCGCGTCATGGTGACTTTCGCGCAGTTGAAGGCGGTCGACCCCGCTCAGTTCGAGCAGGCGGCCGATGGTTGGCACAAGGTCAGCAGCAGCGCCGGGGCGGCCAAGGACCGGCTGGACAATGAAATCAACGCAAAGCTTCGCGGGGGCCTGAAGGGTCAGGGGGTCGGCGCGGCGCTCGGCCGGCTGCAGCGGCTGAGTGAGAACTTCCACTACATGCAGGTGGAGTGTGCCCTGGTCCTGACGGCGTTGAACGGGCTGGCCGCGGAGTTGCGGGCGGCGAAGAAGAAGATGGACAACGCCGTCCAGGACGCCCAGGACGCGGGGATGACCGTCAAGGAAGACGGTTCGGTGCAGTACACACCCCCGTTGGTGCTGCTGCCGGGCCAGGAGTACGAGCCGGCCGGGAACGGCCGGGCGCCGTACGTCACCACGACGCCGAAGCAGCAGGCCCAGGGGTACGCCGACCGGATCGGTGACGCGCTCAAGGACGCGACCGACGCGGACGGCAAGTACGCCAGGACGCTGGGCAAGCTGATCACCACCGCCGATCTGTCGGTCACCAAAGACGAGTGGATCGACGCGGAGAAGGACCGGGGGGACGTCAAGAAGACGGTCGGGGACCATCTGCGCGATGTTCCCAAGGACAAGTCACCCAAGGACAACGCGGCCTGGTGGAAGAGCCTCAGCAAAGAGGAGCAGGCGGAGTACATCTCGCTGTATCCGGCGAGCGTGGGCAAGCTGGACGGCTTGCCCGTCGAGGACCGCGACGAGGCGAACCGCATCTGGTTCAACGAGCAGCGGGCGAAATACCAGACCGAGCTGGCCAACCTGCCGCCCGAACCGAGGCCCAGGTCCATCCTGGCCGGACGGTCCATGGTGCCCAATCCGGAGTGGAGCAGGTGGGACAGCAAGCGCAAGCATCTGATCGGCTCCCTCGACGGCATGAACCGCATTCAGATGCGTTTCAACTCCACGGGAAAGGTGGACGCTTTCCCTGATTCCAGGCTCTTCCGTCACCAGCCGCGCGGCGACGGGCTGCCGCCGGCGTATTTGCTGGATTTCGATGCCGAGAAGAACGGGCGCGCCATCATCGCGAACGGCAACCCGGACACGGCCGATCACACCGCCGTGATGGTCGGCGGCACCAAGAGCAGGCTCAGCGGCATCTACACGCCCATGGTCGCGGGCACCAACCTCTGGCAGGCCGCCAGCGCGATGCCGGGCGAGCCCAAGGTGTCGACCATCACCTGGAACGGTTACGACGCTCCGCAGAACCTGTTCCCGGAAGGCGTGTCGAACAAGTACGCCGACCGGGCAGCAGGAGATTTCAACGACTTCCTGTCGGGGCTGCACACCTCCCACGACCCGTCGTCCGACGACCATCTATCGGTGCAGGCACACAGCTACGGCACCGTGGTGGTGGGCTCCGCCGCCCGCCAGGGCACCCTGGAGGCGGACGACGTGATGCTCAGCGGCACCCCCGGCGTCCAGGTGGGGCGGGCCGAGGACCTGGACGTGCCCCCCGGACATGTGTGGAACCAGAAGGCGCAGGACGACCTGGTCCCCAAGTTGGGAGCGCCGACCCACGGCCACCACGAGGGCCTGACGCAGTTCATCACCCCCAACGACCCGATCTTCGGCGCCCACCAGATGTCCACCGACACCAAGGGGCACGGGAACTACTGGCTGGTCGGCTCGGAGAGCCTGGAGAACCAGGCGAGAGTCGTGGTGGGACGCTACGACGAGGTCCGGATGAAGTAAGCCACACACTCGCGCTGGTGTGCGAGAGTGAGCCTCCATGTCGTGATGGGATTCGGGCCCGCCGGAGCGGCCACTGCTCGGCTTCTGGCCGAGCAGGGTCATGCGGTAGGGGTCGTCACCACGTCGGGTCGGAGCCAGGAGCCCGGCATCGAACATGTCGCGCTGGACGCGATGGACAGCGAGCGACTGATCACGGCCGCCCAGGGCGCGGCCGCGATCCACAGCTGTGCCGCACCGCCCTACCATCGCTGGGCCGGTGAATGGCCGCCGCTGGCCTCGTCGCTCTGCGCGGCGGCCGAGGCGACCGGGGCCGTCCTGGTCATGCTGGGCAACCTCTACGACTACGGCCCGGTGGACGGTCCCATGACAGTGCGAGCCTCAAACTTCTTCGGTCCGGGGTGACCGACGGCGGGCACCTGGCCGCGCGGGTCATGCCACGCCTGCTGCGCGGCAAGCCGGTCTTCACGCTCGGGGATCCGGACGCCCCGCACAGCTGGAGCTATCTCCCGATGTGGCCAGGGCCCTGGTGGAGGTCGCGGGCGAGGAACGGGCCTGGGGACGGGCCTGGCACGTGCCGACGGAGCCCGCGCGGTCCACCCGTGAGATGGTCGGCCGCCTCGCCGCTCAGTCGGGAACGGGGCCGGTCGCGGTGCGCGGGCTGTCGCCGGCCGTGCTGGGTGTCGCGTCGGTCTTCTCCCCGGCTGATCCGCGGACTGAAGGAGGTCCGTTACCAGTTCGAGCGTCCGTTCGTGGTCGACGCGAGCGCTTACGAAGCCGAGTTCGCGGTACGGGCCACCCCCGTCGATGAGCAGGTCAAGGCGACGGTGGACTGGTGGCGCGAGCGACTGGCCACCACCGGGTGACATCCATAACGGGCCGGGTGGTTTCGTTCGGGGACGGGGCGGCGATCGTCAACTGACTCAGCTGATCTGCCACGACAAGTCGGGTTGAAAAAGGGCCAGTGACCTGAGTATGTCCGCCTCTTCGGACCGGGCCTTGATCTTCCGGCTGACGGCGAGGCCCGCTTCCAGGTGAGCACGGGCTTGGGAGAGTCGTCCGGTGGCGTGTTCTGCCTCCGCCAGGGCACGAAGGGCCTGACATTCTTCAAGGGCGGCATTGATGGTGCGGGCTATCGCGAGCGCGGCTGTGTGGTGGGGGAGTGCCTGTTCGCTCCGGCCGACTTCATGGAGTGCCCGCCCGGCCCCGTTATGAGCGATGGCTTCGCTGCGTCGGTCATCAATGCTCCGTAGCTCCGGGAGTGCTTTGGCGTAGAGCTCCAGGGCTTCCTGCGGCCTTCCGTGCGCGCGCAAGGTGTCTGCCAGGTTCATCTGGAGAATCGCGTACTGGCCCCTGCTGCCCAGGGCCTGTGAAAGCTTGATGGACTGCTGGTAGGAACTGATGGCGTGGTCCAGGTTTCCGGCTTCCTTGTGTAGCTCCGCGAGGTTGTTCAAGGCGATGAACTGGCCTCGTCGGTCGCCCACGTCACGGAAGCGGGCCAGGCCTTCGAGGAAGTACTTCAGCGCGTCTTTGTGCCGCTCGAGACTGAGGCAGATCATGCCCAGGAGATTGAAGCTTCTACCTTGCTGGAGCCGGTCGGCCTTCTTCAGGCGGAGCTGTAGTGCGCGTTGCTGGAGACCGAAGGCTTCGGTGTGTCGGGCGGTGTGCCAGTGGGAGATGGACAACTGGTGGAGGGCTTCGGCTTCGAGATGCTCGTCAGCCGTTTCCTGGGCCAACTCCAGCGCTGTCTGTGCGCTCTGGATTGACTCGTCGTAGGTGCCGGCGCCGGCGCAGGCGCTGCTGAGGTCGATCAGCGCCCTGCCATGAGCCTTTGAAAGGCCTGTGTTCTGCCAATGCCCAACGGCGTTGTATAGAAGCGGCGTTGCCGAGCGAAGGTAGCCCTCACCGGTCAGAAACCCGGCTAGCACATGTGTCGTCAGGGCGAGTCGACGTGGCGAGCCATGGGTGCGGGTGTAATCCAGGGCGACCAGAAGGTTGGGGCCTTCTGCGATGAACCATTGCTGAGGGTCGGCGTCATGCCACGCCTGCTCGGCAGAGCTCTGGGGCAGGGCGATGCGGAGACGGTGGGGATAGGCGCCGCGGTCTGCCTGGTCGGCGGTATACAGGTAATGGTCGAGGAGGCGTGTGAGCGCGCGTTGGTTGTCGGTCCCCGGATCGCTTCCGGCGAGTGTGGAGGCGTATTCGCGCAGCAGGTCATGGAGCCGATAGCGGTGTGGAGCGGGTTCCGAGATCAGATGGCAGGCGAGGAACTCCTCCAGTATGAGCTCGGTCTCCTCCAATGGAAGGTCGGTGAGCGCGGCGACGGCTCCGGGCCCGAACTCAACGCCGACATGCAGGCCAAGGCGACGGAAGGCCGTCTGCTGCGTGGGAGTGAGTTCGCGGTAGGAGACCTCGAACGCCTGCGCCATCGCATGATGGCGGTCACGGATTTCGGGCAGTCGTCTGGCTGCTCGGTTGAAGCGCTCCACGAGGTCGGAAACACCCCAGGTTGGGCGGGAGAGCAGGCGCCTCGCGGTGATCGCCAGGGCGAGTGGGAGGTATCCGCACAGCCGGGCCAGAGTAGCCGCTTCCTCCGCACTCGGAGCCCGCTCGTCGCCGAGCAGGCGCTGGAGAAGAGCGATCGCGTCTGCGCGGGAGAGAACATCCAGCGCGATCTGGCGGATGCCGGTCAGGCCGTCCAATTGGCGTCGGCTGGTAACGATGATCAAAGAGGAGGAGTCGCCCGGGAGGAGGGGAGTGACTTGCTCAGTGCCGGCGGCGTCGTCCAGGACGGCCACGAAGCGGCGGCCGCGCGTCGTGGAGCGCCACAGCGCGACCAGTCCGTTGAGGTCCTGGGGGAGTGCTTCTGTAGGCGTGCCAAGGAGGCGCAAGAGTTCACCGAGCGCCTCGGCGGAGGTCATGGGGGGCTGGAGGAGGGCGTGACCGCGCAAGTTGAGGAAGAGTCGTCCGTGGGGGAATTGGTCGCGCATCTGGTGTGCGGCATGAACAGCCAGAGCGGTCTTGCCGGAGCCGGGCATGCCGGTGACCGCGGTAGCGGTGACACACGCCTCGTGGTCCTGAGCTCTGTCAGTCCACGCGCTGGTCAGCCGGTCCAGTTCAGCCTGGCGCCCCACCCAGATCACGTCGGGAGGAAGAGAGTCGGGCACAGGCTCGAACGTGAGGCCGTTGGAGGCGGTTGTGGGGGACAGTAACGCGGCGACTGGTTCGCGGGCCAGGATGCCGCGGTGGATGCGCTGGAATGCTTCGCCAGGCTCAATGCCTGACTCCCGCACCAGAAGATGCCGCGTGCGCTGCAGTAAACGGGTCGCGGCCTCGGTGCGGCCGCAACTGTGGAGAGCAAGGGCGAGCCGACCGATGACGGACTCATCCGTCTGACCTCGCTCCGCAACAGGCTGCAGATTGGCGACGGCCTCCGCGCAGTTCCCTGATCTCAAGGAGATGTCCGCTTGGAGAAGCGCGGTGGCCAGGTTCTTTTCCTCGACCATGTTGCGAAGATGTCCCGCCCAGTCTCCCGGCAGTCCGGCCAGCGGCTCTCCGCCCCATAATCGGTTGGCTTCCTGTAACGCCTGGCGTGCTTCGCGAATGCTGCCGCTGTCAGCCAGCCAACGTCCCTGATCGAGAAGGCTGAGGTAGCGACGCAGGTCCACGGCGTCCGGGTCCGCCTGAAGCCTGTAGGTGTGCGCGCGACTGATCACGGCGGGGGCCTGTGAACCGGCAAGGGCAGAAAATGCCTTACGGATGCGGGAAATATGCACATAGAGGGCATCGCGTGGCTTGGTCGGCGGGCGATCGTCCCAAATTCGGTGTACAAGCGTGTCCACGCTCACCGTCCGGCCGGCGTCCCAGGCCAGCGCGGCGAGGGTCAGCCGCTCCTTAGGTGTTCCGAGTGGGCTGCGTCGCTCTCCGGCCCATAATTCGACCGCGCCCAGTAGCAGAATGCGGAGCTTCACCAGCGCCCTCCCGCCGGTACGGCACTTCAGTCCGTTACGACAGGATGACATCAAGTCACGGACTTGGCCATGCCAAGCCGCCGGTGGGTCCGAAAAGGTTCGCACGCTGAACGGCTGTGGTCGAGCCTTGTGCTCGCCGGGTAGGGAGTGGCTGTGAGTGACCTCAGCTGCAAGTGCCCTGACAGACGTGATGGGTAAGTCAGGCCCGAGGAGAGATGCACCGTGCGGGAAGCGGACATGGCTACGGCACTGTTATCCGCCATGATTGCCAACACGCCACTGCGCAGTTCATCGGCTGGACAGGCCCTGAACGATGTCGTGCGTGCACGATCCCGGCCTTCCGAGGGGCTTGCCCGGCAGTTGGAGGAGGCCTGTCGGGCCGAGGAACCCCTTCCCGTACTCATGGAACTGGCGAACGACCTCGCCCGGTGCGCCGCAGGCGATGCCACCTGGAAGGCGGCCTTGGAGACTTGGCTGCAACGCCACCAACGGCAGGCCCAGGAGACGAACAACCGCATCGACGGATCAGCCCACCTGCACGGGCCGACCCTCCAGGTGGGCTCGATCCACGGAGGCGTGCACTTCCATCAGACGGATCGCCTCGCCTCTCGCCCGGCGCGGTTGGTGCCGCGTCAGCTGAAACCCGGTCCCGCGCACTTCACGGACCGCGATGCGGAGCTGCGTGCATTGCACCGCATCGCCGACTCTCGGCCGCAGCGGGGGGGACCCGCTCTGGCCGTGCTTTGCGGCCCCGGCGGGATCGGGAAGACCGCGCTGGCCTTGCACTGGCTGCACCAGGTGGCAGACCGTTACCCCGATGGACAGCTGTACGCGGACCTGGCCTCAGACCCTGCGGGAGACCCGGCGCTGACGGGCTTGATCCTGGGGAGATTCCTCCGTGCCATGGGTGTGGCGGGAGAACAGATCCCGGCCGAAGCCGAGGAGGCGGCCGGCCTGTTCCGCTCCGTCACCGCCCACAGGCGCATCGCGATCCTGATGGACAACGCCGTCTCCGCCGCTCAGGTGCGAGCGCTGTTGCCTTCATCGCCGTCGAGCACTGTGGTGGTGACCACGAGGTGGCGCCTGGGCGGCTTGGCCATGGACGGCGCGGAATTCATCTCATTGACCCCATTGCACCAGCGGGCGGGCCGAGAACTTCTGACGCGGACCGTGGGGGAGCATCGAGTATCCGCAGAGGCGGATGCGGTGGCGGGGCTTGTCGGCTTGTGCGCGGGGCTTCCCATTGCGCTGTCCATCGCAGGAGCACGGCTGGTCATGCGGCCCGAATGGCCCATCGCCCGAGTAGTGCGGGAGCTGGCGGATGAACAGCGGCGACTCAAGGCACTGTCGGTGGAGGAGGTGACTGTCCTGAGCGTATTCGATGTCTCCTACGATGGGCTGCCCTCCGATGCGGCCCGAGCCTACAGGTGGCTGGGCCTTCACCCGGGTCCGGAATTCACCCTCGAAGCGGCCGCGGCGGCGATTGAACTGCCCGTCGAAGACACAGCCGCACTGGCGGAGGGCCTTGTGGACGCGAGCGTCCTGGAGGCCAGTGGCTCCGACCGGTACCGCTTCCACGACCTGGTCCGTCTGCATGCCCGGCAGCGGGCCGAAGCACAAGACAGCAGCCAGACCCGCAGGGATGTCATCCGGCGGCTCCTGGACTTCTATCTCTCCTTCGCCATGGCCGCCGACCGGGTGGTGACCCCGCTGGATTGGCATCTGAGCCCGGCCCATGAGCCTCATGAGGGGGCGCCCGCCTTTGCGACGGGTCGAGAAGCGCTCGAGGCGCTGGAGTATGAACTGCCGAACCTGATGGCAATGATGCGCGTCGGCTACGAGTGTGGTTTCGACGCCCTGGTATGGCAGTTGGCCGAGGCCATGTGGTCGCTGTTTCTCCAGCGCAAACACTTCCCGGACTGGATGGCCGCCTACCGACTCGGCATCGACGCCACCATCCGCTGTGCCGACCACGCGGCCCGTTCGCGTATGCACCATCACCTTGGGTTCGCCTTTCACAATCTGGGCAGGGCCGAGGAGGCTCTCGAGCAAGGGGTTGCCTCCCTGGCCGCGGCCCACGAGGCGGGACACGAACTGGCCGAAGCGGAAGCACTGGGACTGGTGGGTATGGCATACCGCTCCCAGAGGCTTTTCGATGAAGCCATCGACGCACAGCGACGCGTGGTCGCACTCGACCATGCGGCAGGCCGGGTGCGGGGAGAGGCCATCGGCAGACGAAGGCTTGGGCAGGCCTTGTGCTCCGCAGGGAGAATCAACGAGGCGATCGGCCAGTTCATTCAAGGCCGGGACCTGGCCGAGTCGCTGTCCGACAACACTGTCAAGGCGATGACCATGGTCTGGCTTGCGGACGCGCTCACGCGCGCCGACCGTCCCTCTGAAGCGGCCGCGATCGCACGGGGAGCCTGGTCGATCCTCGCCGAATCGGGATCCAGCCAGTACCGAGCTCAAGTGCTGATGGTGTGGGGTGAAGCTGCTGAGAAGGTCAAGGACCTGGCGACCGCACGCGACCTCCTCACGAAATCACGAGCCTTGTTCCTTGAAGCCGGCGCGCCGAGTCTGGAGCGAGTCAACCGTACGCTGGACAGGATGGCCGCACAGCGGGGCGAATACCCTGACCAGGCATCACCATGACGGCGTCTCGACAGCGACGCCGAGGCTCTCCATGAGGTATGTCAGCTGATAACCAGCGGCCAGCCAGGGATAGATACACACCCCGCACACCTCGGGACGCCCCGGCCCGTGGCGCAGGAGAACCTGCTCAGCGCAGCTCCGGAACACGGTCCCGGCACCAGTTGCCGGGACCGCGACAAGAGCGCACCCAGGGACTCGGGCCATCCCGGCCTCAGCGGCCCCCACAGCGGAGCCGACCGACGGCTGAGGGCAGCCGACCACCACGTCTGCACTCTGCCTCCACCGGCCCGCAGCTCCTTCCGTGACCACGAGAAACCGGTCAGCGACCATGCACACACACCCGATCCCCGGCCCACCGTTCGCCCCCCAAACCCACACCGAGACGCCCGCGTCATCCTGGCTGTGCCGCCGACAGCGGCTGACTCTCAAGCTCTCCGGCGCATGACGAGCCACCGGGCTGGCGGGAGGCGAGTGCCGGCACTGAAAGAAGCTCATCCCTCGTCCCTCTGGAGGAGATCCACACGGGCGCCCACGGGTGTCGGCAGGGGAACCGGGCGGACGGTCAGCGCCCGGCCCGGCTCAGAGAGATCAAGCAGGCGATACATCGTGCGCCGTAGGATGCCGGCGGCTCGTCCCGGGCGTGAGGTGATCAGCCCGGCTATGTGTGCCTGCCGGTCTCGGCAGTGCCGATCCATGGCCTCCCGCAACTGCCCCCGCAGCGAATTGTCCAGCCTCAGCCGGACTGCCTCCCGGCTCACCGACTCCGCCAGGCTCGCCGGGCGGAGGAAGCGATCCTGTCGTGAAGGGGCGAGCATCACAGGGACGCCGATCGCCGCCCCGTAACTGGTGACCGACCCGTAATCCCCGACGATCACATCGGCCGCGACCAGCGCCGCGCGCCAGCCCTCCTGAGGCGGCATCAGTAACAGACCCGCGTGAAGGCTGTCTGCCAGCCATGCCCGCACCTGCCAGGCTCCATGGACACCCCAGATGTTGGGGTGCACAATTGCCGCCACCCGGTACCCGTCGGACGGCAACTCCCGCAACAGTCGTTCCGGCAGATCCGGATGACTCCCCAGCGCGGACTCCGGCTGCCAGCTCGAGGTCACCACCACCAGCCTCTGGTCCGCGCCTACGTTCAACGCGCGCCGGTAGCGTTCCCGCAAGGGCACACTGGCCACCAACCGATCGAAGCAGATGTCGCCCGCCACCACCGCCACCGGTACTGCCTCAGGACACGAGTTTCTCAGCACCGCGAGTTCATGCTCATGTGTGAGCGACAGCGCCGCCGGCACCAGCCGGCCACGATGCACCAACGTCCCCCGATCCAGGGCATGCGACGGATGCGCGTCCGGACCTGCGCTCCGTGCACGTAACCGGGACGTCATCACGCCCGCCCCGTGCGGCAGTAACATCACTCGCCCGTGCAACTGCTCCACAGCCGTCTCACTGGCAGCCAGCACGAGGTCGAACTCACACTGAACGGCCTGCTGCCACGGTAGGAGGAAGCCGCCTTGAGCCCGTACGAACTCCTCCGCGCCATGACAGATCGCACCGTTCGGCGCAGGTGCGACGGTGAACATCACCGCGACGCGATGGTCGGACTCCAGCAGCGCGAGAACCTCCATCAGCCGAATTCCGGCAACCAGGAACGGCACTACTACCAGCACGGTGCGACACTCCGTACGCAGTACGCGACTGTGCGCGCCCAAGCCGATCGGCCCATTCACCCACGCGGCCCCCGCCATCACCGGTCGCCGCCCGTGCGGCAGTTGACCTTCTCCGACCACCCTGCGAGCGCAGGCGGTAAGCATCCATCGATACCAAACATGGCATCCCCCTGAACGTCGGCTACCCGTCTGCGACGAGGACTGCCCATGGGGTCCGATGGATTACTTGCACCGACCTTGCGGAAACCTTGCTGATGACTTCACGGCCTTTGCGGCCATGGTTTGCCAGGGAGTTAGGGGGGTGCATCCGCTCCTGCCGCCGGCGTCGCGCAGCACCTCGGCCGGCTCGAAGCCGACGTGCGGGAGGCTCCGCCTCCGGCAGCCTGGTCATGCGATAGCGGCTATCGGGGCCTGCGACGTTGCGATGATGTAGGGAATGCAGACCAAAACCGCAAAGATGCCCAAGGGGGACAGTCGGCGCGCTGCGGAGCGGCGATCGCCAGATGGTGCCACGTTCAGTTCTCCTACCTGGTTGGTCAATGGAGTGTGTGTCCTTCGAACGCGCGGATCTTCGAAATCCGCTCGACCGGTATTCGATCACAGCGCCGAGCGGGCATTCAAATCGAACGTTCGGCAGAGGTTGAGTTTTGAACTTTGCAGGCAGCGGGCGTACGGATGTTCGGAATGCTTTGGTCGGAATCCTTTGCCGGCCTCTATGACGCCAAAAATGTCATGTCCATTTGGCAGCATGCGGGTTCGGACGGACCCTAAGCCGGATTCCGGTACGCGGCGAGCAGATCCTCCGTAAGCTGAGCGACCACCTCGGCGACTTGGGTGCGCACGTAGTGGTGGCCTCCGGGATAGCGGTGGACCCGGGTGTCGGCCGTCGTACAGGCGCTCCACTCGTGCAGTGACTCGGGGTCGACGATCGGGTCGTCGAGTCCGCCGAAGACGCTCAGCCGCGCGCGCAGCGGCGGCCAGGCCTGCCGCGTGTGTTGCAGCAGCGCCACCGCATCCGCGAGGAACGGGGTGTAGACGGTCCGGGTGAGCGCGTCGTCAGTGGGTTCTTCCCAGCCCATGATCTCGGTGATGGCGGCGATCCCGGAGCCGAGGTTGCGCGCGATGTGGTCATCGAGACCGTCGCGGTTCGGTGGCGGAACTGCGGATATCGCGAGCAGGCCCGGCTCGGTCCGCGATGTGGACCGGAGCCGGTGCGTGGCCTCGAAGGCGAGCAGCGCGCCGAAACTGTGGCCGAAGACGGCGTGGAAACCGTCGGCGGGCGGCCGATGACGGAGGTCTGCGGCCACCGCTTCCGCGATGCCTGCCGCGGCCCAGCCGATGTCGGTGATCGACGGTTCCCCGACGCGGGCGCCCCGACCAGGGAGTCCGACGGTGACCAGGTCGATGAGTTCGGAGAATTCGGCGACCCAGGGCAGGAAGAATTCCGAGCCGGTGCCGGAAGGCGGAACGCAGTAGAGCCGGATCCGCGCGGTCTGCCGGTCGGTGAGACGGTCGAGGTCCACGGTGGGGAACGGCGAGGGCGTGGTCATGCGCCCCGCCTGATGCGTCCGAGGATGCGAGGGGCGAGCTGCCGGACACTGGCCGCGGTGGCCAGTTCCATCGTCGGGACGATGCAGTCCAGCCTGCGCTGCAGTACGGAGCTCAGTTCGGCCGCCATCAACGACTCCAGGCCGAGCTGGTCGAGCCGGGTGTTCGGATCGATCCGCTCCGATGTGGTCTGCAGCACCGTTGCCAGTGCCGAGACCAGCACATCGGTGACGATGCCCAGCGCCTCCGGCTCGGCCACCGAGCGCACCAGCTCCGGCACGTGCCCGTCGGCGTCATGGGGGTCGGCGTCCTGCGCGGGCAGCACCTCGGCGAAGCGGGGCGCGGCGACGGTGGGGAGGAGTTTCGCGGTCTGCGCCCAGTCCGTGTTCCCCACCATGATGACGTCCACGTCGGGATCAGTGATCAGCTCACCGAGAACCCGGGTGGCGGTCACGGAGTCGAGTTCCCCGAAACCGGCTTGTCGCATGGTCTCGACCATGCCGGCCCGGTCGGCGTAGCCGGTGTCGGAAATGGCGCACCACTGCACGGCGAGTCCGGGCAGTCCCGCGGCCCGGCGCTGCCGGATCACCGCCTCGCCCGCCAGGTTGCCGGCGGCATAGGTGCTCTGCCGGAGATTGCCGGCGAGGGCGGAGATGGAACTGTAGAAGACGAAGAAATCCAGTGGCAGGTCGCGGGTGAGCCGGTCCAGGTGCGCCGTCCCGGCGAGTTTGGGGCTCACCACCGCGCGGGTCCGCTCGTCGTCGAGTTCCACCGCTGTGGCGTCATCGAGGACGTCGTCGAGCACCATGGCGGCGTTGATGACACCCCGCAGCGGATGGCCGGTGGCCTCGATCGCGTCCACCAGATCCCGGGTGGCCACCGGGTCGGTGATGTCGGTGGCGTAGGCGGTCGCCGTCGCCCCCTCCTCGGCGATGCGGTCGAGCACGGCACGGGCTTCCGGGTGGGCGGCGCCGCTGCGGGAGGCCAGAGCCAGGTGTCGCGCCCCGCACCGGGCCAGCCAGAGGGCGGTGGCCGCGCCGAAACCGCCCAACCCACCGGCGACGAGGTAGGTCGCCTCGGGATTCAGAGCGACGGCGGGCCGCGGAACGCGTACCGGGACCGGTTCCGTGGGGTCGAAGATGATGACGATCTTGCCGATGTGCCGGGAGTCCCGCAGGAGTGCCACGGCCTCGGCGATCTGGTTCGCCGGGTAGGCGACGTGCGGCAGCGGCCGGTAGACCCCGGACCCGACGCGCTCGGTCAGTTCGGCGACCATCTGCTCGGCCACCGGGCTGTCGCCCTGGAGAAGACTGGTGAGGTCGACCCCGAAGAAGGAAAGGTCACGGGAGAACGACCGCAGGGCGAGCGCGTTGTCGGCGAGAATGTCGCGCTTCCCGAGCTCGACGAACCTGCCGTGCGGGCGCAGCAACTCCATACCGCGGCCCAGCGCTTCCCCCGCGACCGAGTTGAGCACCACGTCCACCCCGCGCCCCGCGGTGATCTCCCGGACCTCGTCGGCGAAGCCGAGGCTGCGCGAGTCCAGTACGTGCCGGTGGCCGAGCAGGCGCAGGAGCTGGCGCTTGGCGGGGCTGCCCGCGGTGGCGACGACGGTGGCCCCGACGTGTTCGGCGTACCGCAGCGCGGCCAGCCCCACCCCGCCGGCGGCCCCGTGTACGAGGACCGTCTCGCCCGGGCGGAGCCGGGCCAGATAATCAAGGCTGTAGTGCACCGTGGCGAACACCGTCGGGAGGGTGGCCGCCTCGGTGAACGACATGCCCTCCGAAATCGGGATGGTGAGCCGCGCCTGGCAGCGCAGATGTGAGGTGAGGCTCCCGGAGTGCGCGACCATCACCCGCTCGCCGACGGTCCGGTCGGTTACATCGGCGCCGACGCGGGTCACCACCCCGGCGCATTCGAGGCCCAGCAACGGGGTTCCCGCGTCCGGTGTCTCGGCCATGGGCGGCACCAGCCCCCGGGAGACCATGACGTCGGCGTAGTTGAGCGCCGCCGCCCGCACCTCGACGAGAACCTCTCCCGGTCCCGGTTCGGGTACTGTCACCGCCGTCCAGGCCGGTCCGTCGTCCGCCACGGCCAGGGCGAAGGGGCGGACGGCGCGGGTGGCGGGCCGGCGCTCGGTGATCCGCGGTACGAAGCGCCCACCCGCGGTGAGCACGACCTCGTCCTCGTCGGTCTCGGCGAGCAGCTCCGCGCACACGTCCGCCGCGGTCGCGCCGGGGGTCACCGCGATCCTCCGGACCCTCAGCAGAGGGTTTTCGCTGGTCAGCGTGCGTGCCTGGGCCCAGGCGGCGGCCGGTGCGGGGTGTTCGGGGACCGCTGTGTGCTCGCCGCAGGTCAGCACCCAGGCCCGCACCTCACGGCTCTCCGGCACCGTTTGGCAGGCGGTGACCATCGCCCTGAGGACCGCCGCCTGCCGGACCACCTGATCGACGGGGTCCACGGAGTTGTTGGCATCCCCACCGGCCTTCTCACCGAGCATGACCAGGATCCCGGTGCTCTGCTCGGTGCCGTGGAGCGCGGCGCCCCATCGGGCGGCGTCGGTGGAGGCATCGACGTGGCTCACCGAGCGGCCCAGTGTGCGCAGCCGCGCCACCACGGAGTCGGGCAAGCCCTCAATGCCGTCCGTGGCGACGAGGAAGTGACCGGGCGCGGCGCCCGAGGGTGTCGGCGCGAGCTGGTCGCGTTCGCCTCGGTCGGCGAACAGCACCGAACAGGTGGGCTCCTCGCCGAGCTGGACCACGTTGGTGAACCCACCGGAGCGCAGCACCCCGGGCCACTGCTCGCGAGCGAGCAGTGTGTCCTCGCGCAGATCCGTGTCGGTGAAGTCGGTCGCCGATGAGAGCAGCCCGTAGCAGGGGGCGAAGAGGTCGTTGTCGTGGAACTCGACGGCGAGCAGCCGTCCACCGCTGTCCAGGAGTTCGGTGAGGTGGCGGAGGGCGCGGCGCACATCGGTGGTGGCGTGCAGGACGTTGGCGGCGATCACCAGGTCGAAGGAAGCGGCGGTGAAGTCCTGCTCGATGGGGCCGCGGTCCAGATCCAGCGTCCGGTAATCGAGGAACCGGTAGTCGGCGAACCGGTTGCGGGCACGGGGGAAGAACGCACTGGAGATGTCCGTGTAGGCATAGGTGGTGCGATCGGCGGGCAACCGGGGCAGCAGCCAGGCGGTGGTGGATCCGGTGCCCGCGCCGACCTCGAGGATCCGCAGTGGCCGATCCGCGGGCCAGGCCTCGACCAGCCCGGTGACCAGTTCCCTGGCGAGCCGGTTCAGATACTGGTGTGCGACGGAGGTCGTGTAGTGCAGCTCGGCGAGGCGCTCGGTGTCCGAGAACAGCAATTGCATCGGATCCACGTCTCCGGTGAGCACCCCGGCCAGTTGCGGACCACACCGGGCGTACAGGAGCAGCTCCGGCGCCATGGCGGGGAAGTCCCGCAGCAGATCGGCGACCAGCCGGCCCGGCTCAGGTGTCCGGTCGAGCACGCCTTCCCGTTCGGCGAGCGCCCGCAGCTTCTCATACAGCCGCCGGTTGCTCGGCCGCGCGCCCTTTGCCTCCGGCCCGGCGAGCGCGGCCGCCACGAAGTGGCCGGTCAGGTGGGTGACGCGGCGAACGAATGTGGGGCTGTCGTAGCGCCGGGTCGCCGCGGTCAGTGCCTCCACCTGGTCGGCCCGCGCGGCGGCGAGCGCGGTGGCGGCCGGCAGCCCGGTCGGGCCGGTGGCCCCGGGCAGCGGAGCGGCCTGGAGCGTGCTGACGATGCGGTCGACGCCGCTCGCCGCTCCCTTGTTCCTGCGTACCCGGACACCGCGTAGCTCCATGGCAACGGTGCCGTCCGGATCCGCGATGGTGATGTCCATCACGGCCTCACGCAGCGACAGGCTGCGCGCCTGGACCAGTGCCACGCCCCGGTCGGCGGGGGTGCGCCAGAACCGGACCCGCTCGAACTCGGCGGGCAGGAACTGGTGGACCTGCCCGTTCTCTGCGCGGGGGAGCAGCGCCCCTATGGATTGCAGCGCGGAGTCGACCAGGGCCGGGTGTGCGTAGAACTCCTGCGCCCCACTCGGGTTGGCGTAGTCGGCGAGCACCGTGTCGCCGGCGACGGCGAGCCGTTGGACACCGCGGAACGCGGCTCCGTACGCCAGCTCGGCCTGCCGCATCCGCGCGTAGTGCCGTTCCCCGGAGATCTCGGTCCGTGCGGCCTCCCGGATGCCCGGCACGTCCAGCGGCGCCGGCGGCCCGGCGTGCAGTCGGCGTACCCGCCCCTTCGCATGCTCCTGCCAGTCCTCATCGCCCCGGCGGGAGGCCACGCGGGCCACCTCACCGGAGAGCCAGGTCTGCACGGAGATGTTCACGTGTGGGTCGTCCCACGGCAGTACCAGCGCCTTGCTGATGTCCAGGCCGGTGACCTCCGCCGCGCCCTCGTGGGTGGCTCGGCCGGCGGCGAGCGCCATCTCCAGATACGAGGCGCCCGGCATCACCACCGACCCGCTGATCCGGTGGTCGCCGATCCAACCGAGCCGCGACGGCTCGACCGGTGTCCGCCAGGCGGGTTCCACGCTCGGCAACCGGTCGCCGAGCAACGGGTGTCCCGACTCCTCCCCGGCCCCCGATCCCGCCGACCACCAGTGGGGGGCGCCATTGAAATGGTGCTCCCGCTGCCATGGGTAGGCGGGCAGCGGCACCACCCGGCCGCGCACCGGGAACCAGGCGTCCCAGTCGACCTCGGCCCCGGCCGCGAGCACCGCGGCGCAGGTGGTCCGCACCGCGGCCGCGCCGGCGGCCCCGCGGGACAGTGAGCAGACCGTGGTCACCGGCCGGTCCGCGGTGGCGCACTGCCTGCGCAGATAGCCGAGCAGCACCGGATGGGGACCGACCTCCACGATCGTGCCGCAGTGGTGCTCGTCCACCAAAGTGGCCACGGCCGGTCCGAACAGCACCGGTTCCCGGATGTTGCGCCACCAGTATCCGGCGTCGAGCTCGGTGCCCGGCAGCGTCTCGCCGGTGACGGCGGAGACGAACGCTGCGGTCTCCGATCGCGGTGTCAGCCCGGCCAGCGCCGTGTGCAGCCGGTCCCGGATCGAGTCCATCGACCGGCTGTGGAAGGCATAGTCCAGGTTCAGCTCCCGGAAGAAGACCCCGCGACGGAGCAGCTCGTCACCGAGCGCGGACAGTTCGTCGGCGGACCCGGAGAGGGTCACGTCGGACGGGCTGTTCACTCCGGCCAGCTCCAGGTCGCGGCCGGCGATCAGCGCGGTGCCCTCGGCGGCCGGGAGTCCTACCGCCGCCATCCGTCCGCCACCCGCCGTGTCCGCCTGGGCGAGACCGCGTTCGGCGATCACTCGACAGGCCGCCGCCAGGTCCAATGCCCCACAGGCGTGCGCCGCGGCCACTTCGCCCACCGAATGCCCCGCGACCGCGGCGGGCCGGATACCGCGCTCCCGCAGCAGTGCGGTCAGACCGACCTGCACCGCGAACAGCAGGGGCTGGGCGATCTCGGTCCGGTCCAGCTCCGGCTCCGCGGACCTCAGGGCCGCGAGCACCGACCAGCCCAGGCGCCCGGCCAGTTCGGCGTCCACCTCGGTGACCGCGTCGCGGAACGCCGGTTCGGTGTCCAGCAGCTCCGCGCCCATGCCCGCCCACTGGGCGCCGTTTCCGGAGTACACGAACGCCACGGGTCCCGGACACGCCTGTTCTGCCGCACCGCCGGGCACCGGGGCGCCCTCGGCGATCGCTTCCAGCAGCGTGGCTGCCTGATCGGCGCTGTCCGCCAGCACGGCAACCCGTTCGCGGTGGTGCCCGCGCCGAACGCAACTCGTATAGGCGAAGTGGTAGAACGAGTCGGTGTCCCGGAGCCGCGCGGCGGTACGTGTGACGGCCTCGGTGAGCGCCTCCGTGGTGGCCGCCGAGACCAGCACCGGCAATGACGCCGCCTCCGGCGGCGCGGGTGTGAAGGGTACGGGTGGCGGGCCGAGAACGGCGTGTGCGTTGGCCCCGCCGAAACCGAACGAGTTGATCGCGAGCGCCCCCGGGGGCAGGGCCCGCGGTGCGGTCACCGGTTCCAGGCCCAGCGAGGAGAAGTCGATGGCGGGGTTGAGCGGTTCGGCGTGCAGCGACTCCGGAATCGCACCGTGTCGCAGCATGAGCACACACTTGAGCAGACCGGCGATTCCCGCCCCGGACTCCAGGTGGCCGAGGTTCGACTTCACCGAGCCGATGGGCAGCGGTGTACGGCGGCCCGCGCCGAGGGCATCGCCCAACGCCCGGCACTCGATCGGGTCGCCCGCTTGAGTGCCGGTTCCATGGGCCTCCACATAGGACAGATCCTCGGGGCGCACCCCGGCACGGCGGTGCACCTGACGCATCAGCTTCTCCTGGGCCTCCGCGCTGGGCAGCGAGAGTCCAGGGGTACGCCCGTCCGCGCCCACTCCGGTGCCGAGGACCACGGCGTGCACGGTGTCCCCGTCCGCCCGTGCGTCGGCGAGGCGCTTGAGCACCACCACCGCGCCGCCCTCGGCGCGGACGTACCCGTCGGCGTGCGCGGAGAAGGAGCGGCATCGGCCACTGGGGGACAGCATGGACGCCTTGGAGAACCCGATGAAGTCGCCCGGGTTCAGCAGCAGGTTGATACCGCACGCGAGCGTGACTGGGCCCTCTTTGGCACGCAGCTGTGCGCAGGCCTGGTGCAGGGCGACCAGGGACGAGGAGCAGGCGGTGTCCACCGCCATGGACGGCCCTCGCAGGTCGAACAGATGCGAGATCCGGTTGGCGGTGTTGCAGAGTGCCGAGCCCGCCATCGTGTACGCCGTGACCGTCTCGGGGCTGGCGTACTGGAGTTGGCCGTAATTGCCGTTGCTCACCCCCACGTAGACCCCGGACTCCGATCCGGCAAGTGTCCCCGGATCGACACCGGCGTCGTCGAGGGCTTCCCTGGCCATCTCCAACAGCAGCCTCTGCTGAGGGTCCATCCGGCTGGCTTCCCGGGGCGACAACCCGAAGAACGCGGCGTCGAAACCGGTGATGTCGTCCAGGAACCCGCCCGCGGCGGAGTACGACTTGCCGGGACGCCGCGGATCGCCGGCCACGAACCGGCGTGTGTCGAACCGGTCCTCTGGTACCTCACCGACCAGGTCGCGCCCGGTGGCAAGCGCGGCCCACAGCTCCTCGGGCGCCGTGATGCCACCCGGCAATCGGCAGCTGAGCCCGATGATGGCGATATCGCCGGACTGCTCTTCACGGGAGAAGCGGGTACGCGGCTCGGAGATCGTCTGTTCTGCCATCCTTGCCGACCATACCCACGCGGGCCCGCGCTGATGCCCCCGATCAGGCCGGACCGGCATGGACGGGGTTCGTGGCACTGCCAACGTCGAACAGCTCCGCCTGGACGCGGTCCAGCGCGAGACGTACCGCCCCCAGGGCCACGGACTCATCGCCCAGGGCCGACGCCTCGACGGCGTCGACAAACTGGCCGGGATCGGCATGTCGGCCCCACCGATCCCGAGGGGCGGACTACCTCGACCTCGCGCTGGGAAGTCTGGCCGCGCCGGCGGCCTTCGCCGCGATCACCCGGCTGTCAGGTCACCGGCAACCTACGGTGCCTGGGGCGCCGGCTCGAGGCGCACGTCCTCCGGCTGGGCCAGGTACGTGACGAGCTGTGGCGGCCGGTAGCCGGGGTCCTCGTCGTAGCGCTCCTTCGCGGTCATGGCCAGGTACTCACGTCCGCTGGGGTGTCCGGCCTTGTCCGCGGCCTTGCCGATGGGCCGGTGCAGGGGCCTGGCCAATCGGTAAAGCCCTTCCCGGGAGACGTGCGGAGGGGCCATCGGATCGGGTGCGACCCTGAAGTCGACGCTCTCGCCCGGCGTTATCCGGCTGGGACCGTCCGTGCTGATGGCTCCGGGCTGAAACTCCAGGCCGTATTCCCGGGCCCGGCCGACCATCCACAGCAAAGCGATGTCCGACAGGGATGTCTCGGTGTAGCCGCCGCCGATGTCGCAGTGCACACCGCTGAACCAGACCTGCTTCAACTCCTGCCCGTCGGCGCCGGGCTGCTGATGCCAAAGTGTCGGCTCGAACGCCGATCGCTGCTCGTCAAGGGCCAGCGCATGGAAAGCGCCGTCGACCCTGGTGCTGAGCTTGGTGTCGTGGAATTCCCAGGTGCGGTTCAGCCACCTCACGGCGGGCTTGAGCCAGCGGGGTCCGAGAACCGGGACGCCGAGGGCACCGACGGTGTCCCACACGCCGATGAAACGGATCCGCGGGTCGTGCGAGTACGCCCGGCGGAACAGGCTGGACGCGACACCGGTCGGACTGTCGGCTGAGCTGCGGTACAGGGCCCACGCCTCGTCAACCCGTTGGGAGTTCTCCCGACGCAGGATGCCGCAGTTGCGCACCATGCCGGCGGTACTGCGGGCGGTGAACGCACCCCTGCTGAACCCGAAGAAGTAGAGGAAGTCGCCAGGTTCGTAGTTGTCGACGAGGAAGCGGTAGGCATCCAGCACATTGCGGGACAGCCCGACCCCGAACGCGCCGCCACGGAGGCGGTCCCACCGGCTGGTGCCCACCCCACGGTGGTAATAGACGCACTGTCGGTTCCCGGCCGAGTCCTCGGAAGCCACGGCCAGGGCGAGTTTGGTGACGTTGGTCGGGCAGGGATGGCGGTCCTCTGCCTGATCGGCCGTGTTCCACGTGCCGTCGCAGCACACAATCAGACGTTTGGGCATGACAGGCATCCTCTCGCACCTGCCGTCCTGTCGCACGGGCGCTGGCCGTGTGTCACTTGAGATAGGGGTCGTCGCTGCCGATCTCGCCGGGGCCGTTCAGTACGTGGACTCGAAGGTTGCCCTTGCCGGGAGCCGCGACGGACAGCGAGCCGTTGGAGACGGTCTTCGTGTCTCCCGTGACGGCGTCGGTGTAGGTGCCGTTCGGAATGCCGGTGAAGGTGCCTCCGCCGGTCACGGTGACGAGCGCGAAGCTGTCCGTGCTGCCGCTGGTCTAGCGGCGTTTGAACGCCATCTGGCCGGTGATGCCGTCGGTGGAGTACTGGCCCACCTGCAGCGCCGGTACGGCCCTGCGAATCCGGTTGAGCCGTTGGAGGTGCTTGACCAGGGGCTGGCCGAGGGTCGTGGCACCTCGCCGGTCGCCGAGTCGGCCTTTCCGAAGTCCGAGGCGGTGACCGGGCCGACCAGGTGGTCACCGTGGTAGGCGCGTCCGGTGGAGGCCAGGGGGCAGGTGGGGCCGCAGTCGATCTGCTTGCCTCTCTGGAACTCGATTTCCGAGCCGTAGTACAGCGTCGGTATGCCGCGGAAGGTCCACATCAGTGCCATGTTCTCGGCCCAGGCGTCGGTGCCGCCGCTGTAGCGGGTGCTCGACTTGTTCGGGCCGTAGTCGGGGTCCTTGCGAGGGTCGGTGCCCAGCGGGGTGCCGGCTACGGCCGCGCCACCATCATGCTCGCCCCGGAAAGGACCTAGCCGCCGAAGGTCACGGAGAGCCTGCCGTCCGCGGCGAAGGACCACTTCAGTGCGCCGCTGTACGACGTGCACCGAGACCCGTTCGTGCCGGACCAGAACTGGTTCGAGGCGTCGGCGTCGCCGATGGTGCGGTCTTTCGTCCCGCTGCCGCTGCGGCACGACACGTTGTCCCGGAACACCGAAGTGCCGCCATCGAAGGAGAAGTTGCGCTGGGCGTTGTCGATGCCGACGTTGCCCGACACCGACATACGACCGGGGTTGCTGTTGTACGTGAACCCGTGCTTGCCGTTGTGGTAGGCGATGCTGCGCCGGATGACATGGTCGACGGCGACGTCCGAGCCGCCGAGCTTGAAGCCGTTGCGGTCACCGTTCGAGGCCTGGGAGCCGTCCGAGAGGGTGCCGTTGTCGAAGGCGAGGGAGTCCTCGATGGTCACCGGGCCGATGGGGCCGGTGTCCGTCTTGGTGTAGAGGTCCCAGCCGTCGTCGATGTTGTTGTGGGAAACGGCGTAGCGGAACACGTTTCCGGAGCCGACCGTGAGCTTCGCGGCGAAGCCGTCTGCGTCCTCGCCGTCGGAGTCGGCGTTGTCGTGCGACTCCGCGCTCAGGACGAGGTTGTTCGACGGCCACTGGTCACGGGGGGTGCTGGAGGCGATGCGCGAGATCTGGAGCCCGGTGTCGTGGTTGAAGCGCGTCACCGTGCGCTCGATGATGTTGTTGCTGCCTCCGACGAAGATCCCATTGTCACCGGCGCGCTCCACGGTGATGTCGTAGATGTGCCAGAACGATCCGTTGACGGCGAGGCCGCGGTTCGCCGGGTCCTCGCTCATGGCCGAGAAGTTCAACACCGGTGTCTCGCCGGGGTAGGCGGACAGCTCCTTGCGGGCGCTCGAGGTGCCGTCGTTGCCCGGCGGGATGGTGACCGTCTGCGAGAGGTTGTACTTCCCGCCGCGCAGGTAGATCATCCCACCGGCGCTGATGCGGGTGATCGCTGAGGTGAGCGTCGTCGGAGAGGACTCCGTCCCGGGGGCGCTGTCACTGCCGTTCGGTGACACGTACAAGGCGTTGCTGTTGAGGGATGCGGCCTGCGAGACGGTTGGAGGGAACGCGAGCAGACCTGCCGACGCCAACGCTGCCACCGCCGTGGCGGCGAGGAGGCCGCGTGTGCGGCGGCCGCTGGCGGCCGCGGGGCCCTTCTGTCGCGGGGCAGGGGAAATCGGAGTGTGCTTCATGGCGCTGGGACCTCCTGTTGTGGGGGGCTGCCGTGGGGGCGGCGCGCAGCTCATGAGAGCGGTTGCTGACTGCTTCCTGTTCTGAAAGTGCAGGACGGAGCGCATCTTTACAGGTGACGGCCATCACACAAATTGCAAAGTAGCAAGCGCTTGCCGAAGCGTCAACGCCGTCGCCGCGTCTGCGGGTCACGCCACAACAAGGCAAGCGATGCCTGTCGCGCGCCGTACACTTAACTTGAATCATTCGTCTTACTGTACGGATCGCGTTTATGGGGGTAGGTTTGGCGCCATGACCGCATCCCAGACTCCGGCCACCGCCGAGGAGCTGCGAGGTGCCGGCCTGCGGGTGACGGCCGCGCGTGTCGCGCTGCTCGAGACCGTCCGGGACGGTGACCACCTCGGTGTCGAGGCGATCGCCTCCGGGGTGCGCGATCGCGTGGGCCACATCTCCCTTCAAGCCGTGTATGAAGCCCTCCACGCGCTCACCGCGGCGGGGCTCATACGCCGGATCGAACCGGCCGGCAGCCCGGCCCGGTTTGAGGGACGTGTCGGGGACAACCACCACCACGTCGTGTGCCGGTCGTGTGGTGTCGTCGCCGACGTCGACTGCGCGGTCGGCGAGATCCCCTGCCTGACCGCGTCCGACGACCACGGCTTCTCGATCGAGGAGGCCGAGGTCATTTACTGGGGCCTGTGCCCCGGCTGTTCCACCGCCCGCAGTTCTTGAGCACCATGATCCGCCCAGTCCGGAAGGATTCCCATGTCAGAGAACCATGACGCAATCGTCACAGACGCAAAACTGGAGGGCGGAGGCGGCTGCCCGGTCGCACACGGGCGCGCCCTGCACCCGACCCAGGGTGGCGGCAACCGCCAGTGGTGGCCGGAGAAGCTCAACCTGAAGATTCTTGCCAAGAACCCCGCCGTGGCGAACCCGCTCGGTGAGGACTTCAACTACGCCGAGGCGTTCAAGAGCCTCGACCTCCCGGCCGTGAAACGGGACATCGCGGAGGTGCTGACGGACTCGAAGGAGTGGTGGCCGGCCGACTTCGGCCACTACGGCCCGTTCATGATCCGTATGGCCTGGCACAGCGCGGGCACCTACCGCATCAGCGACGGTCGTGGTGGCGCCGGGGCCGGCCAGCAGCGGTTCGCGCCGCTCAACAGCTGGCCGGACAACGGCAACCTCGACAAGGCCCGCCGTCTGCTGTGGCCGGTCAAGAAGAAGTACGGCCAGAGCCTGTCCTGGGCCGACCTCATGATCCTCGCCGGCAACGTCGCCTTGGAGTCCATGGGCTTTACGACCTTCGGCTTCGCCGGTGGCCGCGAGGACGTGTGGGAGTCCGAGGAGGACGTGTACTGGGGTCCCGAGAAGGTCTGGCTCGACGACCAGCGCTACACCGGCGACCGTGAGCTGGAGAGCCCGCTCGGCGCGGTCCAGATGGGCCTTATCTACGTCAACCCGGAGGGCCCGAACGGCAACCCGGACCCGATCGCCGCGGCCCGCGATATCCGTGAGACGTTCCGCCGGATGGCGATGAACGACGAGGAGACGGTCGCCCTGATCGCGGGCGGTCACACCTTCGGCAAGACCCACGGCGCCGGCCCCGCGGACCACGTCGGCCCGGACCCCGAGGCCGCCCCCATCGAGGCGCAGGGCCTCGGCTGGGCGAGCACCTACGGCACCGGCAAGGGCGGCGACGCGATCACCAGTGGCCTCGAGGTCACCTGGACCGCCACCCCGACCCAGTGGGGCAACGGCTTCTTCAAGAACCTCTTCGAGTACGAGTACGAGCTCACGCAGAGCCCGGCCGGAGCCAATCAGTGGGTGGCGAAGAACGCCGAGGCGATCATCCCCGACGCCCACGACGCGTCGAAGAAGAAGCTCCCGACGATGCTCACCACCGACCTGTCGCTGCGCTTCGACCCGATCTACGAGCAGATCTCGCGTCGCTTCTACGAGAACCCCGAGGAGTTCGCGGACGCCTTCGCCCGCGCCTGGTACAAGCTGACCCACCGCGACCTGGGCCCGAAGTCGCTGTACCTCGGCCCGGAGGTCCCGGCGGAGACCCTGCTGTGGCAGGACCCGCTGCCACAGGCCCAGGGCGAGCCGATCGACGCCGCCGACATCGCCTCCCTGAAGGCCAAGCTGCTGGACTCGGGTCTGACCGTCTCCCAGCTGGTCTCCACCGCGTGGGCGTCGGCCTCGACCTTCCGTAACAGTGACAAGCGCGGCGGTGCCAACGGCGCCCGTATCCGTCTGCAGCCGCAGAGCGGCTGGGAGGCCAACGACCCGGACCAGCTGGCCCAGGTGCTGCGTGTCTTCGAGGGCATCCAGCAGGAGTTCAACTCCGGCGCCAAGAAGGTCTCCCTGGCTGACCTGATCATCCTCGGCGGTGCCGCCGCCGTGGAGAAGGCCGCCAAGGACGGCGGGTACGACATCGAGGTGCCCTTCACTCCGGGTCGTGTGGACGCCACGGAGGAGCACACCGACGCGGAGTCCTTCGCCGCGCTGGAGCCCACCGCTGACGGCTTCCGCAACTACGTGGGCAAGGGCAACCGCCTGCCGGCCGAGTACCTGCTGCTCGACAAGGCGAACCTGCTGAGCCTGAGCGCGCCCGAGACGACCGTCCTCGTCGGCGGCCTGCGCGCCCTGGGCGCGAACTACCAGCAGTCGCAGCTCGGCGTCTTCACCGACACCCCGGGCCGGCTGACGAACGACTTCTTCGTCAACCTGCTCGACCTGGGCACGACGTGGCAGGCGGTCTCGGAGGACCAGAACACCTTCGAGGGCCGCGACGACGCCACGGGCGAGGTCAAGTGGACCGGCACCCGTGCCGACCTCGTCTTCGGCTCGAACTCCGAGCTGCGCGCGCTCGCGGAGGTCTACGCGAGCGATGACGCGAAGGAGAAGTTCGTGAACGACTTCGTCGCGGCGTGGGCCAAGGTGATGGACCTCGACCGATTCGATCTCGTCTGATTCATTGCCTGCCGCATGACGTCCAGGCCGGCCCGTACGGGCCGGCCTGGACGTCCTCGGATCGGCATCAGCTCTCGGCGAGGACCTGCGTGAGCGCGTGGGAGACCTGCCGGATCATCCCCGGATTGGTCTCCCAGTAGTAGTTCAGGCCGGTGATCGCCTGGTACAGCGTCCAGCCCCGTCCGCGCAGGTAGGCGGCGGTGTCGACGCCGAGTTCGGACAGGAAAACCGCGCGGCTGCGGCCGGCGAAGATGTTCCAGGCCGGCTGCAGATCGCAGGCCGGGTCGCCGGCGTTGAGCCCGCCCCAGTCAATGACCGCGGACAGCCGGCCGTCCCGCACCAGCAGGTTGCCCGGGAGCAGATCACCGTGCACCCACACATCGCGGTCCCACGGTGGTGCCGCGAGCGACTCCTCCCAGGAACGGGTGACGGCCGCGCCGTCCACCCGGTCGCCGAGCCCTTTGATCGCGCGTCGTACGTGTTCGTCGTTCTCCGCCAACTCCCCGCCCCGCGCGCCCCGGGCCCGTGGCGGCGCGCCGGTGGTCTCGATGCGGCGCATCGCGGCGACGAAGCCGGCAAGGTCGGTGGCGGCTTGTTCCGGATCGTCGATGGTGCCATTGGCGTTGTCGCCGGGCAGCCACTCGTAGACGGCCCACGCGAAGGGATAACCCTCGGCCGGCTCTCCCATCCCCACCTGCACGGGTAGGGCCAGCGGCAGGTGGGGAGCCAACCGGGGCAGCCAGGCCGCCTCGCGCTCGGCCTGCCCGGAAGCCCACCCGATCCGTGGCATCCGGACACAGAGGCGCTCGCCGAGCCGGTAAATGTCGTGGTCCGTACCGTAGGAGGGCACCAACTCGACCGGCTCGTGCTCCCATTGCGGAAACTGCCGCCCCAGAAGTCGACGTACGAGCCCGGCGCTCGTCTCGACCTCGTCGGCGTGCATCTTGATTCGACTCACCGCGCAACGCTCGCAGAGTGTCGTGACCACAGCAAGGTGTGGCGGTCAGGCTCCGCGAGGCCGAGTGCTCTCAGGCCTTCGGCTGGGTGAAGCGGATGTTGTTGCCGAAGGGGTCGCGGAGGCCGCAGTCGATTCCGTACGGGCGATCGGTGGGTTCCTCGGTGAATTCGACGCCCCGGCCCAGCAGCGTCTCATATGTCTTGCGGCAGTCGTCCGTGCTGAAGATGAGCGAGCCGGCCGTCGCGCCCTTGGTCACCAGTTCGCGGACCTGCTGCGCCGTCTCCTCGGACATCGCCGGAGGGCCCGGCTTCTCCAGCAGGATCTGGCGCTCCGGGTGCCCGGGGACGCTCACGGTCAGCCAGCGCATGAAGCCCAGGTCGACGTCGGCGCTGACCTCCAGGCCGAGCTTGCCGACGTAGAAGTCGAGGGCCTCGTCCTGGTCGAGGACGTAGATCGTTGAGTGTGTGATGGCGGTGAACATGTGCATCACGCTACTGGGCGAGCCGGACGAAAACTTATCCAAAACTGCTCAGGTGACGGATGGCGACGGCCACCCGATTCGACCTGCGCCAGGTCGCCGGAAGGGGCGGAGGAGATCGGAACTGTGGTGTGATGGCGCCGTGAGCCGTGCCACAGAGGAGATCAACCGCCGCATGCTGCGGGCGCGGGATGCCATGGACCGCGCCTATGCGCAGCCGCTGGACGTCCCGGCGCTGGCCCGGATCGCCCATGTGTCACAGGCGCACTTCGCGCGCACCTTCCGGGCCACGTTCGGCGAGACCCCGCACCGCTACCTGCAGCGCCGCCGCGTCGAGCGCGCGATGTTCCTGCTGCGGGAGAGCGACCGCAGTGTGACGGAGATCTGCTTCGACGTCGGCTTCGGCAGCCCGGGAACCTTCAGCCGTACGTTCCGCGACATCGTCGGCCGGTCGCCGAGGGCATACCGCAAGGAAGCGGCGGCCATCGACGTGCCGACCTGCTTCACGATGACGTGGATGCGGCCGAGCGCCTGACGCGGCCCGGGGAGACGGCGCGGCAGGTCCGGGCGTCGTCGGCGAGCGCGGTGGGCCGGCCGGGCCTGCTCATCGCGTCGTGAGGTTCGGGCGGGGAGCGCGGCCCGCCAGCTCCAGCAGTTCGTCGACCGACCACTGGTCGTAGACGTGCTCGCCGTACTTGGCGGCGACGACGCGGCCGTCGCTCGCGATCAGGAAGTCGGCGGGCAGGCCGAGCCGGCCGCCGGGCTGGCTGCGCGCGGGGGTGCGCTCCCGCCCGCGGAGTACCGCCCATGTGCTGCGCAGGATCGCCCGGACGATCGGCCCCCAGGCGCGGGGGCTCAACAGGGCTCGGGGGGCCGACTCCACGCCGAACTCGGCGTACAGCTGCTTGGCGGGATCGGCGACGACGGCGAATGGCAGGTCGGCCGTGTGCTCCCGTAGCTCTTCGGCGGGGGAGTGGAAGATCACGACCTCGTGGATGCCGGCCGCCTCGATCTCCTCGTGCCGCCGCACCACGGACCGCAGATGCAGATTGCAGACCGGACAGCCGGCGAAGCGCCGGAACTGCAGGTGGACCAGCCGGTCAGCGGCGGGGACGGCGATCGGTGGGCCGGAGACGGGGGTGAGATCGCGGGGGCTGACGACCGAGTCGGGTCCCAACGGCCTGCGGCGCGTGAACATCTGACATCCCTTCGTAGGCGTACGGTGCACGCTTACGAGCGTAGGCGTATGTCGTACGCTGTCAAGCGCTATGCCACGTCCCCGTTCACTCACACACGAGCAACTGGTCTCCGCCGCCCTCGCCGTCATCGACCGCGACGGGCTCGCCGGGCTGTCGATGCGTGGGGTCGCCAAGGAACTCGGCATGAGCACAATGGGGCTCTACCGGTATGTGGACGACCGCGAGGAGCTCGAACGGCTCGTCGTGGAGTCCGTACTCGGCGCCGTCGACACCGGACCGCCACCTTCGGACGCGCCATGGGGTGAACGCGTCGAAGCCATGGCGCGGCGCCTGCGCGACGCCGTGGGCGCGCATCCCGCGGTCGTGCCGCTGACGGTCGCTCACCGGCACCGATCCCCGGGTGTGCTCCGCTGGTCGGAGACGGTGCTCGCCATCCTCATCGAGGCGGGCTTCCACGGCGAACAACGGGTCATCGCGCTGCGCAGCCTGGTCGCCTATGTGAACGGGGCGCTCCAGTTGGAACACCTCGGGCCCTTGTCCGGCGAGGGTACGGTCGCCATCTCGGCGCTGTCGCCGAGCGAGTTCCCGCACATGGCCGACACCGCGCGGCAGGCCCGGAGCCTCAGCGCCGACCAGGAGTTCCTCGGCGGACTCCGCGTGCTGATACGGGGCCTGGGCCCGGCCGGTGGTCCCTGCTGTCCGCCCGATACACCGGCATGAGCATCGAAATCGCGCTCGCCGGAGATGGCGCGCGCAGGAAGCCCTGGCGTTCGAGCGGCGGCCGTCCGGGCAGACGACGTTCTCCCAGATCGTCGTCGACCGTCGTGCCGCCGCTGGGGACGGTGACCTTGACACGTGCGCCGTCCGCTCCGGCCCCGCGCACCGTGACGCGCAGGGTGTTGTCCTCGAGGCGCGGGACCATGTCCAGGCGGGTGATGTGTGCGATGGCGGTGGGTTCCAGCCAGACGGTCTGCCAGATCCCCGACGAGGCGGTGTAGACGATGCTCTTGCCGGCGTGCGGGGTGACGTCCTGGATCCGCTGCTTGCCGAGGGCCTGACCGCCGGTCTCCGTCGGGTCGTACGCGGAGACGACGAGGGTGTTGCTGCCGCCGTTCAGCAGGGGCGTGATGTCGTACGAGAAGGCGTCGTATCCGCCGTGGTGGACGGCACCGGCCCGCTTGCCGTTCGCCCAGACGGTGGTTCCCCAGTAGGACGCGCCGAAGTTGAGCTGGACGCGGCGGCCGCTCCAGCCGGACGGCACGGTGAAGGTGCGCTTGTACCAGAGCTTGTCGTTCTGGGTGATCTTGCGCTGGACGCCGGAGAGCGCGGACTCCGGCGCGAACGGCACCCGGATCCGCTCGCCGAACGTCGCCGGCTGTCCGGCGTCAGAAGGTGTCGTGTGGTAGACATGCGACAACCATAGGAAGCATCGACGTGGCAATCGTGGGCCGCAATCAGCAACGACTGGTAAAATCTCACCATGACCCAGTGTGTGGAACTGGCCCTCGACCTACCGCCGCACGCGGTGAACGCGGGCGTGGGGGTGCACGGCTCGACCGGCCCCCACGAGGTGTTCCGGCTTCCTCACCTGTGGCAGCTCCATCTGTACGGCTACTCGGGCACACTGACGCTGGGCGGGTCGACGCATCCGATCCGCCCCGGATACGTGAGCCTCGTACCGCCGGAGGCGGAGGTGCGCTTCCACTACGGCGCGCGGCGCTGCGAGCACTTGTACGCGCACTTCCGGCTGCCCGGCGGCGGGGAGCGGCGGACGGTGCCGGTGATGCAGGACGCCGGCGCGGACGCGGCGGCGCTGAGCGGGCTGCTGCGGCAGACGGTCGCGGCCACCGCCCAGTCCCCGGCACGGGCGTCGGCGGAGCTGTGGACGGTGCTGTGGCGCACGACCGGCCTGGCCGACACCGCCGAGAACCGCTCAAGATCCCGACACCCCGCGCTGCGGACCGCCCTGGCCCATATCGAGGAGCGCCTGGCCGGCCCCCTGAGCGTCCCGGAGATCGCCCGTGCCGCCGGTGTCTCGCACACCCATCTGACCCGGCTGTTCCGCGAGGGCACCGGGGACACGGTCGTCGGCTACATCAGGCGGCGCCGCCTGGAACGGGCCCGGCACCTGCTGGAGGCCTCGACCCTGGCGATCCCGGCGGTCGCGGCGACCGTCGGGATCCCGGACCTCCAGGCGTTCAACAAGGCGTGCCGCAAGGAGCTGGGGGCGTCGCCGCGCGCGGTGCGGGAGGCCGCGAGCGGGTGAGGCTCCGGGCCTCACCTGTCACCGGGAGCCCCCGTTTCCAGCAGCCGTCCCCCGTCCAGCCGCAGCCACCGGTCCACCTTGATCTCGGTGAGGAAGCGCTCGTCGTGGCTGACGACCACGAACGCGCCCCGGTAGGCGCCGAGCGCGCTCTCCAGCTGGCCGACGCTGACGAGATCGAGATTGTTGGTCGGCTCGTCCAGCAGGAGCAGCTGCGGGGCCGGTTCGGCGCACAGGACGCAGGCCAGGGTGGCGCGCAGCCGTTCGCCGCCGGACAGCACCCCGGCGGGGAGGTGGGCCCGGGCGCCCCGGAAGAGGAAGCGCGCGAGCAGGTTCATCCGCTCGGCCTCGGCCGTGCCGGGCGCGAACGCGGCGAAGTTCTCGGCCACCGTGCGGTCGAGGTCCAGCAGGTCCAGCCGCTGCGAGAGGTGGGCCACCCGCCCGTCGGCTCGCCTGACCTCTCCGGTGACCGCCGGGAGGTCGCCGCTGATCAGGCGCAGCAGCGTGGACTTGCCCGCCCCGTTGGACCCGGTGAGCGCGATGCGTTCGGGGCCACGGATGGCCAGGTCGACACCGCCGTGGGCGAACAGGGGCCGCTCGCCGTAGCCGACCTGCATCCGCTCACCGAGGAAGACGGTGCGCCCGGCGGGGACAACGGTCTCCGGCAGGTCCAGTACGATCCTCTGCTCGTCCCGCAGGGCTCGGCCCGCCTCGTCGAGTCGGGCCTTGGCCTCGCCGACCCGGGCGGCGTGTGTCTGGCCGGCCCTGCCCGCGGACTCCTGCGCGCCCCGTTTCATGGTGCCGGCGAAGATCTTCGGCAGGCCCGCGTTCTTCAGGTTGCGGGCGGCGTTGCTCGCGCGGCGCTCGGCCCGCTCGCGGGCCTGCTGCAGCTCCCGCTTCTCCCGCTTCAGCTCCTGCTCGGCGTTGCGGATGTTCTTTTCGGCGGTTTCCTGCTCGGCCTGCACGGCCTGCTCATAGGCGGTGAAGTTGCCGCCGTGGAGGCGCAGTTCGCCGCGGTCGAGCTCGGCGATGCGGTCCATGCGGTCGAGTAGAGCCCGGTCGTGACTGACCAGCAGCAGACAGCCGGTCCAGCCCTCCAGTACGTCGTAGAGCTTGTGGCGCGCTTCGAGGTCGAGGTTGTTGGTCGGTTCGTCGAGCAGCAGGACGTCGGGCCGCTTCAGCAGCTGGGCCGCCAGACCGAGGGTGACGATCTGGCCGCCGCTGAGGGTGTGCAGGCTGCGGTCGAGGGGGATGTCGGCCAGGCCGAGCCGGTCCAGCTGGGCCCGGGTCCGCTCCTCGACGTCCCAGTCGTCGCCGATGGTGGCGAAGTGTTCCTCGCTCACGTCTCCGGACTCGACGGCGTCCAGCGCCCTGATCACCGTGGCGATGTCCAGGACCTCGGCCACCGTCAGGTCACCGGTCAAGGGCAGGTTCTGCGGGAGGTAGCCGAGCGTCCCGCTGACGGATGTGCTTCCGCCGCGGGGGCGCAGTTCGCCGGCGACCAGCTTGAGCAGCGTGCTCTTACCGGCTCCGTTGGGCGCGACCAGGCCCGTACGGCCGCTGCCCAGGGTGAAGGACAGGTCTTCGAACACGGTGGTGTCGTCGGACCAGGAGAAGGACAGGTTCGAGCAGACGATGAAGGTGTCGGACATGCGAGAGACCTTGGGTGTCACGCGGGCGCGCCGAGGCTGCTGTCCCGCTGGAGGCATGGGTCAAGGGAACGACGGAATGGCCACGACGGCGGCGCTCCCTGGCGCCCGCCGGTGGCCGATCACATCCGGGTATCACCCGGAGATGTCGTCGTCACCCGCCATGTCTGGTCTCCCTGCTGCACGATGAATGGCCCGGCTACCCTAGCAGCCCCTTTCCGCCTCGGCTACGCCCGCGCAATCGCCAGGACCGCGTTCTGGCCCCCGAAGCCGAAGGAGTTGGAGAGTGCGAGGTCGATGCGGGTGGTGGCCGGGGTCGTGGGGATTTTGATGTCGAGGCGGGGGTCGGGCGTGTACAGATTGGCGGTGGGCGGCACACATTGGTGTTCGACGGCGAGCACGCTGAATGCCGCTTCCACCGCACCGGCCGCGCCCAGCAGATGGCCGGTGACGCCCTTGGTGGAGGTCACCAGCGGGTCCGCGGTGAGCGCGCGGTGCAGCATGCGGCCTTCGGCCAGGTCGTTCAGCGGGGTGGAGGTGCCGTGCGCGTTGACGTGCTGGACGTCCTCCGGGCGGGCGCCGGCGTCCGAGAGTGCCGCGTGCAGCGCCGCCTCGATGCCGATGCCGTCCGGGTGCGGCGAGGTGACGTGGTGGGCGTCGGCGGTCGCGCCGTAGCCGGCGATTCTGGCCCGGACGCGTGCGCCACGGGCCGTGGCGTCGGCGACGCGTTCGAGGACGAGCACACCCGCGCCCTCTCCCGCGACGAAGCCGTCGCGGTCGGCGTCGAAGGGCCGGGAAGCGGTGGCCGGGTCGTCCTGGCGTTTGGACAGGGCGCCCATCTTGGCGAATCCGGCCATGACCAGAGGGGTGATCATCGCCTCGCTGCCGCCCGTGATGACGATGTCACAGCGGTCGAGAGCGAGCAGGTCGCGGGCGGTGCCGATGGCGCTCGCGCCGGAGGCGCAGGCGGTGGCCACGACCAGGTTGGGGCCGGTGGCCTTGAATTCGATGGCGGTCTGCCCGGCGAGCATGTTGGGCAGTTGCATCGGCAGCAGCAGCGGGGACACCCAGGCGGGGTTCTCCTCGATCAGCACCCGGTGCTGTGCCTCCACGGTGCCGGGGCCGCCGTCGGCGCAACCGAGAACCACACCGACCCGGCCGCCGTCCCAGGTGGTCGGGTCGAGTCCGGCGTCCGCGACCGCCTCCCGGGCGGCGACCAGGGCGAACTGCACGAAGCGGTCCAGCCGGTGGGCCCGGCGGCCACCGAGCAGCCGATCGGGGTCGAAGTCCGGGACACGGCAGGAGATCCGCACCGGGTGGCCCGCGAGCTCCGGGTCATGGGCGGCGGTGGGCCGCCCGTCCAGGGCCGCCTCCCAGCTCGGCCCGACCCCGATTCCCCCCGGGGTGACCAGGCCGAGTCCGGTGACGGCGACATCGTGGCGGCCCATCAGACCTTCGCGCTCCGCTCTTCCATGAGGCGCGCCATGTCGCCGATGGTGGGCACCTCCAGCAGCTCGTCGTCGCTGATGACGATGGAGAACTCCTTGTCCAGTACGAGGGAGAGCTCGACGACGGCCAGCGAGTCGAGCTCGACGTCCTCCCTGGTGGCCTCCGGGACGACCTGTTCCGGCGCCACCTTGAGCTTGTTGACCAGGATTTCCTTGAGGGTGTCGAACATGGCTGCGTTCCTTCCGAAGAGTGCACAGTGCGGGACAGGGGGGACAGGCGGTGTGGGCCGTGCTCAGGGGCGTCAGCCAGGCTTGACGTCCGGCCAGATGACGGTCGCGGCGCCCCAGGCCAGCCCGGCGCCGAAGGCGGTGAGCAGCACCCGGTGGCCGGCCGCGAGGCTGCCGTCGGCGGTGGCGTCGGCGAGCAGCAGCGGGATCGAGGCGGCGACGGTGTTGCCCTTGTGCGCGATGTTGGACAGCCGCCGCTCCTCGGGGATGCCGAGATCGTCCGCGACCGTCGCGAGGATGCGTGCGTTGGCCTGGTGGGCGGCGAGCCGGTCGATGTCCGCGAGGCCCCAGCCGGCGTTTTTCACCGCCTGTCGGGACGCCTCCGTCATCCATCGCACCGCGTGCCGGTAGGTGTCCCGCCCGGCCATCCGCAGGAACTCGTCGCCGGGTTTGACAGGCTCGGCCCGGCTGCGCTGCCGGGATCCGCCGCCCGGCACCTGGAGCAGTCCGCTGAGCGAGCCGTCGCTGCCGAGCACGACACGGCCGACCGCACCGGGCTCGTCCGGCTCACCGGCCCGCAGCACCACAGCCCCCGCCCCGTCGGCGAAGATCACCGCAGTGGCGCGGTCCTGCGGGTCGATGAGGGTGGTGAACGCGTCCGCGGCTATGAGCAGGACGCGACCGGCCGTGCCCGCCGCGATCAGCCCGGTCGCGGTGGCCAGCCCGTACAGGAACCCGGTGCACACGGCCGAGACGTCGAAGGCCGCGACCGCGCCGAGCCCCAGCCTCCAGGCGACCTCGGGCGCGGTCGCGGGACACACCCGGTCGGGCGTGGCGGTGGCCAGCACCACGGCGTCGACCTGTTCCGCATGCTCCGGCCCTGCCGACTCCAGCGCCCGCCGGCCGGCCTCGACCGCGAGATCCGAGGTGGCCTGTCCGGGCAGCACCATGTGCCGGGAGGAGATGCCGGTGCGGGTGCGGATCCACTCGTCGGAGGTGTCCAGGCGGACGGTGAGGTCGTGGTTGGACACCGGGTTCGGGGGGACGTACGCCCCGATACCCGCGATCACGGACGCGGGCGCGTTGCCGGTCACGGCGACACCCTCCAACGAACCGTTCATAGCTGCGCGTTCTCCTTACGCGTCCGGACGTGAGCTACGCGCTGCCGGTGACCGCGGCCTCGGGGGTGCCCACAGGGACGTCGCCGCGTATCTCCGTACGGGCGAACGACCCGGTGACCGCCCACGCGACCGTCTCCTTGATGACCCGCTCGGCGATGGGGTCGAGAATCCCCTCGAGGCTCGGGATGCCGAAGTCGAAGTCGGCGTCGAAGCGGACGACCACGTCGTCGCCGCTCTGTGTGATGTGCCACTGGCCGGCGAAGCTGTCGAAGTCGCCGTCGGTCTGTTCGAAGTGGATCTCGCCGCGCTCGGGGAAGAACCGCTCCTCCTCGGTCCAGCGCAGCAGCCCGCTGCGGAAGTGCAGTTCCCAGCTCGAGCTGCCCGCCTCCGCGGGGAACGCGCCGTGCACGGTGGTGGCCTGCACATGCGGGGCGAGTTGCGGATACTTCTCCCACTTGACGATGTTCTCGAAGACGTATCCGGCCTTCTCGGAGCGCACCACGGCGTCCAGTTCCACGTGCCGCACGTTCAGTTACCGCCTTCCGGCATGGTGGCCGAGCCGCTGATCAGGTCGCGGGTGGCCTTGTCGAAGGATTCGAGGAAGAAGTTCACATCGCTGTCGGTGAGGGTGGCGGGCGGCGTGAAGCGCACCACCGAACTGCCGATCATCGAGTGGTTGGCGACGACTCCGTGGTTGAACAGCTCGATCAGCAGCTCACCGGCCAGCCCCGCCTCGACCAGCTCGACGCCGATGAGCAGGCCCTGGCCGCGCACGTCCACGAGCTGGCCGGGGATGTTGCGGTGGGCGATGTCGGAGACGCGCGACAGCAGCATCGCCCCGAGGTCCATGGACCTGGACACCAGCCGCTCCTCCTTGACCGCCCGGATGGCGCCCTGAACGGCGGCCATCAGCAGCGGCTGTCCGGAGAAGGTGGCGGTGTGGACATAGGGGTCCTTGTCGAACGGGCGGAACGCCTGGCGGGTGGCGACGGCCGCGGAGACGGGCAGCACGCCGCCACCGAGGGCCTTGCCGGTGAGCAGGACATCGGGGACCACGCCCTCGGTGTCGGCACCCCACCACTCGCCGAGCCGGCCGAAACCGGTCTGCACCTCGTCGAGGACCAGGAAGCCGTCGTACGCGCGGACGAGTTCCTCGACGCGCTTGAGGTAGCCCTTGGGCGGAATGATCACGCCGCCCTCGCCCTGGACGGGTTCGAGGATGACGCACACCTCGCCGGGGTGGGCCCGCAGTTCCGCCTCCAGCGCCTCCGCGTCGCCGAACGGCAGGTGCTGGACGTCCGGGAGCAGCGGGCGGAACGGCGCCTGGTAGACCTCCTTGGCGGTGGTCGACAGCGCGCCGAGCGTCTTGCCGTGGTAGCCGCCGCGCATGGAGACGGTGCGCCTGTGGCCGCCCGCGCGGGCCAGCTTGAGGCCGGTCTCGACGGCCTCGGCGCCGGAGAGCGCGAAGTGCACCCGGTCCAGGCCCTCGGGCATGACGGAGACCAGCGCCTCGGCCGCACGGGCGACGGTGGGCTCCAGCAGGATGCGGGTGGCGGTGGGGTGGGTGCGCAGCTGGCGCTCCACCTCCTCCATGACGATGGGGTGCCGGGCGCCCATGATGAAGACGCCGTAGCCGCCGGCGTTCAGGAACCGCTCGCCGTCGCTGGTGGTCAGCCAGGCCCCGGAGGACTCCACCTCCATATGGCTGCCGAACAGCTCGGCGAGAGTCGCCCGCCCCTTGCTGAGGTGGGCGCGGTACAGGCTGAGGATCTCCTCCTCGGTGTCGACCCGGGGTCCCTGGATCACGGTCACGGGTAACGTCCTCCGGAATGCGCAGTGGTGAGTCAGAGCAGTGCGAGCGATGGGGCGGCGATTTGCTTTGGCTTGTGTCGGCGGTCGGCGGGCCGTCAGGATCCGAAGACCGCCTCACGCGGGCTGGCGTCACGGGCGATGGACACGCCCTGAAGGTGCGAGGTCTTGAGCATCGGGTAGTTGGCCTCGCCGAAGACGCCGCCGGTCAGGCCGGTGCCGCCATGGCTGGGCAGATAGGGCAGGAACCCGATGTGCGAGTCGTTGATCTTCAGGAGGCCGCCGTTGACGACGCGCTGCACAAACGCGTCGATGACGTCGTCGGACTCGGCCCACAGCGAGTTGCGCAGCCCGTACTCGTTGCTGTTGACGAACTCGATGAAGCCGGCCAGGAGTTCGTCGTCGCCGGACGGCTCGGGGACGACGATCGGCAGCAGCGGGAAGAACGTCTCCTGACGTACGACGTCGAAGCGGCGCGCGCCGGGCAGCCCGTTCACCCGCACCACGGTGGGCTGGAGGAAGACTCCGGTGTCCGAAGGGGTGCCGTCCAGCTCGGTGCGCCTGCCACCGGTGACCAGCTCCGCGCCGGCCTCCAGCGCCTGCTGGAGCAGCCCGAAGAAACGCTCGCTGCGGCGGACCGGGGACAGCAGCACGCCCTCGTCCTCGGGATAGCCCGGGCGTACGGTCTTGACCTGCTCCTTGACCTGGGCGATCAGCTCGTCGGCGAGGGCGGGGTGCACCAGGACGCGGTTGGGCACCATGCAGATCTGCCCGGACCCGTAGAACGACTCACAGATCGCCTCTGCGGCGCGCTTGAGGTTCGCGTCCTTCCACACGACGATGGTGTCGTTGCCGGCCAGCTCCAGGATCGGCTTCTTGCCGTGTGCGACGCACCGCTCCTGGAAGCGCAGGCCCTCCTCGCTGCCGCCGATGTAGAAGATGTCGTTGATGAGCGGGCTGTCGATCCACCGGTCGAGCGTCTGCTTCGGGTTGGAGCAGACGGCGTTGAGCACTCCGGGCGGCGCCCCCACCTCGTCGAGCAGCGGCGCGACGACGTCGCGCAGCACCCACATGGTGGACAGGGCGATGGAGCGGGGCGCCCGTACGACGACGGAGTTGCCCGCCATCAGGGCCAGCACCGCGAGGGCGGCGCTGGGCGCGGGGGCGTTCTGCGGCGGGTTGAAGGCGACCACGCCGTCGGGCTGGCGGCGCACGATCAGCCGCCGCCCGGCGTGCTCGAACTCGGTGTGCATGCGCTGCCGGTACCAGTCCAGGCTTTCCTCGCTGTAGACCTGGAACAGGCAGCTGAGTTCCCAGCGGGCCAGGCTCACCGGGTGTCCCTCGGCGACCAGCATGTCCAGGAACTCGTCCCGGCGGCGATCGAGTGCCTCGCGGAACAGCGTGCCCAGCCGCATCCGGCGCTCCAGCGGAATCGCCGCCCAGCCCGGTGCGGCCGACGCCGCGGCCTCCGTGGCCAGATCGATCGCGGCATCGGACGCGATGGCGCAGCGTCCCACCACGTAGGGATGGTCCGCGGCCGTGGATTCCGGATTCCGCTCCAGATCCCTTTTCAGGCTGACGCTCGTGAAGACGTCTTCGAGCAGCGACTGTGCGCTGACGGTGTAAACCCAGCCGTCGCCCTCGACGTCCTTGCCCGCGATATAGAGTTTGTAACTGGGCAATGGGTTTTCACGCATCATCCGGCCCCTCCGAGTCGACCCCGCCGGCATGCTCAACCCTGGACCCCGGGCGGCGGAATGAACATGGGAATCAAGCTGACGTCGGATTCGGGCAGTTGGATCGCTTCACCGACGCGTTGCATACCGAGCCGCTCCCACAGCAGGGCGTTCCGCTCGGACGAAGCCTCGCAGTAGCCCCCGAGATCAAGGGTGACGGCGAGTCGCACCAGCTCGTCCGTGAGGGCGGTCCGGGCATCCGTCCCCCGCGCTTCCGGACGGACGGCGGCGAGCGCGACGTGTCCATGCCGCGGAAGGTCGGTCGGATAATTCGTGTCGAGCGCTTCGATGAGTTGGAGGCAGCGCTTTTCCGCGGGGCCGGTGGACGCGGCGATGTCGGCGAGGAACGCTTCCTCGTCCTCCGCCGTTATGGGGACCGTCCTCCCCGAGGGCGAGGGCTCCCATACGATGACGCCACTGTGGTCCGCCGTGACGATGGCGGTCCCCTCGTGGTTCAGCATGAATTTCACCCAGGCGCGCAGGAAACCGCGCAGATAGCGCTCCCGCTCCGGAGTCCCGTGCGGTATCAGCCAGTTGACGACCGGGTCGTCCTCGATGAAGGCCGCGGTAAGAGTGTCAACAATCGCCTCCACATCGGAGGACATCTTCACTTCGATCACTTTCATCACTTTCCGTCTGGAGTTCGCGAAACAGCAGGAGACCTGACCGCGCACTGTTGCCAGACGCCGGTCAGCCAGTCGGCGGCGATCCCGATGGGGGCGTCCTGCGCGTTCCCGCTCTTCGGCAGATCGTCATCGGGTGACTCCTTCGCCCGATGAGGGGCGAGGCCGTACGACGGTGTGACCGCCGGCTCCGGGAAAGCCGCGGGGGCAAAGCGCCGCGAGAATTCGTACGGCGGAGTGGGCAAGGTGGAGATCTCGGGGGTGTACGGCAAGAAGAGGGGGGAGTTGCCCGACGGCTCCACGAGGCGCCCGGTCGCTTCACCCGCGGACAGCTGGGCATAGAGCAACGGCCGCTCGCCGACGCACTCCGCGCACAGGTCGAAGAGCCGCTCATCGGCGATGACCCGGCGCGGCAGACACGACGCGTGAAGGGCGGTCAGGCGTTCCCGGTAGGCCTCGGTCCGGGTCGGCAGGGCGGGTGGGAAGACCGGGACCGGGGTCACCCCGGCCCGGACCATTCCCATGAAGGCGGTGATGAACTCACGCTGGTCCGAGAGCATGAGAATGGCGCGGTCCCCCGGCGTGAAGCCGGCGGCAGCGATCCTTCTTCCGATGTTCTCGGCAGCCTCTTTGAGATCAGCAAAGCTGAGAAATTCGGCCGACTCTCCTGAGACAAACGTGAACCCTCGGGTATTAGACAACATTCTACTAATGACACGAGACAAGCTCACGTAACGGAAACCTCCACCTGTGTGTTCTCCCCGGCAAGGGAACGGTTACCCGATAAGTCACTGGGCATTTCCAGTGGCGTGCGGATGAACGTATCAACGTGGCCAATCGCGAACATACAGCGGCCGGTGTAGCCGTAACTGCACTCTCTGCGGATGCCTACCATCCACCCCCGACCGTATTCGGTTCCCCTGTACTCCAGGACGGTGAGCCGGGCTACCGCGCGGAGTGGAAAGCGATACGGTGACCGGTAGGCGGCACCGCGGTGGGCGGCGGCCGGGTCGGTGTCGATGCGGCCCTGCGCCGCTGCCTGGCCTGTCGTCGCCGCACTCGTCGCCGGTCGCAGGCCGCCGGTGCGCTCGCGCCCGGCCGCTTCCCGCGGATACGGCAAGAATCCCATCCGCGTCCTTCATCACCTGTTCACCCGTTGACCTGGATAGCCTGGATTCCGCCGACTTACGCGTAATCGAGACCTGCGCGGTCAGTTTTTCCTTGCGTGTGTCACCGGCTCATGCAAGGGTTTCTGCTACTGGTCGGCTGGTACGGCCCGGAGGAGGGACATTTGATCAGCGGGGGAAACAGTGATGTGGCGGCCGATGTGGAGGCCACATTACTCATCGCGGATGCGCATCCCTGGACGAGACTGGGGCTTTCCGCGCTGTTGAACGCGGTGCCGGGGCTGCGGGTGGTAGCTCAGGCCGCGGACAGCGAAAGTGCTTGTGCGTTGGCCGAGAGCGCCAAACCGGATATCGTCATCATCGACACCGATTTCCCGGATCTCGGCGGGGCGGAGACCATCCAGCGCATCTTGGAAGCGGACCCCGAGGACCCGCCGGCTGCGCTCCTCGTCACCTCGACGGTCGACGACAATGACATATACTCGGCCCTCCATGTGGGTGCCCGTGGCATTCTCCTGAAGAACATCCCGCCGGAGCAGATGACCGCGGCCGTCACGGCCGCCGCCCGCGGCAATATGGTCTTCTCGCCCGGCGTGATGTCCCGTCTGATCGACATCTGCACCCATCGCACCACGCCACTCGAATACGACGGTTCGAGGCTGGCTACACTCACCATGCGCGAGGCCGAGGTGCTCAAGCTTGTCGCCAAGGGGTACGGAAACTCGACCGTCGCCAAGATTCTTCACATCAGCGAAGCGACAGTGAAGACCCATCTCAACCGCGCCATGGGGAAGCTGGAAATCAGCAGCAGGGCGCAAGCCGTCGCGTTGAGCTATGAGTTCGGCCTGGTGATACCGCGGCAGCGGGTCTCGGGCCCGATGCCGAATGCCAACAGCGCATAGCCGCCGCACGACCTGGACGGCCCTCATCCGGCCGTCCAAGTCCGGGTCGTCGGCCTGACCGCCCGTTGGTAGGGTCGCCCGATGTCGGAACGGATATCCCGTAGGGATTCATCACAGGGCGGCAGTCTCCTTTCCGGTCGTGAATTCAGGGCGCTCTGGCTGGCCTACGCCCAGTCCGTTCTCGGCGACCAACTGGCCAAAGTGGCGCTTTCGCTGCTGGTCTTCGACCGCACGGGCTCCCCGGCCTGGACCGCGCTCGCCTACGCCTCACCACCCTGCCCGCGCTGGTGTCGGGCGTGGCGCTCGCCGGCCTCGCCGACCGGTTCCCGCGTCGCACGGTCATGGTCGGATGCGACATGGTCCGCACCGCCCTGGTCGGCCTGATGGCGCTGCCCGGGATGCCGCTGCCGCCGCTGGCCGCCCTGGTGGTCCTCGCGCAGCTCGCCGAGGCGCCGTTCGCGGCGGCGCAGGGCGCCCTGCTGCCCGCGGTGCTGGGCGAGGGCGCGTACGCACGCGGCCAGCGGCTCATGTTCATCACCCAACAGATCGGCCAGGTGCTCGGGTTCGCCGCCGGCGGTCTGCTCGTCGCCTGGTTGGGCCCGCGTCCGGCCCTGGCGGCGAACGCGGCCACCTTCCTGTTATCCGCCGCGCTGATCCGCACCGGGGTGCGCGACCGCGCGGCGGCCGGCGGCCGCACGGCCGGTCCCGGCTGGGGGCACGGGTGACGGGCGCGGCCGGCCTCATCTGGTCGGACCGCCGGCTGCGGGCGCTGGGCTGGCTGGCCGGGTTCATCGTGCTGCCGGAAGGCCTGGCCGCGCCGTTCGCCGCCGCGGCCGGGGCCGGCCCGGCGGGGGCGGGTCTCCTGCTGGCCGTGCACCCGGCCGGGCTTGTGCTCGGCGCGGCGCTGCTGGGCGGGGCCCGGGTGACGGACGGACGACGGCAGCGCCTGCTCGGCCCGCTGGCGGTCGGTGCGACCCTGCGGCTGGCCTGCTACCTGCTGACCCCCGACGAACGGCGGGGCCAGGCCCTGGGCCTGGCCAGATCCGGACTGATCTTCGCGCAGGGGGGCAGGGGTCGCGGCCGACGGCCTGGCGGCGGACATCACCGGCAGCCCGGCGGGGACGATCGGGGTCGCGGGAGTCCTGGGAACCCTGCGTGCGCTGGCCGCGGCCGGAGCCTGGTCCCGGGCCCGGCAGGGGCCGCGCGGCGCGCGGGGCCCGCGCCCCCGGGGGCCGGAGGAAAAAGAAAGCGTTTTCGAAGCGGACACGAAGTGAGGTGCGCCAGCATGGTCGGGCAAGCCCTGGCACACCACCGTAGGTGGATCTGTCTTCGGAGCTCGTTCGCGGTGCGTGGCGCGCAGCGCTGACCCTTCAGAGGCGGCCTTGGGCGCCACACGGCGTTCTTGAGGAAGAAGGCAACACCCGGCTCATGACGCTCTTCTCGTTCCGCTCCTGCTTCGACGGAGCCGTGCCGCCGACGGTCGCCGACCCCGCGGCGCTCGGCACCGCCGCGTTCCGCGCCGTCTCCTACTGTGAACCCTTCCGCGCCGCCTCGGGGTACGGCTGGTACCTCTACCCGCCGCTGGACTGCTTTGTGAAGTGGGACGGGACCTCCTTCCGCTGGCTCGCCGAGGGCTGCCCCGACTGGCTGCCGCTGACCGAGGTGGCCGCCCAGACCATGCTGCGCGTGCGGGACGGCGAGGCGCCCGACGACGACCCCGTGCTCGGCCTGCCCGTCTTCTCCGCCGCGCCCGAACCCGGACTGCTCCAGGTGTGGACGGGCCTGATCGCGCGCACCCCGCCCGAGTGGAGCCTGCTGGTGCGGGGCGTGCCGAACCTGCCGGGCAGCCTGACGTACGAGGTGCAGGACGGGCTGCTCGAGTCCGGCTGGTGGCACGGACCGCTCGTGGGCAATCTGCGGTTCCGCCGCACCGACGAGGTGGTCCGCCTCTCCCGCAGGTCCCCGCTGTCCGCCGTGCAGCCGGTGCCGTCCGAGGCGTATCAGAGCCGGACGCTGCGTCAACTGGACTTCATACCGGCCGACTCCGACAGCCTGCCGGAGACCCGGCAGATGATCGCCGACGCCCTCGCGGTCCGGCACGACGACCGGCCGGGCGGCTACCGACGCGAGGTGGCGCGCCGTCGGCGCGGCGACGAGACGCCGGACGCCAAGGCCGCGTCGCCGCAGTAGCCTTGGGCCCTGCCCGTGCCGACTGCCTGTGCCGACGGCGGATCTTCTGCCGGAGCATCGAAGACGAGAACGCCAGATGCGCAACCAGCTGCTAGGCCCCGTGACGGCCACCGGCCCGGAGGAGCCCGTGCCCGCGGCCGGGCCCCAACGACGGGGGTGATGGCGGCCCTGCTGCTGCACGCCAACCGCGTGGTGTCCGAGAGGCAGCTGTCCCACCTGGTGTGGGGGAACGACCCGCCGCCCAGCGTCCGCGGACAGATCCAGGTCCATGTCTCGGAGCTGCGGAAACTGCTGGGCCGCGGCACCATACTCCGACAGGCGCCGGGCTATCCCATCGTGGTGGGGCCCGGCGAGCTCGACCTGCACGCCTTCGACGAGGCCGTGGCCCGGGCCCGGGACGAACTCGAAGCCGGCCGCCCCGAGCCTGCCGCCGAACGGCTGCGCGCCGTGCTGGACACCTGGCGCGGCCCGGCGCTGGGCGGGGTGACCGAACCGCTCCGCGCGCTGGAGGGACCCGGGCTCAACGAGCGGCGGCTCAGCGCTCTGGAGGACTTCTTCGACGCCCGGCTCGCCGCCGGCCGGCACATCCACACCGTCGGTGAGCTGCAACAGGAGGTCGTCCGTCACCCGTTCCGGGAGCGGCTCCAGGTGCAGCTGATGCTGGCGTTGCACCGGTGCGGCCGTACTCCGGAGGCTCTCCAGGTGTACGCGGACACCCGCGCCCGGCCGGCGTCCGAGGTGGGCATCGAGCCGGGCCGGTCGCTGCGCGACACCCACCTGCGGCTGCTGCGCGACACCACCGAGTGCGCGGCGGACACCGGCGTCCCGGCCCTTCTGCCCGCCGTCTCCCCGGCCGGCCGCGGGCCGCTGGTTGAACAGGTGCTCGTTCCCCGGCAACTCCCTCCGGACGTACCGCTGTTCGTTGGCCGCAGCGAGCAGCTGGCGTGCCTGGACGGCCTGCTCGAAGCCACCGCGACCACCGTGGTCGCCGCGATCGGCGGCGGCCCGGGGGTGGGTAAGACCTCGCTCGCGGTGCACTGGGCCCACCGGGTCCGCGACCGCTTCCCCGACGGCCAGCTCTACCTGCCTCTGTGCCGGCGCGGGCCGGACGCGTCGGCGCTGGACCCGGCGGAGGCGACGGCCGCCGTGCTGGAGGCGTTCGGCGTGCCCGGGCCGCGGATCCCGGCCGGTCGGGCTGCCCGGTTCGGTCTCTACCGCAGCGTGCTGGCCGGCCGGCGGGTGCTCATCGTGCTGGACGACGCCCAGGACGCCGACCAGGTGCGGCCGCTGCTGCCGGGTGTTCCCGGCTGCCTCGTCGTGGTGACCAGCCGTACTCTGCTGGTCGGTCTGGTCGCCGCCGAGGGCGCCCGGCCCGTCACCCTCGACCTGCTGTCGGCCTCCGAGGCCCGCGAGTTCCTGGCCCACCGCCTCGGCGCGGCCCGGGTGGCGGCCGAACCGGAGGCGGCCGACCAGCTCGGCGAGGTGTGCGCCCGGCTTCCGCTCGCCCTCGCGGTCGTGGCCGCCCGCGCCGCCACCTGTCCGCACTTCCCGCTCAGCACGCTGGTCGAGGAGTTGCGGGACGCCTGCGTGGGCCTGGACGCGTTGGACAGCGGAGACCCGGCGACCGACCTGCGCGCGGCCTTCGCCCGCTCGTACCGCTCCCTCAGCCCGTCGGCTGCCCGGCTGTTCCGCCTGCTCGGCCTCCACCCGGGGCCGGACGTCACCTCCGCGGGCCTGTTGGGCGAACCGGTCCGGAGAGCCCGGGCGCTGCTCGCGGAGCTGAGCCGGGCCCACCTGGTGACCGAGGACGCACCGGGCCGGTACCGCAGCCACGACCTGCTCCGCGCCTACGCCCTGGAACTCACCGTGGCCCACGACACCGACGAGGACCGCCGGGCCGCCCTCCACCGACTGCTCGCCCACCCTCCGCACACCGCTCACCGGACGGCTCGGCCGTTCCCCGCCCCGGGGCTGATCCCGACCGGACCCGGCTGCCGGGCCGTGCCCTCCCCTCGTCGCCCAGGCAACGAGGCGGTGTACGAGATCGAGGAGTTCCGGTAGCCGCAGCGAACGATGCCCCTCCGCTGATCGCGGTTGCGGCGGGCGCCGGGTGCGGCTCCGGACGGCGCTGTCCGGGGCCGCTCCCGGGGTACGCCAGTGGCGGGTTGGCGCGAGCTCAGCCGCTCGTCTCCGGGCGGTCGGGGTGGGACCACTCGGTGTGGAAGGTGCCGGGGCGGTCGGTGCGCTGGTAGGTGTGGGCGCCGAAGTAGTCGCGCTGGCCCTGGAGGAGCGCGGCGGGCAGGCGCTCGGCGCGCAGAGTGTCGTAGTAGGCGAGGGCCGTGGAGAAGGCGGGCACGGGGATGCCGCGGCGGGCGGCGGAGGCGACGATCTCGCGCCAGGGCACCTGGGCGTTGGCGATCTCCGCGGCGAAACTCTTCTCGGCGACCAGGCTGACCAGGTCCGGGTCGGCGGCGTAGGCGGCGCGGATACGGTCGAGGAAGGAGGCGCGGATGATGCAGCCGCCGCGCCAGATCCGCGCGACCGCGCCGAGGTCGATCTTCCAGCCGTACTCGGCGGCCGCGTCCTGGACCATCTTCCAGCCCTGGTCGTAGGCGATGACCTTGGAGGCGTACAGGGCGTGTTCGACCTGGGCGGTGAACCGTGCGGCCTCGGTGCGGCTGAGCGAGGGCGTGGTGCCGCCGGGCAGGCCGCGGTAGGCGGCGCGCAGCTCGGCCTGGCCGGAGGCGGCGCGGGCGAAGGTGGCCTGGGCGATGGCGGTGACCGGGGAGGCCAGGTCCAGGGCGGTCTGCACGGTCCAGCGGCCGGTGCCCTTCTGGCCCGCGGCGTCGGCGACGACGTCGACGAAGGGGGTGCCGGTGTCGGCGTCGGTGTGGGCGAGGACCTCGGCGGTGATCTCGATCAGGTAGGAGCCGAGCCGGCCCTCGTTCCAGGTGCGCAAGATGTCGGCGATCTCGGCGGGGGTGTATCCGGCGACCTGGCGGAGCAGGTCGTACGCCTCGGCGATGAGCTGCATATCGGCGTACTCGATGCCGTTGTGGACCATTTTGACGAAGTGTCCGGCGCCGTCGGTGCCGATGTGGGTGGCGCACGGCTCACCGTCGATCTTCGCGCTGATGGTCTCGAACATCGGGCCGAGGACGGTGTACGACTCCGTCGAACCGCCGACCATGATGGACGGGCCGTTGAGGGCGCCCTCCTCGCCACCGGAGATGCCGGTGCCGACGAAGTGGAGGCCGCGCTCGCGCAGCGCGGCCTCGCGGCGGCGGGTGTCGGCGAAGTGGGCGTTGCCACCGTCGATGATCACGTCGCCGGGTTCCAGCAGCGGGGCGAACTCGTCGATGACGGCGTCGGTGGCCGCGCCCGCCTGCACCATGATCACCAGGCGGCGGGGGCGCTCCAGTGCGGCCACGAACTCCTTCGCTGTCTCGGCGGGGACGAAGGTGCCCTCGTGGCCGAACTCCTCGATGAGCGCGCGGGTACGGTTCGCGGTGCGGTTGTGGACGGCCACGGGGTAGCCGTGGCGGGCGAAGTTGCGGGCCAGGTTGCGGCCCATGACTCCCAGGCCGGTGACGCCGAGGGAAGCGGAAGTGTTCATGGGGCAGTTCCTTGACTGTGGCATGCGGTCAGGGGGCGGGCGATCCCGTGACAGCAGATACGGAGCAGGGGCCCGGACGTCTCAACGTCGGCGGGACGACAGGCCCGGGCCCGGGTCCCCGCGCGGCGCACGACCCGCCCCGACCTGGCCCGCGGGCCTCGGATAACCTGCCCTCTGCCCCAGGCACACCCTTGACAGTCGGAGCACATGATGAGCGGCGAGAGCGGCACCTTCTCCCAACGCGTATCCCGCCTGGGGGAGCGCCGACGGGCCCAGTACGCGCCGTTGTTCGACGGCCGGCCCGAGGTCGCGATCGCCAACACGCAACTCCTGCCCGACCAGGCCATCCAGCTGGCCACCGCCTATGGCTACCGTTACGCCCGTACCCAGGGCACCAAGTCCGTCCGTCGGCGGATTTTCGTCCCCGACCCCGACCCGGCGGTGCGGTTCGAGGCGCTTTTGCCCGGCACGCCCTGGGAGGTGGCCGAGGCGCACCCGGCGTTCCACGGGCGCAGCGCCCGCGCCGCCCGCAACCACGCCGCGATGATCAGAGGCGAGCGTAAGCTCGTCAAGCTGGTGCCGGTCATGGTGGTGGTACTGCTGGGCATCGGCGGGATGGCCATGCAGGCCATCACCACCGACAAGGCGGCGTTGCTGGTCCCCGCCGCCTTCTTCACCCTCCTGGAGGCGGCCCTGGTGGCCATGATCTGGGCCGGATTCCGCAAACAACGCCAATTGGAAGCGGCGGCCCAGCGATTGATGCGACAGTTTCCCCCGCATGGCTTCGCCCCGCACTGAGCGGTGACCTTGTGGTGCGGGCGGACCGGACCTCAACCCCTTATAAGTACGGATCATCACGACAAAACAGAGAGGAGCAGCATCCCCGATGAGCTGGGCAGCCCATGACATCAACACGGGAAGCGCGCATTCCGCGCGCATGTACGACTACTTCCTGGGCGGGAAGGACAACTACCCCCCGGACCAAGAGGCGGCTGAAAAGGTGCTGGCCGTCCTGCCGCACGCGCGCACCATCGCGCGGAACAATCGATACTTCATGCGCCGGTCGGCACGCATGCTCGCCGAAGAGGCCGGGATCCGCCAGTTCTTAGACATCGGGACGGGGATTCCCACCTCGCCCAATCTCCACGAGGTCATCCAGGAAATCGCCCCCGAGGCACGCATCGTCTACACGGACAACGACCCGATCGTGCTGACGCATGCCCATGCCTTTCTCACCAGCGTCCCGCCGGGGAAGACCGCCTACGCGGAGGCCGACCTGCGAGATCCCCGCAGCATCCTCACCGCTCCCGAGCTGCTTGAGACGCTGGATCTGACCAAGCCGGTGGCGTTGATGATGATCTCGATTCTGCACTTCGTCCCCCCGGAATACGATCATTACGCCATCCTCGGCGAGCTGGTGGACGCGCTCCCCTCCGGGAGCTACCTGGCGTTGACCTACGGCACCTCGGACTTCGCCCCCCAGGAGATGAAGCGCGCGGCGGACGTCTACGCGGCATCACGGGTTCCGGTGCAGCAGCGCCGGAAGGAGGAGATCCAACAGTTCTTCCGGGGGCTGGAGCTGGTCGAGCCCGGCGTGGTCCCGATCCACCGCTGGCGCCCCGACGACCCTTCGCTCAGTGAGCTGTCGGATGCGGACGTCTCCATGTTCGGCGGCGTGGCCAGAAAACCTTGAGCCACCCCTCGCCGGCCCTACGCGGCCACCGGCCCTACACGGCGCGCGCCAGCCCCTCCCACCGCACCCGCCACCGCCCGTCGGACGGGAAGCCGGGCGCATCGCCCCCGGCGCTGTCCCACCCGGCGGCCATCAGGGCCACCGCGTAGAGCAGTCCGCCCGCGCCCGGGAAGTACGGCGTGGCGACCCGGGAGCCGCCGAGCGGCATCCCGGCGTCGTCGAACCCGAACTTCTCGTGCAGCAGGAAGCCGATGGCGCGGTCGGGCCCGCCCAGCCGCGCCGCGTTCATCGCGAGCATCGGGAAGTCCCAGCCCCAGGCGGCGTCCCAGGCCCACACGTCCCACACCTTGCGGACGGTGGCGCGCATGATCGTCACATCCACGTCGTGTCCCGGCAGCCAGCCGTACAGGCCGACCAGCGAGGGGTGGTCGAAGATGTACTCGGTCCACATCTCGCGCACCCCCTCGTACACGACGTACACCCCGTCCTGGACGGGCAGCGGCGCAAGTCCGTCGAGCACCGCCTCCCAGCCGGGGTCCGCCGGCCGCCCCAGCCGCAGTGATCCGCACGGCGACCGCGTCCACATCCGGGCCGCAGCTCGTCCGCACCGCAACGGGGCTGCCCTCCAGGGTGAACCGGCTGTGCAGCGTGCCGGTCCTCAGGTCCAGCCGCTGGTGACAGCCGCTCAGATCGGCCTCGACCGCCTCGGTCCCATCGGTGCGCAGCAGCCTCAGGCCGATGCGCGCCAGGTTCATCCGGTGCGGGTTCGCCCTCAGCCAGTCGGAGAGTTCCGGGTGCTCCGGGCCGGGGATGTCATAACGGACCGGCCGGCCATGGGTGTCCCAGACCTGTCCGGCGAAGTCCGACGGGGCCTGGCCGTCCGGAAGCGGGTCGCTGTGCCACCCCCAGTCGGACAGGGTGGCGAAGGGCAGAAAGGTCTGCAACCCCGTCACATCGACGCCGAACGCGAGCTGTCCATGACCCACCTGCAGCGGTGTGTGAGGGTCGCCGGCCGTACGGACCACGTCATGGCGCGACACGACCGCGCGAGCTGCTCGGGGGACAGCTTCTCGAACAGGAACAGGGAGCCGATCTCCGCCGGGTCGCAGGGTGGTTTGTTCATGACTGCTCCAGATACCGGTGCACCAGCATGACCGCCATGGCTCCCTCTCCGACAGCGGAGGCGACGCGCTTCGCGGACTCGGCACGCGCGTCTCCCGCCACGAACACACCGGGGACGTTGGTCTCCAGGTGGTACGGCGGCCGGTCCAGCTCCCAGCCGGCCGGAGGGCGCCCGTCGGCGGTCAGATCGGGGCCGGTCAGGATGAATCCGAGGGAATCCCTGAGCACGGTGTCGCCCAGCCAGTCGGTCAGCGGGGCCGCGCCGATGAACACGAACATCCACTGGGCGTCGATGAGCTCGGCGTGGCCGGTCGTGGTGTCGCGCAGGGTGAGCCGCTCCAACTGGTGCGCGCCATGGGCGGCCTCGACGACCGTGTTCGTACGCACCGAGATCGTGGGCGCGTCCATGACCTGCTGGATGAGATAGTGCGACATCGAGGCCGACAGGGACGCCCCGCGCACGACGAGGGTGACCGACTTGGCGCCCCGGGCCAGATGCATCGCGGCCTGGCCGGCGGAGTTCGCGCCCCCGACGATGTAGACGTCATGGTTCTGGCAGGCGGCCGCTTCGGTCAGCGCGGAGCCGTAGAACACTCCGCACCCGGTCAGGTCGGCCACGCCGGGCGCGTCCAACTGCCGGTACGACACGCCGGTGGCGAGGATCACGGAGTGCGCGGCGATCGCGGAGCCGTCCGAGAACCGGACGACGCGCGCCGCGCCGTTGACCTCCAACCCGGTGACCTCGCGTGCGGTCAGTATCTCGGCGCCGAACTTCGCCGCCTGGCGGCGGGCCCGGTCCGTGAGCTGCGCCCCGGACACGCCGTCCGGGAAGCCGAGGTAGTTCTCGATCCGTGAGCTCTGACCCGCCTGGCCGCCGGTCGCCGAGCGCTCCACCAGGACCGTGCGCAGCCCTTCGGAGGCCCCGTACACGGCCGCCCCGAGCCCGGCGGGTCCGCCGCCGATGACGACGAGGTCGTAGAAGTCGGCCGCCGGTGACGTCGCCAGACCCACCCGGGTGGCGAGGTCCCGGTCCTCGGGCTCGACGAGCGCGGTGCCGTCCGGGGTGACCACGAGCGGGAGCCGCAGTCCGTCCTGGCCCGCCGCGGAGAGCAGCCGCCGGCCTTCCGGTTCATCGGACGAGTACCAGCGGTACGGAACCTGGTTGCGGGCCAGGAACTCCCGTACGTCCGATGAACGCGCGGACCAACGGTGTCCGACGACCTTGGTGATGAACACCGGCCGGTGTTCACTGGCCTGCCAGGCCTCCAGCAGGTCGTCCAGGACCGGGTAGAGCTTCTCCTCGGGCGGGTCCCACGGCTTGAGCAGGTAGTGGTCGACGTCGACGACATTGATCGCGTCGATGGCCGCATCGGTGTCCGCGTATGCCGTCAGAAGCACGCGGCGGGCGCCCGGGTAGATGTCGAGCGCCTGCTCCAGGAACTCGATGCCGTTCATCCGCGGCATGCGGTAGTCGGCGAGGATCACCGCCACGGCGTCCCCCCGCAGCTTCAGCTCCCGAAGCGCGTCCAGAGCGGTTTCCCCGCACTCCGAGCGCACCACACGGTACGCTGCGCCATAGCGTCGCCGCAGGTCGCGGGCTACGGAACGGGACACTCCAGGGTCGTCGTCCACGGTCAGGATGATGGTCCGCGCTGTGTCTGCGGCCTGTGCCATGCGTCTCCCAGCCCGGGCCGAGCGGCGCCCTCCTGGCGCCGCCAGTCCGTGTGCGTGTGTGCGCCGGTGGCCCCATCATATGGAGGATCATCCTGCTTCGCTATGAAAAATCCCGTTGACGGCCCGGCGACCGGTGGGGGTAAGGAGGGGTTGTCCGCGTGGGTGAGGGTCGTCCACGCGTTGAAGTAGTTGTCCGTACCGGACGGCCGGTGTGCCTCGGTGTACTTCTGGGCGTTGGGCATGGCGGTGCCGAGGCGGTTGTGGAGGGCGTTGTAGCCGACCTCGGTGACCTGACAGCGCACAGGGCGGTTCTGGTTCGTGCCATCCGATGACCTCTTCCGTTCGCGAATGGGAACGCAGTTCCGAATACGGATAGGATTGGCCTGGGCCATGGGGGCCCCTTGTGGACATGTCAATGCATGGGTCGCTACTCCGGAACGGGCCTGTGTGCTGCCGCTCAGGCACGCGGCAGCACACAGGCGGCGGCACACAGGCAGTGGGGATCTCAGGTCAGCGTCGAGGTGTTGACCACGAAGCGGTACCGGACGTCGGAGGCGAGGACGCGGTCGTACGCCTCGTTGATCCCCTCGGCCGGGATGATCTCGACCTCGGCGCCGAGGCCGTGCTCGCCGCAGAAGTCCAGCATCTCCTGGGTCTCAGGGAGCCCGCCGATCAGCGAACCGGCGAACGACCGGCCCTTCCTGATCAGCGAGAACACGTGCAGCGACAGCGGTTCGGCCGGCGCGCCCAGGTTGACCAGCGCGCCGTCCACGGCCAGCAGGCCCAGGAAGGCGTCCAGGTCGATCTTGGCGCTGACGGTGTTGATGATGATGTCGACAGCGTCCGCCAGCTTCTCGAAGGTCTCGGGGTCGCTGGTGGCGTAGTAGTGGTCAGCGCCCAGGCGCAGCCCGTCGTCCATCTTCTTCAGCGACTGCGACAAGACACTGACCTCGGCGCCCATCGCGCGTGCGAACTTGACGGCCATGTGGCCCAGCCCGCCCAGGCCGATGACGGCGACCCTCTTGCCGGGACCGGCACCGAAGCGGCGCAGTGGCGAGTACGTCGTGATGCCCGCGCACATCAGCGGAGCGGCGTGGTGGAACTCGAGGCCGTCGGGCATCTTCAGGACGAAGTCCTCGGTCACCACGATATGGGTGGAGTAGCCGCCCTGGGTGAGCCGACCGTCCTTGTCGACGGAGCCGAAGGTGAGGGTGCCGCCACCTTGGACGCAGTACTGCTCCCGGCCGTGGCGGCAGTTGACGCAGGTGCGGCAGGAGTCGACCAGGCAGCCCACGCCGACCCGGTCGCCGACGGCGTGCTTGGTCACCTCGGAGCCGGCCTGGGTGACGACGCCCGCGATCTCGTGGCCGGGGACGACCGGGTAGGTCACCGGGCCCCAGTCGCTGCGGGCGTGGTGGATGTCGGAGTGGCAGATGCCGCAGTACTTGATCTCGATGAGCACGTCGTGCGGGCCGACCTCACGGCGCTCGATGGTCATCGGGGCGAGCGGTTCGGTGGCCGACGTCGCGGCGTACGCGTTGACGGTGAGCACGATTTCTCCCAAACGCGGTTGCGATTGATCCTTCAACAGCTTGGGTGATGTTGGTGGCGCCCTTGTCGACGCCGCCGGCCCGGATGCGGCCCTCCCGGCGGGCCCGGGTGCCCCGGTGCCAGACGGAGGTGGGGCCGTTGACGGACCGGACGCAGATCTCGTCGTCGTGGCGGATGACCCAGATCGTCCGCCGGCTGCTCAGCCCATTGTCTCGCCGCAGGGATGCCACCCGCAGCTCTTGCGTGTTCTCGAGCCGGGTGAGCTCATCGCTCGTCCAGCCCATGGGTGCGATCAGTAGTCCAGCCGCGGGTACCAGTCGTCGCGGCCGCCCGGCGTCAGGTCGAGGAGATGCCAGACGGGGCTGAGGAGGTCGATGCCGCGCTCTTGGATGTCCTCGGCCATGCGCGGGTGGGCGGAGTAGCGGTGGCGGACCGTGCCATCACCGTCCCGGGTGAAGACGGAGATGGTGGAGTCCTGCTCGCCGTCCTTGTCCTCGCTGCCGAGGTCGTACTTGAACGTGCTGTCCCCGCAGCTCAGCAGGCGCAGCCGGGACCAGCCGCGGTTGCGGGCGTGCTGCCGCAGGGCGGGCGGGTCGGCGGCCGCGGCGATGACGAAGTCGGCGCTTTGGGCGATGTGGTGGGCCATGCCGTTGTAGCCGTCGGTCCACAGGGTGCACATCGGGCACGGCTCGGTCTGCAGCTTGCCGTACATGAGGTGGTAGACGATCAGCGGTCGGTCCGGGGCGGTGAACAGCCCGCTCAGGGTGGTCTGGCGTTCGGGGGTGTCGCCCGCGTCGAGGTCGGCGGGGCCTTCGATGAAGACGTAGTCGTCGACCGGAGGCCCTTGGGGGAGCGCCCGCCGCTGGGCCGCGACCCTTTCGCGGTGGCGCATGAGGTCGATCTCGGCAAGGCGGAGTTCTTCGCGGGCGGCGAGGTAGTCCGCGGACTCACCGGACAGTCGGGTCTGCCGCAGCATCGCATCCTCCTGGGTGGGGCCCCGAGGTGATTCGAGTCTATGGCGGTGCCGAGGTGCGCCGACACTTGAAAATAGTGTGCCAAGCGAGATATTGCAGGTCAGGAGGGCAACGCTGGGCAACGGGCTTGCTCCGGCGGTGAGCCCGCCCTGCCCACGAGGATGGCAGGGCGGACGGCGCCGGGCCCGGCGCAAGCCGGACGCGTCGCTACGACCACGCGCCGGCCGCGGCGGCCCGGGCGGCGTAGGTGTCGAAATCGATGGGGTCGCGGCCGAGCACGTGCCGCACTCCGTCTCCGGGCTCGGCGAAGTGTCCGGCGCGCATCCCGGCGAACAACGCATTGAGCTCTGTGGCGGCTTCCTCCGGTACGCCTTCGGCCAGGAGCTCGGCCCGGTACTCCTCCGGCGTGAGCTCCACGTAGCGGATGGACCGCCCCGCTGCCCTGGCGATCGTCGCCACCGCCGTACCGAAGGTGAGCGCCCGTGGCCCCGAGAGGTCGTACACCTGTCCGTGATGGCCGTCCGAGGTCAGCGCGGCCGCGGCGACATCGGCGATGTCCTGGGCGTCGATGAACGGCTCGGGCACGGAGCCGATCGGCAGGGCGAGCAGGCCGTCCCGCAGCGGAGCGCGCCATACGTCCTCGTCGAAGTTCTGGTTGAAGTTGTTCGGGCGGATGATCGTCCACTCCGCACCGGAGGCGCGCACGGCCTGCTCCGCGGCGGTCATGCCCTGGAAGGAGTTTGCGGGGAGCTGTTCGATTCCGCGTGCGGACAGGGCCACGAAACGACCGACGCCCGCCTCGGTCGCCTGCTTGACGAAGATCTGGGCGAGTGCCGGGTCCTCGGGGCCATGAGATAGACCGCCGACGCCCCTTCCAGGGCGGTCGGCCATGCGTTCGGACAGTGTCGGCTTCAGCCGGAGGGAGCTGTCGCCGCCGTGGACGCTGCGGTTCACCGATGGGGCATCGCTGACGCTGTGTACGCCGCTGCGGGGCGAGGGTTGGGTCTCCCGTGGGCTGCCACCTGTGCTGGTGATGCCCGGCAACGACGGGTGCGCGTCGCTGCTCGGCTTCCCGGACGCGCAGGCCGCCTCGTGCCCGCCGGGGCAGCAGGTCGTGCTGGACCGCCTGCTCGACTGGCTGCTGGTGTGCGCCCTGCGGGGTTGGCTCGACCAGTGCGGGGCCGTGCCTCCCGGCTGGTTCCGCGAGCTGGGCGACGAGGCGGTCGGCCCGGTGCTGCGGGCCATGCATGCCGCGCCGGACAAGCCCTGGACGCTGGCGACCCCTGGCCGGCGAGGCGGGGGTGTCGCGCACGACGCCGGCCGGTCGGTTCGCCAAGCTGGTGGGCAAGCCGCCGTTGACCTACCTGACCGACTGGCGGATGACCCTGGCCGCCGACCTGCTGACGGAGACCACCGCGACGGTGGCCGCGGTGGCGCACCAGGTCGGCTACGCGGACGCGTTCGGCGTCAGCGCGGCCTTCAAGAGAATCCACGGAGTGAGCCCCAGCGAATACCGCAAGGCCTGCCGCACGGACGCCGATTGCAGCGGCACCGCATGCTCACCGGCCTGACCAGGCAGGCCCAGCCATGTGCGGCGCCTTGAGAAGCCTTTCACGGATCAGCCCGCGAACGCCGGCTTCGGACTGAGCACCAGGCGGCGGCCGAGGGCCGACAGCCACTTGCCCGCGGTCTCCAGCGCCGTGGGCAGGGCGGAGGCGCGTGCGGCGAGGGCGGCCGCGCCCACCTCCCCGGCCTCGGCCGCCACGCCCGCCCCCGCTCCCGCCCCCGTCTCGGCCAGGCCCGTCCCCAGCGCCGCCGCGCCGAGTTCCAGGCCCGCGACCACCGGCAGCAGTTCGACGGCGAGCAGCGCCAGCAGCCCGACGCCCATGACCGCGGCGGCCATCCGGAGGGCGTCCCGGTCCTGGGGCATCCGATTGAGGTACTCCTCGTTCAGCCACGGGGTCAGGGTCACGCCGTACGGGGTCCGGGCGGCCGCTCGGCGGCGCTTCTCCTCGTCGACCAGCTTGCGCACGACCGCCAGATCCGAGTTGTAGGGCATGCGGTGGATCTCGTACAGCAGCAGTCCGTCGATTCCGTAGGGCCAGTTGCGGTTGAACGTCGGCTGGAAGCAGATCCACTCGATGTACTTGTTGCCCTTCTCGTCGGTGGACGGCGGCAGCGGGACGATCCGCTGGTACATGGGCGTCGGCCGCCACTTCGAGGCACCGGCCTGGACACTGTAGGAGGTCAGGCTGAAGCCCTCCTTGATGTCGGGATCGAGCCTGCGGATGATCTGCTCGAACTTGTTCAGCTTGTAGCCGATGTCGTCTCTGAGGGTGGCCACCGCCTGATTCGCCGTGGAGACCTCCAGCAGTTCCAGCACGATCGGACCGGCCTGCGGGGGCCTCGCACAGAATCCGAGAATGTCGGGACGCAGTTGCCCCCCGGCCTTGTAGTCCTTGCGGAACTCCCTGAACAGCCGCTCCAGCAACCGGTCCGGTCCCGTCATGTTGGTGAGCAGACGCGTGTACTCGTTCTCGACCAGTACGAAGGACGCCTCGGGACAGCGGCTTTTGAAGTCGGGATAGAAGTAGCCGAACATGGCCCCTTGGGCCCACTGCCACTCCATGGTGTTCTGTTCACCCTTCGCCGTGCCCTGCACGCGCCCCGCGCCCCGGGTGAAGTTGCCCTCTCCGGGGCAGATCGTGACCTGCTGGGTGTCGAGCCGGGAGGCCATGACGCACCAACGCCCTTCAGGAGATGGCCGAGAGATTGCTGGTGACCGCGATGTCCGTGCCCGACGTCGGGGTGTATTCGTTCCATTCGGCGATCAGTTCGCCCTTCTCTCCCGGCTGCATGACCGGGAACGGCGCGGTCGGTGACCCGGCGTGTGCCTTGTCGAGCCCGGCGACCTCGATGTGGGTGCCGTCGGGAATCCTGGTGATCTTCTGCGCCTCCTGGCTGTGTTCCAGGCCGTGGACCGCGTCGATGACGACCTGGGCACCGACCACGAACCCCGCGCTGGAGGCGACCGGGATGGAGACCGGCCGGGTGGACGGGCCCACGGTGGCGGTCGAGGTGGTGAACACCGCGTCTTCCAGCCGGGCCGCGGCCCGGCCGGGGTTGGCGGGCGGGATGCCCGGATAGTTGCGGTCGTCGTAGGCGGCGATCTCCTGCGCGACGGTCCAGTACTGCGAGGGGTTCTCGGGGGTGTTCGGGTCGTCGATGACGCCGTGCTCGACGAAGTTCACCCACCGCGTCTCCCACCCCCTGCGGATGGTGAGCACGACCCGCGCGCTGCCCGCGCGCAGGAACGCCTGCCGGTTGGCGTCGGGGTGCTCGATCCCGCGGATGAAACGCCAGCTCTCGGGGAGGTCCCAGAAGTACGAGTAGAGGAAGCTCACCACGTTTTCCCACTCGATCGCCTGGTTGACGAAGCGTACGACGTCCTCGTACTGACGCACCGTGGTCCACAGCGTCGAGTCGGGGCCGACGGTGTTTCCCTCGAAGCCCGTACCGTGCGCCACGTCCACCTTGGCCGCGGCGAACGCGTCGAGAACCTCCTTCGGCATGCTGGGGAACCTGCCGCCGAGCAGGTAGCGCAGCACGTTCTTCATGATCTCGTCGCTCTCTTCACGGCGCAGGGTGAGCGTGTCCACGTCGTTCAGCCGCGCCTCCAGCGCCGAGATCCGGCCGGCGATGTCCTGCTGCTGCGCGTAGTATTTCGTCTGCGCGGCGGTGTAGAGCGCGTTCCACACATCGAACTGCCAGCGCTCCATGGCGGCGTGGGTGGGCCGCACCTCGGCGGTCAGCAGCAGGGACTGGGTGGACACCTGGTCGAAGACCAGGACGAGCACCGGGGTCCCAGTGGCGCCGGCCATGAAGTCGCCGCCATCGGTGCCCCGCTTCAGCACGGTGCCCGGATCGAAGATCTTGTCCGGGAAGGAGTCGAAGGGGAGGGTCGTGCCCTCGATGGTGAACTGGCCCAGATGGCCGGCGAAGCTCGTCATCCGGCCGCTGATGGTGATCCTCACGATCTCGTACCCGGCGGGGAGGTTGAGGGGCATCCTGGTGACGCCACGGCCCTGCGGAAGCGGCCCGGTCTCCACCGCGTACGTCTGCGGGGGCAGGTCCGGGGGCGGCGGCGGGACCTGCGCGTCGAACTGGTCGGCGAGCACCAGGTAGTGCGGCGACTTGGGGGTGGGCGGATCCGTCTTCGGCGGCTCCGGGTCGCCCTTGCGGACCTCGGCAGTGATGTCGTTGTGCGGGACGTTGAAGACGAACGGCCCGAGCTGGGCCTTCAGCGCCTCCAGTTCCGCGTACGGGCGGCGCATCGTGGCGGCAGGCTCCGGGAGGACGACGTCGTACGTCTGCCGCATGCCGTACCGGTAGAGACGGACCCGCCACTTGCGCATCAGGCTGAAGTAGTCGATGCGGATCGGGTTGGTCGCGCTGGGATTCCTCAGCGTTCTGGTGGTGGTCTGCGAGGTCCCCGTGACCGTGGTCGTGGTGATGGTGACCTTGTGCTCCTGCCGGGCCCGGGTGGACGCCTTCTGGGTCAGGGTGGTCGCGTGCTTCCTGCTGTCGGTCGCCGACTGGGAGGAGGTGTCCTGGCCGGTGTATCCCGAGGTGACCGAGCCGGAGATGACGGGGATGCCGCCGGAGACGGTCCCGGTGATGTTGAACTGGTTGGAGTGCTGCTGCTGCGAGGCCGTCGACTGCGACAGCTCGGTGTTGTCCGTCACCCCGGTCTCGCTGAAGGTCTCCAGCGAGTCGGTGACGATCGAGCTGAACTCCTTCTTCTGGACCGACCATTCCTTGTAGGTGACGGCGGTCTCCTCCTGCGGGGCCAGGGGAATGGTGGCGACGAGTTCGCCGCGCTCGATCCCGGCCGGCGTCATCTCCAGCCGCTCCAGGTTCATCAGGCCCATCCGGGGCGCGGTGGTGTTGGCCTCGAGGCCCTTGGCCGCCACCACGGCGGTCTGCAGCGCCTGCAGCGCCGCGCCGCGCGCGGCCTCGCCGGCCTGGTCGGGGTCTTCCGCGCGCTCGTGGCGCAGGGCGACGACAGCCTGCCCGAGTTCCTCGAGCGCGTGGGTGGGGATCGCGGCGAAGGCGGAGAGGGGGGCGGGGGAGAAGGGGGACGGGGTGAGCGGGTCCCGCAGGGGCTCGGCGAGCTCGGGGTACCGGTCCCGTATCACCTCCGCCTCGTCCGGCTGGAGCTGGAGCTGGCGTACGAACGCGGCCTTCGCCAGGGCCTGTCCGATGGGTGGGGTCTCCACGTCCAGGGGCACGAAGGTCGCTTTGTCGATCTCACGGGTCGACTGGTCGAGCACGGGCGCCGTCACCGGCGGAGTCGTCGGCGGGATCGTCGGCTGAGGCAGCGGCGGCACCGGTGAGGCGGCGCTCGGCGTGTCGGCTCCGGACCCGGATCCTGATCCGGACTCGAGCACATCGGTCATGATGATCTCCACAGAGGGTGACGGGGGCCGCACTCCGGGCCACTGGGCCCGACCTTCGCACAGCGGGTCACTCCGGGACATCTGTTGTGCCGCTGAGCGGATCAGCGCCCCGGGCGCCCTTGCATCGCGGCGCCGATGACCCTCCCCGTCCGCATCACCGAGGCCGTCAGCGAGGACAGCGGCTGGGAGGGGTCGACCAGGGCGCACAGGGCCGCGACGGCCGTACCCCTTTGGCCGTGCAAGGGGACGGCGACACAGCACACCCCTTCGGCGACCTCCTGGCGGTCGACGGCGACCCCGGCCTCCCGGATCCCTGCCGCCTCCCGCGTCCATGTCCTGGACGGCGGGTCCACGGGCAGCTCGGGGGGTGCGCCCGCCACCAGGACCTTTCCCGCGGCGGTCGTCCAGGGAAAGGTCATCCCCGCGCGCATCGGCGCGAAGGACTCCCATTCGCCCGGGACCGCGGCGGCCGTCAGCGCCCGGCCCTCGCGCAGTACGAAGATTCCCACCGTCGCACCGGTGGCTCTCGCCAACTCGTGGACCGGTCTGCGGGCGAGAGCCAGCATGCCGGGGTGCGGCTGCCAGCCGAGGCCCAGTCGGAACATGCGCGAACCCATTCGGAAAAGGCCACCCGACTGCTCCACCGCGCCCAATTCGACGAGCTGTTCGAGAAGTCGACGTGCGGTCGTCTTCGGTAATCCGCTCTCCGCGGCCAATGCCGTCAGCCGGGATTCCCCGGCCCTTTCCACGGCTTCCAGCAAGGCGAACGCACCTTCGAGAACCCCGCGCCCGCCGCCTGGCATATTCGTATCCACCACTGCCGAGCCCGCCCTTCCGCCACTGCTTTGCAGTCCCTCAGGGAAAGGAAAGCATTCTCGGATGGACGGGAGATAAATTCCCACGTGAAATACCCGACCGGTTGACAAGTGGAACGCGGATCGCCGCGTACGCCGAGCCGTAACCGGGCCGCGCCCCGGGGTGTGGCCCGGTTACGACGGCTGCCCGGCCCCCTGGCCGGGCGAGGTGACCTCGCCCGGCCAGGGGGGCGTCTCTCCGCGTTACGCGGTCACCCGAGCACGCCCTGTCCGACGGTCGGCAGGTCCTCCGGCAGCAGCGTCCGCAGGTCGTCCACGCTCGGCTGGCGCAGCGCCGTCAGCCGCCGCGCCTGGTAGGTGATCATGGTTTCGAGCAGCTGCCGGGCCAGCCGCGCATTGCCGAAGGAGCGGTCGCGGGGAATGGCCGCGATATGGGTGCGCAGCGCCTCCAGCGTGGCTGCCGGGCAGGTGTAGCCGGACTCCTCAGCGTGCCGTTCCAAAATGGTGAGGAGTTCGTCGGTGGTGTAGTTCTCGAACTCCACGAAGCGGGAGAAGCGTGAGGCGAGGCCGGGGTTGGGGTCCAGGAAGCGCCGCATCTCCGCGGTGTAGCCGGCGACGATCACCACGACCTGGTCCCGGTGGTCCTCCATCAGCTTCAGCAGCGTGTCCACGGCCTCGCGGCCGAAGTCGCTGGAATTGCCCTCGAGGGTGAGGGTGTACGCCTCGTCGATGAACAGCACACCGCCCATCGCGCTCTCGAACACCTCCTTGGTGAGCTGTGCGGTGTGGCCGACATAGCGCCCCACCAGGTCGGCGCGCGCCACTTCCACCAACTGGCCGCGGGGGAGTACACCCAGGGAGTGCAGCAGCCCGGAGTAGAGGCGGGCCACGGTGGTCTTGCCGGTGCCGGGCGGGCCGGAGAACACCAGATGCTGGCTGATCCGCGGGGCGGGAAGCCCGGCCGCCTCCCGCTGCTTGACCGTGGTGAGCAGGGAGAGCAGATCGGTGACCTCGCGTTTGACGGCGCCGAGGCCCACCATGGCCTCCAGCCGGGCCAGCATCGCCTCCCGGTCCTCGCCGGGCTTCTGCTCCGTACCGCTCTCGTCGCTGACGTCCTCGGGCAGCAGCAGGGTGAGGTCGCGTTCGGCGGGTTCGGCCATGGTGGCGAGGCGGAACGCCTGGCGGTCCACCATCTCCTCGAACACCCGGCGCGCGGCACGGCCGTTGCCGAACGTGGCGCCCCGGTCCATCGCCTCGAAGTGGGCGGCCAGCGCCTCGGTGGTGCCGGGGCCCAGTTCGTACTGGTGGGAGGCGCACATGCTCTCGGCGATGGTCACCAGGTCCGTGACGGAGTAGTTGGTGAACTCGATGGTGCGGGTGAAGCGCGAGGCCAGACCCGGGTTGGACTGCAGGAAGGAGGTCATTTCCGCCGAGTAGCCGGCGGCGATGACCACGACGTCCTCGCGGTGGTCCTCCATCAGCTTCAGCAGCGTGTCGACGGCCTCGCGGCCGAAGTCGTTGGAGCTGCCACCCTCGGGGGTGAGGGTGTACGCCTCGTCGATGAACAGCACACCGCCCGATGGCCTCGTTGAACGCCTCCGTGGTCTTGATGGCGGTGCCGCCGATGACCTGGGCCACCAGATCCGCGCGGGACACCTCGACCAGATGGCCCGAGGGCAGGACGCCCAACTGGGCGAGGATGGAGCCGTAGAGGCGGGCCACGGTGGTCTTGCCGGTGCCGGGCGGGCCGGCGAACGCCAGATGGCGGCTCATGGACGGCACCGGCATGCCCAGCCGCTGGCGCCGCTGGGAGAGCTGGTTGAGGTTGACCAGGGTGCGCACCTGGTGTTTGACGCCGTCCAGGCCGATCAGGGCCTCCAGCTCGTCCAGCGGCTCCTTGGACTCGCCGGAGCCGGAGCCGGAGCCGGAGCCGGAGCCCGAGCCCTTCCGCGAGGCGCGCCCGGTGGTGTTCGCGGTCACCGCGGCGCCCCAGATGTCGGGTGTGGCGTTGTCGGCGCTGGTCAGCTCCAGGACCTCCAGACGCTCGCTCACCCGGGTCTGGGTCAGGCCGGCGCCCCGGTTCTCGCGTACGGTGCAGCCGGTGACGCTGACCGGCTCGGCGCTGTCGATCCGGATGCCGTCGCCGACGCTGCCGCTGATCTCACAGTGGTGCAGCTGTGCGCGGGAGCCCGCGGCCAGGAGCACACCGTGTGCTCCGGCCCCGGTGACCCGGGCCCGGGTCAGGGCCAGCTCCCCGCCCTCCTCCACGGCCACGCCCGAGGCGCCGCTGGTGTCGATCTCACAGTCGAGCACGGCCGCGACGGCGTCGCGGCCCACCGAGACGCCGGTCTCCGAGGACGAGCGCAGCGCGCAGTCGTCGATGCGGATGTTGCCGCCGTCGGCGACACGTATCCCGCCGTGGCCCGCCCGCTCGACGGCGCAGGACTCCAGGCGTCCGCGCCCGTCGTCGACCACCTCGAAGCCGTACTTGCCGGGCGCGGTGAGACGGGCGCCGCGCAGCAGCGGGTTGGCGTGCGAGCGGATGGCGACCGCGGTGCCGACCGCGTCGGCCACCTCCAGCCGGTCGAACTCGGCGGTCGACTCCTCGGTGAGCAGCACGGCCGCCGCCGCGTCGGCGCAGTCCGACACCGCGGTGCGCAGAAACGACGGTGAGCTGGAACCGGCCACCCGGATCGCCGGGCCGGTGGCCGAGATGAACGCGGTGTTCCGCAGGGCGCACACCACGGCGACGGGGGCCTCCCGCAGTACGGCGGTGAGCCGGCGCAGCAGATCGTGGAAGTCCGGTGGCGCCCAGTCGAGGTCGTCGATGACGCACAAGGCGGGCCCTTGGGTGAGCTCCCGGACGAGCGCGGCGAGCCGGTCCTCATCGGGGCGGGCCACGGCGGTGTTCCCCGGGCGGGCGTCGGGGCCGGTGCCGGGCCGTTCCCGGCGCAGCGCGTCCAGGAGCTGGGCGGCGGGGCACACCAGGGAGATGCCGTGGCTTTCGCTGAGCGCCTGGCCGCCACTGGCCCGCGCCACGGTGAACCCGGCGTCCTCGGCCCCGGCGGACATCTCCTCCAGTAGCCGTGTCTTACCGGACCCCGGCTCCCCCGAGACGACGGCCCACTGGGTGCGCCCCGCGGCCGCGGCCCGTAGCAGGGCGGCGAGCTGTGCGGTCTCCTCGGCCCTGCCCACCAAAGGCGCCGCGGCGGAGGCGGTTCGGGCGGGGGACAGGGTCACCGCGGGGCTTGTCGGGTGGGGCTCGCCGAGGACCTGGGTGTCGTGGCGCAGGATGGCGGTGTGCAGATCGGAGAGACCGGGGCTGGGGTCGAGGCCGAGTTCCTGGGCCAGGAACGTGCGGAACCGCTCGTACTGCCTGAGCGCCTCGACGGACCGCCCGGCCCCGTACAGCGCGCGCATCAGCAGCGCCCATGAGGCCTCGCGGAGCGGGGCGCTGACGGTGAGGCCTTCGGCCACGCCGATCGCGGCTTCCAGGTCGCCGCGTTTGATGAGGATCGTGGCCTGTAACTCGGTGGCATCCTGGCGTGCGGCGTTGAGCCGGGCCGTCTCGCGCGCCGCGAAGGCGTGTTCGGCGGTCTCGCCCAGGGCCTCGCCGCGCCACAGTCCGAGCGCTTCGTCTATCTCCTTGTGAGCGACGTCCAGTTGGCCGCGCCGCATCGCCTGCCGGGCCTGGGTCACGGACATCTCGAAACGTGTGGTGTCATGCGCCTCGCCGGGCACCTTCAGGGCGTAGCCGGCCGGGCCGTTGACCAGGAGGGTGGAGCGGCCGCGCCGTACGGGTTCCAGCACCGAGCGCAGTCTGCTGATGTGCGCGCGTACTGAGGAGACGGCCCCGGTCGGCTGGGACCCCTGCCACAGGTCCTGGCAGAGCTGTGCCAGGGAGACGGGCCGGCCGTCCTCGATGAGCAGTGAGTTCCTTCCCTGTCAGCACGCGTGGGGGTTCTCCCAGGGCCTGCGCGGCAGGGTCCGAGGGAAGGGGCTGCCGTGCGGGATGAGTTGTCCGGCAGGGACCGGAAAGCCCTCTTGGTGTGGCCACCGCGGGGCGCAGGCGACAAGCCCGGATACTCCGAACGCGACGCTATAGAGCCCGCTTTGAGCAGGTCCAGGTGTGCTGGGGCATTGTGTCTGGGCCTTTCGGGCAACGGGGGGCGTCCCTCGGGGCGCGCGGGCCGACCGCGGCGGGTTCCCCGAGCGGGACCGGTCACCGGGGTGCCCGGGCGGCCGCTCGCGATCACCACCCGCCCGAGCCTGCCTGCGCGTTCATGTCTGCGCGGCGCTTTTTCGAGGATTTTCCTTAGCGTTTTCGTTGTAGGGGCTGCCGGTGATATCGGAATGATAAGGGAGGATTTCGCGCGGTCGCTGAGGTCGGCCAGCGTATGACCAAATCCGGAGCCGTACAATCCGTTTCAACGGTGGACAGAGGGAGAACATTGCGCGCCTCTTTAGAGCCGCCGAATCCACAGTCGGCGACAAAAGAATCCAGGCGCAGGATTTCCGTCGTGATCCACGCGCAGGACCCGATCTCCCGGGAAGGGACGATCGGCCAGCTGCGCCGGCACCCCGAGGTCGCCCTCCTCGACGAGGCGGACGCCAAGGCGGGGGATGCGGCGGTGCTGCTCGCGGACTCGGTCGACGAGGCCACGCTCTCCAGCCTGCGCAGGCTCATCCACGACGCGGGGCTGCGCGTGGTCCTGGTCGCGAGCCTGATCCGCCGGGCCGAACTGCTCGATGTGATCGAGTGTGGCGTCGGGGCCATCGTCTGGCGGCGCGAGGCCACCGGGGACCGCCTCTTCCAAGCGGTCCTCGCGGCCTCCCGTGGCGACGGCGACCTTCCCACCGACCTGATCGGCCAACTCGTCAGCCAGGTCGGCGCGCTGCGGCCCGGGGCGGTCGGCCGCCCCGGGGTGCCACTCGGTCTGACGCCGCGTGAGACGGATGTCCTGCGGCTGGTCGCGGAGGGGATGGGCACCGGTGAGATCGCAGTCAAACTTGCCTACTCCGAACGGACCGTGAAGAACGTCATCCAACGCCTGACGGCCCGCCTGGGCCTGCGCAACCGCGCCCACGCCGTGGCCTACGCACTGCGCGAGGGATACATCTCCTGACGGCGCGCGCGAAGTGTCCGGCCGGCCACGGCGGTCACGTGGAATATGCGACGTTGCCGGTACGACGATTCACTCGTTCGCGTGCCGCGGGGGAGAAACGAGCACCTTCGCGGATCGGCGGCCGTTGTCCTCCCGCCACCCCCAATGTGACGCTGCTGCCCCTGATCGGCGGTCAGTGGCGGCCGGGGGACCGCCACCCTCATGAGCCGCGCTGGTGACGAACTCCCGGCCGCCGGTAGCGCTTGGTACCCATCCCGGCACCCGGCGAGTCGTGGACACCGCCGGCCGCGTCGAGCGCTTCGAGCGGCGCTACGGGCGCGGACGGGGGAGCCGATGGAACCGGTCGGAGACACGGAGATCCTGCGCGTGGTGCCCGGTTCCATCGCGCTGCACCACGACCTGACGGTCCCCGCCGACGGCGCCGTGCACCGCACCGTACGAGACGCCTCAGGCCTGCTCGACCGGGGCGACGCGCCCCTGGGGAACGACTGCGCGTGCTGTGCGCTGCGCGAGGACCTGGTCCCGGAGCTGCTGCGACGGGGCGACGGTGGCGGCCACCGGCTGGCCGTCGTCGAGCTGTGGGACTCTGCCGAGCCCCAGGCCATGGCCGCGATCATTGCCGCCGAGGGCGCGCCCCTGGTGCTGACCGGAGTGGTCACCGCGGTCGACCCGGCCCTCGTGGTGCCCTACCTCGCGACTCGAATACCCCACGGTGATCGCAGTCGCCGAAGGCGGCGCGGCCGACGAGCCGCCGACGACGGCGACCACGCGCTGCTCGCCCAGCTCACGCCCGGCGCGCGGCGGGTGCGTACGGGCGAGGCGGCCCTCGGCGCCGCCCTGATGGAGGGGTTCGACGTCGCGGCGGCGGCCGCCCGGCAGCATCCGGCGTGCGCGCTGTTGCCGCAGGAGCGCGAGGAACACAGGGGTGCGCACCCTCGTCTGGCGGCGCGAGCGGCCCTTCCACCCGGGCGGCTCTACGCGGCGCTGGAGGACCTGACCTGCGCCGCCGCGCGCAGCCGGGGACGCTTCTGGCCGGCCGACCGCCCCGACCCCCTGCTGTCGTGGGACGCGGCGGGCGGCGCGCTGTGCGTGGAGTCGGCCAAGCCGTGGATGGCCGCGCTGCGGGAGGCGGCCTGGGAGATGGCGCCCGCCGAGCGCCGGGTCGCCGCCGCGGGGCCTGGCCGGCCCCGACCGCGACGGCCTGCGACTCCTGCCTGCTCACCGACGCTGGACTACAAGGACAACGAGCTGCTGCGGAGATTCATCTCCGACGGCGGGGCGCTCCGGCCCGGGATCTGTGACGGGACTGTCAGACCAGCGCCTCGTGGATGAAGCACCACCGCCAACCCTCACCCGGCTCCATGGGCTCCATGATGGGATGCTCCTCGCTGTGGGCGTGGGCGCGGGCGTGCCTGAGCGGTGAGGAGTCGCAGCAGCCGACGTGTCCGCAGGTCAGACAGAGCCGCAGATGCACCCAGGGGGAGCCCAGGCGCAGGCACTCCTCGCAGCCGTCGGGGGTGCGCGGAGTGACGTCGCGGATCATGGACAGGTGCGGGTCCCGCTCGATGGCCATGTCCTTCACTCTTTCTGTCGCTCTCCTGTCCTTTCCGCCTTCCATCGTCCACCCTGGCGCCGATCGCCGGGGCAGTCGCTCAGCGGGTCTTCTTTCGGTCGAACCAGACGGTGGCCAGCGTGGGCGCCAGCCCCGCCCAGAAGAGGGTCTGCGGCACGGTGCGCTCCGTCCACGGCACCTGCGAAATCAGCAGGGCGCAGAGCATCGCCCAGGCCGCCTGGGCGAGCACGACGCGGGCCCAGCGGCCGCGGCGCACCAGGGACCACACGTTCAGCTGGACGCCGGTGCGCAGCCTGCGGTAGCGGCGCCAGGCGCCGAAGCCCCAGACCGCCGTCATCGGCACCAGCACCCACAGCCGGTTGCCGAGCGGCACCGGCAGGTCTCGCGCCACCTCGCCGTCCTGGGGGAACAGGTCGACCATGGCGCCCGCGGCCGCCACACAGATCAGCGCCAGCCAGCGGATGCCGCGCAGCAGCCGGTAGGTGGCCCGGTCGAGGTCGTGGCGCAGCCCGGTGTTGTCCGGGGCGGCGGCCAGGGCGTCGGCGTACACCGCCGCGGCCTGCGCGGCCGTGGTGCCCGGCTTGTGGGCCTCCTGCATGCTCACCAGATACAGCGCCTGGTTATTGGTGGGCTCCAGGCGGAGCACCTGGCGCAGCGCCCACTTGTACGTCTCGGTCTCGGGGATGGCGCCGGCCGTCCGCCACAGTGCCTGGTACGCGTCCACGCTCTCCGGGTCCAGCCGCACCGCCTCCTTGGCCAGGTCCAGGGCCTCGAGGCGGCGGGTCGGGTAGTACATCAGGAACTCGGCGAGCAGCGCGTGCGCGAAGCTGTTGTGCGGATCCACGCGCAGGGCCTGGCGCAGCGACGCCTCCGCCTTGCGCCAGCGCTCCGGCTGTTCCAGGTGGTCCGCGCGACGCAGCGCCTGGGCCTGCATACACAGCGCGCCGATGTCCTCGGGGGCGCGCTGGAGGGCCTCGCCGAGCGATTCGAGCGCCTGCTCCACCCGGCCCGCCGCCACCTGGCAGCGGCCGAGCGTCACCCAGGCGCGGATGTCCTCCGGATCCTCGGCCAGGCGGCGGCCCAGCAGGGCCGCGGCCTCGTCGTACCGCTTCAGCTCGATGAGCACATCGGCCTGTTCGAGGGCCGGGTGCAGGCTCACAGCTTCCGCCTCTTCTTCAGATAGGTGAGCAGGTCGTCGTACATCCCGCCCTCGTTGGCGAACATGGCCACATTGCGGGCGGCCGCGAACCACGGTTCGGTGGAGGGGACCACGGATTTCGCGGCGCCGAGCAGGTCCTTCATGCCGATCATGCGCACGGTGCCGGTGCGCGCCGAGTCGAGCAGCGCCGTCTCGGCCGCGGCCTCGCACACATGGGCCAGGTCGGCGCCCGAGAGGCCGTCGGTGGCCTTGGCGAGCTTGCCCAGATCGACGCTTTCGATGGGGCGGTCGCGCAGGTGGTAGTGGAGGATCGCCTCTCGCGCGGGGGCGTCGGGCGGCAGCACGAGGAGGGTGCGGTCCAGGCGGCCGGGGCGCCGCAGCGCGATGTCCACGTCCCACGGGAGATTGGTGGCCGCGAGCACGAACACACCGTCGTTCGCGGGGGCGTCGACGCCGTCCAGCTCGGTCAGCAGCTGGTTGACCGTGTTGCGCATGCCGCTGTTCTGGGTGCGGCTGCGCTTGCCGCCGAGGGCATCCAGCTCGTCGAGGAAGACCACACAGGGGGCCTGGCGGCGGGCGGTGGCGAACACCTCGTGCATATTGCGCTCGGAGTTGCCGATCCACATGTCGAGCACATCGTTGATGGACACCGACAGAAAGCCGGCGCCGAGCTCTCCGGCCACGGCGCGGGCGATGAAGGTCTTGCCGCAGCCGGGCGGGCCGTACAGCAGCAGTCCGCCACGCAGGCTCTTGCCGTACAGCTTGCGCAGTTCGGGGTTGCGCATGGGGGCGAGGAAGGCTGCCTCCAGACGCTCCTTGACCTCGTGCATGCCGCCGACGTCCGCCAGACGTACCGCGCCGGGCGCGGCCACCTCCCAGGCGGCGGCGTCCCCGGGATCCCCCCTGCCGTCGACGGTGAGCGGGGTCTCGACGAATCGGGGCGGCACCGCGTCGCCGACCTGGTCCTCGGCGGCCCGCCAGTCGAAGCCTGCGCGGGGTGCGGAGGACGGCGGCCGCGCGGCCGGGACCTCGGGGACCTCGGGAGCTTCGGCGGCGGGCGGTCCGCTCTGCAGGGGCTGGGCGGGCGCCCCCATGGCGCGGGTCATCAATTCCCGCGCCTGCGGGTCGCCGGGCGCGTGCTGCAGCGCGACGGCGACTTCCGCGATGGCAGCGTCGTGCCGGCCCGCGGTCAGCAGGAGTTCGGCGAGGTGCAGCCGCAGGGGTACGTCGCCGGGGGCCGCCGCGACGGCCGCGCGCAGGCTCTGGATCAGGGGCGAGTCGTCCGACATGGCGCACACTTTACGGAGGTGAGCCATGCGGGTGATCACCCTCCCCCGGAAGCGCGCCGCTCCTGGTGTGCGCGGTCGGTCACGCGCCGGGTGCGCAGGGGCAGCGGGCGAGCACGACGATGGCCGCGTCGTCGTCCACATGCCCCCCGGTGTGCCGGAGCAGGTCGTCCCGGAGATAGTGCGCCAGCGACCGCGGATCGTCGCCCGTCCAGGCCGCGACGCGGTCGATGAGCGGGTAGAAGGCGCCGACGGCGTTTCGCGCTTCGATGAGGCCGTCGGTGTAGAGCAACAGCAGATCCTCCTGTACGAAGTCGAAGGTTCCGGCCTTGTAGTCGCTCTCGGACGCCGTGGTCAGCCCCAGCGGCAGCGCGGGCTCACAGAGCTCGAGCGTGCGGACCGTCCCGTCCCGTAGCAGCAGCGGAGGGGGGTGTCCGCAGTTCACCATCGCCGCCAGCGGGCGGTCCTCGTAGACGTCCAGCACCAAAGCGGTCACGAACGACTCCTCGGGGTTCTCGCCGTCCTTGCTGCCGTGTTTCCAGTTCCAGCGCATCGCGTTGCCCAGGTGTCCCGCGAGGGCGGGCAGCGGGAGATCGCGGTAGGCCGAACCGCGGAAAGCGCCGATCAGCACCGCCGCGTCCCCGACGGCGGACAGCCCCTTGCCGCGTACGTCGCCGATGACCAGGCGGGCCGCGTCCTCGGTGGCCACGGCCGCGTACAGATCTCCGCCGATCTGGGCCTCCTCCTCGGCCGCGAGGTACGCGGAGGCGATCCGCAGCGATCCCATCCGGTCGGGCAGCGGCCGCAGCAGGACCTCCTGCGCCGCCACGGCCACCGAACGCACCTGGGTGAGCTTGCGCTGGTGCCGGTCGGCAGCGAACCGGAAGGCCGTCACAAATACCGAGATCACCAGGAGGGTGCCGATCTGCGCCTGGTGGTTCGGGGTCGTCAGACCGCCGTGCAGCTGGCCGATGATCACCTGGGCCGCCACGGCGAGGGCTCCGATCACGCCGGTGGCCGCGGGGCCCGCGAACGAGGCGGTGATCGCGGGCGCGGCGATCAGGAACGGTCCCATGTGGACGGTCCTGGGTGACTGGGCGTCGATCAGGGTGACCGCCAGAATGATTCCGAGCGGAACGGCGAGCAGCGCCCGGCTCCACCGCCGTGAACCGGCCGGACGGGCAGGACCGAGCCGAACGCGCATATCTCCTGCTTACACCCGTTGCCGCCGTGGCGCTCGACCGTTAATGGCGCATGATGCCCACCGGGCGGAAACGGAGACGACGGTACAGGCGGATCGCACGCTCGTTGTCCGCGGCCCGCCGATGCCCCGAGGGTGCCAGCCCGGATGGACGGCGGCGTCGATGCCGGCGTGCCGGTAGTCGGGGGTGGGCTCCTTGCAGGACTGGATGATGCCGACGACCACCCCCTGGCACTCGTGATCACATCTGTCATGGTCCGGTTATACGGAGTCGCAGGTCTCACGTGTGTAGCCGTCGCCGTCCGGCGCGGACACGTCCAGGTCACGGCGGACGATGGCGACCCCCGGCTGCTGCCAGCCGGCGCAGGCGGTCTCGAGCGCGGGGTCCTTGTACTCGATCATGATGACCTTCGAGAAGGCCTCGGTGTAGTCGCCGCACTCGGGGGGACCCTGCTGCCCGCACTCCTCGGCGATGGCGAAGTCCAGGCCCAGCTCCTCGCGGTGCGAGGCGAGCTCCAGGGTGTTCTTCTGGCCGATCGCCAGGTGCGCGGCGTGCGCGCGGTCGGCCAGCAGCTTGATGAACGCCATGGCGTCGTCCTCGGTGAGCAGGTCCCCGGAGCGGCTGTAGCTGTCGTAGTTGTCCGGCTCGACGGCCTGGTAGCCGGCCTTGGCGCAGCCGTCGATCCAGCCCCCGACCGTGTCCGCGATCCGCTCTCGCTTGTCCTCGGTGCCGATGTCGAGGAGCGCCTCACCCCAGTCCTCGTCCACCACCACATCGCCGTTCGTGTCCCTGAGCAGCAGATCGGCGTCCCAGTCGCCGTCGGCGTCCGGCTGCGCCTGGAAGGCGTTGACATAACAGATGTTGTACAGGCCCGGCGCGGGCGGTGCCTCGCGGTCCCTGCTGACGATCTCCACACCGGAGGGCGGGGTGTACGGCTCGTTGATCTGGTAGTCGAAGTTGGCGCCGTCGGCCGGCGGGAGCGTGACCCCGTCGGGCGGGGCGGCGCGGTCGGCATCGGGGGAGGCGGTGGCCCGCGTGGCCTTGGTCGCCTTCTTCGTCCGCGGGGTGTCCTCCGGTCCCGCGTGGGCGATTCCGATGACGGTGAAGAGGGCGACGATGCCGATCAGGGACACCAGCACCGCACCGGTCAGCGGCCGGCGGGGCGAGAGAGAGCTGCGTAGAGACATGTGCTTTCCCATGTGGTGGACGCTGACCCCGCCTCGGACCTCGATCCTGGCGACCAATGCCGGGCTGGTGATGAGGACATCCGTTACCGGCTGGGTGCGTCGCTCTCGGCGCCGGGCTCCGGGGAACCTGCGACCATACCGAATGTAATGATCGGCCTGAACGAGCGTCAAGTGGTGCCCTGCGAGGGCACCCGGCTCTCCCTCCGGATGGACAGAAGGCCAGGCCCGATAGGGTGCGGGCCATGTCTTGGCACCAGAATTCCCTGCACACCCTCCAGCGTCGACAGCCCCTCACGGTGTCGTCCCGCCGGAGCAAGAAGACCCTGATCGTGGCCGTCGGCATCGGCTTGACTCTGGTGCTGAGCGGGTGCAACGACGACAAGGGCGGGACCGAGGACGGGACCAAGGACGAGGGTGCCCGCGCCACGCAGTCGAAGGCGCCGTCGTCCGGGTCGCCCGAGTCCTCCTCCGCCCCGGCGAGCCCGGCGGGCGACAAGTCGCTGGTCGCCGGGTGGCAGACGCAGACCCGGAAGGAACACCACTTCCGCTATGACGTGCCGGCCGAGGCCGAGCAGTGGAAGGTCTTCAAGCCGGACATATCTCTCTCCTACATCGACGCGAACGGCAAGCCGATCGTCGTGATGAACGGCGCCGCCAACTACCGCCAGGGAGGTTGCGCGTCGAGCCCCAACCCCAAGGCGTTCGGCGAGGCGGGCAAGGGCCAACTCGCCACGGTCGGAACCACCGGCGGGGGAACGGACGGCACCCTGCAGGAGAACGCCCGGAACTGGGCCGGCAACTGGGGCTTCGCGGCCTACGGTGGTGCGGACCACAAGCCCAAGATCCGGGTCGGCCAGGCCAAGCCGTGGAAGCGGAACGGCATTGCGGGATACACCGCGACCGCCAAGGTCACGGTCACGAACCGCCCGAGCGACTGTGTCCCGCCGACGGCCGTCGTGCACAGCATCGCGCAGAAGCTCCCCGACGGCACCATGCACGGCTGGGTCATCTACGCGGACCAGGGTGTGCCGCACGCGCTGACGTCCGCCGAGATCGAGAAGATCATGAACACCGTCCGGCCGACGGACGGCTGACGCCCGCGCGTCGCCCTCGTACGGCCACGGTGAGGGCCGCCCCGAGGTGAAGTTGAGACTGTGTCATTTTTGCCGTCCCCAGCTCTTGTGGGTTGGGGACGGCTTCATTACTTTCCAGTAGGCAGCGCGTTGCCATGTTCACGACTGCGCTCGGAAGGGGCGTTCCCCGCCGTCTGGAAGGAACCACCATGCCTGTCTGCGCAGCCGGGCGTACCCGGCGAGTGTTCTCCGCGAGCGCCCCTCGGCACCGCGGATCCGCGCGAACCCTGCTCTCCCTCGCCGCTGCCGTGGTGCTGGCCGTGACCGGCTCCACCGCGGCGACCGCCGCCCAGCCGGCCACCGCATCGGGCGACGCGCGCACCGGCGCCGCCGGGCTGCGGGAGGTGATGTTCGTGGGCAACAACTGGGACGGCACGGCCGATGTCATCAAGTCCAGCGGAGACCTCGCCAGGATCGGCCGGATCAACGTCATACCGGACAAGGATCAGCGGCTCACCGAGATCTACCTCAACCCCATCAAGCTCGCGTTCTTCCTCGGCATCCGGCAGGGACCGGGGGAGGGGCATGACCAGTTCGTCGACGACATGTACTCGACCCCGGACGGGTCGGCCATCGTCGTCTCCCGCCCGAGCTTCGCCGACGTGGTGTCCATCGACCTCGCCACCGGCAAGGTCAACTGGCGTTTCCCGGTGTCGGGGTTCCGCGCGGACCACATGGCGGTGTCACCCGACGGCAAGCGCGTCGCGGTGTCCGCTTCGACCTCGAACACGGTGCATGTGCTCGACATCGAGACGGGCAAGCAGCTCGGACAGTTCTCTGCCGGGGACAAGCCCCACGAGAACGTCTTCACCGACGGCGGGAAGTATCTGTGGAACATGTCGATCGGCGAGGTCAACACCGCGCTGGACGACCCGTCCATGGACTGGACGAAGGGCGACCGCCACATCACCGTGGTCGACGCGAACACATACCAGCAGATCAAGGTCATCGACATGCGAGACCGGCTGGACGCCTTCGGCCGCAAGGACCTGTCCGACGCGGTCCGGCCGGTGGCCTTCACGCCCGATGAGTCGAAGCTCTACTTCCAGGTGTCCTTCTTCAACGGATTCCTGGAGTACGACGTGGCCACGGACAAGATCACCCGCGCCAAGACCCTGCCGAAGAACCCCGCGACCAGCGAGGACCGCACCACCTGGGTCAACGACTCCCGCCACCACGGGTTGTCGATGAGCCCGGACGGCAACAAGCTGTGCGTCGCCGGGACGATGGACGACTACGCGACCGTCGTCGACCGCGCCTCCTTCCAGGAGGGTCCGCTGGTGCCGACCTCCAAGCCGTACTGGGCGACGGTGAGCGGCGACGGCAAGTCCTGCATCGTCTCCGAGAGCGGCGCCGACCAGGTCACCGCAATCGACTTCGCGACGGGCAAGAAGGTGGTGTCCGTCGCGGTCGGCGACCACCCGCAGCGGGTCCGCATCGGCCATGTGGCGGCCGACTGGACCGGCCCGCAGGCCCCGTAGGGCCGGTCCCGGCGACGGGGCCGGCCCGGGGGCGGAGCCGGTCCCGACGCCGGATCAGTCCCTGCGTACCGGCCCCGTCGACTTCCTGACGACCAGGTCCACCGACATGTCGAGACGGATCGGGGCCAGGCCGGGGTCGTCGGTGACCGCGTCGAGCACCCGGATGCTCTCGGCCGCCATCTCCTCGAACGGCTGCCGCACGGTGGTCAGCGCCGGGGCCGCGGACGCGGCGGCGTCGATGTCGTCGTACCCGACGACCGACACGTCTGCCGGGACGCGCAGCCCACGTTCCACACACGCCTCGATGACGCCCAGGCCCTGCAGATCGTTGCCGGTGACGAAGGCTGTCGGCGCGCTCCACAGGTCGAGGAGGGCGTGGGCGGCGCGCCTGGCCGGCTCGGTCTGGAACGGCACCACGCGGATCAGGTCGCGGTCGGGACGGATCCCGGCGTCGCGGAGCGCGGCGAGATACCCGCCGAAGCGCGCCCGGCAGCAGGTCAGCTCGAGGGGTCCGGAGAGCAGCGCGATCCTCTGGTGGCCGAGGCCGGTGAGGTGGCGGGCCGCGAGCCACCCGCCCCGCCACTGGGTCGCCCCGACCGTGTTCATCCCCGCCGGCGCGTCGCCGATCGTGTCCAGGACGACCGTGGGGACGCGGGACCGCGCCAGCCGGTCCACGACGGTCGGCGGGACCGGGGAGAGCACGAGGACGACGCCACCCGGACGGTGCGCGAGCAGGGGGTCCAGCCAGTCCCCGTCGTCATCGGCGTGGTTCACCGCGAGCGCACGCCCGGAGGAACGGAGCACCTGGGAAAGGCCCCGCAGCAGTGGCGCGTTGACGGCGCTGGCCACGCAGCCGAACACCACCTCGACCGATCCGCGCCGGGACCCGCGGCGACGCCACTCGTAACCGGTGGCCCGCACCGCGTCCAGGACGCGCTGCCGGACCTCGGACGACACCCCGGGCCGCTCGTTGAGGACCTTCGACACGGCGCTCTGCGAGACATTCGCGGCTTGCGCCACGGTCGCCATGCGCACTGCCGATCGCACACTCATTGCCTGCTCCTTCAACCAGTCGTCTCCCCATCGGGCCCTGTCAGGTCCGTAAGACCTCGTCAGGCCTCGTCGTGGGCCGCGCGCGGCGCGGTGCTCTCCCGGGCCACGAGCGAGGTCGCCAACTCGATCCTGCGGCCGACCGACGAGCCGTGCCGCGACTGCTCCTGGGCGATCAGCCGCACCCCCTCGCCCCCCATCTCCGCCAGCGGCTGACGGACGGTCGTGAGCGGCGGTGCGAGCATGGTGCAGATCACCGTGTCGTCGAAGCCCACGACCGACAGGTCATCGGGCACCCGCATCCCCCGCGCGCGGGCCACCTGGTACACGCCGGCCGCCTGGGCGTCGGAGCCGGCGAAGATCGCCGTCGGCGGCTGCGGAAGATCCAGCAGGGCCGCGCCGTGGTCCGTGCCACTGGTGACGCTGAAGTCGCCGTAGTGCGTCAGGGCCGGGTCGGGGGCGAGGGAGAACTCGCGGTGTGCGGCGAGATAGCCCTCGTGCCGCTCCCTGGTGCACTGGATCTCGGCGGGCCCGCCGATGAACCCGACGCGCCGGTGGCCGAGTTCCAGGAGGTGGCGCGTGGCCGCGGCGCCTCCGGACCAGTTGGTCGCCCCCACCGTCGGGATCGTGGGTTCGCTGGTGCCGACCGGATCGAGGAGGACCAGGGGCGCCGGCAGCCCCGCCAGCGCGGCGATCTCGTCGTGGCGCGCCCGGGAGAGCACCAGGAGAATGCCGTCCGACGGGCGCGTGCGCCGTGCGTCGATCCAGTCGCTGACGCGGAAGCGCGGATGGCCGGTCGCGGTGAGCGCCAGGGTGTACCCGAGGCTGAACGCGGCGTGCTGGGCCCCGGCGATGAGCTCTCCCGCCCAGGGCGAGGTGGTCCCCTCGATGAGGACGTCCAGGATCCCGCCGAGTTGCTTCCGGCGCCCCTTGCGCTGCAGATAGCCCGTGGCGTGTGCGGCCTGGGTGACGCGGACGCGGGTCTCCTCCGAGATGTCCGGCTTGTCGGCGAGCACCCGGGACACCGTGGAGACCGAGACCCCCGCGGCCTCGGCTACGGCCGCCATCGTTGGGCGCGTGGTCATGCTGCCTTTCCCTCCCGTAGGGCATTGCGACGGTACTGCCCTGCCGCAAATTCCCGCAATATTTGTTGGAATATTCCGCGAGGACCCCACGCAAACGGCCGGTGATCCGCGCTTTAGATCTGTTGTATTGACAGTCGTTTTTACCCCGGCTTAGCTTCTCGATCGCAGAACTTCCGCAAACTTTTGCGGGGAATTGCAGAGCTCTGGTTGTCGGAACCGCGGGCCCGCCCGCCGAGCACGGAGATGTGACGAGTGTCTGCCATCGATGACGAAACGGTCGGGCTCGGCCGCGGCCGAGCCGGGGTCCGCGAGCTGATCGCGGCCATGACGCTGGAGGAGAAGCTCGCTCAACTCGTGGGCCTGTGGCAGGGAGTCGACCGCGAGGGCGGTGCCGTGGCACCGTTGCAGGACGCGATGGACACCGTCGAGCAGAGCTTCGCCGACTTCGCCGCTCACGGACTCGGCCAGATCACCCGGCACTACGGGACCCGGCCCCTGGACCCGCGGGAGGGCCGGGCGACCCTGGCCACCAAGCAGCGGTGGCTGAAGGAGAACACCAGGCTCGGCATCCCCGCCCTCGTGCACGAGGAGTGCCTGACCGGGCTCGCCGCGTGGAAGGCGGCGACCTACCCCGTACCGCCGGCCTGGGGCGCCACCTTCGATCCGCCGCTCGTCGAACGCATGGCGGCGCGGATCGGCCGCACCATGGCGGGCCTGGGCATCCATCAGGGCCTGGCGCCGGTCCTCGACGTGATCCGCGATATGCGCTGGGGGCGGGTCGAGGAGTGCATCTCCGAGGACCCCTACCATGTCGCGGTCACCGGCGCCGCGTATGTGCGAGGCCTGCAGAGCGCCGGGATCATCGCCACCCTGAAACACTTCGTCGGCTACTCCGACTCGCGCGCCGGCCGCAACCTCGCACCGGTGCACGCCGGGCCGCGCGAGGTCCGTGACGTCCTGGAGTTCCCCTTCGAAGTGGCCGTACGGGACGCCGGGGCACGCTCCGTGATGAACTCGTACGCCGAGATCGACGGAGTGCCCGTCGCCGCGAGCACCGAGCACCTGACCGGGACACTGCGCGAGGAGTGGGGCTTCACCGGCACCGTCGTCGCCGACTACTTCGCCGTGGCCTTCCTCCAGACCCTGCACCGGGTGGCCGAGGACGGCGGCGACGCCGCGGCCCAGGCGATCACCGCCGGGATCGACGTCGAACTCCCCACCGGCGTCACCTATCTGCAGCCCCTGAAGGAGCGCATCGCGGACGGCCGGCTCGGCATGGACGTCGTGGACCGCGCGCTCGAGCGGGTGCTGCGCCAGAAGGCCGAGCTCGGCCTGCTCGACCCCGAGTGGTCACCCGACCCCGTGCCCGTCGACGGTGCGTCCGCCGATGATGTGTCCGCCGGCGACGTGGACACCGAAGAGGACCGTGCACTGGCCGCGGCCATCGCCGAACGCTCCCTCGTACTGCTGCGCAACGACGGTGTGCTCCCGCTGGGCGGCACCCGGGCCGCGCCCGGACGCATCGCGGTCATCGGCCCGAACGCCCAGTCGCTGTCCGCGATGTTCGGCTGCTACTCGTTCATCAACCACGTCCTTCCGCACCACCCCGACTGCGACACCGGTCTCGGCGTCGAGACCGTCGAAGGCGCCCTCCACCGCGAGTTCGCCTCCGCCGACATCGTCACCGCGCACGGCACCGGTGTCGACGACGGCGCCACCGACGGCATCCCGGCCGCCGCCACCGCCGCGGCCGGCGCGGATGTGGCCGTCGTCGTGGTCGGCGACCGCTCCGGCCTCTTCGGACGCGGCACCAGTGGGGAGGGCTGCGACGCCGACGACCTGGAACTGCCCGGCGCGCAGCGGGCCCTCGTCGAGGCGGTCATCGCCACCGGGACACCGACCGTGGTCGTCCTGCTGACCGGACGCGGCTACGCGCTCGGGTGGCTGCTGGACAGCGCCGCCGCGGTCGTGCAGGCGTTCTTCCCCGGCGAGGAGGGCGCTGCCGCCATCGCCGGAGTGCTGAGCGGCCGGGTCAACCCGAGCGGCCGGATGCCGATGAGCCTGCCCCGCGGCGCCGGGGCGCAGCCCTACAGCTATCTACACCCGCCGCTCGGTGCCGCGAGCTCGGTGACCAACATCGACACCGAGCCACCCGTCCGGTACGGATTCGGCCTCAGCTACACCCGGTTCGCCTACGAGGACTTCACCGTCGACTCCCCAACCGTCGATGTCGCCGACGCGATCCGCTGCGCCGTCACCGTACGCAACGCCGGCGACCGGGAGGGTGCCGAGGTCGTCCAGCTGTACGCGAGCGACCCCGTGGCCTCGGTCACCCGCCCGCTGGCACAGCTCGTCGCCTTCGCCCGCGTCCTCCTCGGCCCCGGGGAGTCGGCGCGCGTCCGCTTCACCGTGCCCACACGGCTGCTGGCGTTCACCGATCGCGACGGGGTGCGGATCGTCGAGCCCGGCGACATCGGCGTCAGCGTCCGGCGCGACGCGGGCGACGTGATCGTCGAACACACCGTGCGGCTCACCGGCGATGTGCACAGCGTGACCGGCGCCGAGCCCCGGATCAGCGCGGTCGACATCTCCTAGAACCCGCCGCCCCCCACCGGCGCCTGCCACCCGGCACAGTCCATCCGTCCGAGCACACTCAACGAAGAGTTGTCATCATGTCGCACACAGCAATGTGCTTCCGCCCCCGCGGCCTGGCCGCGGCGGCGGCCGCCCTGGCCCTCGTCCTCACCGGCTGCTCCTCCGGCTCCTCGGACAGCGCCACCTCCGGCAAACAGACCATCGTCTTCTGGGGGTGGTCCGATATGTCGAAGCCGGTCGCCCTCTGGAACAAGACCCACCCCGACATCCACGTCAAGTTCCAGGCGATCACCTCGGACTTCTACCCGAAGCTCCAGGCCGCGATCAAAGGAAAGGACGGGGCGCCGGACGTCACCCAGGTGGACTACCCCAACCTCACCTCGACCATCATCGCCGGTGACCTCAAGGACATCACATCCGAGTCCGCCGACCTCAAGCCGCACTTCAAGCCCGCCGTATGGGACCAGGTCGTGGTCAACGACAAGGTCTACGGCGTGCCGCAGGACATCGGCACACAGGTGCTCTACTACCGGTCCGATGTCTTCAAGGAGGCCGGCCTGACCGCCCCCAAGACGTGGGACGAGTACATGACGGCCGCCGCGAAGCTCAAGCGGACCAACCCCAAGGCGTACACCACGGCGTTTCCCGCCAACGGCGGCGCGTGGTTGGCCTCCCTGGCGTGGAACGCGAAGGCGCAGTGGTTCGGCACGGACAAGGACGCCTGGAAGGTGGACCTCGACGACCAGCCGACCCTCAAGGTGGCCGAGTACTGGCAGAAGATGCTGGACAAGGGCTATGCCAAGGGTGACCAGCACTGGCAGCCCACCTGGTTCAAGGGGCTCGCCCAGGGCAAGTACCTGACGTGGATCGGCCCGGCCTGGGGTGGTGCGGCGCTCAAGGAGAACGCCCCCGACCTCTCCGGCAAGTGGGCCGTCGCCCCGCTGCCGCAGTGGTCGAAGGGCGACACCACCCCGGTGTACTGGGGCGGCTCCCTGACGGCGCTGACCAGCGTCACCGACAAGACCGACGCGGCGATGAAGTTCATCACCTGGCTGAACACCAGCGAGGAGAGCGCCAAGCTGCTGGTGGCCGATGTCCTCCCCGCGTCCGATGTCGGCCAGGGGATCCCGGAGCTGACCAAGCCCGACCCCTACTTCGGCGGCCAGGTGCCCAGCGAGGTGTTCACCGTGCGCGGCACCCAGTCGACCCCCTGGACCTGGGGACCGACGATGACCGACACCACCAACTACCTCAATGACGCCCTGCAGTCCGTCATCAACAAGTCGACGACGCTGCCCGACGCGATGAAGAAGGTCAACGGCGAAACCAAGTCCCAGCTGAAGCGGAAGGGCCTGTCCGTCCGATGACCGCGCCAGCCCTCGACCCGGCCACCCGGGGCCCGAGGAACGGGGCCGAGCAGGCGGGGGACCCGCCCCGCCTCTCGGCGTCGCGCCGCAACAAACGCCGCTTCGGCGCCGACTGGAAAATGGCGTGGGCGTTCGTGGTCCCGTTCCTGGTCCTCTTCGTGGCCTTCCACCTGGTGCCCGTGTTCTACGCACTGTGGCAGAGCTTCCACGGCGTCGAGAAGTCGGGCGGCCTGGGATTCGACACTCCCAGTGTCATCTGGGTCGGCCTGGACAACTACACCCAGGCCCTCACCGACCCCGCCTTCCTCGAGTCGGTCGGACGCGTACTGCTCTACGGCCTCGTCCAGGTGCCCGTCATGCTGGGCCTCGCGCTGATGATGGCGCTCATCTTCGACACGGCGATCGTCCGGATGCGCGGCCTGTTCCAGCTCGCCGCGTTCCTGCCCTACGCGGTACCGGGGATCATCGCGTCGATCGTCTGGGCCTTCCTGTACCTGCCCGGAGTGAGCCCGGTCGTGGACTTCTTCGACGGCATCGGAGCCCATGTGGACTTCCCTAAGAATGGTTGGCGGTCCGGGAGGACCGGGTGTGGCTGATGTGGACTTGCCGTTGATGGCTCGAGAGGAATGGCCGCCTGGTCCTCCGGGACGCTCCGACCACTGATTGAGAACTGCGGTCATCGCTGGTTAGGGACCTGTCGGCGGAGTGTTCTGCGGGCCACGTAGTGCTGGTCACGAGGGACACGGAGCAACGTTGAGCACGCGGCAGACGCGGATATGGGTCGGCATCGACGCCGGCAAGGGACACCACTGGGCGGTGGCCCTCGACTCCGACGGCGGGACGCTGTTCTCGACGAAGGTGATCAACGACGAGGCACAGATCCTCGCCCTCATCGAGACCGCCCGCGAGCGGGCCGACGAGGTGCGGTGGGCGGTGGACATCTCCGGCCGGGCCTCCACCTTGCTGCTGGCCCTGCTGGTCGCCCACGGCCAGCACGTGGTCTACGTGCCCGGCCGCACCGTGAACCGCATGTCCGCGGCGTACAAGGGTGAGGGCAAGACCGACGCCAGGGACGCCCGTGTCATCGCCGACCAGGCGCGTATGCGCCCGAAGGACTTCGCCCTGCTGGACACACCCCCGGAGCTGGTCACCACACTCCGGATCCTGACCAATTACCGGGCCGACCTGATCGCGGACCGGGTGAGGTTGGTCAACCGGCTCCGTGACCTGCTGGTAGGCATCTGTCCCGCTTTGGAGCGGGCCTTCGACTATTCCGCGGCCAAGGGCCCGGTCGTGATGCTGACCGAGTACCAGACCCCCGCCGCCCTGCGGCGGATCGGCGTCAAGCGGCTGACGACCTGGCTGGAGCGGCGCAAGGTCCGCAGTGCCGACGCGGTCGCCGCGAAGGCGGTGGAGGCGGCTCAGTCCCAGCAGATCGCGTTGCCGGGCGAGAAGCGGGCCGCGAAGCTGGTCTGCAACCTCGCACACCAGCTCCTGGCCCTGGACGAGCGGCTCAAGGACAACGACCGCGAGATCCGCGAGACCTTCCGCGCCGACGAACGCGCCGAGATCATCGAGTCCATGCCCGGCATGGGCCCCATCCTGGGTGCCGAGTTCATCGCCATCGTCGGCGACCTGTCCGGCTACCACGACGCCGGCCGCCTCGCCTCCCACGCCGGTCTCGCCCCAGTAGCCCGGGACTCCGGCCGCCGCACCGGCAACTACCACCGCCCCAAGCGCTACAACCGGCGTCTGCGGCACATCTTCTACCTGGCCGCCCAGACCGCGATGATGCGGCCCGGCCCGTCTCGCGACTACTACCTGCGGAAGCGATCCGAAGGCCTGATCCACACCCAGGCATTGCTCGCGCTCGCCCGACGACGCGTCGACGTGCTCTGGGCCATGCTCCGTGACAAGAGGCTGTTCACCTCCACCCCACCCGTCACGCAGGCGGCTTGACTTCATCATTGAGATTCCTCTCCAAGGGAAACGTCCTGTGGTCCATCGCGAACGTCGCGACCTGGCAGTGGACCGGGTACAACATGATCATCATCTTTGCCGCGCTCCAGGCCATCCAGCGCGAGATGTTCGAGGCGGCACGCATCGACGGTGCAAACAACTGGCAGATCGCCTGGCGGATCAAGGTGCCGCTGGTGGCCCCGGCCATCCTCATCACCGGACTCTTCTCGGTGGTCGGCACGCTCCAGCTGTTCTCCGAGCCGACGGTACTGCGCACGATCACCGGCAACGTGACGTACAACTACACACCGAACATGATCGTCTACAACCTCGCGTTCGGGTCCGACCAGCCGTACTACTCAGCCGCCGTCGCGGTCGTCATCGCCATCGGCGCGTTCCTGCTGTCCTTCGGCTTCCTGCGAATGCTCCAGAGAAGGAATCCCGATGAGTGACACCACCACCCGACGCAGGCGCCCCCGCGCGCTGTGGACGAGCGGGGCACGGCGGGATCGCGCGCCGCTGTCGACCCGTTTCATCCTGACCGCGACGATCGTCGCGCTGACGGCCTACTTCCTCGTCCCGATCGCGTGGATGCTGATCGCCTCGACCAAGTCGACGGCCGACCTCAACACCACCTTCGGGCTCTGGTTCTCGCACTTCGACCTGGTCAAGAACGCTCAGGACCTGTTCGCCTACCGCGACGGCGTATTCCGGCAATGGCTGGTGAACTCGCTCATCTACTCGGGAGGCGGCGCCCTCGGCTCGACGTTCCTGGCCGCCTTGTGCGGGTTCGCCCTGGCCAAGTATCGTTTCCGCGGTCGCAACGCCATCATGGGCCTCAACTTCGGTGGCGTGCTCATCCCGGGGACAGTGCTCGCCCTGCCCACCTATCTGATCCTCAACTCCTTCGGCCTCATCAACACCTACTGGGCGGTGATCCTGCCAAGCCTGTCCAGCGCCTTCGGGGTGTTCCTCGTGCGTATCTACGCGAGCGCCGCCATCCCCGACGAACTGCTGGAGGCCGGCCGGATCGACGGAGCCCACGACGTCCGTATCTTCTTCACGGTGGTCCTGCGGATCCTGCTCCCGAGCCTGGTCACCGTGTTCCTCTTCGCCTTCATCTCGATCTGGAACAACTTCCTCCTTCCTCTCCTCGTCCTCAACGACCAGTCGCTCTGGCCGGTCACCCTCGGGCTCTACTCCTGGCAGAAGAACGCGATGAGCGAGCCCGATGTCGTCCGGATCGTCATCTCCGGGTCCCTGGTGGGCACCGTCCCCCTCGTCGTCCTCTTCCTCACGCTGCAGCGGTACTGGCGCAGCGGCATCACGACAGGAGCACTCAAGTAGCCATGAACAATCGTATGGACGCCTTCCGCGCCCGCCTCGGCGGGTTCGCCTTCGGCGGGGACTACAACCCCGAGCAGTGGGACCGGGCGGTGTGGGACGAGGACCTCGAGCTGATGCGGCGCGCCGGGGTGAACCTGGTCACCCTGGGCGTGTTCGCGTGGGCGTCGCTCGAGCCCGAGCCGGGACGCTTCACCTTCGACTGGATGGACGAGGTGATGGACCTCCTCCACGCGGGCGGGATCAGCGTCGACCTGGCCACCCCGACCATGGCGCCACCGGTCTGGCTCACCCACGAACACCCCGAAGTCCTGCCGGTCATGGAGGACGGGGAGCGCTTCGGCTTCGGCAACCGGCTCCAGTTCGACCCCGCCTCGCCCCGCTACCGGGAACACGCCGCCCGGATCACCACGGCGCTGGCCGAGCGGTACTCCCACCACCCGGCCCTCGCGATGTGGCACATCAGCAACGAATACGGGCAGCCCTCCTACGGGGAGGCCAGCGCGCTCGCCTTCCGCGGCTGGCTCCAGCGGAAGTACGGCAGCCTGGACGCGCTCAACGACGCCTGGTACACCCGCTTCTGGTCCCAGGTCTACACCTCCTGGGACCAGATCAACCCGCCGGAAGTGCCGCGGTCGTGGTCCAACCCGACCCGCCGCCTGGACTTCAAGCGGTTCGTCTCGGACGTGCTGCTCGAGTGCTTCGTCATGGAACGCGACATCGTCCGCTCCTACCGCGACGACATCCCCGTCCTCACCAACTACATGCGCTTCTACAAGAACGCGGACTACTGGACCTGGGCGCTCGAACAGGACGCCGTGGCGCTGGACATCTACCCCAATCCCGGCCACGACGACGCCCGCATCTCCGCGGCGCTGAACTTCGACCTCATGCGCTCACTGCGCGGCGAGCCCTGGGTCCTCATGGAGCAGGCGGCCAGCAGTGTGTCGCAGTGGAAGGTGAACAACGTCAAGCGACCCGGCCATATGCGCCTCGGCTCCTACCAGGCCATCGCCCACGGCGCCGACAGCGTCCTGTACTTCCAGTGGCGCGCGAGCCGCGGTGGCCACGAGCGCTTCCACTCCGCGATGCTGCCGCACTCCGGTACGGCCTCCCGCACCTGGAAGGAGATCGAGGCGCTCGGCGGGGAACTGCCGAGGATCGCCGAGGCGGTGGGCGCCCGGTCACGCGCCGAGGTCGCGGTGTTGTTCGACTGGAACGCCTGGTGGGGGCTGACCGAGACCCACGGGCTGCCGCGTAACGACTTCGACTACACCCAGCTCGCCACGGACCACTACCAGCCGCTCCTGGAAGCACATCACGCGGTGGACATGGTGCACTTCGGCTCCGACCTCAGCCCGTACAAGGTCGTCGTCGTGCCGAACGCCTACTTGGTCGACGATCGCTTCACCGACGCCGTCACCCGCTTCGTCGAAGAGGGCGGGACGCTCGTCTGCTCGTTCTTCTCCGGGGTCGTCGACGCGAACAACCACGTCAGGCAGCCCGCCTACCCCGGGGCCTTCCGCGGCCTCATCGGCGCGTACATCGACGAGTACTGGCCCGCGCGCGGCGACGAGACCTTCGCGGTGACCTTCGCCGACGGGACCACCCGGACCTCCGACTGGTGGCAGGACAGCATCCACCCCGAGACCGCGCGGGTGCTCGCCACCTACGCCTCCGGCCACCTGGAAGGACGGCCCGCGATCCTGGACAACGCGGTCGGCCGGGGCCGCGTCGTGTACCTCGGCACCCGTCTCGAACCCACCGCGCTGCGTGACACCCTGCTCGACGCGGTGGCGGCGGCGGGGGTCTCCCCGCTCGTCGACTCCGCGCCCGGACACCTGGAGGCGGCCAGGCGCGTCGGAGGCGATGCGGAGTTCCTCTTTCTGCTGAACCACTCCGAGACCGAACCCGCCCAGGTCCGGCTCGCGGCGGACGGGCTCGACCTGATCTCCGGGGCGAAGACCGGAGCGACCCTCGAGGTGGCGCCGCTCGGTGTCTCGGTGGTGCGGTTCGAGCACACCGAGCGGGTCCAGGAGTGAGGTACGAGCCCGCTCAGGCGGTGGCGGGGCGCAGGACGACGGGCAGTTCCCGGTAGCTGTTTATGCCCAGCGACGCGGTGCGCGGCGTGGGCCTCGGGGCGAGGGCGATGTCCGGGAAGGCCTCGAACAGCCGCCGCAGGGCGATCTCTGCTTCCACCTTGGCCAGGGACGCCCCGGGGCAGCGGTGGGCGCCGAAGCCGAAGGAGAGGTGGCGGGCGGCGTCCGGCCGGTCGGGGTCGAACCGGTCGGGCTCGGCGAAGGCGTGGGGGCAGCGGTTGATGGTCGCGAGGGGGAGGAGCACCGCTTCTCCCTCGCGGACGACGCCGCCGCCCGCCACGGGGACGTCCTCGGTGGCGTAGCGGAACATCAGGGTGCGCACCGGGGACTCCCAGCGCAGGGCCTCCTCGACCACGTCGGGCCACGGGTCCTCGCCGGCCGCCTGCCGGGCCCTGGCGGTGGCCAGGATCTCGGGGTGCGTCAACAGGCCCCGCACCGCGTGGCAGATCAGGGTCACCGTGGTCTCGTGGCCGCCGATGACGGTAACCACCAGGTTGCCGATCACCTCCGCCACCGTCAGCTCACCCTGGTCCATGGCTTCGACCAGGTCCATCGTGAGGTCGTCGTGGTCGCCGCCGGCGCGCTTGCGCTCGATTATCGACATCAGGGTGGCCGGGAAGCGCTCCGCCATCATGCGCTGGAGCTCCTCGGCCCCGGCGTCGTTGCTCAACGCGGCCGCCGACAGTTCGTGCAGCTCCTCGCGCAGGCCGCCCTCCTCGGGTACGCCGAGCAGATAGCAGATGACGTCCAGGGGAAGCGGCAGCGCGAAACGGGACTGCAGATCGGTCTCCTGACCCGGAGCCACATCGCCCAGGGCAGCCAGCAGCCGGTCGGTGACCGCCTCGATACGCGGGCGCAAATCCCGCACCCGGCGCGGGGAGAAGGCGCGCTGGACGGGCAGCCGCAGCCGGCGGTGGACTTCGCCGTCGGTGGTGAGCAGCCCCTCGCCCTCCAGGATGAAGAGCAGCGGCCACTCGGCGGGGATCTCCCCGCGCTGGTGGGCACCCCAGTGCCGGATGTTCTTGGAGAACCGCGGGTCGTTCAGCACCTGGGCACCCGCTTCGCGGGTGGTGACCGCCTTGACCACCACTCCGCCGGGAAGCGCCACTGTGGCGACCGGGCCCGCGGCCCGCAGGGCCGCGCCCTCGACACCGTGGAGGTCGGTCGGCTCGGGGGCGAGATGAACGGGGGTTATCGCATTCATTGCTGTCCTGCTGTCCGTTCTGCAGACGTCGGCGGGGCCGGGGCCGGAGGTCAAAAGCCTATCCCATGAACGACCTTGGCGGCTGTGCCGCGGCGAGCATGGGTCCCCTCGCGTCCGCGGCACACTGGGCCGACCCGAACGTCCGGCCCACCGTGGATTTGGTGGTTGAACGCGGAGTTCGGCCGAAGTCGCACGCATTTCTGGATTACGGGAATTACTGCCGGGATGGGCGGTCAACCAGTCCTTTTGTGGCCTGGCGAGAAATAGTTGACACGAGTGTGTTGCCGGTAGCAAAATCGCGGTGCTTGATCCACAGGTAATTCGCCCCTGCCGGCCAGTAATGCAGAAAACCCCTCACGCTTAGCGGGCAGCCTCCGGCTTGTTCTCTTATTTCAGTATGCGCGTCGATAACACCGTGACCGGGAGCGCCGACGAATTCTATCCGCTGAGGCACGCGAAGGCCGGTCATGCGCTGTATCGCGTTGTTACTGCTGGAAATGGACTGATATGACACGAGACCTCTACGAGCTCGGCGAGATACCCCCGTTGGGGGAGGTGCCGCGCTATATGTACGCCGCGCTGATCCGCCCGGAGCGCTACGGCCTGCCCCAGAACGCGATCAAGGTCGAAGTCGTCGAGGTGCCGCCGCTGGGTCCCGGCCAGGTGTTAGTGATGGTCATGGCGGCCGGCATCAACTACAACGGCATCTGGTCCAGCCTGGGCTCGCCGGTGGATGTGATCGCGGCCCGGCAACGGAAGGGCGATCCGCACGACTTCCACATCGGGGGCTCCGAAGGGTCGGGCGTGGTCTGGGCGACCGGCGAGGGGGCCACTCGGTTCGGCGTGGGCGAGCACGTTGTGTTCGGCGGGCTGAAGTGGGACGAGACGGCCGATGACATCAGGCTCGGGGCGGACCCGGCCACCTCCAAGTCCCAGGCTGCCTGGGGCTATGAACTCAACTTCGGCACCTTCGCCCAGTTCACCGTGGTCGACGAGTACCAGCTGCACCCCAAGCCGGAGAGGCTCACCTGGGAGCAGAGCAGCTGTTTCCTCGCCGGCGGCGCCACCGCCTACCGTCAGCTGTGCGGTTGGCCGCCACACACCGTGCGGCCCGGCGACCCGGTCCTGGTCTGGGGCGGCTCCGGCAGCCTGGGGTCCATGGCGATCCAGATCGTCGACCTGCTCGGCGGTGTGCCCATCGCGGTGGTGTCGGCCGCGGAGAAGGCGGAGCACTGCCTCCGGCTGGGTGCCCGAGGGGTGATCGACCGTACCGGGTTCGACCACTGGGGCAGGCTGCCGGACTGGGACGACACCGCCGCGTACAGCGACTGGGTGAGCGGTGTCCGCGCCTTCGGCCGCAGAATCTGGGATGTACTCGGGGAGCGCCGGTCGCCCCGTATCGTGCTGGAACATCCGGGCCAGGACACCTTGCCCACCTCGCTGTATGTCTGTGACAACGGCGGAATGGTGGTCACCTGCGCCGGGACCAGCGGCTACAACGGGGATGTGGACCTGCGGTTCCTGTGGATGTTCCAGAAGCGGCTGCAGGGTTCCCACTGCGCCAACATGCGGGAGTCCCGGGAAGTCACCAATCTGGTCGCGGCGGGCAAGCTCGACCCCTGCCTGAGCCGCACCACACCGTTCGCGGACATCGCCGACCTGCACCAGCTCATGTACGACAACGCCCACCCGCCGGGCAACATGGCCGTGCTCGTCAACGCGCCCGAGCCGGGCATGACCGGTGTGCCGCGCTCATGACCGGAACCTTCGCGCTGCCTGTCCCCGCTCCCGGCGAGCCACGACTCCGCACCATGGGGGGCTGATTTCCTCACCGCATGCCGTTGTGCCGTGCCGAGCGTCGGCACAACGGCATGCCGCACGGCAGCCACACGGGGTCGCTGCCGAGATGGCCGACTCACCGCGGAGTGAACACCCATGACCATCATCACATCACCCCACGAGCTGACCGGCTCCGACCTGTACGTTGACCTGCGCTCGCTGTTGGGGCGTGAACTCTATGTGAAGTGCGAAGGGCTCAACTTCGGCGGCTCGGTCAAGATGAAGGCCGCCGCAGCCATGATCGCCGCGGCCGAAAGCGCCTCCCTGATCAAAGAGGACTCCCTCATCATCGAGTCCTCCTCCGGCAACCTCGGTGTGGCCCTCAGCGTCATCGCGGCGAGCAAGGGACTCCGCTTCACCTGTGTCACGGACCGCCGGTGCAACGACCTGACCGCGGCCACCATGCGCGCGTTAGGCACCACCCTCCTCGTCGTCGACGAGCCTGACCCCGAGGGCGGGTACCTCCAGGCGCGCCTTGACCTGGTGCGCCGCCGTTGCGCCGAGGACAGCCGCTACATCTGGCTGAACCAGTACGCCAACGAGGCCAACTGGAGAGCGCATTACGACACGACGGCGCCGGAGATCCTCAAGCACTTCCCCGACGTGGACGTCGTGTTCGTCGGCGTCGGCACCTCCGGCACCGCGATGGGGTGTGTGCGCCACTTCCGGGACATGGGGAGCACCGCCCGGATCGTCGCGATCGACGCGGTCGGGTCGGTGAGCTTCGGCGCCCCCGCGGCGAACCGTCTGATCCCGGGCCTCGGGGCGGGTGTCAAGCCGCCCATGCTCGATCCCGGCCTGTTCGACGACGTGGTTCATGTACCGGAGGCGGACGCCGTCCGGACGTGCCGCGCGCTCTCCGCGCGCGGGATGCTCTTCGGCGGCTCCACCGGAACTGTCATCGGGGGCGCCCGTACCTGGCTCGACCGGCACGATCCGCGCCGCTTGCTGCAAGCGGTCTGCGTCTCCCCCGACATGGGCGACCGCTATCTGGACACGGTCTACAACGACGCTTGGGTGGCCGCGAACTTCGGGCCACAGGCCCTTCTGCCGCCCTTCTGACCCTGGGGGACATGACGATGTCCATGATCTTCGCGGACTCCCGCGCGGCGGCGGCGCCGCGTTCGTACTTCGCGGCCTCGTAGCGGCCGACGGCGGCGTCCGGTTCGCTCGGGTGGGCGGTGAGCTCAAGGGCGAGTTCCACGGCGTCGAGCATGGCCATGTTGGCGCCAAGGCGAGCTGGCCGGCGGGTACTGGCGCGGTGCCCTGCGGTCCCTCGTGCACCACACCAGACGGGCCGCGCTGCGCGGCGCACCCGAGTTCGACGGCATCGCCGCCCGGCTCACTCGCTGAGCCCCTGAGCCCCTGAGCCGCTGACCGGGGCAGGGCCTCACGAGCGCGGCCGGCCGTGTCCCCCCTGCTCACGACCGACCGCGCCCCCGGTCGCTATCCGACCGGTCGCAGCTGGAGCAGTCCGGCCACGGCGTCCGCGGTCTGCGGATGCCGGCTCAGCAGCTCACCCGCCTCCTGCCACTCGGCTCCGCCGTCGGCGGGCTCGGTGGTCTGCCACCCCGCGTCGTACCCGAGCGCCCCGGCCACGGCGTCACAGGCCGCCGGATGGGCGGCCAGCAGCCGCGCGACCACCGTGCCCGGCGCCGCCACGGGACCCGACGCCGCGTCAGCGCCGCCCGCCTCCGCCTCCGATGCCGCCGAGCGCGCCGACCATGGCGGCACCCACGCGTCGACCGCGGACAGCGCGGCGGGGAAGGTGCGGCCCGCCTCGCGCACCAGAACCGGCACCAGCTCCCGCGCACCGTCGCGCAGCGTCGCGATCAGCTTGGGCAGCCAGGGGAGCAGGACCGAGTCGGGCAGGCGCGCGAACGCCGTGGAGATCTGCTCGACCACGAAGGGCGTCAGCGTCGGCACCGGCTCCAGGGCCTGGACGAACCCGCTCATGTAGCGCGGGAAGGCCGGGATGACCAGCGGATTGGCCAGTAGTTCGGCGCAGCACGAGCGCAGCTCGGCCGAGGACATCAGGCCCAGCCGCGACCGGGCCGCCCACACCAACGCGACCTTGTCGGGCGCTTCGGGATGTGACTGCCGCACGGCGAGTTCGAGCTGGGTGTGGTCACACCCGAGGGAGAGCGCGAAACTCTCCATCTCGAACAGGAAGCCCAGCATGGCGGCGACCTGGCGCAGCCCGGTGGCCTCGTCCGCGAAGGCCGTCGGCAACAGCGTGCAGTAGTGCGCGTAGCCCGCCGTGACGAACCGTTCGCACCAGCGTGGCAGCTCCGGCTCCGCGGCCCGGTAGTGGGCCAGCAACCGGCGGATCCGGCGCAGCACCCGGGGCGCGCCGTCCACCGTGCGCTCCGCGGTCAGCAACTCCACGGCCCGCGCCCCGAGGTCGTCGGCGAGCCGTCGGCTCCCCAGATAGACGATGGCCTCCTCCACGGCCTCGAGCGCGGTCGCGGCGGTGGCCTCGGGCGCCCACGCGTCGCGGCGCAGCCGCTGCTCCAGCACCTGCTCGATGGTGACGCCCTCGTAGCCGAGCTGGACGAGAGAGCGCTGGTTGCGGCCGATGGCCAGGTCCCAGCTCTCCTGGATCGCACGCTCGCCCAGCCTGCGGGTCCCCATGATCGGACGGGCCACGTCCGCCAGCAGTCGGCGCAGGATCCACAGCAGGTCGGAGCAGGGTTTGAGCCCAGGATCGGCCTGCAGATCGAGCAACGCGCGCTGGTTCGTCCGTGCGCTCGGATTGAGCCCGAGCGGCTCCAGACGGTCCAGCACGTCGCGGGCCAGCGGCGGCAGCGCGTCATAGCCCACCGCGCCGATGCGGTCACCGCCCAGCAGGATCTCGCACAGCCGGCGCACATCGCGGCGGCCCGGCACGGTGTCCTTCTCGATGCAGGTGACCGCGGCGTCCTCGAAATCGTACGGCGTGGGGCGGCCGCGGCCGCGCATCCCGGCCAGCAGGATGGACGTCTCGAACACCGCGATGGCGTCGGCCGTGCTGGCGAGATAGCCGTTGCGGCGCGCCAGTCTGACGATGTCGACACTCCACCCCAGCAACTCGGCCTCGTCGAGTTCGTCCAGCACCGGCGGGGTGGCGAGGAACCCGGACAACCGGTCCGTGCCCCCCTCCGGGGAACCCGGCACGAGCGCGTGCGCGGCGCGCCCGCGCACCTCCCGCTTCTTCCCTCCCTCCTGGCCGGCCAGCCGGAACGGCGTGACCCGGCCCCGCTTCAGCGCCTTGGCCCAGGTCGCCGAGGCGATCGACACCGCTCCCGGGGCCAGCTGGAACTGCGCCTCGATGGCGGAGTGGCTGGACGGGATGAGCCCGTACATCCAGCGGGTTTCCGTACGGGGGCCGATCTCGTACGGCTCGCCCTCGGCCGCCAGCCCGAACTGCTCGACCGGGCTGGCCGCGTGGAAGGCGCCGCACACATACAGGCACTGCACCGGGTCGGCGCCCGAGGCCGCGAGGTGTTCGCGCATCCGCGTCCACATATAGCGCTCGCGGTCCTCGTCCTGGGCGCCGCGCGCGTGCCGGTCCGGGCGCAGCCGCCGGAACAGGCTGCCGATCATCACCATGACCTGTCGGTACGTCTCGTAGTCCGCGCCGACCAGGGGCTGCTCCACGTACTGGTCCCACCACTCGGACCAGTGGCGGACCTTGCCGTGGTGGAGCAGATGCGCCTCCAACTCGGCGAAGCGAGGCCGCAGATCGCCGATCTCGATTCCGACCGCGTCGCCGTGCAGGGCGGCCTCGTCGTGCCGGGCAGTGTCGCTTTCGGCACCACTGGCTTTGCCGCCCGCCGCGGGCGGCAGTGCCGCCTGAGCGGGCTCGGCAGGCTCCCGCGGCGTCCACTGGAAGACATGGTCCGTGGAGCGGTCGACCAGGACCAGCTCCACGTCCGGGCTGTCCAGGGCGTAGGCGATGGCCTGGTACTCGGCCGAGGCCTCGGTGATGGGCGCCACCACGCTGAGCGGGGCCCAGTCGGGCGGAAAGCCGTCGATGTCGGTCGCGAAGGCCTGCAGCGCCACGGGGAGGCGGCAGTTGCGCAGCTCGTCGAGGAGCGGCCGCAGATCCTCGCACAGCTCCAGATAGATGATTTTGGGCTGCTTGACCCGCAGCCGCCGCACCATGGCCAGCGCCGAAGCCGGTGAGTGATGGCACACCGGGAAGATCTCGAGCTCTTCGCGCAGCGCCCGGTCGACGTCGTCGACCATGCCCGACAGGATGCCGGGGACGGCGCCGGCGTCGCCGGCGAAGGCGGCCGCGGCGTCGCGCAGCTGCTCACGGAGCGCACCGAAGGGAAGCGCCCCGCTCGACGTGCTCGGCGGACCCTCCGGACTCGGCGCGCTCGCGGGGCTCTGGGGGCTCAGCGTCGTCATGACAGGGTCGCGATCGTCTCGCGGCCGCCCTCCAGGAAGTCCTGCCAGGGCCCGCCCTCGTCCTTGCTGCGCGGCTCCACGACGCCGTGCCAGAACTTGTTCAGGATGGCCAGGTCCTCGGGGCTGCGCCGGGCCAGCGAACTCACCAGTGAACCGGCGAGCGTCCGCGCGCCGAGGACACGGTCACCGAAGAACTGGCTGTGCAGGACGGCGTCCTCGAGCACACCGATCTGCTCGGCGGTGGACAGCGCCGATTCGAGCTTGTCGTCGTCGCTGGTGGCCGAGGCCGCCGCGGTGCGCAGATCGGCGAAGCTCTGCAGCAGGATGTCCAGCAGGGTGGGCGGTACCTCCAGCTCGATCCGGTGGCGGCGCAGCAGCTCACTGGTGCGGAACCGGACGATCTCCGCTTCGCTGCGCTTGTTCGTCACCACCGGGATGCGGACGAAGTTGAACCGCCGCTTCAGCGCCGACGACAGGTCGTTCACGCCCCGGTCACGGCTGTTGGCCGTGGCGATGATGGAGAACCCGGGCTTGGCGAAGACGAGGTTGTCGTCGTCGAGCTCCGGGATGGACACGTACTTCTCGGACAGGATCGAGATCAGCGCGTCCTGTACATCGCTGGTCGACCGGGTCAGCTCCTCGAAGCGGCCGATCACGCCCCGCTCCATCGCCGTCATGATCGGCGAAGGGATCATCGATTCCCGCGACTGTCCCTTGGCGATCACCATCGAGACGTTCCACGAGTACTTGATGTGGTCCTCGGTGGTGCCCGCGGTGCCCTGGACGACCAGGGTCGAGTTACGGCAGATGGCGGCCGAGAGCAGCTCGGCGAGCCAGCTCTTGCCGGTGCCCGGGTCACCGATCAGCAGCAGTCCCCGGTCCGAGGCGAGCGTCACGATGCTGCGCTCGACAAAGCCGCGGTCGCCGAACCACTTCTGCGGGATCTGGCGGTCGAGCCCGTCGGAGGGCTCGGACCCGAGGATGAACAGCCGGACCATCCGGGGGCTGAGCCGCCAGGAGAAGGGCTTGGGGCCGTCGTCGATCGACTCCAGCCAGTCGAGCTCCTCGGTGTACTTCACCTCGGCCGGCGCGCGCAGCATGTTGATGTCGGTCATCGTCGGTCTCCTAGGCGAGGAAGTTCTTGAGCTCGAACACGAGCTTGCGGATATGTCCGGAGATCACGGGCGCGCCGAGGTCCTTGAGGTGCTCGCGGAACCAGGGGTCCACGCTCTGCCGCCCCGAGCTGTTCACGGAGCCGACCGGGATCAGCTTCGCCCCGGAGCGGTGCACGGCCTGGAAGTCGGTCATCAGCGCCCGGTTGTCGTAGAAGTCGGAGATCCACACCAGCACGGTGTTCCGGGGATCGGCGATCTTCGGCCGGGCCAGGGCGATCGCGGCGGTGCCGTCGGTACCGCCCCCGAGCCTGGTGCGCAGCAACACCTCGAACGGGTCGTTCACCCACGGGGTCAGGTCCAGCGCCCGGGTGTCGTAGGCGACCAGATGGACATCCACCTTGGGCAACCCCGCGAAGATGGAGGCGAGGATGGTGCAGTTCACCATCGAGTCGACCATCGATCCCGACTGGTCGACGACCACGATCATCCGGGCGGGCGTGGTCCGCTTGGCGGTGTGCCGGTAGAACAGCTGGTCCACGTAGAGCCGCTCGCTCTCCGGGTCCCAGTTGGTGAGGTTCTTCCAGATGGTGCGATCCAGGTCGAGGTTGCGGAAGGTGCGCTTCGGCGGCACCGACCGGTCGATGGTGCCCACGCTCGTCTGCTGCACCTGGGTGCGCAGCACCTCGGCGACCTCGTCGACGTACCGGCGGATCAGCGCCTTGGCGTTGGCGAGCGCGACGCCCGAGAGGTTGTCCTTGTCCCGGAGCAACTGCTCGATGAGCGACATGCTGGGCGTCAGCGCCCTGGCCAGCGTCGAATCGGCCAGCACCTCGCGCAGCCGCATGCGCCGCACCAGGCCGCCCTCCAGGGCCGACAGGGTGCCGCTCAGCTCGCCCGCGCCCTCGGTGCCCAGCGCCCGCTTGCACCAGCCCGCGTCCCGCTGCCAGTCGGCCATCTGCCTGGCCGTCACATCGCCCGCTCCGGTGCTGAACACATTGAGCAGAAGCTTGGACACCAGGGCGGCCCGGCGCACCCGCTCCCGCGGGTCCTCCGGATCGGCCCCGTCGTCGTCCCCGTCCTCGGCGCTGTCCTCGTCGTCGTCCGCGGGCGCCATCAGGTCCTGAAACTCGGCCTCCAGCTCGGGGAAGCGCTGGACGAGGCTGTCCACCGACACGGACGGGTCCAGCAGTGCGGACGGCAGCCCGAGGTCCTCGACGACGGCCACGCTCGCGGTCTCCAGCGCGGGCTGCTCCTCGGGGTCGAACAGGCGGGCCAGCAGCCGCCAGTAGAGCACCTGCCGCCGGTTCTCGTCGGCGCCGCCGACCGCTGTGTCAGGTACGGTGTCGTGTGTGATGTCGGTCATTTCCGCAGCAGCCGCCCCGCTCGCTCCCGCAGCACGGCGACCGCGTCGCCTGCCCTGGCCTCGGTCTTGGCGACCTTGGGATCGGTGATCCCCCGCGCCCAGTCGCCGCCGTGCACCTCGACCGGCTTGCGCTTGACCGTCGCCTGGACCGCCAGGGGCTGCAACATCCAGCGCCCGCCGTCCCAGCGGAGCAGGCCGATACAGGCAAAGGACGCGGCCACCAGCGCGGGCGTCAGCGGCCCGCAGGCAGGCAGCCGGTCCAGGTCGAGGGGGAGGACCCGCCCGTCCAGCTCCAGCGCGCCTCCGTCCGTGGTGTACCCCTCCAGCAGCACCGGTTCGGCGATGCGCACCGGATGGCGCTCCAGCGGCGGCACCGGCGGCGCGAGCGCCCCGGCGAGCTGGATCCGGGCGGTGGCGAAGGGGTCCGCGGGCTCGCCCGCGGTGGCCCGGTCGTCGTGCCACACCAGGTCGCCACCGGCCAGCAGGGGCAGATCGGTGACCTCCAGCGCGCGGCGCTCCGCCAGCGCGGTCAACAGCACGGGATGGCCGTGCAGCAGGCGCCACAGAGCCGGGCCGACGATCGTGTCGACCTTCGCGGCGACGACGCTCGTGCGCACCAGGCGCGCCGGTGCGCCACCGGCGGGCTCCAGGATCGCGTGGATCTGCGCCTGCACGGCGGTGCCGTGCTCGTGTACGTCCACGCCGAGGAGCAGCAGCCGCCCCGACACCGACTCGACCGGTGGTGCCGCGCCGGGCCGGCCGCCCTGCCACGACAGCGTCATGGCGCGTGCCCACAGGTCGGCCCAGCGCCGCGCGGGCAGCCGCTCCGCCGTCGCGATCGGGGAGGACGCGCGCAGCTCCGCCGCCAGGCCGTCCAGGAGCACCGCCAGGCGCCGCAGTTCGGGCTCGGCGAGCAGGGCCTCGACGGTCTGGTCCGCGGCGGACATCAGGCCGTGGCCGACGCCCCGCCAGCCGGCGATGGCCAGCTCGCGGAGCCATGACCGGGGGCCGGCGAGCGGGCTGTGGGTCTCCGGCGCCGCCGCGGGTGGTTCCTGCCATGCCTGCCTGGTGCGTCCGAGCGCGGCGTCCAGGTCGGCCAGCCGGGCGTCGTGCACCGCGCCGAAGAGGGCGGTGCGCGCGCCCGCCAGGGCCGCCAGGTGGTCGTCCGAGACGGAGCCGGCGGTGACCTTCCCGGCCGCCTCGGCCACCGCCGGTCCCAGGGGGGAGGCCGCTACGGCGCCGGCCAGGGCGGTGAGCGCCGCGGCCCGCTGCTCGCCGAGGCGGGCGAGCCCGTGGACGAGGGTGTCGTCGAAGCCGGTCACCAGGTCGAGGGCTTCACCGACCCCGGGCGGGTCGGCGTCGAGCAGTTCGGCGAGCTGCACACCCAGCATCAGCGGACCGCCTCCGTGGCCGGGAACCAGTGCAGTTCGGGAACGGGCGCCGTGGTGTCCGGCAGCTCCAGGTAGGCCAGATGCCGCAGGAAGCGGCTGAACACCACCGCTGCCGGGGCGGACTCGCGCGAGCCGGTCAGACGGCTCATCAGATCCTCGGCCTTGCTGTCTTCGCCTGCCTCGATGTGCAGATAGCGGGCCACGCGGTCGATCCCGTACTGCAGCACCGCCTCGTCGGCCAGCTCCCGCAGATGCTTGCACGGCCCCCCGTTGGCCCCGCCGCACGGCCGGTTGTTGTTCGTACCGCAGCTGTAGTCATGGGTGTGTGCGGCGATCGACGAGACATACACCCGGGCGATGTCCGAGCCGCTGGACACCACCCCCTGCAACCGGCCCTCCGCCAGCTCGACGAAGGGGACCTTCGCCAGCTTGCGCGGCCGCACGGGGGGAATCACCCGGACCGTACTGCACTGCTCCCACGCGGTTGTTTCCGCGTTCACGACCATCGACCTCCAGCCTGGCGCCTGCACCGGGACGGTTGCTCACATCCGAAAAACAGCATCGCGGATGCCACTGACAATCACGTCTCGGCCGGCGCCAGGCTCCGCTCACCGCGGAGTGAGGGCCGTCAGTGCGACTCCCGGGCGACGAAGGACCCGCGGGTCCCGGCGAGGAAGTCCAGACCGGCGCCCCGGTCCGCCTGCTCGACATGTGCGCGGTAGATGTGCTCCCAGCCGCTCTCCGCGGGCGGGGCGGCGGCCGTCACCGGCTGCCGTGTGGCGAGTTCCCCGTCCGGGACGTCCAGCCTCAGCACGCGCCGTTCCACGTCCAGCTCGATCCAGTCGCCCGTGCGGACCAGACCCAGCGGCCCGCCCGCCGCGGACTCGGGGGCGATGTGCAGGACGACGGTGCCGAAGGCGGTGCCGCTCATGCGGGCGTCGCTGATCCGGACCATGTCCCGCACACCGGACTCCAACACCTTGCGGGGGAGCGGCATGTTCCCCACCTCGGGCATGCCGGGGTAGCCGCGGGGACCGCACCCCCGCAGGACCAGCACGTCGGACGCCGCCACCTCGAGCTCGGGGTCGTCGATCCGGGCGTGGAAGTCCTCGATGCCGTCGAACACCACGGCGCGGCCCCGGTGGCGCAGCAGCTCCGGCGTCGCGGCGGCCGGCTTGATGACCGCGCCGTCGGGACAGAGGTTGCCGCGGAGCACGGCGAGCCCGGCCTGATGCGCGATGGGCTGGTCGGCGGTGCGGATGACGGTGAGGTCGGTGCTGGGGCGGCCGGAGATCTGATCGGTCAGGGAGCAGCCCAAGACGGTGACGCTCGGCTCGAGCTGATCCTTGATCTCTCCGAGCACCGCGTCCAGGCCGCCGGCCCGGTGGAAGTCCTCCATGAGGTGGGCCCCGGCGGGTTGCACGTCGGCGAGCAGGGGAATGTCGCGGCCCGCGCGGTCGATGTCCTCCAGGCCGACGTCCACGCCGACCCGGCGGGCGAGGGCCAGCAGATGGACGACGGCGTTGGTGGACCCGCCGATGGCGGCCACCGCGCGCACCGCGTTCAGCAGGGCCTCGCGGGTCAGCACGGCGCTGGGGCGGAGGTCATCGGCGACCATCTCGACGATGCGGTTGCCCGCCGCGTGCGACAGTTCGAGCAGCCGGCTGTCCGGCGCCGGGAGCCCCGCGTTTCCGGGCAGCGTCATGCCCAGCGCCTCGGCGACACAGGCCATCGTGGACGCGGTGCCCATGGTGTTGCAGTGTCCGCGGCTGCGGATCATCGCCGACTCCGCGCGCCGCAGATCCGCGCGCGGCATCCGCCCGGCGCGCACCTCCTCGCTCATCTCCCAGACCCCCGTGCCGCAGCCGAGCGGCCGCCCCTTCCAGGAGCCGTTGAGCATGGGGCCGCCGGTGACCATCAGCGTGGGCAGATCGACCGACGCGGCTCCCAGGAGCAGCGACGGAACCGTCTTGTCGCAGCCGCCGAGCAGGACGACACCGTCCACCGGGTTGGCGCGGATGAGCTCCTCGATGACCATCGCGGCGAGGTCGCGGAAGAACATCGCGGTCGGGCGCAGCAGGGTCTCGCCCAGCGACGGCACCGGCAGCTCCAGCGGCACACCGCCGGACTCCCACACGCCGCGCTTCACATGCTCGGCTATCTCACGGAAGTGGCTGTTGCAGGGCGTCAGATCCGACCAGGTGTTGCAGATGACGATCTGCGGCCGCCCGTCGAAGGCGTGGTCGGGGAGCCCGCGGCGCATCCAGGCGCGGTGGATGAAGGCGTCGCGGGAGTCTCCCGCATACCACTGCTGCGACCGAGTCGTGCCACTCATACGAACCGTTCCGATCTGTCGATGAAGATCCGTGCGAGTAAGACCTTGCCCGCGTACCCCGCCCGTCATGGCTCGCCGGAGCGCCCACCGGCACCGAAAGTTTCGAATAGCGCCTCTTACGCGACCGAAACATTGACCGCATGGAAACCGGTTCCTACATTGACCCCGCCTGGACACGGCGCAGAGGGCGGGAGAACCCACGGAATTCCCGAGCGCCGAAACTTTCGAAATCCCGAATGTGTAAGGGCGCAATGCCGAACACGGAAGCAGAGAGGTGAGGGCATGAAGTACCACGCCAGCCGGAGAGTTTGGGTGGCGGCCGGAGCCACGGTCATCGCCCTCACGGCTTCGGGCTGCGGAAGCGGCGCGGGCGACTCGGACGGCAAGATCACGCTGACCGTGACCACCCAGGTCGACTACGGGTACCGGGACCTCTACAAGGAGTACGAGAAGAGCCACCCCGGCATCAAGATCCGCGAGGTGCTCGTCGACGACCTGCCGAAGAAGCTGGTCACCCAGCTCGCGGCGAACCGCGGTGCCTCCGATGTGGTGGGCCTCGGCGACGACACCATCGGCAAGTTCAAGCCCAGCCACCAGCGCTTCGTCAACCTCGCCGACCACGGCGTCAACAACACCGACGACCCGTGGGTGCAGTGGGCGTACGACTACGGAACGGTCGAGAACGGCAAGTACGTGATGGGCCTGCGCACCGACATCGGCGGGCTCGGCATCTGCTACCGCACCGACCTGTTCAAGAAGGCCGGGCTGCCCACCGACCCCGAACGCGTCGGCGCGCTCTGGCCCACCTGGGACAAGTTCACCTCGGTCGGCGAGGAATTCCGGGCCAAGGTGAAGGACGCCTCCTTCACCGCCAATACCGGAGACATCTGGGTCGGGATGGAGAACCAGCACAAGGAGACGTTCTTCTCGGCATCCGACGACTCGTTCATAGCCAGTGAGAACTCCGGCCTCAAGCAGGACTTCCTGACCGCCGCGAACATGTCCGTACGGAAGGTCAGCGGAGGATACCCGCCCTTCACTCCGGAAATGGCCAACGCCCTGAAGACCGGCAAGGTGGCAACCGCTGTCTGCCCCGCCTGGAAGCTGGACCGGACCAAGGAGGCCTCCGGCCCTGACAACGCGGGCAAGTGGTCAGTGGCCGCGGCTCCCCAGGGCGGCAACTGGGGCGGCTCGTATCTGCTGGTGCCCAAGCAGACCAAGCACACCAAGGAGGCGGTCGCGCTCGCCCGCTGGCTGACCTCGTCCAAGGTCCAGAAGAGGCTCTTCCTCTCCAAGGGCTACCTCTCCAGCCACCCGTCGGTGTACAACGACCCCACCGTGCAGGCGAAGAAGGACGCGTACTTCTCCAACGCCCCCACCGGCAAGATCTTCGCCGAGGCCGTCGACAAGATGCAGCCCATCTACCGCGGCACCAAGGACAGCGATGTGGCCACCGCCTTCATGAACGCGCTGCTCCGGGTCGAACAGGGCAAGCAGAAGCCGGAGGATGCCTGGGACCAGGCGGTCTCCGACGCGAAGAAGGTCGCGGGGGACTGACCCGATGACGGTCACCGAGACCCGCCCGGGGGCGGAGGCTGCCACGGCCTCCGCCCCGGGGCGCCACCCCCGACGCCGCGCCTGGCGATCCCGTCTGACCCGCTTCGACCTGCGCTACACCCCGTATATCTTCATCGCCCCGTTCTTTGTGGTCTTCGGTGTCTTCGCGGTCTGGCCGCTGCTGTACACCGGCTGGATCTCCTTCCACAAGTGGGCGATCATCGAGGGTGACCAGGGCTGGACCGGGCTGCACAACTACCAGGCCCTCTTCGCCGACGAGTACTTCTGGAACGCGCTGCTGAACACCGCCCTGCTGCTGGTGCTGGGCACCGGAGTGCAGTTGGCCGTGGCGCTGTGGCTCGCCGGTGTGCTCAACCGGAAGCTGAACGCCAGCGCGATCTGGCGGGCCGGGGTCGTGCTGCCGCACATCGTGTCCGTGGTCGCCGTCAGCCTGGTGTTCGCGCAGCTCTACGGCTTCCACACGGGCGTCGTCAACGATGTGCTGAGCCTGGTCGGCATCGACCGGGTCGACTGGCAGGCCAACCGCTGGACCGCGATCCCCGCGGTCGCCACCATCATCATCTGGCGCTGGGCCGGCTACTACGCGCTGATCTTCCTCGCCGCTATGCAGGGCATCCCGCGCGAGCTCAACGAGGCCGCGATGCTCGACGGCGCCTCCCCACGGCGCATCTTCTGGTCGATCACCGTGCCCTCGATCCGCCCCACCATCATCTTCTCCGTCGTCATGTCGACCATCGGCGCCATGCAGACCTTCACCGAGCCCCAGCTCTTCGACACCCAGGGCACCGAGGGCACCGGCGGCAGCGACCGGCAGTTCCAGACGTTGATGATGTACCTCTACGAAAAGGGCTTCCGCGAGTTCAACGCGGGCTACGCGGCCACCCTCGCCTGGGTGATGTTCCTGCTCATCGCCGTCGTCTCCGGCATCAACTACGCGCTGTCGCGGCGCATCGCCTCGAAGGACTGATGTCGTCATGGCCCTCGCCACCCACCCCAGGACCGGCCGCCGCCGCGCCGGGTCCGACGGCGGCCGGCGCCCCGGATTCCTCGTGTACGCCACGCTCGTCGGTGTGCTCGCCGCCTCCGTCTTCCCGCTCTACTACTCCTTTGTGCTGCCCACCCGCGACAACTCGGCGATCGGTGACTCGCTGCTCACCCTCACGCCGGGCGGCAATCTGCTCCACAACATCCAGCGCGTCTACGACACCGTCGACTTCTGGCTGGCCCTGCGCAACTCGCTGATCATCTCCACCACGGTGACGGTGTGCTGCGTCCTGCTGTCCTCACTCGCCGGATTCGCCTTCGCCAAACTGCCGTTCCGGGGGCGCAACGCCCTCTTCGTCGCGGTGGTGATCACCGCGATGCTCCCCACCCAGCTGGGCATGATCCCGCTGTACATGCTGATGGGAAAGCTCGGCTGGATCGCCACCCTGAAGGCCGTCATCGTGCCGGCGCTCGTCAACGCCTTCGCCGTCTTCTGGATGCGGCAGGCCTGCGACGAGTCCGTGCCGTACGAGCTCGTCGAGGCCGCCCGCGTCGACGGCTGCTCGACACTCGGCATCTTCTGGCATGTGGCGCTGCCCGCGATCCGCCCGCAGGCCGCCGTGCTCGCCATGTTCACCTTCATGGCCACCTGGAACGACTTCATGTGGCCGCTGATCGTCCTGGACCCGTCCGTCACCCCGACCGTGCAGACCGCGCTGTCCTCGCTGGCCAGCGGCTACGCCCTCGACTACACACTCATCCTGTCCGGCGCCGCCATCGGGGTGCTGCCGCTACTGCTCGTCTTCCTCCTGCTGTCCCGGCAGATCGTCGCCGGTGTGATGCAGGGCGCCGTCAAGGGCTGACCCACAAGGGCTGACCGCCCCGGTTCCGCCGCCCGGCGGCGCCCCTCCCGACACGCCCGTTTCCCAAGCCGTTCGAAAGGACCTGCATGACCGAGGGCCATATCCGCAACCCCGTGCTGCCCGGATTCCACCCGGACCCGAGCATCGTGCGCGTCGGTGCGGACTACTTCCTCGCCACCTCCACCTTCGAGTGGTTCCCGGGCGTGCCCGTGCACCGCTCCACCGACCTGGTCCACTGGGAGCCGGCCGGACACATCCTGGACCGCACCGACCTGCTCGACCTGCGGGGGGTCCCGGACTCGGCCGGGGTGTGGGCGCCCTCGCTCTCGTACCACGACGGCCGGTTCTGGCTGGTGTACAGCATCGTGCGCACCGTCGGCTCCCCGTACAAGGACGTCGACAACTACCTCGTCACCGCCCCGGACATCTCCGGTCCGTGGTCGGAGCCGGTGTTCCTGAACTCCTCCGGCTTCGACCCCTCCCTCTTCCACGACGAGGACGGGCGCACCTGGCTGCTCAACATCCAGTGGGACCCGCGCGCCGGGCACCCCTCCTTCGCGGGGATCCTGCTCCAGGAGTACGACCCCGCACAACAGGCCCTGATCGGGGCCCCGCGCACGGTCCTCACCCACGATGTGCTGATCGAGGGGCCCAACGTCTACCGCCGTGACGGCTGGTACTACCTGATGCTCGCCGAGGGGGGCACCGGCTGGAACCACGGCATCCTGATGGCCCGCTCGCGCGAGCTGACCGGACCGTACGAGCTCGACCCGGCCGGCTCGCTGCTGACCACCCGCGACACCCCCGAGTGGCCACTGCAGAAGGCCGGCCACGGCGAACTGGTGCGGACGGCGGAGGGGGAGTGGTTTCTCACGCACCTGGCCTCGCGCCCGGTCCGCACGCTCGCCGGGGCGCGCTGTGTGCTCGGCCGGGAAACCTGCCTCCAGCGGGTGACGTGGACCGACGACGGCTGGCTGCGGCTCACGGACGGCGGCCGTCTGCCGAGCCTGGAGGTGGCCGCCCCCCGGGGCATCGCGCCGGCCCCCGCGCCGGTCCGGCCCGTCCGCGACGACTTCGACGCGCCCGCCCTCGCCCCGTACTGGAACACGCTGCGGACCCCCGCGACCTCCCAGTGGCTGAGCCTGACCGAACGCCCCGGCCATCTGCGGCTGCGCGGCCGCCAGAGCCCGCACTCCCACTACGACCAGTCCCTGGTCGCCCGCCGCCTGACGTCGGTGCGCTGCGAGGCGACGACGGTCGTCGACTTCCGCCCGTCCCACTTCAGCCAGCTCGCGGGCCTGATCTGCTGGTACGACACCACCACCCACTACTACCTGCGGCTGACCCATGTGGAGGGCCGGGGCCGGGTGCTGGGCATCGTCTTCACGGACGACGGCGCGTACGGCGAGCTGCCGTCCTGCGAACTCGATGTCGACGACTGGCCGCTGGTGCATCTGCGCGCCCGCTTCGACGGTCAGGAACTGCGCTTCGCCGCCTCGCCGGACGGGGTGTCCTGGCAGGACGTCGGCCCGGTGCTGGAGGCGACCAGGCTCTCCGACGACTACGGGGACCGCCTGCGGTTCACCGGCGCCTTCGTCGGGGTCTGCGTCCAGGACCTGGGCGGGACCCGTGTCGCGGCGGACTTCGACTGGTTCGAACTGCGCGATCTGGCGCCGTGACCGGCCGCCCGGGCGGTCAGGACAGGCCGAGCGCGGGGAAGACCGACGCGTCGAGGAAGCGGAGGAGGTAGTCGCAGTCGGCGCGCTCCCCGTCCAGCAGCGGCCTGACCCGCATCACGCCGATCAGCTGGGCGGGGACGAACTCGGCCGCCGCGCTGTCCGCCGGGATCTCGCCGCGCTCGATCGCGCGCCGGACCATGGCGGCGATCACCGAGACCTCCCGGGAGAACAGCGCGTCGTGCAGCGCCTGGAGCAGGCTCGGGTCGCTGAGCGCGGCATGGCCCAGCGCGTAGAGCAAGGTGGTGTCCGAGTCGCACATCCGCCCGATGGCGCGCGCCGTCTCCCGCAGGTCGCCGGCGAGGCTGCCGGTGTCGATGCCGTCCAGCGCCATGCGCCGGTCACAGCGGCGCAGCGCGGCGGCGACCAGCTGGGGCTTGGTCTTCCACTGGCGGTAGAGAGTGGACCTGCTCGCCCGGGCCTTGGCAGCGACCCCCTCGAAGGTGCAGGCCTCATAGCCGCCCTCGGTCAGCAGGGCGAGCACGGCGTCGAAGATCTCCTGCTCGCGCTCGGGACTGATCTTGGAGCGGCGTGTGGTGTCCGCCGTCGTGGGCGCTGCCATCAGCTCGGCACTCTCCTCCCGCTGTGAGCTCGACTGTGCGGTGTGTGACTGTGCGGCACGACACACGGTACACCAGCGTATCGATACGTGGGTGTGCCGATACACTGTCGTATCGATACGCGGATGTATCGAACGCACGTCACCATCAAAGGGGCCGGGTAATGCCGTGAACGCCACCCTCATAGCCGTCATCCTCGCACTCCTGTCGGCCGTCGCCTACGCGACCGCGGCCGTCGCGCAGGAGCGCCTCGCGGCCCGCACCGGCCCGGGCGGCCTGCGGCGACTGCTGGCACAGGGAGCCTGGTGGTCGACCGTCGGGCTCAACTCCGGCGGGGCCCTGCTCCATGTGGCGGCTCTCAAGTTCGGGCCGCTCACCCTCGTCCAGCCCCTCGGCGCGCTCACGCTGGTCGCCGCCGTACCGCTCGGCGCCAGGGTCGCCGGCCGGCGCGCCACCCCCGACGAGTGGCGGGGCACCGCGCTCACCCTCATCGGCCTCGGCGCGCTGCTGCCGCTCACCGCCAGCGGCACCACCCCCGACGAGACACTCGGCACCGTCGCCGCGCTCGGCGTCGCCGCCACCGTGCTGGCCATGGTCGCCCTGCTCGCCCACGCCCGCCGCGGCCGGGGTCTCGGCCACGCGGCCGCCTCCGGCCTCACCTCCGGGGCCGCGTCGGCGCTCACCCAGACCCTGACGGTCGCGGGCCTGGCCCTGACCTGGCGGTTCGCGGTCGTGGGCGTGCTTGTCGCGGGCTTCGCCGTGGGCGGGCTCCTGCTGTCCCAGACCGCCTACACCGGCGGCCTCGGCGCGCCACTGGCCGTCCTGACCCTGGCGAACCCCACGGTTGCCGCGGCCATCGGACTCGCCCTGCTCGGCGAGCGGGTCCACGGCGGGCCCGCCGGGGTCGCGCTGGCCGGCCTGGGCGCCGTGGTGGCCGCGCGCGGCGTCGTACTACTCACCCGGGCCACGCCCCCGACGCACACCGCGCCACCGCGCCCGGAACCGCGCACGCCGGCGGAGCCGCTCGTGGTCGCCGAACCGGTCCTGGTCGCCGAACCGGTCCTGGTCAGCGCGCCGGCCCTGGTCAGCGCGCGGTGAAGCCGACCACATGACGGCCGTCCACTGCCACCGTCATCCGGGTGCCGCGCTGCCGCACCCGGACCTTTGACCAGTCGCCGACCCGGAACGAGGGAGTGCCGGTGGCCAGGGACCGCTGCCCGCCCCGGTATGCGGGGCCCCGCTTGCCCAGCTTCCAGCCGTTGGGCTTCACCGGGCGGTGGAGGCCACCAGTAGCCGCCCGGCGGCGGCCAGCCGCCTTCGACGGCCCGCCGTGGTGGGCCGTCGTGTGCTGGGGGATGTGGGACGACTGGCCGGACAGCGGCGAGACCGAGCGGCGCCTGGCCTGCACCCCGCGCGGCAAGCCCGCCGAGCAGGTGCTGCGCGGCTGGTGGCGGAAGTGACGGCGCCCGTGGCTCCGTTCACCTGACATCCACTCGGGAGCAACCTCACCACAACCCTCCGCGCCGCTCGGGTGTCAAAAGCCCCGGAAGACCGACCCCGCACTTCTGGGAGAGCCCGTGCGCATACGCATCCTGGCCGTGACCGCCACCGCGGCGGCACTGGCCGCCGTCCTCACCCCCTCGGGCCCTGCCGAGGGCACCGCCACCGCGGCACCCTCGGGTCTCAAGGGGGACTTCAACGGCGACGGATACGCGGACCTGGCGGTCGGCATGCCGAAGGCCACCGTCGACGGCCGGGCGAAGGCGGGCTATGTCAACGTGGTCTGGGGCGGCCCGGACGGCCTCGGCACCGCGGGCTCCGCCCGCGTCAGCCAGTCCACGACCGGAGTGCCCGGCACCGCCGAGGCGGGCGATCTGTTCGGCACCTCGGTCAGCGCCGCCGACCTCAACGGCGACGGCTACAGCGACCTGGCCGTCACCTCCCCCGGCGAACGGCTGATGGACGCCGGCACCGACCAGGAAGGCACGGCCACCGTCGTCTGGGGCTCGGCGTCCGGCTTCGCGGGCGGCCTCACCGCCGCCAAGGGCCGGGCCGACGGGCGGCTCGGCAGGCTGCTCACCGTCGGCGACTTCGACCGGGACGGACACAAGGACCTCGCCCTGAGTACCGATGGCGAGGAGGGCGGCGCGACGCTGCTGCGCCGCGGTCCGTTCACCACGGGCTCCGCCACCGACACCTCCTTCGTCGAGAGGTACGACTTCGGCGGCGCCCGCGCCCTGGTCACGGGGGACTTCGACGGCGACGGCGGCGACGACCTGGCGGTGACGTACAAGGGCATGGAGATCGCCGGCACCCATGTCCTCAGCAAGGTCTCGGGCGAGTGGAAGAGGACATGGGGCACTAGCGACTTCGGCAACGCGATAGCCTCCGGTGACTTCGACGGCGACGGCACGTCGGACCTCGCCATCGGCCAGGTCCAGCCCAACCCGGAGGTCGACACCACCTTCTGCGCAGACCGCCTCGGCGGCGCCATCGCCGTGGTGTACGGCAAGCCGGACACCACCCTCGGCGGCAAGGTCGTGTGCACCACGCAGTCCTCGCCCGACGTCGCGGGCTCCGCAGAGCCCGAGGACAACTTCGGCGGGGCCCTCGCCGTCGGCGACCTCGACCGGGACGACATCGACGAACTGGTCGTCGGCGTCAGCCACGAGGCCATCGGCGCCGAGGCGGACGCGGGCGCGTACCAGTGGCTCGCCGCGGGCCACGACGGCACGATGACCGGCGTCGGCTTCAACCAGAACTCCGCGGGCGTGGCCGGTACGGCGGAGGCGGGCGACCTCTTCGGCACGGCGGTCGCCACCGGCGACTACAACGGTGACGGCTGCCCGGACATGGCGATCGGCGCGCCCGGCGAGAACGCGGGCTCGGGCGGCGTATGGTTCGAGGCCTCCCGTGAAGAAGGCCCCAAGCCCCCGGTCACCTCGGTGACACCGGCGCGGCTGGGCCTTTCCGGCGCGGTGGAACACGGCGGAGTGCTCGCCCGGTAGCCGTGCCCTGCGCAGAAAGCGAGCCCGCAAAAGCGATCTTGACAGCGCATTCCCACTCCGCGGGCTGGTCCGCCTCGGCTCAGCGGCGCACCCACGAGAGATCGCCAGCCGAGAAGACGTCGTACAGGCCCGAGAGCGGTCGCCGCCTCCCGGCTCTTGCCTGTATCTGACGCACCGTCATATCGTCCTGGGGGGGCGATGCGGGTCATGCGATCGCTTCCGTACCACACCCGACCGATCGGATCAGGAGGCACGGGGTGGAGCCGCACACCACACCCACGGCCGCGCCGAAGGTGCGCGCCCGCGCGGTGACCCGCAGCTTCGGGCACTCGGGCGGGCGGGTGCACGCGCTGGGGCCACTCGATCTGGATGTCCAACACGGAGAGTTCTGCTGCGTCGTCGGCCCGTCCGGCTGCGGCAAGTCCACCTTCCTGCGCATCGTCGCCGGGCTCGTCCGCCCCAGTGGCGGCGAGGTCGAGGTACGCGCCGGTCGGCGCCACCCGGCCGCGATGATCCCGCAGGACTACGGGATCTACGACTGGAAGACCGTGCTCGCCAACGTCCGCTTCGGCCTCGACGTGCAGCGCGTGCCGCGCAAGGCCGCCGACGCGCGGGCCCGGGACTGGCTGGACCGGCTCGGCCTCGCCGACTTCGCCGACGCCTACCCGGCCGCGCTGTCCGGCGGCATGCGGCAGCGGGTCGCGATCGCCCGCGCGCTCGCGGTGGAGCCGGAGCTGCTGCTCATGGACGAACCGTTCGCCGCGCTCGACGCCCAGCTGCGCACCATCCTCCAGGACGAGCTGCTCGCGGTCTGCCAGGCGACCCGTACCACCGCGCTGTTCGTCACCCACAGCCTGGAGGAGGCGATCGTGCTCGGGGACCGCGTGGTGGTGATGTCGGCCAGGCCCGGCAGGGTGATCGCCGAGCGACGGCCGCCGTTCGAGCGCCCCCGCACCGGACTGCTGCGCCGCTCCCCGGAGTTCGCCGAGCTGCAGTCCGAGCTGTGGGAGCTGTTGCGCGGCGAGGTGCAGACGGAAGCCGGTGGCGCCGTGATGGTGGACACGGCGGGGAAGCGCTCATGAACAGCGAGACCGCGTCGCTCGGCGCGGACCGCGCCGACCGGGCCGGTGCGGCACCGGGCGGACCCGCCGAGACCGTGCTGGTGCGGCGCCCCGGACCCCGGGAGCGTGACCCGGTCCGCGCCCACCGGCGCCGCCTCGCCCTCGAGATCTCCCTGGCCGTCGCCGTGCCCACGGTGCTGATCCTGCTGTGGCAGCTCGCCGCCTACCGGCACTGGATCGACCCCCGCGTCTACCCCGCGCCGTCCACGATCGCCGCCGACGGCTGGCAGCGCGCCGCCGACGGCAAGCTGTGGCCGGATGTGTGGGCCACGCTCCAGCGGGTGATCGCCGGCTATGCGGCCGGCACGGCCGCGGGCTATGCCGTCGGGCTGCTGATGGGCGCGGTGCGGATCGTCCGCGCGGCGCTGGAGCCCCTGCTCGACGCGCTGTACGTGGTGCCCAAGCTCGCGCTGCTCCCGGTGTTCCTCAATATGTTCGGCCTCGGCGAGGGCCCGCAGATCGCTCTCGTGGCCACCACTGTCTTCTTCTTCGTCTGGATCTCCACGATGGCGGCTGTGATGGGCGTCGCCGAGGGGTACCGGGAGGCCGGCCAGGTCTTCGGCGCCGGTCCCTGGCAGATGTTCCGCCATGTGCTGCTGCCGGCTTCGCTGCCGCAGGTCCTGGTGGGCATGCGGGTCGCCGCCGGGGTGGCGGTCCTGGTGATCGTCGCCTCCGAGCAGATCGCCGCGGACAGCGGCCTCGGCCATCTCGTCTTCGACTCGCGGGCGCTCTTCCAGAACGACGTGATGTTCGTCGGCATCGTCTGCGTGGCCGTGCTCGGCGTGGTCTTCTCCGAACTCGTGCGCTTCGTCGGCCGCCGGCTCACCCCGTGGGCCCCGCGGGACCGCGGCCGCCCCCAGTCCTGACCCCACCCCTGACCCCCACTCCGTCTCGGCCTCACCGGACCCGGAAGGCAACACCCATGCCAGCACCCGGACCCTTCCTCACCCGAGCCCTGGCCACGGCCGTGACCCTGCTGGGCGTCCTCGGCCCCCTCACCGCCTGCGATGTGCGGACCTCCGACTCGGCGCGCTCCGGCGCCGAGCGCAAGGCCCGGCCGATCACCCCTGTCGTCGGCTGCGCCAAGGGCTGGACCGACCCATCCGACCTGTCCGAGGACCGCGCGCCCGCCCGCTGCGAGCCCGGCGCGCCCGCGCCCGAGCCGCTGAAGAAGAAGACGAAGGTCGTCGTCTCCGCCAGCACCCTGAACGCCGAGTACCTGGCGCCGCTGCAGATCGCCCTGGCCAAGGGCGAGTTCGCCAAGGAGAAGCTCGACGTCGAGGTGAAGCTGCTGCCCACCCCGGACGCGCTGCCGCTGCTGGCCAAGGGCGACATCGACGTCCAGTACGCGGCTCCGGAGGCGGGCGTGCTCAACGGCATCCGGCAGGGATTCGACATCCGCTGGGTCGCCGGGAACTTCTCGCCCGCGCCCGGCTCCAAGAGCGGATTCTGGGTCAGGCTGCGGCCGGGGCAGACGGCGGGCGAGGTCGGCCTCAAGGACCGTACCGTCGGCACGCTCATCGGCAAGGGCTCGGTCATCATGTACCCGATGGAGAAGGTGCTGGCCCGGCACCAGGCCGACGTGGACAGCGTCCGCTTCCAGCAGCTGGGCCCCGCCGAGGTGCTCACCTCGCTGAAGAACGGCGGCGTGGACGCGGCATGGCTGCTCGACCCGGTGTGGCGCGAGGTGGACGGCGACGCCGGCTACGCGTTCCTCGGCGGCCAGCCGCGGGGCGAGCCGCTCGGCGGTCTTCTCTTCGGCCCCGATCTGCTGACCGGGGACCCGGACGCGGGAGTGGCGTTTCTGCGCGCCTACATCCGCACCGTCAACACCTACTTCGCCGGGGACTACAAGAAGGGCAAGGCGTTTGTGAACGAGCTCGGCGAGGCGCTCAAGACCGAGCCGGACACGCTGGCCGCCGTGCCGTCGCTGCGCATGGACTGGGAGATCCGCGACGGCACGGTGGACCGCCTGCAGAAGGCCTACGCCGCGGCCGGCGTGATTGAGGGCGATCCCCTGCCCGAGGACGGGGTCGTTGACCGCTCGTTCTACGCGGAGGCGGTCGGCCACAAGCCGTGACTCATGGGGGCCTGGTGTCAGTCGAAGACGAACGGGCCCGGAGTCTGCTTCGCCAGCGCGTCGCAGGTCACCAGGACGGCCCCGATCGAGATGCGCAGCGAGCCGCCGCCCAGGTAGGAGTCCAGGCTGTCGCCCGGCGCCACCGTGCCGACGAGCGTGAACCGTATGGGGGAACCCGCCGGAATGGCCGGGCTGGAGCCGTTGGTGAACGTGGTCGTGCCCGGGCCGCCGTTCTTCTCGAACCGCAGGGCGGCGGAGATGGCGTTCGCCGGGATCGCGATCGGGGCGGTCAGGTCCGGGGAGCCGGGCGTGATGGTGGCCCTGGTGCCGTTCTGGGCGGCGTGCAGGGTGAGATCCACGACGCCGTACGTGCCGCAGTTGTACGGGGCCGTGGCGGTGTCCGGCGACACGGCGGCGGCCGTGGGCGCCAGGGCCACGGCCGCCGCGAGCAGTGCCGCGCAGGCGGCGGCGGTGGCCGTGGCGCGTAACCCGGCAATGGTGCGTCTCATCGCTCGTCCCGTCCGATCCATGTCCGCATCGCTGATGCCCTGTCAGATGGTGGGCTCATTGACGCGCAGGGATCTTCAGAAGGCAAGCTCCGCGGCCGTCCGGGCGGCCGGCTGTGAATGGCCTGCGTCCCGGCGGGTCAGGCGGCCGGTTTGCGGGCGACCCCCACCCAGAAGGAGACCTCTTCGTCGGTCACATCGCCGGTGTCCGTTCCGGTGTCCGGGGCCGCCAGGTCGGCGCGCCAGCGGTGCGGCACCTCGATGCCCGGCTCGACCAGCTCCAGCCCCGTGAAGAACCGTTCCACCTCGGCCCTGCTGCGGATTTTCCCCTGGATGCCGCCGCTGTGGTAGATCTGCACGGTCCGCTGGGTCGCCTCGGGGTCGAAGTCCGGAGTGATGTGGCTCAGCACGAGGTACGAGCCCGGCGCCAGCGGCTCGAGCAGGCGCTGGACGATCCCGTACGGGTCCCACTCGTCGGGGACGAAGTGCAGCAGCGCGCACAGGCTCAGGGCGACGGGCTGGGACAGATCCAGCACCTCGGTGAGTTCCGGGGCGCCCAGGACGGTCTCCGGCTCGGCGACATTCGCGTCCACGTAGGCGGTGCGCCCTCGCGAGTCGCTGCTGAGCAGGGCCTGGGCGTGGGCGAGGACGATCGGGTCGTTGTCGGCGTAGACGATCCGGGATTCCGGGGCGATCGACTGGGCGACCTCGTGGAGATTGGGGCTGGTCGGAATGCCGGTGCCGATGTCGAGGAACTGGCGGATGCCGCACTCGGCGGCGAGGTACCGGATCGCGCGGTGCATGAAGGCGCGGTTGGTGCGGGCGGCGATCATGACGCCGGGCCACATGGTGAGCACCTTGGCGGCGGCCTGGCGGTCGGCGACGTAGTTGTCCTTGCCGCCCAGGAAGTAGTCGTACATCCGGGCGCTGTGCGGCTTGCCCTGGTTGAGGGGGCTGCTGGGGGGCTCCGGTCCGCTACCGGTCTGGGCTGCTACCCCTTGAGCGGTCACGTGTGATCTCCTCATGTCAGGGCTTTCGGGGCGCGATCCTCCATCGCACGTCTTCGCACAGGATCGTAAGCCGCCCGCCCACCCCGCGCCGTAACGGGGTGGGCGCAACTGTCCAGGCGCAACCCCGAGTTGTTCGCGCCCGGCACGGCTCGGTCGGGCAGCCCCCACGGCTTGGCATCGCCCACGGCCGGCACATCGCGCGGGTCCAGGTCCGGGTCGGTGCCGTGCGGGACGACGACCGCCGTCTCGTCCCGGCCCAGCGGGATCTCGATGCCGTGACGTCGCATGGCTCTGCACGGCCATGTCGAGGATCGACTGGGTCGCCGTCAGCGGGCTCTCCCGTGCCCAGGTTCGCGCCCTCCACATACATGGAGTTCGGGGTCATCCAGGCGTTGTTGATGACCTCGCCGTCGGTGAAGAAGGTGAGGAAGTCCAGGGTCGGGTACGGACAGCAGGCTGCGCCGCTCGCGCCAGGCGGTGGCCCACCCGCCGTCGGCGAGCATGAGGTCGAAGTGGCCGATGGGCAGCCGTGCGAAACCGTGCGGGGCGCGCCACTGCAACCGTTGGTCCTGCACTTGGCTGTGGCTGACCATGACTTTCACGGAGTTGGGCGTGGCCTCCCGGTAGACGTGCACACCGAGCGGGCCGTTGCCGAGGAAGGGTCCGTCGTGAGGAGTCGGGAAGCCTCCGACCTACTGTAATTCGGAGAGGAAGCTAAGGCGCAGGTGACGGGATGCGGCATCGATGAGCCGCCCAGAGGTCCGATCAGACCGCCTTCTCGGAGGGGATGATCGGCGGCGCGGGGAGGCGGTCCAGGAAGAGCGCCCCGGCCAGTACCGCGGCGCTGCCCCCGGGCGCGACGCCGAGTTCACACAGCTCGGCGGGCGGGCCCGCGTGGTACAGCGGCCCGGTGTCCTGGAGCGTGCTCATCACGGTGAGCAGCGCGTCGAGGCGGGCCTGCGGCTCCGCGGCCCCCGCACCCCGCGCCCGGGACAGGGCGTCCAGGGCGCGGCGTACGTGCGGAAGTCCGGCCCGCGCCTCACCGCGCGCGCCCGCCGCGCCGTAGGTGGCGGAGACCTGCGAGCCCGGCGAGGGGACGGCGCGGGGCGCGCCGGTCCGGGTGGGCCGCGATCCGCTTGGCTGTGGCGGGCAGTTCGCGGGGCGGGGCGTCGGGAGCAAGGGCGGCGGCCGCGACCAGCAGCCCCGTCACCCAGAGCGCTCCGCGGTGCGGGCCCGGGGCCGGACCGCCGCAGGCCCGGGACATCGTCCACTCGGCTCCCCGGCCGATCGCGCCCAACTCCTCGCGGAGCGCCCGAGTCGGTGCGCCGCGCGCGATCAGGGCGCGCACCGCCGCCTGCGCCAGAGCGTCGTCCATGGCATCCACGGACCGGGACGCTAGTCAGCGAACCTGTCGGGAAGGTGAGTCCTTCCTGTGCGCGGGCTGTGCGCGGGTGGTCCCGGCCGGATCGGTGCTGTCGGTGCTGTCCATGGGAGTGTTGAGATCGCGGTCGAGTGTCTCCGGCGCCATCCGGGTGGTGATCAGGCTGACCGCGGCGACCAGCGTCATATAGCCGGCCACCGGTATCCAGGACCCCGAGAAGGCGCCGACCAGCGCGGTGCAGATCAGGGGCGCGACCCCGCCGCCGATCACGGAGGAGAACTCCCGGCCGAGGGTGACCCCGGCGTACCGGTAGCGGCTTCCGAACAGCTCGGGGAAGTAGCTCATCTGCACCCCGACTGCCCCCTGGCAGGCCAGGATGAAGCCGATGACGATGGCCACGGTGATCGCGACCTTGGAGCCGGAGTTCAGCGCGACAAAGGTGGGGGTCGGCAGCAGGACCAGGGCGCCGACGATCAGGGAGTACACCCGGCGCCGCCCGAAGCGGTCCGAGAGCGTGCCGAAACAGACCGCCGCGACGCCGCCGCACAGGGCGCCCAGCAGCAGCACCTCCGGCACGAAGTCCTTGTCGACGCCCACCGAGGACACCAGGTACGAGGCCATGAACACCTGGTAGGTGTACGACTGGGTACTGATTCCGAAGTTCATGAAGAGCACCAGGAGCGTCGGCTTCCTGCCGTGCTTGAAGACCTCCTTCACCGGGGACGAGGGCCGCTCGTGCTGCTGCTCCAGCTCCTTGAACACCGGGCTCTCGTGCAGCTTGCGCCGGAAGACCATGGCGACCACGGTGACCAGGAGGCTGCTGCCGAAGACGAGCCGCCAGCCCCAGCTCATCAGGGCGTCGTCGGACAGGCGTTGGGCGAGGATCCAGGCCACGGCCCCGAGAGCGGTGCCCAGCGCGGCTCCGGTCATCACGAGCGAGGCCAGTCTTCCGCGCCGTCCGATGGCCGCCGTCTCGGTGAGCAGGGTGGCGCCTCCGGACTGCTCGGCGCCCGCGCCGAAGCCCTGGGCCATGCGGCAGATCAGCAGCAGTACGGGCGCGAGGAGGCCCACTTGGCCGTACGTCGGCAGCAGGCCGATCGCCAGCGTGGATCCGCCCATCAGCAGCAGCGTCGCGACCAGCACCCACTTGCGGCCGAGCCGGTCCCCGTAGCGGGAGAAGAAGAGCCCTCCCAGCGGCCGGGCGGCGAAGCCGACGGCGTAGGTGCTGAAGCTGGCGAGGATGCCGACGGAGGCCGAGACGTTCGGGAAGAAGAGATCGCTGAAGATCAGCGCCGAGGCCGTGCCATAGATGACGAAGTCGTACTGTTCCAGCGCGGTGCCGATCAGACCGGCCCAGGCGGCACGCCGTACCGCGGCCGGGTCGGCGGGCGGCTCCCCGGGTGGGGCTGCTGTGGCCGGCGTGGGAGGGGGCGCGGTGGCGCGGGTGGTGTTGTCCATGATCCATGCCTCCTTGAACGGATCGATTTCCGGAGCGGTTTCAGGGCAGGGCAAGGCAGGGTGAGGGGGGTGGGGGCGGGGCGGGGCCGGGCGGGAAACCCGGCGACCCGAGAAGGTGAAAGAGGGCAGATGGGGCGCGGCCCTAGGCGCCGGGGCGGGCGGCCGTCTCGATGGGGGACGGCGCGGTGGCCCCCCGGGCATCGGCCGCCGCGGCGCCCGGGCCGAATCGCACGATGATGTCGATGAGTTCGGCGATCCGGGCCGCGAACGCGGGGTATTCGGGGAGGCCGTCGCCGAGCAGCCCGCCGGCCAGGACGGCCTCGACGAAGGGCGCCCCCAAGGAGGTGCGGGCCCGGTCGGCGATCGCGGCGAGTGTGTCCCGGGCCGGATCCACCATCGCGGTGGCCTGCGGGCCCGGCGAGAATCCGGGCGGCGGCGCCACACAGCACAGGTACGCGGCCACCGTCAGCGCAAGAAGGTGTGGCATCCGCCCGGCGCGCAACTGGAGCAGGGCGGGGTCGGGCACCCGCTGGCGGAGCTTGACCGAGCCGTCCGAGCCGACCTGCCGGGTGCGATGGCCCAGTGCCGAGTTGGCCCAGCGGTCGAACAGCCGGCTGACGTAGTCGTCGACGTCGATGTCGGTGGGCACGGTGAGGCTCGGCAGGTACTCGTCGTGCAGCACGCTCCGCGCCGCCTCGGCGATGAACGGCCGGGCGATCGCGTCCGGGATGGTGTCCCGGCCGTCCAGGGCGCCCAGATAGGCGATGAGCGAGTGGGTGCCGTTGAGCAGCCGGAGCTTGAGCAGTTCGTACGGCTCGACGTCGTCCGTGAACAGCGCCCCGGACAGCTCCCAGCGCGGACGTCCGGCGGCGAAGCGGTCCTCCATCACCCACATGGAGAACGGCTCGGCCGGCACCGGTACCGCGTCACGCACGCCGAGGTGGGCCGCGACCGCCTCGCGGTAGGCGTCGGTGGTGGCGGGGACGATCCGGTCCACCATGGAGCCGGGAAACGCCACCGAGCTCTCCAGCCACGGCACCAGGTCATCGCGTTCGGCCGCCGGGAGCGCCTCGGCGAACTCGCGCACCAGCCGCCTCGTCAGCTCACCGTTTCCCACCAGGTTGTCGCAGCTCAGGACGGTCACCGGCCGGGCGTGGGACCGGCTGCGGCGCTGCAGCCCCCGTACGATCCGCCCGATGGTGGTGCGCGGTGGCGCGTCGCCGCGCAGATCGGCCCGCACCGCGGGCGCGTCCAGGTCCAGGCCGTGGGTGCGCGGGGAGAAGGTGTATCCGTGCTCGGTGACCGTCAGGGTGATGACGGCCGTGCCGGGCGCGGCCAACGCGTCGAGCACGGCGTCCGGCTGCTCCGTGGCCAGCAGCGCCCCGGTGTGCACGGCGGGGACGGTGACCCGGGTGCGGCCCGGGGAGATCTCCACGACCGCATAGCGCAGGTCTTGTTCCCGCATCGCCCGGACCACGCCGGCGGAACGGCCGGCGACCCCGAGGATGCCCCAGGGTCCGTCGGCGCGGGCCAGCGCCGCCGCGGTGTGCACGGCCTGGTGGGCGCGGTGGAAATTGCCCAGGCCGAGGTGCACGATGCCGGTCTCGGCGGGCGGCCGCGCGAGGGCCAGCGCGGCCGGGGGAACGGTCGCCCGCCCGAGGCGGGGCACAGTGGTCGCTCGCATCCTCACCAGTCCGTCATCGAGCCGTCGCGGCGCCGCGCGACGGGCAGGTAGGCGGGCTCGTACGGGAACCGGGCGGCGAGCGCCTCGTCGACCTCGACCCCGAGCCCGGGCCGGTCGCCGGGGTGCAGATGTCCGTCGGCGTAGGTCCACGCGTGCCCGAACACCTCGTGCACGACCGGCTCGTAGCCCATGTACTCCTGGATGGCGAAGTTCGGGGTCGCGAGGCCCACCTGCAGCGACCCCGCGAGGGCCACCGGCGAGACGTCCGAGGGACCGTGCGGGCCGAGCCGCACCTGCCAGATTTCGGCGAGCGCCGCGATCCGCCGCAGATGGCTGATCCCGCCCGCGTGGGTCACACAGGTCCGTACGAAGTCGATCAGCTGCTCGGTGATCATCGTCTGGCACTCCCAGACGGTGTTGAACACCTCGCCGATCGCCAGCGGGACGGTGGTGTGCCGCCGGACGTGCCGCAGCATCTCCTGGTTCTCCGCGGGGGTGACGTCCTCCAGCCAGTAGAGGTCCACCTCCTCCAGCGCGCGGCCGAGCCGGGCCGCCTGGCCGGGGGTGAGCCGATGGTGCGCGTCGTGCAGCAACTTCAGCTCGGGGCCCACGTGCTCGCGTACCGCCGCGAGGACACGCGGGGCGTGCCGCAGGTAGGAGTCGGTGTCCCAGAGCTCCTCCGCCGGGGCCGCGCCACGGTCGGCCGGCTCGTACCAGGGGCCGCCCCTGCTCACCCCGTACACCGTGTCCAGACCGGGGACGCCGCTCTGCGCGCGCACCGCGAGAAAGCCCTGCTCGCGCCGCTCGTCGACCGAGTCGAGCAACTGGGGGATCTCCCAGCCGGAGGCGTGGGTGTACGTCAGGATCCGGTCGCGCACCGCGCCGCCGAGCAACTGGTACACCGGCTGGCCGGTGGTCTTCCCCTTGATGTCCCACAGCGCGAGGTCCACCGCGCCGATGGAGGTCATCGTCACCGGACCGCGCCGCCAGTACGCCCCGCGGTAGAGGTACTGCCAGGTGTCCTCGATCCGCGCCGGGTCCCGGCCGATCAGCAGCGGAGCCACATGGTCGCGCAGATACGACGCGACGGCGAGCTCGCGGCCGTTGAGCGTGGCGTCGCCCCAGCCGACCAGGCCCTCCGCGGTGGTGATCTTGAGTGCGACGAAGTTGCGGCCCGGGCTGGTCACGAGCACATCGACCGCGACGATGGTGTCGCCCGCCCCGGTCATCGGGGCGCTCCCGGGGCCACCGCCACGAGGTTGTGCAGCCGCTCGCCCGCGGCCAGCCGGCCGATGTTGGCGGCTATGTCATCGGCCCGGCGCGCGAAGGTCTCGCGGGTGAGGCCCGAGGAGTGGGGTGTCATCAGTACGTTGTCCAGCGTCTCGAAGGGATGCTTGCTGGGGGCCGCGGAGTGTCCGTCGGCCGGGTAGCGGTACCAGACGTCGAGCGCGGCCCCGCCGATCGCACGGTCGCTCAAGGCCCGGTAGAGCGCGTCCTCGTCCACGACGGGGCCACGGCCGACGTTGACCAGCACCGCCGACGGACGCATCCGGGACAGCTCGGCCGCGCCGATCAGCCCCGTGGTCTCGGGGGCCAGCGGGGCCGACACCACCACCACATCGGAGACCTCCAGCAGGGTGCCGAGGTCGAGGGTGGTCCCGGACCAGGCCAGCCCCTTGGCCGCCGCGTCCACCCCGCCGCGCCTGGTGACCGCCACGCCCCGCGCGCCGAACGCCCGGAACCGCTGCCAGCAGCGGGCGCCGATGTGCCCGAAGCCCACGAACCCGACTGTCGCCGCGCCGAGCGTGTCGGCCCAGGGGGAGCGTGGGTCGTACGCGGGGGAGTCCCACCGCGCACGGCGCAGCGCGTCGTGCTGCCGCAGAAAGCCGCGCCGCAGCAGGATCGCCGCCGACACGGCGTACTCGGCGATCGAGTCCTCGTGGTGGAAGGTGTTGGCGACCTGGGTCCCGGGGGCCAGCGAGGCGATGTCGATCCCGTCCGTGCCGGCCCCGGCCGCGTGGACCAGCCGGAGCCGGGTGGCGATCGAGGCCATCCGGCCGTCGCACTTCCCCGACACCAGCACATCCGCCGTCTTCACGGCGGCCTCGACCGCCGCGGTGTCCCGGGCGTCCGGCCAGCTGACGGACACTCCGTCCGGCAGCGCGGCCTCGAACTCGGCACGCAGCGGGTCGAGATTGGGGTCCACGACCACCACGGTCAGCGTGTCGGCCGTCATGACCCGGCCCCTCCCGCTGCCGCTCCCGATGCCGCGCGGCCCGCCGTGGCGCCGGCTCCGGCGGGGCGGACGCGGGCCGCGCCGGTCGAGCCGCGCACGATGAGCTGGGTCGGCAGCCGGAGCGTCCGTGGGGTCTGCCGCTCACCCCCGATGACCTTCCCCAGCAGCTCCAGACCGAGCGCGCCGGCCCGCACCATCGGCACCGAGATGCTCGTCAAGGACGGCTGCGACACCTCGGCGAACGGGATGTCGTCGACCCCGATCACGCTCAGGTCCTCGGGCACGCTCACCCCCAGCGCCCGCGCTCCGGAGATCACCCCGAGCGCCACCAGGTCGTTGTGCGCGATGACGGCGGAGGCGCCCGAGGCCAGCACACCGGCTGCCGCGGCGGTCCCGCCCGCCACGGTCTCGGACTGCCAGCCCTGCAGCGTCAGCGCCAGCCCGGCCCGCCCGGCCTCGGCGCGGATCAACTTCACGCGCTGGGCGTTGGACCAGGAGCGCTGCATGCCCTGGACGTAGGCGATCCGCCGATGGCCGAGCGCGGCCAGATACTCGACGGCCTGGCGCATGCCCTCGGCGGCGTCGGCGAGCACGCAGTCGGTGCCGGCCGTCTCGCGGTTGACCAGTACGGCGGGCGTACGGCCGCAGATGTCGAGGACTTCGTCCGCGTCGAGCCGGGGCGAGCACACGATCAGCCCGTCGGCCTGCTCGCGCAGATGGGTGAGGACTTCGCGCTCGTGGTCGGGGTCGAAGTCGGTGTCGGCGAGCACGACGGTCTGCCCGCGGCGCCAGCCCTCGCCCTGCGCGGCCTTCACGAAGGCGCCGAACACGGGGTTGGCGATGTCGGGCACGACGACGGCGACCGTGGCGGTCCCCGCGTCCGTGATCGGCTCGGCGGTGCGCGCCACGGGCGATTCGTAGCCGAGCTCTTGCGCAACGGTCAGTACCTTGCGCAAGGTCTGCGGTCCGAGCCGGTTGGGGGCGCTGAACGCGCGAGAGGCGGTGGACAGCGCGACATTGGCGCGCTTGGCCACGTCAGTGAGGGTGGGGGCCATGGAGACTCCGCTCCTGGTGCGACGGAGTGGTGCGGATGAACGACATGTTTCATGGTCGTCACCCTTGCGCAACCTTGTCAACGCTTGCCGAGCCATTGGCAAGCGCGGTGGTCGGCCGCGGTCCTCGGCCTCGTCATCGGCGGCCCGCGCCCGCCGACCGGACTGGCATGATGGCGGGCATGACCACGCCACCTCTCGTCGGCCCGCCGTCCTGCCCGCCGGGCGGGAGTCGGCCGCCCCTGCGACGGACGTCGGGCCGACCCCGGATCCGCCGGACCGCCGTGGCCGTGGTGGTGTCGGTCCTGGTGCTCGTCGGCGGGGCCGCCACCGCCTGGTGGCTGACGCGCGACGAGGACGGCTCCCCGCTGGCCGGCCGGCCACGGGTGACGGACGACGCGGCCGGGATCTCCTACGCGATCCCCGAAGGCTGGCAGCGCAACAAGAAGGGCGACCTGGTGGACGCCTTCACCTCATCCATCACCATGGCGCGCACGGGTGGCGAAGAAGGTGGCAGTGTCGTGCTGGCCGGCCGGGGCGGGGCCGTGCCGAAGTCCGAGCTGAAGGAGCGGACGGAGGGCGTGGCCCGGTCGAACGCGGAGTACTTCTACCCGGACGGGCGCTCCACCCTCGAGGAGTCGAAGGCCACCACGGTGAGTGACCGCCCCGCGTACACGGTGGCATTGAAGGTGAGCGGCGGCGAGGGCGGCACGGGCCACCTCCGCCTGACCCTCATCGCCGGGCAGGATTCCCGCTCGGCCTTCCTCCTCGGCATCGCCCAGCCCACCGGGCCGGATGAGCAGCAGGAGGTCGACGCGGTGCTGGAGAGCGCCTCGGCCGGCTGACCCCGCCCGCGCGGCAGGGTGCCGGGGCCGGCACTCGACGGTGCAGCTGCGGAGCTCGTAGCCGCCTGTCCCGTCCTTGAAGCCGACCCGGGGCGGGGTCGCCATCCGGATGCCGGGCAGCGCGAACAGACGGCTGAGGAAGATGTCCGTCTCCAGGATCGCGATGTGGGAGGGGGACACTTGTGGGGGCCGTCGCCGAAGGACAGGCCGGCCGCCCCGGCGCCCTCGGCCAGGGGGCGGCCGGGGCGGATCGCGATCCGGCCGGGCTCGTCCGCGGCCCGGTACCGCCCGAGCAGCGCGTCGTCGGCGAACAGGTGCCGGGCCGCGACGTTGATGAACTCCCGGGTGGTGACCATCCCCGCCGCGGCGAAGGTGAGGCACTCGCCGAGGATCTCCCCGGCCGAACACCCCTCGACCAGCAGATGGGAGATCAGATCGTCCCGGCGGCGCCGGCGGCGGGCCCGCACGGCCGGGCGTCTGGCCGGGCCGGCTCTCCGTCAGACCGATCACGGACGCGGCGACCATGACCTCGCGGTAGCGCTTGTCGACGCGGCGCGGTGTGAAGAACCGGGCGGTCTGCCGCCGGTGTTCACGGTGCTCGGGGCCGTCCCGGTACAGCACCGGCCGCCGGATTGTCGGTGCTGCGCAACACGGCGCGCGCCTCCGCGTATCCGCGCACCTGCCAGACCTCGTCGGGGCCCTGCCGCACCGGGCAGCCGCCCGGGTCCGCCGCTCGCTCGATCTTGCGTGCCCCGTATCCCATGCGCTCACACCGGGCCTGACCGGCGTGGGGTCAGAAGCGGGCGCCGAGGGCCGAGCCGTCGCGGGGGACGAGGAAGGCCGAGGACGGGATCGAGCCGTCCGCCGCGCGCGGGCCGGTGATCTTCGCCTGGTCGGTGCTCAGTACCGAGCTCTCGTTCCACACCCCGCCCAGGTCCCAGGAATTGCCCTTGGAGGTGGAGCTGCCGAGGCGGACCGGCTCGGCGTCCAGCAGCGAGAGGTTCGCGGTGAGCGTGGCGCGCGACCGGTCCGTCCGGAAGCCGCTGCCGCCGTTGCGGTAGGTGGTGGTGCGGGAGATGGCGAGGGTGCCCGGGTTGCCGTTGTCCGTGACGCCGTGTGCCGCGTTGCCGAAGGCGATGGCGTTGCGCAGGGAGTGGTCGGCGGGCGGGTCCACGTCGCCACCGCCGCCCATCTTGAAACCGTTTCCGTCACCGGTGAAGTCGGGGAAATTCCACCGGTTGAACCCGTTGCCGTAGGCGATCGTGTTCTCGATGGCGATCGGGGAGGTGAACTCCCAGGCGTCGAAGCCGTCGTCCGCGTTGTTCCACAGCCGGGCGCCGCGGACCCGGTTGCCCTCGCCCTGGCCCTCCTTGATGGCCAGGCCGTCGGCGCTCTCGCCGTTCTTGCGCGGGTCGCGGTTGCCGTACGAGTCGAGACTGGCGATCAGGTTGCGGCTGGAGGCGCCCTGGAGCTGGAAACCGGACTCGTAGTTGTCCCGTGTGGTCAGCCCGGTGAACTCGTTGTCGTTGCAGCCGGCGCAGTAGATCCCGTACGGCCCGTGGATGATCTCAAGCCCCCGGATCCGCCAGTACGAGGCCTCCTGATGGATGGCCCCGCGCTCGGCCCGGGGGATGGAGCCGCCGACGGGGGTGTGGCTGGCGGGCAGCCGCTCACCGTCGAGGACGACGCGTTCACCGGAGTAGTTGGTCAGCGTGATGGGGCTGCCCGCCGTGCCGGAGGTGGCGATGGTGACGTTGTCGGTCAGCTCGTAGGTACCGCCGCGGACCGCGATGGTGTCTCCGGGCCCGCTTCGGTCCACCGCCGCCTGAAGGGTGGCCAGCGGGTCCTCCAGGGTGCCCGCGCCGGTGTCGTGCCCGCCGACGGCCACGACGATCTGCCGCGCCTCGGCGGCGGCAGGCGCGGCGGGTAATGCCCGCGGCGCGCTCACCGCCGCCATGGACACCGCGCCGAGCAGCACCGTCACGGCTTTGTTGACCTTCACTGGGCCCATCCCTTCACCGGTCCGTCCTGGCCTCCGGCTCTACGTCGCCGCCCCGGCCCGATAGGTTGCCGCCCCGGGGCCGCCAGGTTGCCTCCGGGCCCGGGGCGACGAGCGCGGGGGCGGGCGCGTGCCCGCGCCGCGTCTACAGGCCCTGCGAGAGCAGCAGCTCATGGGCCAGCCGGGCGCCGCGGGCCGCCGCCTCCGCGGCCAGGGCGTCGTCCTGTGTCGGGATGTTCTCCAGGCCCTGGGCGAGCGCCCGGACCGCGTCCGCCAGGGTCTGCACATGCGTCTCCAGCAGCCGCAGCCGATCTTCCTCGCTCTGCGTGTCCAAGGTGCTCGGGCGGGTTGCGGGACCCTGCTCGGGGGTGTGGTTCATCATCTCGGGCCCTCCTCCCGGGTGCGTGGTCGCCAAGGAGTGGCGTCTCCTCCAAGCCTCGCACCTGGGGCGGCGCCGCGGTACGCCGGTCCGGGCCCGCGCGGCTGCCCGAGGCCGCGAGGGACGGGCTCATGGGGGACACCGCTGTGGTCTCAGGCGCGAGCCGCCTCCAGTCCCGCAGCGCCGTCAGGAGTTGCGGAGTCACATACCGCCGGGTACGGGCCGACTCCTCGGGCGGATAGCCCCGGGGCACCGTCTCCACCAGCATGATCAGGGAGAGACAGGCGCGGTAGAGCGCCAGCCGCAGCCGTACGGACCCGTCGAAGCGCGGCGGATGGGCGACCGGCGTATGAGGACAGGAAGTCCGCGTCGTCCTCCACGTTTCCGAACAGCGCCAGTAAGACGAAGTCCGCCACCGGGTCGCCCCAGAACATCCGCTCGCCGTCGATGACGCCGCTGAGGGTTCGGGCCCCCGCCTCGCCGTCGAGCAGCAGGTTTCCCTCCCACAGGTCGAAAGGGACCAGGGTGGGCCGGACCACGTCGTCGAGTACGCCCGCCGCCGCGGCGAACATCTCCCTGACGCGGTCCGGTGGCACGGACAGCCGGACCCGGTAGCGTCCGGCGTCGTCGAGCACCGCGTCCGCCATCGCCGTGAAGGCCTGCCGCCAGGTCGCCGTACTCCGGCCGAAGGGCTCGGCGGGGTAGCCGAAGCCGGTTCCGGTCACGGTGGGGAGCCGGGCCACCAGCCGTCCGAGCTCAATCCTGAGCCGACGGCGCTCGTCGTCGGGATCGTCCCGGAGATCGCATGCCATGGCGTGCCGGGGCGCAGGGTGCTGATCAGATAGGGCCTGCTGACCGCGTGCGGGTCGAGTTCGCCGTACACGACCTCGGGGACCGGGATGTCCGCCGCCGTGGCCGCCGAGGTGTAGAAGCCCACTTCGCCCCGCAGGAGTTCGTGCTCGTAGCCGAGTGTAGGTGTCTCCAGGGGCGGGGGATCTTCACCACCCACTGCCGGTGGTCGTCGAGGTCGACGCGTACCACGGTGTTGTAGGTGCCGCCGGACAGCGGTGTGCAGCGCGCGGCGTCCGCGTCGGCGACCCCCGCGGCCTTGAGCGCCGCGGCGGCCGTGTCGTGCGCCAGGACCTGGCCGTCGCTGGTGGCGGCCAGGGCGCCGGTCACATGGGCGACGCCGGCACCTCGGGTTCGGCGGCGATCAGGTGCTTCCTCTCCGTGCGCCGCCGCAGGGTGCGCCTCATGACACCGCGCACGGGGCGGCCGGGGCGATCGGGGGAATCACAGGTGTGCCTCCAAGTCGTCACGGAGCCGACGCAGCAAGGTGGCGTCGGGTTCGGCGAAGGCGGCCGCGAGGGGACCGCGGCCCGCGGTCGGCGGCCCGGGAGTGCGGGGCCGGGGTGTCGCCACGTGTCCGGCGGCCGCCAGCCGCCGCATGTCGATGAGAGTGTGAAAGGCGGGGCGGCCCAGCGCCCGGGCGATTCCGGTGGGCGTGCGGACACCGTCGGCGAGTGCCGGCACCGCGCGCTGGCGGCGGGTGACGGGCGGGGCGTGCGCATCGGGGCGGCTGGCCACCACGGGCTCCTGGTCGACCTGCGGATACGGCCACAGGCCGGCGAGCGGTTCGTGGCGGCACCGGGTCTCTCGCTCCACCGTGTCCGCGCCCACCGGGCGCACCGGGCCCAGCCAGTGGGCCGCGCCCCGGTAGAAGCCGCGCGGTCCGCTGCCGGGGCCCAGCGCGAGATGGGCGGCGTCGAACAGCGTGCCCAGGTGGCAGATCTCCAGCTCCGCGTCCGACAGCCGGCCGCTGCCGACGTGGAACCGGCCGACGCCGCCGAGCGCGCCCCTCCGGTCGACCGCCTCCCGCCAGGAGCCGCCGGTGAGCCGCCCGCAGGCGGTGAGCAGCACATCGATGCCGGGCGCCGAGGGGCTCTCGGCATGTACCACCTGGCCCTCGACCAGATACAGCGTGCCCGCGCCGTACAGCAGGGCGCCGCCGGCCCGCTCGGCGGCGAGCTCGGCGAGGCGGGCGGTGGGCTCTGCCGGATCTCCACGAGCGCCAGCCGCTGGGCCAGATCGCGCAGCCGCATCCGGGCGAGCGCCGGATTTCCCTCCCGGCGGTCGAGCCACAGATAGAAGAAGACGCCGCTGCCGAAGGCCGTGTCGACGAAGCGCAGCAGGTGGTAGCAGGTACGGGTGGTGACGATGACGTCCTCCACGGGCGCAGCCCGGCCACCTCGGCCGCATCTGCCTCCGTGTCGCCGTCCTCGGCTGTGTCCCTGTCGACGAACGCGGCGAACGCGGCCTGCTCGGCGGCCAAACGGGCCAGTTCCGCGGTCTCCGCGGCGGTGGTCTCGGGGTCGTCGTCACGTGTCTCGCCGACCACGCCGAGCGCGAGTCCGCTGGGCCACTCGATGACGGCCGCTCCGCGCGCCCCGTTCACCGTCGTGGCTTCGAGCAGACACTCGTCGATTCCGGGCATGCGGCTCCCCTCCAGCGTGGCCGTGTCGCACCGGCGGCGTTTCGCCAGTGACGGCGAGGTTACGCACGGTTCAGCCCAAGGGAGGGAAATCGGGCAATGCTCCGAACCGACGGGGCGTTCGTAGTAGGGCCCGCGGCCCGGTCGGGTCAGTCCGCGGCGGACCGCTCGGCGAGCCGGGCCATCTGGTGGCGCCCCAGTTCGGTGGTTCGCCGCATGTGGCGCAGCAGTACGGCGAGATCGGCCTCGCTGTCCTCGTGGAACAGCTCCTCCCAGCCTGCGCCCAACTCCCGCCACACGGCGCCGAACCGCTCCAGCGCCCCGGGCACCACCTCCACCAGGACCCGCCGCCGGTCCCGCTCGTCCCGGCGGCGGGTGACCTGGCCCGCCTTCTCCAGCCGGTCGACCAGCCGGGTGGCCGAACCGCTGGTGAGCCCGGTCAGCTCGGCGATCCGCCCGGTGGTGACCGGACCGTCTTCGAGCGTGAGGAGGTTGAGGCACTGCAGGTCGGTGGGGTGCATCCTGAGATGGTCCGCCACCGCCTGGTTGAACAGGATGTACGAGGCCAAATAGCGCCGGGACTCCGACCGCAGCTGTGCCAGCAGGTCTTCACGTGCCATCGGCAGGGCCTCCCGCGCCTCGTCTGCGTCTCCGTGCGGCGCGTCCCATGCAGGGGCGCGGACGATGCGCCCCCGTCCACTGCGCCACGCAGGCATCCTAGTCGCCGCCCTCCGGTCAGCGGTTCGTCGGATAAATATTTGCGTCGCGCAGTCAATGTGTCGTACGTTCTCTGCATGACGCAGATAAATCCAGCACTCCCGGTGGCCGTGTCCGGCGCCACCGGTGCCCAAGGCGGTGCCGCGGCCCGCGCACTGCTCCACCTCGGCCGTCCGGTCCGCGCGCTCACCCGCGATCCCGCCACACCCGCCGCCGCCGAACTGCGCGCGCTCGGCGCTGATGTGGTCCGGGCCGACTTCGACAACGAGGCATCCCTGACCGCCGCGCTCACCGACACCGCGGCGCTCTTCGCGATGTCCACGCCGTTCGGCAGCGACCTCACCGCCGAGGTGCGCCAAGGGACCGCCCTGCTGGACGCGGCGGCCACCGTCGGGGTGCGGCACATCGTGTTCACCTCCGCCGCCAACGCCGACCGGTCCACGGGCATCCCGCACTTCGAGAGCAAGTGGCGGATCGAGCGACACCTCGCCACCCTCGATGTGCCGTGGACGGTGATCGGCCCCGGCGTCTTCATGGAGAACTACGCGAACGACTGGACCGTGCAATCCCTCCGCGAGGGTGTCTTCGCGTTGCCCATGCCGCCCGGGCGCCCATTGCCGGTGATCGCCGCGAGGGACATCGGCGCCTTTGCGGCCCTGGCGCTGAGTCGCCCCGCGGAGTTCGCCCGGCGCCGGATCGACATCGCCTCGCAGTGGCGCACACCCGAGCAGATCGCCGAGGCGATCGGCGCCGCGAGCGGTCGCGATATCCGCTACCGGGAGGTGCCGCTGGCGGTCGCCGAGAGCTACTCGGGCGACCTGGCCGCCATGTTCCGCTACTTCCAGGAGACCGGGCTGGACGTGGACATCGACGGACTGCGCCGGGACTACCCCGAGGTCGGCTGGCACACCATGGAGAAGTGGGCCGGCGACCGTGCGTGGGAGATCTGACGCCTGTTCAGGCGCCCTGCGGCGAATAGGGCGAGCCTTGGCCAGGGCCTCGCGTGGCATGATGCGCGATCATGGACACGACGAGTCATGCCGCGGTCGCCGAGGGCCGCCGCTTCGGGGTGCTCAGACAAAGGGACTTCCGGCTGCTGTGGACGGGCGAGACCGCCAGTGGGCTCGGCAGCAGCATCACCACCGTGGCGCTGCCCCTGATAGCGGTGGTGGTACTACGGGCCGACACGTTCGCCATCGGCCTGCTCACCGCGGCCGTCTGGCTGCCGTGGCTGGTGATAGGGCTACCGGCCGGCGCCTGGGTGGACCGGCTCCGCAAGCGGCCCATCATGATCGCCAGCAATCTCGTCTCGGCCGTCATGTACGCGAGCGTTCCCCTCGCCGCCTGGCTGGACGCGCTCACCTATCCCCACCTGTTGGTGGTGGCGGTGGTGTGCGGAGTGGCGACGGTGTTCTTCAGCACCGCGTACCACGCGTACATACCCGTCGTGCTCCACGGCCGCGACCTGCTCGAGGGAAACGCGAAACTCCAGGGCAGCGAGTCCGGCACACAGGTGGTCGGCCGCGGAGCCGCCGGCCTGATCGCCCAGGCGTTCGGCGCGGTCCTCGGACTGCTGATCGACGCGATGACCTTTGTCCTCTCCACCGTGTGCCTGACCATGCTGCGGGTCCGTGAACCGGACCCGGCGCCCCCCGCGCCCGAGGTCACGCTGCGCCGACAGATACGCGAAGGTTTTGGCTTCGTCACCCGCGACCGTTATCTGCGGCCGATGGTGACCTTCGGCGCCGTGGCCAACCTGGCGCTGATGGGCTATCAGGCGGTCCAGGTCGCGTTCCTGGTGCGCACGGTCCATGCGACCCCCGCCACCGTCGGTGCCCTGATCATGGTGGGCAGCCTCGGCGGAATCCTCGGCGCCTCGCTGGCCGGCCCCGTCGGCCGACGCTTCGGGACCGCCCGCGGCATGCTGGTCATGCTGGCGCTCACCAGCCCCTTCGTGCTGCTCCTGCCCCTGACCGCACCGGGGGCCGGCCTGCTGCTCTTCGCGGTCGGAGCGTGCATGGTGGGGGTGGGGATCGTTGCGTGCAACGTGGTGGTGGGCAGCTTCCGGCAGAGCTACTGCCCGCCCCACCTGCTGGGGCGGGTCGTCGCGACGGCCATGGTCCTGAACCACTGCACCATTCCGCTCGGCTCCCTGCTCGGCGGACTCCTCGGCGACCTCGTCGGCCTCCGCCCCACCATGTGGATCATGACGGCCCTGTTCGCGCCCTGCTGGCTGATCCTCGCGCTGGGCCCCGTGCGTACCCAGCGCGACCTGCCCCGCACAGTGGCGACGTCCGACGCGTCCCTCGCTGCCGGGGCACCGGCATGAGCGCCACTGGGTGGTGAGCGAAGTACCGGGGAGTTCCCGGCACTTCGCCTTGATTTCCTGCAAGAGCTGGCTTCTGCCTGTTTTATTCGAGGGCCCACCGCTGGTTGGACCCGCCGTTGCAGTTCCACAGAACCAGCTGGGTACCGTTGTCGGTGCCGGCGTTGTACGCGTCCAGGCACAGGCCGGACCGGGCGCTGGTGATCGTGCCGTTCGCGTTGACGTTCCACCGTTGGTTCTGCCCGCTGTGGCAGTCCCAGATGACGACCCGCGTGCCGGCAGACGTTCCCGAGGCCTCGGCGTCCAGACACTTGTTGCCGTACACGCGCAGTTCCCCGGCGTCGGTGCGCGTCCACTTCTGGCCGGACCTGTCCGAGCAGTCCCACAGCTGGACCTGGGTGCCGTTGGTCCGGGACGAGTTCGGCATGTCCAGGCAGCGTCCGGAGCCGGCGCCGACGACCTGCCCGCCGCTCGGCGGCTGCGGGGTCGTGTCGCCCGGCGGCACGTACGGGCACTTGGTCCGGGACCTGGAGATGTTGCTGGAGTCCGCCAGTGAGGGGCACAGGAACTGGGTGTAGCGGGTGTCGTTGTCGATGAATATCTTGAGCCAGGGGATCATGCGGCGCGTCACGTTCGAGTTCCCCCGTGTGGGGAAACCGTGGCCGCCGCTGGTGAGCTCGATGAAGGCGCTCTGTGTGCTGGCCGGCACGCGGGCGTAGAGGCCGTCGAGGTAGGACGGGGTGACCGTGCCGTCGTCCCGTGCGCCCATGATCATCGTCGGTACCCGCAGGGTGGACAGGTCCTGCGAGGGAGAAAAGGGCGCGAGCGGGACGGCGGCCTTCAGCGATGGCCGCCGTTCGGCCGCGCTGATGGTGCCGCCGCCGCCCATGGAGTGGCCGATCACTCCCAGCCGGTTGGGATCGACTCGGTCGCGCACCGGGCTCTTCTGGGTGAGGTAGTCCAGGGCGGCGAGCAACTGGGTTCCTCGGGCGGTGTCGTAGTCGTTGGGGCTGTTGGTGTCGATGCCGATGACGACAAACCCGAAGGAGGCGAGCCAATGCCCCATCCAGGCGCCTTCGGCGTCCCACCGGGCGGTGTGGCCGGGTACGACCGCGACCGCACCCCAAGTGCCCAGGCTGGTGTCGGTCGGGTAGTAGATCTTCCCGCCGTTGAAGCCGTTACCGGGGGATACGTTCATCTCCGCGGTGGCGAACGTTCCCCTTTGGGCCGCGACGCTGCTCACCGTGGGGGCCGGGCCTCGCTCGTACGGGTTGCCCTTGGCCGACGCCGATTGCGCCGACGCCGGCTGGATCGAGACCAGCGCAGCGATCAGGCCGGTCACTGCCGCAACCACGGCCGCCCTCAGCTTGACCATCGTGTTCCTCGAACAAGGTCTCGCCTGGCTGGTCGAGATGCCTTCGGGCGCCGGGACATCGGTGATATTCGAGTGCATTGTCTGGTTCCTCCTTGCCTTTGCCGTGTCTACGGAAGTCCGCGCCGTGCACAGGAGCTAACGAAACTGCGTGCGCATGACACCCGCCGTCCTGCCGTCGAACCCAATGTTGTGAACTGGAACGATCGCTGGTGCTCAGGGTGTGTAAACGGTGGGGTGGGGTGGGCATGTTGCCGCCGATGAAGAAGCTGGGATGCGGGGGCTGGTTGTAGGCGGTGTTCTGCCAGGCGAGCGCGGTGCGGTACTGGGTGTCGTGGAGCAGTGTGGTGATACGGGTGTTGGTCGGGTGAGGCGTGCTGTAGATGCGCAGGGCGCGGTTGTTGGTGGTGGGCCAGACGACTTCTTCGCGCCAGTCGGCCAGGATGTCCCCGGACAGTGCGGGGGTCGACTTGGTGCCGTTGTTGGAGCGGACGTCCGATCCGGTCAGCAGGCGGGTGTCGCCGGAGGTGCCGTACTTGTCGATGCGGGTGCCGTCGAGGAGTTCGCGGACGGTGTCGCCGTCCCACCACGACAGGAAGTTGATGCTGGACGGCTCCCGGCCCAGGGAGGCCCCGGTCGCCGAGCGCAGGGTGGTGTCGGAGGCCGACCATGCCTCGGCGCCCGGGCTGCCGGCGTAGACGTCGGCGGCGACGCCGCGGCCGTTGTCGGCGCCCGAGGCCGTCCGCCAAAGGATCTGGCCGGTGCGCGCGTCGGCCATCCAGGATCCGGGCTTCGAGGAGTCTTCGGAGACCTTGAAGTACTCCAAGCCCGCTCGGGACGGGTTGAGGTCGCCCACGTGGCCCGCGTCGCCATGGCCGAGCCTGGTCGTCCACCGGCCGCCGCCGTTGTCGTCGACGGTCATCGCGCCGTACACGATCTCGTCCTTGCCGTCGTCGTCGACGTCTGCGATCGACAGGCTGTGATTGCCCTGACCGTCGTAGCCCTTGCCGCTGTTGGCGGAGGAACTGGTGTCGAAGGTCCAGCGGCGGGTGAAGGCGCCGTTCCGCCAGTCCCAGGCGGCGATGACCGTGCGTGTGTAGTAGCCACGCGCCATGATCAGGGAGGGTCGAGCGCCGTCCGGATAGGCAGTTCCGGCGAGGAAGCGGTCGACGCGGTTGCCGTACGAGTCGCCCCAGGACGAGACGGTGCCGCGGGCCGGAGTGTAGTCGACGGTCTGCATCGCCTTGCCGGTCTGGCCGTTGAACATGGTCAGGAACTCGGGCCGGACAGGACGTAGCCGCTGGAGTTGCGGTAGTCGGCGGACGAGCTGCCGATCACCGCGCCGGTGCCGTCCCTCGTGCCGTCGGCCGTCTTCATGGCTACCTCGGCCTTGCCGTCACCGTCGTAGTCGTACACCTGGAACTGCGTGTAGTGCGCGCCGGAGCGGATGTTGCACCCGAGGTCGATGCGCCACAGGCGGGTGCCGTCGAGCTTGATGCCGTCGAGGTAGGTGTTTCCGGTGTAGCCGGACTGGGAGTTGTCCTTGGCGTTGGTCGGCTGCCACTTGAGGACGAAGTCCAGTTGCCCGTCGCCGTCGAGGTCGCCGACGGAGGCGTCGTTGGCCTCGTAGGTGTACGACACCCCGTCCGGGGTGGTGCCGCCGGTGGGCGGGGTGATGGGAACGTCCTTGCAGCCGGTGCGGAACTGGAACGCGTGCTCGGAGGGGGCCTGCTCGGTGCCGTTCACGACCGCGCGCACCGTGTAGTCGGCCGAGTCCGGGGCGCCGGAGTCGAAGTAGTTGGTCGAGGCGGTGACGGGCGAGGAGTTGAGCTTGGTGCCACCCCGGTAGACGTTGAACGCCACATCGGACGGATCGGTGGCCAACCACCGCCATGACACCAGGTTCCCGCTGCTGGTGTGGGTGCTGGTCAGCCCTCGGTCGAGGTGTTCCACCTGTTGCGCGGTCGCGGCGTGCGCGGTCTGTGGCAGGCCGGTCAGTGCTGAGACAGCCAGGGCGGCAGCGGCGGTGATGCCGCCGATCAGCCGGCTGCTCGGCCGGCTTCTCGATCTCCACGGTCGCGGCGTGGTGCCGGGGCGCCAGGGCGCGTCGGTCATGATGACCTCCGATGCGTGGGGGCGAGTGAACGCCGTGTCGCCGGCAGGGCAGGAGGGTGATCGTTCACTCAGGCATGTGTGGGAGCGCTCCCGCAGGAGCGTAGGAAGACGCTGATGTGCCGTCAAGGATTCTGTCGGGGTCTGATGTTCGGCCGTGTTTGGATTCGTGACTTTGGCCGTGCGTACTGATTGACAGTCGGCAGCCCGACCTGGAAACTGCGTGATGCGCCTAGGGCCGTCTTGGGAGCGATCCCAGTCAGCTGGCCATCGAAATGCCAGCTGAGCAAGTCAGTACGTGTCTTGTTGCCCGCAAACGCACGCTTAATCTGGGAGCGTTCACAAAGCCGATCGGGTAATGATCGACGGCGCTCGGCTCGCTCTGAGTCGGCTGGCGCCGCCGGTCGGTCGGGCGTAGTCCGCGGCGCGGAGGCACCACGACCACGTGGCCGCAGGGGAGTGGCTGCCAGGGCGGGGTGGCTCGTTCCCCGGCCCACACGTCGCTCACCAGGTGCCGCCGCGTTGATTGTTGTCGCGCCAAGGAGGTTCGCTGTCATGCCAGATGAACACCTGCGACCCCGGGTACCAGGGGACCGCGGCGCAATGGGGCGCCGCACCGACTTCGGCGCGGCCCGGGGAGCGCAACCGCTAACCGGGCTGGACTGCGCAGGCACCCGCCTCCATCACCTTTCCCTGCACGGCCGACCGCCGCACTCATCTGCGCCATTCGCTGGGAAAGTCCACCCTCGATGACCAGCTGTCCACCGGCCCCGACGTCCTGCGTGCGGCCGACGGACGGAAAGGAGTGACATGTCCACGACCCACGCGTCCGGTTCCGGACAGATCAGCCGCCGGACGCTGCTCAAGGCCACCACCGTGACCGCCGGGGCGATCGCCACGGCGGCCGCCTTCGCCGAACTCGAGACGCCGGCCGAGGCCGCCGCGGGTTTCGTCAAGGGCGTCGACATCAGCTGGGTGCCCCAGATGGAGGCGCGCGGCTACTCCTGGAAGAACGCGAGTGGTCAGACGCAGGACCTGCTGACCATTCTCAAGGGGTACGGCATCACCGCGGTCCGGTTGCGTACGTTCCTCAACCCGTCCAGCGACCCGGCCAACGGGCACTGCGGCATCAACGAGGTCGCCGCCTTCGCCAAGCGGGTCAAGGCCGCCGGAATGTCGATCATGCTCGACTACATGTTCGGCGACACCTGGAACTCCGTCGGTGTGCAGAACCCGCCCGCCGCCTGGAAGAACATGAGCTACAGCCAGATGCTCACCGCGATGAGCACCTACGTGAACCAGACCATGACGGTCATGAAGAACAACGATGTGCTGCCCGCCTGGGTGCAGATCGGCAACGAGATCAACAGCGGAATATGCCGTCCGGTCGGCAGCGTCTCCAGCCCGGCGCAGATGACCGGGCTGCTCAACGCGGCGTACACCCAGGTGAAGGCGGTCTCGCCGAGCTCGACGGTGTGCATCCACCTGGCCCAGCCGCAGAAGTACGACGTGATGACGACGTTCTTCAGCCGCTTCGCGGCCAACGGCGGCAAGTGGGACATGTCGGTGTTCTCCTCCTACGGCAGCGCCGATGTCGCTTCCGGCATCGTGGCGAACATGCGGAAGATCTCCGACGCCTACGGCAAGCCGTTCCTGCAGAGCGAGTTCGGCGGTCGGGTGGACCGGGCCTCCTCCACTCAGGCCGCGCTGGTCGCCTACATCAAGGCGCTGAAGGCCAACGGAGGACAGGGCATCTTCTACTGGGAGCCGGAGTGCATGTCCCCCTTCACCGGCTACAACATGGGCGCCTGGGACTCCTCCACCAAGCGGCCAACCGTCATCATGAACGGCTTCACGCAGGCCTGAACGATGGGCCGTGGACGTCAACCCGCACATTCGGTCGTCAAGGATGGGACCAGTGATTGCAATGAGCATGGCCTTACGGCGCCGCGGTAGGAGTGGCGCCCGGCTGGGAGCAGCGGGCCTCCTGGCCCTCGCTGCGCTGGCCGGCACCGGTGCGGCGCATACCGCTGCTGCCGCGCCGCGGGCTCTGCCGGCCGGCTGTTCCGGCACCTCGCCGATCACCTGTCACTACTCGGTCTCACCGGGCAACTACGACGTGACGGTCTCCATCGGTGGCGCCTTGGCCGGGCAGACGGAGATGTGGGTGGAGGCCCGGCGCCTGATGCTTCCGGCGACGAGGACGGCGGCCGGTGCCGTCGCCACGTACTCGTTCACGGTCAACGTGCGCCAGCCGGAGGGGCAGCCGACCGGTCAGGGCGGCACTGGAAACCCCGGTCTGGACATCCGGTTCACGGGCTCCAACCCGCAGGTCTCAGCCGTCTCGGTGAAGCCGGCGACCCAGCCGCTGGTCGCCTACCTGGCCGGCGACTCGACCGTGTGCGACCAGCCGGCTGCCCCGTACACCGGATGGGGCCAAATGATCACGACTGCGGTGCGTCCCGGCGCGGTCATCGCCAACTACGGCGATTCCGGCGAAAGTTCGGGAAGCTTCCTGAGCAACTCGGCGCTCTTCCCGGCGCTGCTGTCGAAGGTCAAGGCGAACGACCCCGTCTTCCTCCAGTTCGGCCACAACGACAAGCAGACCAGCGCGTCCGCCTACCGGAACAACCTCACCACCATGATCACGCGGGTCCGCGCCAAGGGCGGCGTCCCGGTGCTGGTGACCCCACCGGTCCGCCGGCTCTTCGAGGGCAACCGGCTCACGTCCACGGCCCTGCACGTCAACGGTGTCGGCGTGAACTTGCCTGCCGAGATGCGCGCGGTCGGTGCGGCGCAGGGGGCGCCCGTGATCGATCTGACCGCCAAGAGCAAGGCGTTGGTCGAGTCCCTCGGCCCGTCCGCCTCCGCACAGCTCTTCCTCCGCTCCGCCGTCGACGGCGTCACGGACAACACCCACTTCTCGCAGTACGGCGCAACCCAGATGGGTGGGCTGCTGCTCCAGAGCGTCCGAGAACAGAACCTGTCCCTGGCCGCGTACCTGCGCTGACCGACGCGCGGCGTTCGTCCCTGGGAGGGACACGATGAAGAACTTACGGACACTCATCACGACCGCGCTGCTGATCGCTTTGTCGACCTTCGGTGTCAGTGCCGCCTCGGCGGCCGACGGCGCCGCGGCTGACTGCGTCGGCGCCTCGCGCACCGAGGCCCCGTCCGCACGAGCGGCGGCCGCACCGGTCACCGTGTGGCTGGCCGGCGACTCCACCATGGCCGACCCGGGCGCCGCCCGTTGCCCGGTCGGCTGGGGCAGCCAGTTCGACGCCCTGTTCAACAGCGACGTGACCGTCAAGAACCAAGCAGTGGGAGGCCGCTCCATCCAGACCTGGCTGTACGAGTCGAACGTGAGCCCCACCAAGGGCTCGGACGGCGAGTGCCGCCTCACGTCGAATACGTACTCGTCACGCTGGCAGGCGATGCTGAACGCGAGCACCGGGATGAAGGCAGGCGACTACCTCTTCATCCAGTTCGGCATCAACGACTCCTCCTCGACCTGTCCCCGGCACGTCGGCTCGGCCCGGTACCGACAGCTGATGACCACGATGGTGCAGGCCGCCCTGGCCCGGGGCGCGCACCCGGTGCTGCTTACCCCGGTGGCGGCCATCACCTGTTCCGGCGGCACGGCGACCAAGAACCGCGGCTTCGTCACCGAGACCTTCGCGGCCGGAGCCGCCACCGGGGCGCCGGTCATCGACCTGCAGACGCTGAGCGTGTCGCTCTACAACAGCCTGCGCTTCTGCCCGAACAACGGCGACTACGAATCGGGTCCTGTGGGCGCCTTCTTCTGCAACGACCACACGCACTTCGAAACATACGGTGCGCAGCGGATCGCCGGGCTCGTCACTGGTGACGTGCGCCGCCAGAATTTGCCGCTCGCCGCGTATCTCAAGTAGGCGACATCCCGTACTCCACCTCCCAGCCCCGGACCTGCTGAAGCTCTGCGAGCCGGCGACGGGCGCGGTCAGCGGGCGGGCCGCCGCGCCGCCCAGGAGTCGAGCACCGTCAGCACGTCCTTGAGGGTGTGCGCGGTGGCGTCCGGCTCCGCCGCGTCCGATCCGAGCTCTTCCTCGGGGATGTCGCTGTGGGGCACCCAGATGGTGCGCATACGGGCCTGCCGCGCACCGTGGATGTCCTCGAAGAGCCGGTCGCCGACGAACGCGCACGCACCGGGGTCCTCGGCGCCCAGCCGCTCGGCGATCAGCTCGAAGATGAGCGGATTGGGCTTGGTCCAGGGCACCTCGCTGGAGTAGACCGCGGCGTCGATGAGGTCGTGGACGCCGTCCCGCTCGAAGATCTCGTGGTGCCAGTCGGCCGACCACAGGGTGTTGGAGAGCACGCCGACCCCCAGGTCCCGCTCGCGCAGGGTGCGCAACAGCTCCGCGCCGTCCGGGTCGAGGTAGGTGTGCTCCTCCCAGGCCCGTCGGTAGGCCGCGATCGCCGTGTCGTCCGGGACCACGTCGACGGCGCGGAACACCTGGTCGAGGGTGGCCGAGCACTGCGTGTCCCGGCAGCGGGCCATCAGCTCACGCTCGGCTTGGAACAGCCGCTGGGCGAGGTCCGGCGCGCCGTTCGGGGTGATCTCGCGCGCGGTCTCCAGCCAGATGCCCGGCAGGTCCACCGTGTGCCAGGGAGTGAGCGTCCCCGCCCAGTCGAAGACGACGTACTTGATGGTCATGCTGCTCCTCGCCCTTCCCGCCCGAACCGGTCACACCTGTTGTCCCGTGCCCACCGCGGCGCGCAGCAGGACGACGCCGACCGCGCACCCCACCAGCAGCGTCGGACCCACCGCCCACCACCCGTCCGCCGCCGTGACGACCAGGCCCACCAGCGGTGGTCCCGCGAGCGATCCGACGCTGCCGAGCTGGGCCACCACGCCGTTGGCGACACCGACGTCGGCGCTGGTCCTCACCACGAGGGGGAGGGCCGCGAAGACGGTGGCGACGACCAACTCGTTGGTGACCGCGATCAGTACCGCGCTGGTCATGGAGATGCCCAGCCCGCCCGTCGACCCGAACGCCGCGAAGGCGCCGGCCGGCATCAACAGGGCAGCCGTGAAAAGGTACTTCATCCGCACCCCGCGGCGCAGCAGCACACTCGCCGCGAAGCCCCCCGCCACCCCGGCGAAGGACACGCTTCCGGTGAGCGTTCCGGCCGCCGCCGTGGGAATGTCGAACTCGTCGTGCAGATAGGTGGGGTACAGCGCGACGAACGTGACGATCGTGGCGCTGATGGTGGCGAAGCCGGCGCCGAGCGCGACCGGGCGGGCCAGCCTGCGGGCGCGCGCCCACCGGTCGCCGGTGCCGTCTCGGTCTTTGGCGCCGTCGTGGGATTCCGTCACCGTCGCCCGGCCGGCCGGTCCCTCCGCCTCCGGTCCGGCCTCCCGGGCGCCGGCCCCGGGCAGGCGGAGCGCGGCGGCGGCCATCGCGAGGGTGACCGCCGCGGCGACCGCCAGCGATGTACGCCAGCCGAACCCGCCGGACAGCAGCCCGCCGCCGAACGCGCCCAGCGCGAGTCCCACCGGCATGAAGGTGCCCCAGATCGCCAGCGCCACCGTGCGGCGCTCGTCGTCGCCGAGCCCCAGGATCAGCACCGGGGCGGCGATCACGACGACCACATAGCCCACGCTCTCCACCAGCCGCCCGCCGAGCAGCAGCGGAAACCCGCCGGCCCGGGAGACCAGCAGCCCCGCGAGCCCCATCACCACCAGGCCGCCGATCAGCGTCCGCCGCGGGTCCAGGGGGCGCAACGCGACGCTCACGGCCAGCCCCAGCACGGCGGCCACCGCGGTGACCGAGGACGCGACCAGGCCCACCTGTCCCAGCGAGAGCCCCAAGTCGTTCTCGAGGTCAATGGATACGGGGGTGATTCTGCCGATGCTGGTGGCAGCCATGACGCCCGACAGGTAAATTAAAGCGAAATGCCACCAATAGGCATGGCGCATTTGCTCACCGGATTCCGGAATCCCTGCTTCAGCGGTATCAGTGGTGTCGCTCTTCCTGTCCATGGGGCAAAACCTTTCCTTGTCGGTCAACGAGTGGCTCAACGAGTCGGCCAACGACATACATCGGGTGGAAACTCAGGGGGTATCGCTCGACATGGTGGCAGCAGAAGAAGGGTCCGTGCCGCGCTCCGGCATTCTTGTGCTGGGCTCTCTGGTGATGGACCGTAAGGTTTTCGCCGCGGGGCAGTTCGAGCGCGGAGCGGGCCGCGGCGAAACGGTGTGGTCCATGGAGCGGCACCACGGCGGCGTCGGCCGGAATGTCGCCACGAACGCGGCCCGGCTCGGCCACCCGGTCACCTTCGCCGGCCTGTCCGGCTTCGGCGCGGACGCGGCGGAGCTGGAGGGCGCCCTGGCCCGGCTGGGCGTCGCCCTCCACGTACGACGCGTCGCCGACGGCGTCGGACGGTTCGACGTCACGCTGGACGCCCACGGGTCGCAGATATCCTCGAGCATCGCCCTCCCCGACCCCGCCCTGGGAAAGGCGCTGCGCGGTCCGGAGCTGGCCGCGCGCATCGCCACGGCGGGGGCGGTGGTGATGGAGGGCGGGCTCGACGAGGACCTGCTGGTGTGGGTGTCGCAACAGGCCAGGCAGCACGCCGTCCCGGTGTGCTGCCTGCCCACCCGGCAGGCCGACTTCGGGCCGCGCGCCCATCTGCTGTCCCGCTACGACGTGCTGGTCCTCAACACCAAGGAGGCGGGCGCCCTGCTGGGACAGGGCCCCGGCGCGCCGGCCCGGCCCGCCGAGCGGGCCGGTCAGCTGCTGCGCCGGGGGCCGGGGGTGGTCGTGGTCACCGACGCCGCCCGCGGGGCGGCCCTGGCGACCGCGACCGACCCCCGGCCGGTGCACCTCCCGGCCGAACCGGGCGTGTGCACCGACGACACGGGCGCCGGCGACGCGCTGGCCTCGGCCTTCGTCGTCGCCCTGGTGGCCGGCCAGACGCCGCGGGACGCCCTGGCCCATGGGCTGCGCGCGGCCCGGGTGACCATCGCGTGCCCGCAGAGCACCTGTCACTCCCTGTCGCCGGCCCTCGTCCGCGCGGCGAGCGTCAGCCGCACCTGACCGTGGACGCCACCCGGTGCGCGCGCATGGTGATGCCGTCCTCGGCGAGGGCGCGCGCGATGACCTCGTGGTCGTACGACGCGAGCCCGGCATCGGTGAGGATCTTCAGGTCCGTGGAGTGCATCGGGAAATCGTCGACCCTGCCTTGCCGGACCTCGCCCACGTTGTGCCCCGAGAAGCCCTCGGGCAGCTCGTACGCGCGGTCGGCCAGGCAGGCGAACATCAGCAAGTGGTAGTTGCCCTGCTCCCACTTGCCGGTGAACTCATAGACGGCGAAGAGCGAACAGGAGTCCACGAGGATGCCGGTCTCCTCGTGGGCCTCCCGCCGCGCCGCTTCCTGCGCTGCCTCGCCCGGCTCGATACCCCCGCCCGGCAGCAGCCAGCTCCCGGCGTACGGCCCCTTGAGCTGGTGGACGAAGGTCACGGTACGGCCGGGCCCCGGCACCACCAACAGGGCGGCGGGCAGCACACGGTCGAAACGGCTCATGCTGATGTCCTCATTCAGTACTCGGTGGGCCGCCCTTCGGGCGGAATGACCAAGGCCAGGCCCACGCGCTCCCCTTCCACCCGTCCCTTGCGGTGATACGGCTCCGTCCGCGTGGTGAATCCGTAGGTGGCCAGCGCCTGCCCGGGATTCGACAGGTCCGGGCCGCAGATGATCACCTTCGAGCGCACATCGAACGCCATCGCCTCCGTGACGAGCTCCTGGCTGGGCTCGTCGGACTCGATATACGCCACGAACTCCCCCCTGGCCTTGAGCGAGTAGCGTACCGAGCGCACATGGTGACCTTGACCACGCAGGTGTGCGTACATCAGATACTCGTTCTGGAAGCTCATCAGGGTCAGACCCGAGGTGGCCCCCGCCACGATGGTGGGGAACGGCGCCCCGGGCACGGCGGTGACCTTGCTGACGGTCATCACATTGCTGCGCCGGGCCTCCGCGTAATAGCCCTTGAACTCGCCGAAAGGCCCCTCGACTTCGTCCCTGGCCAGGACGTGCCCCTCGATGGCATGGGTGGCGTCGTCCGGCACCGGAGGGTTGCCGCCGAGTCCGAGCGGACGCCCCAGCAGACGCGAGGCGATCTCGTAGTCGTCGCCCTCGGCGGGCAGCCGTGAGGCCGCCACCACACAGATGGCGGGATCCGCGCCCAGGAACACCGAGATGGGCATCGGTCGCCCGGTCTCCAGCCAGGCCCGCAGATTGCGGTGGCCGTCGGTGCGCGGGTCCAGGAAGATACGGACCTCATCGGGCGCGACCACCTGGATGCGGTAGAAGCCGAGGTTGACGCCGCTGCCGTCGGGCCGGGTCGTCACCCCCACGCCCGCGGTGATGTACGGGCCGGCGTCTCCCGGGCGATGCTGCAGGATCGGCAGGGCGTACAGCAGATCGCCCAACTCCTCGCGCGAGCCGTCGCCTTGAGCCTCGCGCAGGGCATGCGCGGGCCCCGCCAGCCGCTCCGACATCTCTTCCAGGCGCTTCTCCTCGGTGGTGCCGAGCGCGGCGAGCAGCACCGCCCGCGGATACGGGTGCCCGAGCACCCGGCCGCCCGGGCGCTCCACGACGCGTGTGAACACCGTCGTCGGACGCGTGCCCAGGGCTGTCTCGAACTCCGCGAGGGTGCGCGCCACCTCCACCCGGCCGCTGAGCGGGGCGTCACAGGTGTACAGGTCCACCGCGTCGTAACAGGCGGGGAGGGACACCTCGGCCGCGCTCCCCACCGGGACGAGACCGTGGCCGGGCAGTCCCCGCGGCCCTCCCGTCGTCATGGGCGCACCGCCCGTGCGGTGGCGGGGAGCGGTCGGCAGTCCGCGGTGCTCTCCCGGTCGGTCTCCCAGGGGAAGACGATCCAGTCGTCGATCACCGCCGGACAGTAGTCGGGCACATAGCCGGACCGGTGATTGCGGACCACCGAGGCGAAGCGCACATCGGACCGCGCCACTCCGGCGTCCGCCAGATAGGCCAGCACGACATCGGCCGTGGAGCCGGTGCCGACGATGTCGTCCACCACCAGCACCCGGTCTCCCGGGCCCAGCGCGGGCGGTGTGCCCACGTCGATGACCGGCGCCTGTTTCGCGGCGTAACGGGTGTCGTCCGCGGTCCTGCGCACGCGGATGGTGTGCTGGACGGGCACATCGAGGGCACAGGTGAGAAAGCCGGCCGGGGTGAGACCGCCGCGGGCCACCGCCAGCACCGCGTCCGGCCGGAAGCCCTCGTCCCGTACCTGGGCGGCGATGTCCCCGACCAACTCCCCGAAGGTGGCCCAGTCCAGGAGGTAGGGCCCCTGCCGGGACCACATACCGGGCCGCTCACCGGCCACCGCGGGGCGCGCCGTGGCGCCGGAGTCACTCATCGCCCACCGCCCGGGTGACGTGGTCGATGTCGATCTGCTCCGCGCGCTCGCGGACGTGCGGACGGTTCTCCGCCCGGCCCGCGGAGGTCACCCGGATGAACTCGGCGCGCTCCCGGAAGCCGGTCATGTCCCGAGCCCCCGAATAGCTCATCGCCGACTGCACCCCGCCCATGAGCTGGCGAAGCGTCCTGGCCAGGGGGCCGGTGGCGGCGAAGGTCGCCTCCGTGCCCTCCGGCACATAGTCGTCGACCTCCTCCCGGGTGATCCTCTCGCCGGCCGCGTGGCGCAGGGTCAGCTTCATGCCCAGGGAGACAAACCCGTTGCTGACCTTGTACGAGCGCCCGTCCCGGGTGACCGGGGTGGCCGCGCTCTCATCGGCCCCCGCCAGCGCGGAGCCCAGCATGACCGCGTGCGCCCCGGCCGCCAGCGACTTGGCGATGTCGCCCGACTGCCGGATGCCGCCGTCCGCGATCACCCGCACCCCCCGCTCGGCCGCCGCGGCCGCGCAGTCCATGACCGCGGTGAGCTGGGGGACCCCGGTTCCGGCCACCAGCCGCGTCGTACACACCCCGCCGGGGCCGATGCCCACCTTCACCACGTCGGCGCCGGCCTCGGCGAGGTCCACGACCCCCGCGGCCGTGCCCACGTTCCCCGCGACCAGCGGAAGACGGGGGTAGGAGGCCCGCAGCTTCGCCACCGCCTCGATCACCTGGTCGCTGTGGCCGTGGGCGACGTCCACGAAGAGGATGTCCACCGCGTGTTCGACCAGGCGCTCGGCGCGCTCCCACCAGTCGCCCGAGACGCCCACCGCGGCGCCGACCAGCAGTCGGCCGTCGACGGCGCGGGTCGCCTCGGGCGCCGCACCCGCACCTTTATCGGGTCGGTGCGCCTTGACCGCGTCCAGGTGTTCCAGCTGCTGTTCCACCGTCTGCATGCGGTGCAGCACGCCCAGACCACCGTTCAACGCCATGGCCACGGCCATCCGGTCGCCCGTGCACCACTGGGTGTTCGCCGAGATGACGGGCGTGCGCAGCACGACGCCCGGCAGCAGCTCCGAGGAGGTGTCGGCCTGGCGACGACTGGTCAGCGGGGTGCGCTGGGGCACCAGCAGAACGTCGTCGAAACTCAGCCCGGTCCGCGGAGGTTCACTAACGCGCATCGAGACAGGTGCTCCTCTCAACTGGGGTGGCGGGGCGGTCAGAAGCCGGCACCGCGGAACGATTCGCTGGTGAGGGTGAGCAACTCGGTGCGCAGGGCGCTGTCCTGGAGCGCGCCGCGCCACACGGCCGTGGTCATGGTGGCGGGGGTGCGGATGCCGCGCATGGCCATGCACAGATGCTCGCCCTTGCCGATCACGGCGACGTCCGGCGACCCGGTGAGCTTCTCGACGTCGTCCGCGATGTCCTGCGAGAACTGCTCCTGCGACTGCAGCCGGTGGGCGTGCTGATGGGCTATCCGGGCGAACTTGCTGAGGCCCAGTACCTGCCCGCGGGGGAGGTAGCCGATGGTCACCCGGCACGAGAACGGTAAAAGGTGGTGTTCGCACAGCGACCACACATGGATGCCCGAGACGGCCACCAGATCTCCGCTGCAGCTGGACTCGAAGACCGTATCGGTCGAGCCGGGAGCGTACTGGGTGAACTCGCGCCACCAACGCGCGTAGCGCGCCGGAGTGTCGCGCAGCCCTTCCCGTTCGGGATCCTCACCGATCTCCACGAGAAGCTGCCGGGCGAGTATTTCCAGGGGATCCCGTGGCGCCGCGCTCTGGGCGATCTGCTCGTCCCCTGACAATTCATCTATTCCACTGCTCATCAAACACCTCGTTTGCTGCCCCATATGGTCACGTGCAGTCGTCCGGACAGATTCCACTTCCGGCCGACGACCTCGTCCGCGAGCGTGCGGATGCCCTCGTCGATCTCCTCGGGGGACTGTCCGCGCGGCATGATCCAAATGTTCTTCAGCGAGTGCCGTGCCACCAGCGCGTCCACCTCGTCCAGGTCGGACGCCGTCGCACAGACGAACTTGAAGGCGGTGCCGGGAAGCCGGGTGAATTCCCCGAGCACCCCGGGGACGATCCGGCGCTTCTCGGCGACCCCCGAGTGAGCGAGCTTCGGCGACACGTTGAACCGGACTCCCGCCGCGGCCAGCGCGGCCCCCGGGGTCACCGTCCCATTGGTCTCGATCTCCACCGCGATCCCAGCCTCGCGCAGCGCGCGGACCACGGGCTCCAGCCTGGTCTGCTGGTTGAGCGGCTCCCCGCCGGATATGACGATCAGCCCGACGCCGAAGGCCAGCAGCCGCCGTGCCACGTCGGCCGGGTCCATCGCGTGCAGCTCCTCGGCCGGGCGGTAGGCGATCCCGGTGTCCGAGACGCCCTTCCAGTCCCAGGTGTACGGAGTGTCGCACCAGTGGCAGTCCAGATTGCAGCCTCCCAGTCGCAGAAAGGCGCAGGACGTGCCCGTGGAGGGTCCTTCTCCCTGTACGGCCCTAGGTGGGCCCGAAGATCTCGTTGACCACGAGCTTCGGTGCCGCCATGTCCACCACCCCCTTTCGTGTCCTCCATCAAGGACCGGCCCCCCGGTCCGCCGTCACACGGGCGCGTCTTCCCCGCCGGGGGAGGGGCGGTACGTCGCCCAGGTCTTGGGGGTCTCCGACACGCGCACGGCGGTGAGTTCGGGGAAGTCCTTGACCCACCTCTCGTGGAGCCACATGGCGATGTTCTCCGCCGAAGGATTCACCCCGTCCAGCACATCGTTGAGATGTCGGTGGTCCAGTGTCTCGTCGACCCACTTCTGGAAGCCGGAGAGGTCACCGTAGTCCCGGACGAAACCCGGAAGTGTCAGATCCTCCGGCTCCGCGGACAGTTCCAGGACGACCACATAGTTATGGCCGTGCAGTCGGCCGCATGGATGGCCGGATCGTAAATGATCCAGCTGGTGGCTCGCCGAGAAGCGAAACTCTTTGGTGATGGAGAGCATGATGAACCCTTCACCTCGCTTAAGTGAACAGGGAGCAGAAAACCCTCTGCTCCGCTTTCCCGCTTAACGCCCTGACGAGCATTCCCGAGCGCAGGCAGGATCACAAGGGGGCAGTCGGGAACTTCATGCACGTGCCACAGTTGACCGGCTGTCGTGGACATGAGAATGTGGGGACGACTGCGGTCGACCCCACATTTTTCGCCTTGAAGTCACGGAAGAGCGAGTAGCCGCCACCGGAGCGCTGGAGCCGGTGCCATGACGGGCCACGAATCCCGCCTTGCCGCTCGACCCGATGGTGAACGTCCATGCGATGATGATCCACTTGTTGTGCAGCGGCGACAGATTCGTCGAGGCGATGTCCGGCGACCCGGAGTTGGGGTAGGCGCGGGCCCGCAGGTGATGTTCCAGGTCTCGCCGTTGTCCCGGCCGTGCTCCCCGATGTTGTCTTTCATCCGACCTTTGCTGAGGGTCGCCTTGTGTTGTTGGGGCGCAGTGAAGCGCTGAGCTGGGTCGCAGCCCTGGGCTTGCTCTGTTATTACGGAATACCGTAATCTCCGTCCTATGGCTGATGAGTCCTCGGAGAGACGGCTCGCCGCCCTCGAAGTCCGGGTGTCGCGGCTGGAAGCGGAGCCGCAGGCGCCGCGGGACGAGGTGTTCTGGGCCCTCGACGGGCTGCGCCGCCGCCTCACCGGAGCCGGTCAGGTGCTGTTCGCTGGCGCGCTGAACCTGCCGACGGGCGAGACATACGAATGGCAGCAAGGCGCGGAGACGGACCGGCTGTTGGAGGCGGATTGGTCGGAGGGGGCCGCGCCGCTGGCCGCGCTGGGCCACCCCGTCCGGCTGACCCTGCTGCGCGCGGCGCTGCGCGGCACCCGGTCCGCCGCGGAGCTCCAGGAGGCCGCGGGCCTGCACACCACCGGCCAGCTGTACCACCACCTCAAACAACTCACCGCCACCGGCTGGCTCCAGGCCGAGGGGCGCGGTCACTACCAGGTCCCCGCGGGCAGGGTGGTGCCGCTGCTCGTCGTGTTGTCCGCAGTGGTACCGACAAGCAATCGATCGACAGGGGAGTGACCGATGCAGCGGAGGAAGTTCCTCACCGTGGCGACGGCGGCGGCGGGGGCGTCACTGCTGCCCGGCAAGGCCGCCGCGGCCGACGACCTGCCCGCGCTGGTGCGGCGGTATGTGAGCCGTGCGCTGGACGCTGGCAGCCCGAGCGTGGTCTGCGGGGTCATCCACGGCACCCGCACCTACGTCGCGGGCGGAGGAGAGGGCCCCGGTGCGTCGGCGCCGGACGGCAAAACCGTCTTCCAACTCGGCTCGATCACCAAGACGCTCACCGCCACGGCCCTGGCCCGCGCCGTGTGCGCGGGCACCACCCGCCTGGACGCGCCGTTGGTCCTGCCCGCCCGGTTCCCCGTCCCGCACCAGGGGCCGCGGCGGATCACCCTGGCCGATCTGGCCACCCACACCTCCGGCCTGCCCTCGCTGCCCCCGAACCTGCTCGTCGGCGCCGATCCTGACGACCCGTACGCGCACTACACGCTGGACGACCTGGCGAGCGGCCTCGGCGAGACCGCGTTGGCCACCGAGCCGGGCAGCGTCTACGCGTACTCGAACCTCGGGTTCGGCCTCCTCGGCCAGGCGCTGGCCTTCGACGCCGTGGACTCGATGCTGCGACGCCGGGTGGCGGAGCCGCTCCGCCTGGCGGACACCACCACGACGCTGCGGCCGGACATGGCGTCCCGCAAGGCGGTCGGGCATCTCACCGGGCAGCCCGTCCCCGACTGGCATGACCATGTGCTCAGCGCGGCCGGCACCTCGATGTACAGCACCGCCGACGACATGGTGCGCTTCCTCGGCGTGCAACTGCGCCCGGAGCGCTCCCCGTTGCGGGACGCCATCGAGCTGACCCAGCGGCCCCACTTCACGGTCGATGACCATCTGCGGCTGGGGCTCGGCTGGCACCTCGGCCGGCTGTCCAGCGGCCGGACCATGACCTGGCACAACGGCGGCACGGGAGGGTTCAGTACCTGTGCGGCCTTCAGCCGGGAGAGCGCCTCCGCGGCCGTGATGCTGGTGAACACCTACAGTGAGCCGACCGCGACCGACCCCCGGCCGGTCGATGCCCTCACCTTCGGCCTGCTCGGCGAGCTCGACGCCTCGTGAGGGCGTCCGGGGAACTTCCTGAAGACGCTCTACAGGAATAGGAGTTTCATATAAGAACACATATACGGCAAAGGTTACATGCCTTGTGGGTCAGGGAATTGAGCGGAATGAAAAGATCCCGGGCTGCTGTCGCCCTCTCTCCCAGGGACGCACCATGACCGCCTTGCTCGAATCCCCCCCTGCTCCTGGCCGCCGAAAGGCAAACGCTGCGAGACCCCGCTCTCCTGGCGGCCAGCACCACCGTCCCCGTGGGCACCACTCCCCAAGGAGTGGTGCTGAGTCCGAACGGGGCACATGTCTACGTCGCCAACCAGGCGTCGAACACCGTCAGCGTGATCGACCCCGTCAGCAACACCGTCACCGCCACCATCCCCACAAACACCGGGCCGTCCGTCATAGCGGCCTCTCCCGACAACGCCCTCGTCCATGTGACCCAGTCCGGTGACGCGTCGCTCGGGGTGATCGACACCGCCACCAACACGGTCGTGACGAACATCCCCGTGGGCGCCGGACCCATCGGAGTGGCGCTGACCCCCGACGGCACCCGCGCCTATGTGGCCAACTTCCAGGACAACTCCGTCAGCGTGGTCGACACGGCCGCCAGCACGGTCACCGCCACCGTCCCCGTGGGCCCGGGCCCGGTCGAAGTGGCGGTGACCCCCGACGGCACCCGCGCCTATGTGGCCTCCACCGCGGACGGCTCGGTCAGGGTGATCGACACGGCCACCAACACCGTCACCAGCACGACGGTGGTCGGCGATGTCCCGGTGATCGTGGCGATCATCCCGGACGGCACCCGCGCCTATGTGAGCACCGCCGGCGCTCAGTTCGTCGCCGTGATGGACACGGCCACCAACACGGTCATCACCACGATCCCTGTCCCCACCCCTCGGGTCGTGGTCATCAGCCCGGACGGGGCCGTCGCCTATGTGACCAATCTCGACAGCGACACCGTCAGCGTGATCGGCATCGCCGCCAACGCCGTCCTCGACACCCTTGCCACCGGAGACCGCCCGCTCGGCGTCGCGGTGACCCCGGACTCCGCTCGGCTGTATGTGACCAACTCCCTCGCCAACACGGTCAGCGCGATCTCGCTGCAGACGATTCCCCGTGCTGGGCCGATCACCGGCGGCACCACCGTGATCATCCGGGGCCACAACCTCTCCGGCGCCACCGCCGTGCACTTCGGCTCGGCCACCGCCACGATCCTCGCCAACACCCCGACCTCGGTCACCGTCTCCAGCCCACCCGGCTTCGGCACGGTCCCCGTGACCGTCACCACAGCCGGTGGCACCGGCAGCTTCGGCACCTTCACCTACCGCTCCGCGCCCGTCGTCATCGGCATCGCCGTGACCAGCAGCCCCTTCGGGGGCGAGGGCGGCGCTCAGGGCCCCACCGGCGGTGGGGGCACCGCCACCATCACGGGCCTCAACCTGTCCGGGGCCACGGCAGTGCACTTCGGGCCCAGCCTGGCCACCATCGTGTCCGACACCGACACCTCCCTCACCGTCAACATCCCCGCCGTCCCGGGCCCCGGCCCGGTGACGGTGACCGTGGTCACCCCGGGCGGCACCTCCAACGACCTCACCTTCATCTATGTCGACCCACCCACGCTGACCAGCGCCAGCCCCAACCAGGGCCCGACCGCGGGCGGCAATCAGGTCACCATCCAGGGCACCAACCTCGCCACCGCCCAGTCGGTCACCTTCGACGGCGTTCCGGCGTACTTCTCCGTTGTCTCCGACAACACGATCGCCGCCACCGCCCCGCCCCACCCCGTCGCCGGGCCCGTCAACATCGCCGTCACCACTGTCGGCGGCAGCGCTTCCTCGGGCCTCTATGAGTATGTGGAGAGCCCGGGCTGAAACCCAGGCACGGGTCCGATCCGGTGTTCCGGAGCTACTGCCGGAACACCGGATCGGGGCAGTTGTCGGGGTCCACCTGGTGGAACAGGACCGGGGCCGCCGGGGCGCCGCCGACCAGCAACTCCTGGCTGCCGCGGGGCATATCGCCCTTGTGGCTGCCCTGGGAGAAGCTCAGCTCGACGATCCCGAACTCCTCCTCCCCGGGGACGACGGTGCCCGTGTCGTAGGACCAACTCCCTTGGCCGTCGAAGCGTCGTTCGTCGTCTTCCCCGATGGACAGGTCGTAAGGCCAGTTCTTGACCTGGACCCGGCGCCCGAGGGTGATCCGCATGCCGTCGGGGCCCCGGTACGTCCCTGGCAGGTTGTACTCGGCGACGTCGGGACTGGTCTTCGCGCACTCCTCAGACACGACGTTCATGACGGCTACGCACCCCGCCGGAAACACGATGAGGCAGGCCATCCCGATCAGCGCGAACCTGATCGGACGGACACGCCAGAGCCTGCGGACCAGTCCTGGTCGCTTCGTCGTCGCCATCGCGACGAGTTTGCCAGACGGGTTCTTCAGTGGTCGTCCGGGTCGATGCGCTCGGTCCAGACCATGGTTTCCCCGATGCCCGCGCCGGGCCCGGTGTCATGGTTGGCCTTCCCCTGCCAGTCCTGGTATCCGGGGAGGAACGACTCCGTGTCGGTGTCGTTGGTCAGCGTGTACTGCACGATGAGCTTGCCGTCGGGGTCGGTGCCCTTGACGACGTAGTTCACGGCATAGGAGCCGAGCAGGGACTGCGCCTCGTTGGTGTCGCCGCCCCACAGATTGTCGAGGCCGGACAGGCCGGTCATGTCCTTCGCGTACATGCCCGCCTGCACGGGGAGCGACATGCCCGAGATCTGGTACGTGGTCAGGCCCTCCCCGCGACCCGCCTGCCAGCCGTCCAGGGTCTGCTTCCGGATCCCGTCCATGCTCTCGCTCTTGCGGAGCTGTTCGACGAACGGGTCGTGCTGGGAGAAGGAATAGTGGTCGTCGCCCGTCCCGGCCATCCAGTTGGCCGCGAGGGTGCGGGGCGTGAGGTGGTTCGTCGACGGGAAGGGGTCGAGCCCGTCCATGTCCCGGCCGAGCGTGTCGTAGCGGTCGGTGCTGATGCCACTGGTGTGGTTGATGTCCGTACGGACGTTTCCGGTGTTGAACCACTGCTCCAGGCCGACGTTCTCCATCAGCGTGATCGACAGGTTCTGGTCGGCCTCGAACGCCTCCCGGAGGATCTCGTTGAGCCTGGTCTGGGCGGCGTTCACCTTCTTCACGTCGTCCGTGTCGTAATTCTCCGGGGTGCAGTCCGCGGTCAGGACCACTTGGGCCTTCTTGGGGTTGATGTACATCCCCTGTTCGCCGAACTCCCGCACCGCCTCGTTCAGCCGCTTCTGAGCGGCCCTCAGCTCCCCGGCCCCGTCCTCGATGGCCCTGCGCACCCCGTCGGCCACCTTGGCGGCGGCGGTCACCTGACGCTGGATGTCGTCGATCTGCGTCCAGGCGAAGGGGGCGGCCATCCCTTCCCAGTACCCCTTGTCCTTCAGGGGTTTCAGCACCTCGTCGCGGATCTTGTCGTCCAGGTCCTTGATCTTGTCGTGGACGCCCTTCCACTTCGTGGCCAGCGTGTCCAGCGCCCCGAAGTCGGCCGATCGGAACTCCTGGTAGAAGGTTTCCATCAGTACCTCGAGATCGACGAGAACGACGAAAACGGCGAGGACGACGAGAACGACGGGTCGCCGGTCAGATACGGGAGACCTTGGTGACCGCCGTCGTAAAGCCCGGGATGTTCCTTCTGGCCGAACGAGTCCCCCGTACCCAGGTCCTGCTTCACATGCATGTCCGCCGCAGCCCGCAGGCTCTCGGAGATATGGGCGAGCCAGGCGGTGACCGTGCCCGCCTGCTCCTCCCAGTGCTTGTGCGACCGCCTCAGCGCGCTCTCGGCCTGAAGGCCCTGCACACCCTTGACCGCTGTGGAGACCGGCTCCTCCAGCGACGCCGCCTGCTTGTGGAGCGTGTCGTAGACCTCGTCCGCCTTGCCCGCCGCTCCGCGCAACACGCCGGGGGCGATGGCGAGGTTCTGCGGCACCGGACCCTGGACGCCGGGAGCGAGCGGGCGCCTGGGCGCGGGGGCGTTGGGATCGTAGATGTTGGGTTTCCCCGGCTGGGCCGACAGAGGCGGCGGGGCAAGGAGCCCGCCCTCCGATGAGCCGGGCGGAAGAGGGAGTTGGTCGTCCTTGGGCTCCGGTAGATCGTTGTCGCTCATGACACCCCCGTTGTGTGCACGACAGGGTACGCAGGTTAGCGTCACGAGCGGTCCGTCACCCCGAAATCCGTAGGCTCGGCGGCCCCGCCAGCAGGGAGTTGCACTCCCGCTGGAGCGTGAGGTCCTGCCACATCGGGTGGTGTGGTGCGGCGTTGGAGCACACGACCGTGCCCCAGGCGCCGACCCGGGCGGACTCGGCCACCGCGCGGCGGCAGAACGCGGCCCCGACCGGGCCCTCCTCAAAGGTGCCGTGCAGCGGGGTGTAGCCGATCCAGCCCTCCCCGAAGACCAGGGGGACCCCGGCCCCGGCCGCCCAGTCCGCGGCGGCCTCGATCCAGGTGACCAGCCGCTGTTCCATCGCGAGGCGGTGCACGGCGTAGCGCTCGTACAGCCAGGCGTCCCATTTGGCCGGATCGCACCAGTCGTGCGCGTAGATCTCGCGGCCGACGAGGGTGGCCTCGAGCCGCCACAGGTCATCGGCGGGCGGCGCCCAGTCGGCCAGGTCCGGGGCGTCGGGGCGCAGCAGGTGCTCCCTGGCGAAGTCCTGTGGGAAGGGGCGGGACCGGTCGCGCAGGGCGAAGGCGTCGATGAGCTCGTCGAGCACGCCGTAGACATAGGGGTGGAAGACGGCCACGTCGATGTCTCGCGGGACGCCGCGTAGCGACCCGACCGGGACCTTGGCGTAGTTGACGGTGACCGGCCGGTCCGGGTGGCGCTCCCGGAACCGGGCGAGGCCGCGCTCCAGGCGCGGCCGCAGGGCGACCACGGTGTCCGGGCCCGGCAGCCCCTGGGTGAGCCGCCCGCCCTGGACCTCGTTGTGCAACTCGGTGAAGGCGATCCGGTCGTCGAGCCCGTCCGCGGCGAGGAAGTCGATCAGGTCGGCCAGCGAGTCGGCGAGGGCCTCGGCGCGCCGCTCGGGATCGACGGCCATCAGGGCGTCGTACCAGGAGCGGTCGCTGCCGAACGACGGGCTCTGCTGGTACTCCCAGCTGGAGAGGATGATGAAGCAGTCGTGCCGGCGGGCCGCCCCGAACAGCGCGCGCAGGTGGGCGCGGCCGTCGATCTCGGTGCTGCCGCCGACGTCGTACCAGCGAGTCCGCTGCCCGTACCCGCCGCCCAGCGGCCCCAGTCGGAGTTTGCCGGTGTCGATTCCGGAACCGAAGAGCAGAAAGGGCATGGCACAGATGCGCACGGTGTTGTATCCGCGCGCCACGGCCTCCGCGAAGGCCCGGTCGAGATCGGCGAAGGGCTCCCCTGGGCCGGTACGGGTGTACCAGCTGAAGTCCCACAGGGAGATGGTCAGTTTCTCCGGCAGGTGGTCGGGCAGTGCGACGGGCACGGGGAACCGGCCTTTCGTTAGGGGTCCGGTTCATCGTCGGCGGGCGTCACAGGGGTGTCAAGATGTATTCATAATTAATGCTCTCGGGTCGAGTGCCGTCGCGGCGTCGGCCAGGTGGTGTGGCTTCGTGGCGCCGAAACCTCGTCGGCCCGCGGCCAGCGGGCTCCACGGCAGGCTGCCGACGCCTTGGCCGCCCCGGAGCGGTGTGCCAGTTCGCGGCCGACGTGGACGGTCACGGGTTCGCTCCGCTCGGCGCGCCGTTCCAGGCGACGGCGGGCAAGTGGATCGGGTCGACGGTGGGGCTCTTCGCCACAGGGCCGGAAAGCGCCGACCCGGGCGGTGCGGCGGAAGTGGCGGAATGCGACTGGTTCCGGGTCAGCCCGGGCCCATGAGCCATGCGAGCCGCTCGCGGCCCGGCCCCGCTCCGGCCCGGGCCGCGAGCGGATGCTTCCGTCACACCAGGACGTCCTGTCTGCGGAGCTGGACCGTGGCGAGGCGGCACACGGCGTAGGCGGTCCTGGTGAGATCGTCGGCGGCGTGGCGCAGGGCGGTGTCGAGATCGCGGGGACCGGCGCCGATGGGCAGGACCGCGGTGGCGCCACGTCCATAGAGGCGGTCGGCCTCCGGGGTGATCGTCCCGCCGAGTACCACGCACGGAACGGCGGCGTCCGCGCAGGCGCTCACCACCGCGCTGACGGTCTTGCCCGCGTCCGTCCCGGCGTCCACCTTTCCCTCCGCGGTGAGGCAGAGGTCCGCCGTAACCAGTTGCTCGTCGAAGCGGGTCAACTGCCGGACCACGCCCGCGCCGGGCACCAGCTCGGCCCCCAGTGCGAGCAGTGCGGCCCCGAGGCCGCCGGCGGCGCCACCGCCCGCGACCGCCCCGGCTCCGAGCAGGGGGGCGAGCCGTCGCAGACCGTCGTCGAGGAGTTCGACCGTGGTCGGCGTGGCACCCTTCTGGGGTCCGAAGACATGGGCGGCGCCCTCGGGGCCGAACAGGGGGCTGAGGACGTCGGCCGCGGCGACCAGCTCGACGCCGGCGAGGGCGCGGTGTGCCGGAGCGAGGTCCACCGAGCGGATGCGGCTCAGATCGGCACCGCTGCCCGCCAGCGGCTTCCCATCGGCGTCGAGGATCCGGGCCCCGAGGGAGGCGAGCATTCCCGTGCCGCCGTCCATGGTCACGGTTCCCCCCAGGAAGACGATGATCCGCCGTGCTCCCTGCCGCGCCGCCGCGAGGAGTGGAGCGGCCAGGCCGGCGCTGGAGGCGAGCATCACGTCATGCTCCGCGCTACCCGGTGGATCCCAGCCGATCGCCTCGGCCGCCTCGACGACCGCGGTCCCGTCGTCCAGCCGGCCGAAGCGCGTCTTCAGGGGGTGGCCGAGCGCGTCGACGGCGTCGACGTCGATGACCGCGCCGCCGCGCGCGGTCTGCACGGTGTGGCGTGAGCCCTCTCCGCCATCGGCCAGCGGGTGCTCGACGGGGGTACCGCCGGCCGCGCAGACGCCGGCGGCGAGGGCGGCGGCCGCTTGGGCGGCGTCCAGCGAGCCGCGCAGCTTGTCGGGGGCGCAGACAACACGCATGGGGTTCCTTTCGTCGCGGTTTCCCGCGGTCAGACGGTCATCCAGCCCAGGACCGGAGTCGACTGCAGATAGATGAGGAGTGCGAATCCGGCGAGCAGCCCGAGGCTCCAGCCGATCACCTTGCGGAAGATCGTGCCCTCGCTGCCGGCCATGCCGATCGCCGCGGCGGCGACGGCCAGGTTCTGCGGCGACAGCATCTTTCCCAGAACGCCGCCGGTGGAGTTGGCGGCCGCGAGGAGCACGGGATCCAGCCCGGTCTCCCGCGCCGCGGTCACCTGAAGTACTCCGAACAGCGAGTTGGCCGACGTGTCGGACCCGGTCACCGCGACGCCCAGCCACCCCACGACCGGGGAGAACAGGGCGAAGGCGGCGCCGGTCTGGGCCAGCGCGGTGCCCAGGGTCGCGGTCTGGCCGGAGAGGTTCATGACCCACGCCAGTGCGAGCACCGACGTCACCGTGACGACGGTCCAGCGGAGTTGGCGCAGCGTGGCTCCGTATGCCTTCACCGCGCGGCCGGGCCCGACCCGGTAGAGCGCCATGGTGAGCAGACCGGCGACCAGCAGGATGGTTCCCGCCGCCTTGAGGTGTTCCAGTTTGAAGGTCACGGCGGCGGCGGGCGCGCCGCCGGGGGACTCGACATGCAGACCGGGCCAGGTGAACTGGGCGACGCCGTGGGCGGCCAGCCATTCCTTGACGGGCCCGGCCTGGGTGAGCGCGAAGAGCGCACAGATGATGAGGTACGGGGCGAACGCCATAAGGGCACTGCCGCTGCCCTCGCGGTCCTCGGAGCCGACCTCGGCGGGCGCCTGGGGGTTCCCCTGCACCGTGCGCGGCTGCCAGATCCGCATGAACCCGAGCACCGTCGCCAGGGTGACCACGCCCGCGATGATGTCGGTGGTCTCGACGCTGATGTAGTTGGCGGCGGCGAACTGCGCGAAAGCGAAGGTCAGGCCCGCGACCACCGCTATGGGCCAGGTCTCCCGTACGCCCCGTCGGCCGTCGAGCAGAAACACCAGCAGCAGCGGGATGAACGCGGCGATCAACGGCGTCTGCCGTCCCGCCATCGCGCCGAGGACGCCGAGCGGCAGACCGGTCACTCCGGCGAGCGTGGTCAGCGGCACCGCCATGCTGCCGAACGCGACCGGTGCCGTGTTGGCCACCAGCGCCACGGTCGCCGCCCTGATAGGAGCGATGCCGACGGTGACCAGCATGACCGCGGTGATCGCCACGGGGGCGCCGAAGCCGGCCAGCGCCTCGATCAGCGCTCCGAAGCAGAAGGCGATCACGATGCCCTGGACGCGCTGATCGGATGAAATGGCGCGGAAGGACCGCCGCAGCACGGCGAACCATCCGGTGATCTCGGTCATGCGATAGATCCACAGCGCGTTCACCAGGATCCACATGATGGGAAAGAGCCCGTAGAAGCCGCCTTCGACCGCCCCGGACAAGGCTTGGATCAACGGCATGCCCCAGACCCACACCGCGAGGGCGAGTGCGAGGGCCAGAGAAGTCAGCGCCGCTATCTGCGCTCTGACCTGGAAGACACCGAGGAGCACGAACAGGGCGAGCAGGGGCACCGCCGCGCAGAGCGCGGACCAGAGCAACGACCCGGCCAGTGGGTCAAGGACTTGTCGGTACATCGAACCTCCCGGTGCGGCGAGCGGTGCCGCCTGGAGCATCAAGGTTCGTTAACTTGTAAGACAAGTACTCCGAACAGTCAAGAATGCCTGTATGGTAATTTGGGTGCACTTTGGGCTGGGTCCCACTCATCCACGGGAGGCGTGATGGCGAGTCGCCTGAAGGCGACATCCCTGATCGACGCGCTCGTCGTCGAGCTGCGCGAGCAGATCCTGGACGGGCGGATCACCGGCGGCACGGCGCTCACCGAGACCGAGGTCGCCAAGCAGTACGAGGTGGCGCGGCCCACCGCAAAAGCGGCCATCGAGCGGCTGACCGGCGAGGGCCTGCTGCGTCGAGACGCCCACAAGAGCGCCCGGGTACCGGTCTTCGAGGCCGGTGACATCGCCGACCTGTACTTCACCCGCGCCTGTGTGGAACGCCAGGTCATGCGGGAGCTGGCGCGACGGCGGTCGGTGCCCTCCGCCGCCACCTCCGCCCAGGCGGAGATCCGTGAACTGGCGGCGGCGGACGACTCCACGATCGCCGCGGTCGAGCCCGACGTACGCTTCCACCGCTCGCTCGTCGACGCGCTCGGCAGCCCGCGCCTCAGCCGCGTCCACGCCTCGGTCATGGCCGAGATGCGCCTGTGCATGGCCCAGGTCCAGACATACCAACTGCTCCGCATCGCCGAGATCGCCGATGAGCACCAGAACATTCTGGACGCCATCGCCGACGGCGACCCCGAGCGCGCGGACCAGGCCCTCGCCTTCCACCTCAACCGAGCCTGCGAGCAACTCCGCGCGCGACGCGGCTGATCCGGGTGACGGAGGCCGATCCGCGACAGCCGGCCGGACACCACCCGGGCGTCATTGCCGGGTGCCCCGGTGCCGATGCACCCTGAAGGTCCTATGAAGACAGAGACGTTAGCCGTGTCCGATGCCGAGCTCTACTACGAAGTACGCGGATCGGGCCCGCCCCTTCTGCTCATCAACGGTGGTGACGGTGACGCGGCCATGTTCGGGCCGCTGGCCGGCCTGTTGGCGGAGAGCCACACGGTCATCACCTACGACCTGCGCGGCAACTCCCGCAGCCGCCTCACCGGCCCGCCCGGGCCGCAGCGGATCGAGGAACACGGCCACGACGCCCACCTGCTGCTGAACGCGGCCGCCGCCGGTGAACCGGCGGATGTCTTCGGCACCAGCTACGGCGGCATGATCGGCATGGACCTCCTGGCCCGGCACCCCCGCCAGGTGCGGGCGCTGGTGGCACACGAGCCGTTCGTCATCGATCTGCTGCCCGACGCGGACCGCTGGCATGCGCTGTTCCAGGAGGTGTACGAGCTGTTCGAGCGCGAGGGCCTCGACCCCGCGTTGCGGAAGTTCAGCGCGGCGATCGGTGTGGACGCGCCGCCGGAACCGGACCAGAGTCTGCCCGCCCCGCTGCGGGAGATGCTGGCGCGCATCCGCGCCAACCTGGAGACCTGCCTGGCGTACGAGCTGCGCTCGTTCGTCCGCTTCAGGCCGGACGCCGAGGCGCTGCGCGCGGCGCGGTTCGCCCTGGTGATCGGCGGCGAAGGGCCGAAGACGCTCCTGCACCGAACGACCGGGGCCCTGGCGGAGCAAGTCGGGGCCCCGATCGCGGAGTTCCCGGGCGGACACGTGGGTTTCCTCACCCAGCCGGCGGATTTCGCCGTGGCGCTGCGCGGCGCCTTCGAAGGCTGAGCCGACGCCCCCGCGGCCCGTATAGCGTTATCGGGGCGATCCTCCAGGTCAGCGCGGCTCCGCTGCGGACCGTAGCGGAGCGTTCGCGCAGTCAGTGCACTCGTCAGGCAGGGAGATTGGATGAACACTTATGACTACGTCATCGTCGGTGCCGGATCCGCGGGTAGTGTGCTGGCGGCGCGGCTGACGGAAGACCCCGATGTCCGGGTGGCGTTGATCGAGGCGGGCGGCCCCGACACCGCGCAGGAGATCCATATTCCGGCCGCCTTCCCCCAGCTCTTCAAGAGCGAGGTCGACTGGGATCTCGACTCCGACCCGGAGCCGGGGATCGGAGGCCGCCGGACCTATCTGCCCCGGGGCAAGGTGCTCGGGGGCAGCAGCTCGATCAACGCGATGATCTATATGCGCGGCAACCGTGCCGACTACGACGGCTGGGCCGCCGCCGGGGCCACAGGATGGTCGTACGCCGAGGTGTTGCCGTACTTCCGGCGCTCGGAGGACAACCAGCGCGGCGAGGACGGGTTCCACTCGGTGGGCGGCCCGCTGACGGTCAGCGACAGCAGGTCCGACCATCCGCTCGCCACGGCCTTCATCCAGGCCGCCGAGCAAGCGGGACACAAGCGGAACGAGGACTTCAATGGCGAGACGCAGTTCGGCGTCGGGCGGTTTCAGCTGACCCAGCGCGGCGGCATGCGCTGCAGCACGGCCGTCGCCTATCTGAACCCGGTCCTGGAGCGGCCGAACCTCGCCGTGCTCCGCGCGGCCCGAGCCCACCGCGTGGTGATCGAGGGTGGCCGGGCGACGGGGGTGGAGGTGGACCGGGGAGGCACGGTCGAGGTGGTCCGCGCAGACCGTGAGGTGATCCTGTCCGCGGGCACCTACGAGTCCCCGAAGCTGCTGATGCTCTCCGGGATCGGGCCCGCCGCCACGCTTTCGGGCTTCGGCATCGATGTGGTGCGCGACCTTCCGGTGGGCCAGGGCCTGCAGGACCACTATATGGCGCTGCTGAACTTCCGTACCGGCGTTGAATCCCTGATGAGCGCGGCGACTCCGGAGAACGCCTTGCTGCTGGAGAGCGAGGGGCGTGGCCCGCTGACGTGCAACATAGGAGAGGCCGGCGGCTTCTTCCGCAGCCGGGACGGACTGGACGCGCCGGACGTGCAGTTCCACATGGCTCCGGTGCTGTTCCACCAGGAAGGACTCGGCCCCGTCACCGAGCACGGCTTCGCGTTCGGCCCATGCGTCCTCGCCCCGACCAGCCGCGGCCAGGTGACGCTGCGCTCCCTGCGCCCGGACGCCGCACCCCGGATCGTGCACAACTACCTGACGACGGCCGAGGACCGGGACTGCATCGTCAGCGGCCTGCGCATCGCCCTGCGGATCGCGGCGCAGGACGCCCTGGCCGAGGTGGTCACCGGCCCGTTCGACGTGCCGGACTCGCACTCCGACGCGGAACTCCTCACCTTCGCGCAGCGGGTCGGTCAGACGCTGTACCACCCGACGTCGACCTGCGCCATCGGCTCGGTGGTCGACCCCGAGCTGCGGGTGTTGGACGTGGCGGGCCTGCGGGTCGTCGACGCCTCGGTGTTCCCGACGGTGCCGAGGGGGAACACCAACGCGCCCGTCATCATGGCCGCGGAGAAGGCGGCCGACCTCATCCGGGGAGTCGCGTGAGCCACGCGGCAGCGACATGCGCGGGGAGGGGGTGCGGCTGTCAGCGGCTTCGGCACCTGAGCCCCCTGGCCGTGCGCCGGGCGCGGCGCCCGTGAAGTGACCGGGCCTGCGGGTCGGTGCGTGTTGCCCAGCCGCTCGCACCCGCCCAGGCCCGGATTCCGGCGCCAGATGCCGTAAGCCGCCCCGAGCCGAGCGGGACCCGGTCAGCAGTACGGTGGCTGATTGGTCAGGGATGCCGCCACCCGCATCCAGACGCCGAAGAGCCGGTAGAGGCTGGGCAGCGAGCCCTGTGCCTGGACGGTTCGTGTGTCCGTCGAGGTCACCCCGGGAATGCCCAGGAGCGTGGCGGCCACCGTGGCCGACTGCCAGCGGACGGTGAGAGTGGACGGGTCCGACGTCGCCGACCGAGGCACTCGCGGTGCGGGCAGGCCGGCGGCGACCGCTTCCTCGATCGCCGTACGTGCTTCCTGGGCCGGGCGCAGATCCGCCGCGAAGCGGTCGCGCGCGTACTTCACGGCGACGGTGGCGACGGACCCGTCCCACTCCGCCATCTCCGCGCAGGCGCTGTCGTCACCGGTGAGGACCGCCACCGGGACACCGAGGGCCGCCGCGGTGGCATGGGCCAGGCCGATCTCGCCCACGGGCCTGCCGTCAAGCCACATGTCTTCGATCTCGTGGCCCATAAAGCTGTGGCTCAGCACACCGAGTGCGCCGGCCCGCGAGTGGTAGCCGACGCAGATGACGGCGTCGTGCTCGGGGGTGAGGCCTTCGAGCATGCCCATCTGTTTGGGCCTGCCCCGGATGAGGCGGGCCGCGGGGTGCAGGGACTCGGGCAGGAGGTTGCGCATGGCGCCGTGCGCGTCATTGACGGTGATGTCGGTGGCGCCGGCGGCGACAGCGCCGCGGATGGCCGCGTTGACGTCCTCCGCCATCATCAGCCGTCCACGCTCGTAGTCCCGCCCGCCCGGCTGGACATCGTCAGCGTCGACAAGCCCTGTGACGCCCTCCATGTCCACGCTGAAATAGATCCGCACGGTGCGCACTCCTCACACTCGATCACGCGGAAGACGCCTGCCGCTCCTCCTCCGGTTCCCTGTCCGCCGGCTGGAAGCCGCGCAGCCGGAGGCGGTTGCCGACCACGAAGACGGAGGAGAAGGCCATGGCCGCTCAGGCGATCATCATGCGGGCGAGCTGGGTGTCGGCGCCGACCCGGGTGGCCTCGACGACCAGGCGGCCTCCGGTGTTGAGCGTGGCGCCGGTGACGCTGTCGCCTTCGCCGACCCCCACAGGGACGGATTCGCCGGTGAGCATGGAGGCGTCGACCGCGGACGACCCGTCGACGACCGTGCCGTCGGTGGCGATCTTCTCCTCGGGGCGGACCAGGAACCGGTCACCGGTCCTGAGCTCGCCGACCGGTATGAGCTCTTCGCGTCCGCCGCGCAGGCCGGTGGCCTCTTTGGGCCCCGAGCTCCCTGAGCGCCTTGAGCGCCGCGCCCGCCTTACGCTTCGACCGCGCCTCGAAGTAGCGTCCGGCCAGGATGAAGGTGGTGACGCCGGCCGCGGCCTCCAGACAGATGTTCCCGGCCCCGTCGGAGCGGGCGATGGTGAACTCGAAGGGGTGGGCCATGCCGGGCGTACCGGCCGTACCGAAGAACAGGGCCCACAGCGACCACAGGAACGCGGCGGTCGTGCCGACGGAGATCAGGGTGTCCATGGTGGCCGCGCCGTGTCGGGCGTTGGTCCAGGCCGCCTTGTGGAAGGGCCAGGCGGCGTAGGTCACCACGGGGGCCGCCAGCGTCAGCGACAGCCACTGTCCGTAGTCGAACTGGAGGGCCGGGGCCATGGCCATCGCGACCTCGGGCTCGGGTTCGCGCGCGGAGTAGCCGGTGGCCTCGACCCCATCCATGCGGTTGAGCTTCTTCTCGATCCGCGCGGCGCACGAGGCACAGGCCATCCCGCCAATGGCGAGTTCGATCTCGGCGGCGCCGGGCGTGGTGGTGGTCATGTCTGCTCCTCGCAGCGGGGGACGTCGCAGGCTTGACCTGATACCCCCGGGGGTAATTGCGCAAGCATTGACATGCCGCTCCGCCGCGTGGGCATGAAGGCCGCGGGAATGGGCGGCCGGAAGACAAGGGGTGTGTCATGAACACTGGACTGCGGATCGCCGCATTCGCGGGGCCGAGGGGGCCGAGCACGGCGGAGGACTTGAGCAAGGCCACGACGGAGGCCATGAGCTCTCTCCGCCCCTGACCTGCGCTTCACCATCGTGCGGGACGGAACCGGACGCCCGCTCACCGCGTACGACCGCGAGCACGTCAAGGAACTGCACCTGATCGTCGCCTCACGCGACCTGGCGACCTTCCGCCATCTGCACCGGGCCCGGGCGGCCGACGGCACCTGGCCCACTTCCGTGGATCTGCCCGAGGCCGGCCGTACCGGGTCTTCGCCGACTTCACGCCCAAGGGCGGGGAAGGGCTCACACTCGGCGCCGATGCCCGGAGACGGCAAGGCGAAGCCCGGCCCCGAGATCTCCTTCACGGCGACGGCGCCGAGCCCGGGCGCGTACCGCCTGTTCCTGGACTTCAAGCACCAGGGCAAGGTCCACACCGCGGCTTTCACCGGGCAGATCGCCCGGAATACCTCAATTGGATGAGCTGGAATTCGGTCGACTGATGTACTCGGATTTCGGCTAAGCGTACGAAGCTGCAGGCCAGGGCGGCTTTCTAGGCTCTGAGGCGTGGAAATTCGCGGCGGCGGCCCCCTACCGCGCTACCGCGTTGCCTCTGTGTCCCCCTCCGGAAGAGCCGAAGCCTTGATGCCTGCTGCCCCCCGAGTACGTCCCGCCCCCGACCGGACCGGCCGCCGCCAGCGCATGCTGGGCGCGGCGGTCGCCGCCGGCCTGGCGCTGGGTGCCCTGACGGCACCCGCGGCAGGGGCCGTGGACCGCGGCGCCCCGCGCGGCGCCGAGGCGGCCGGTGCCGAGAAGACCGGCCCCAAGCTCGACACCGGCTCCCCGGTGCGGGTGAACCAGGTCGGTTATCTGACCCACGGCCCCAAGAAGGGCACCGTCGTCACCCGCGCCACCAAGCCCCTGACATGGACCCTCAGGGCCGCCGACGACACCAAGCGGGCCAGCGGGACCACCACGCCCGCGGGCGTCGACCCGAGCTCCCGGCAGAACGTCCAGACCTTCGACTTCAGCAGGGTCACCGACAAGGGCGAGGGCTACACCGTCACCATCGACGGGAAGAAGAGCGAGCCGTTCTCCATCGGTGACGACCTCTACAGCTCGCTGCGCCGCGATTCGCTGGACTACTTCTACCAGAACCGCAGCGGCATCAAGATCGACGCGGCTCTCGTCGGCGGCAAGTACGCGCGCCCCGCGGGTCATGGCAAGGCGGCTCCGCACCGGGGGGACACCGACGTCCCGTGCCGGCAGGGCGTATGCGACTACCGCCGGAATGTCTCCGGTGGCTGGTACGACGCGGGCGACCAGGGCAAGTACGTCGTCAACGGCGGTATCTCGGTGGCTCAGCTGATGTCCGAGTTCGAGCGCACCCGCACCACCAAGGGCGCCGACGCCAAGCCGCTGGGCGACGGCCGGCTCCGGGTGCCCGAGCACGGCAACGGCATCCCGGACATCCTCGACGAGGCCCGCTGGGAGATGGACTTCCTGATGCGTATGCAGGTGCCCCAGGGCAAGCCGCTCGCCGGCATGGCGTTCCACAAGGTGCACGACAAGCAGTGGACCGGGTTCCCGACGCGGCCGGACCAGGACAAGCAGCAGCGTGAGCTGCACGCGCCGTCCACCGCCGCCACGCTCAACCTGGCGGCCACCGCCGCCCAGAGCGCCCGCCTCTTCAAGCCCTACGACCCGCGGTTCGCCGCCCGGAGCCTGCACGTTGCCAAGGCCGCCTGGGCCGCGGCCAAGGCACACCCGCACATGATCGCCGGCGATCAGGACTCCACGGGCGGTGGCGCCTACGGCGACAGCGACGTCAACGACGAGTTCTACTGGGCCGGCGCCGAGCTGTTCATCACCACCGGTGACAACACCTACCGTCAGGCCGTCCTCCAGTCTCCGCTGTACGGCGACGTCGACGCGATCTTCCCGCGTACCAGCGCCCTGTCCTGGGCGTCGACCGCGGGCCTCGGAGCGCTCGACCTGGCCACCGTGGACAACAAGCTCACCGACAAGCAGCGCGCCGACGTGCGCAAGACGGTGATTCGGGCCGCCGACCGCTACGCCGCGGACTCCGCGAAGTCGGACTATGGCGTGCCGTACGCGCCGAAGGGCGGCAGGTACGAGTGGGGTTCCAACAGCCAGGTGCTGAACAACATGGTCGTCCTCGCCACGGCGCACGACCTGACCGGCAAGACCCGCTACCGTGACGCGGTGCTGCGTGGCCTGGACTATCTGCTCGGTGCGAACCCGCTCGACCAGTCCTATGTCACGGGCTACGGCGAACGGAACTCGCACCACCAGCACCACCGCTTCTGGGCACACCAGATTGACGCCAAGCTGCCGAGCCCGGCGCCCGGTACGTTGGCCGGTGGCCCGAACTCCGGGCTGCAGGACCCGGTCGCCCAGAAGAAGCTGAAGGGCTGTGCCCCGGCGATGTGCTATATCGACGACATCATGGCGTTCTCCACCAACGAGGTCACCATCAACTGGAACGCCCCGCTGGCCTGGATCTCCTCGTACGTCGACGATCTGGGCAAGGGCATGGCGTACAAGGGCTGAGCCGACCACGGCTGAGCCGACCGTCCCACACCACACCGCCGAGGGCGGCCGCGCACAGGGCGCGGCCGCCCTCGTCACCCGTCGGGGACGACGGGGCGAAGGGTGTTACGAGATGGTGATGGCCAGTTCGTCGTCGGTGAAGGTGCCATGGGCGGGGTTGACGTCCGTCTCCCCGCCGCGGCCGTCGCAGCCCCGGTCCGGGTTGAACAGCAGATAGGTACCCGAGGAGCAGCTGATGGCTATTTCGGCGTCGCCGCCGAGGACCACGCTGCCGGACAGGTTGGCCCCGCCCTGGACGATGGCGTTGTCCTTGACCACGACGTTGCCGCTGATGGTGGCGCCGGAGTTGACCCAGGACAGGCCCTCGATCCGGGCGTTGCCGGTGACGGTGGAACCGCTGAACACCGCGGCGCGCGGCCCGACGTAGACGCTGGCGGCGACGTTGGCGCGGTTGTCGACCCAGCCGCCGCCGTTGGAGTGCCAGTGTCCGCCGCCGGTGGCGGTCGGCTTCTGGTAGCCCGGCTCGTAGCCGGACGGGATGGCGCCGCTGATCCGGAACTCGTACGGGTAGCGGTGGTTCTTGGTGTAGCCGTCGAGGTAGGCGTAGTGGTGCACGGTGCTCGGGGCGCCGGTGACCACCAGGTACACCTCCTTCTCACCGGGCTGGGTCTGGAAGCTGAGCTGACCGTCGGCACTGGTGGAGACGGGCCCGTAGCGCGGGGCGCCGTTCTTCACCGCGACAAAGCCGTAGGACCAGCCGGATCCGGCGGCCGCGTTGACATGGCCCTTGAGGTGCAGCTTGATCAGCGCTCCGTCGCTGCTGGGCACCAGCTTGATCTTGTTGTAGCCGTAGTCGGACGGGGCGAGCGGGTCCGGGATGGCGTAGTGGCCGGCGGACTGGTTGACCGCGTTCACCGGGACGCCGTTGTAGGCGTTGATGAAGCCGGCGCCGTAGACGTTGTTGATGAACGGCATGATGTGGGACCGGTTGGAGTAGTCGTAGGTGACCTGGCGCTGCGCGTACTCGGCGATCCGCGTGTTCAGCTGGGCCTGGCTGAGGTTGTTGATCCGCCGGTACACCTCCAGCGGGTGTTCGTTGTTCCTGGCCTGGTTCCAGATGTCGGTGAAGGTCTTCACCCCGCCGTAGCGGTCGACCAGGTACTGCACCAGCATCCAGTTGCCGTAGTGGTGGCGGCTGGAGGAGTAGGCGAGGTTCTCGGTGCGCAGGAACCGGGTCAGGTCGCCCGCGCCCCCGTCCGGGTACACCTGCATCGCCATGTACTCGGCGCCGGTCTCCCAGAACGTCCCGGCCGACGGGTCGGTCAGCCCGGCGCCGCCGCCCTTGCCCATGAACGTGTAGTTCTGGAACACATGGCCCAGTTCATGGGCCAGTCCCCAGGAGCCGGGCTGGGCCGCGCCGGGGGCGATATTGATCACGCCGACCCTGCCGTCGGCCTGGCCGCCCGAGGCCCAGGCGTTGAGGTTGCTGTTGTTCCAGGTCTGGGTGACGATCACATCGATCTTGTGCTGGGACAGCAGGCCGGTCTCCGGCGTGAACTTCAACGTGTTGACGTAGAAGGAGTACAGCCGCTCCAGCTGGCTGAGGATGTCGTCGGGGTCGAACCGGTACTGCCCCGATGCGTTCTTGGGGTCGGTGCCCGACTTCTCCCCCCACAGGAGGATGAAGTTGTTCGACTCCTTGGTCCTGTTCTGGGCCCATGGCACCTCGCCGGTCGCCGCCCAACTGGGCGGGATGTACACCGTCTTGGCCGCCGCTGCCGTCGGTGCCTGCTGGCGCGCTGCCGCCGGTGTCACGCCCAGTGCGACGGTGAGCGCCAGCATCGCCGCCGCCGCCATCAATCGTCGCGGCCATGTCAATAATGGGGATCTCATGCCCGATCCTCCGTTCTGATGCAACTCCCGTGGGGTGTGGGGAAATAGTGTCACGGGAGCGCTCCCACGGCCATGGCCGCGCGCGCCGGCCGGTCTCCCGCCGCCTCCGAGCAGTCGGCGAGACACCTACAACCATCCGGCCCCTTCGCATGTCACCTAGATGACGCAAACAGCGTCCAGAGGTAATAAGGGGGATACATGAAGCTTTCTCGCTATATGGCCGCCACCGCGGTCCTGGCCTCCGCCGTCGCGGGCACCACGGCCCTGGCCCCGCAGGCGTCGGCCGCCGCCCGGGCCGCGTACAACGGGGTCTGCGGCAGCGGCTACAAGGTGGTGAACTCGGCGCCGATCGGGCAGAAGGGCACCGTCTACCTGACCTACAACTCCGCGAAGGGCAAGAACTGTGTGGTCACCGTCCGGAACGCCGCGGGTTCCCCGGTCCCGATGTTCGCCTACCTCTATGCGTACGACGGCGAGTACCAGGAGGACACCGGCGACTACACGTCCTACGCGGGCCCGGTGTACGTCTCCGCGCGCGGCAAGTGCGTGGACTGGGCAGGGGGCATCGACAACCAGGCGACCTGGACGTACGGGAGCAACTGCGGCTCGCTGAAGGAGCATCGGGTGACCAAGGGCTGGTGACCGGCGGCCGGTTCGCCGTCAGGGCCGACGCTGTCGCGCAACCGCGCGGTCGGGTGGGTGGTACGTTCCGACCGGGCACCCCGTGTGGTGTCGCGTTCCTGTCCCCTGTGGAAAGGCTCTGATTGTGGCGGCCAGTCTCTCGGACGGCTTGAAGAAGTACCTCGACGAATCGCGTGCCTTCGTGACCGTGGCGACCATCTCTGGGGACGGTCGCCCGCACCTGACGGTCGTATGGGCCATCCGCGACGGTGACGACCTGCTGTTCTCCACGACCGTGGACCGGCTGCAGGGCAAGAACCTCCGCCGCGACCCGCGGATAACCGTGATGGTCAACCCGCCGGAGGACCCGTACGTCTACGCAGAGATCCGCGGCACCGCCACCCTTGCTCCGGACAGCGACAAGGAAGTGCTGAACAAGGTGTCGCTGAAGTACACGGGCAAGGACTACGCCACCTTCAACCCGGCCTCCCGGGACGACGGTGAGCGGGTCGTCGTACGGGTCACCCCGACCAAGGTCGTGGGTCGGCTCTGAAACACCGCACCCCCCGCGTCCCGCTGGGCGGCCGCGCGCCGACCGGGCAGGCCGCGGGGGGTGTTCCTCTGCTCAGCGTCCCCGCAGGGCGGCCGGCGTGGCGTCGAGGTCGGCGGGGCGCGGCCGGTTGTGGAGGAGCCTGGCGAGGAGCGCGGCCATGCCGCAGGTGTCGGTGAGCGCCGAGAAGACCAGACCTCCCGCGATGCCCGCCGAGACCAGCTGCCAGGCCGGGTGCAGCAGGCCGAGGCCCAGACCGGTCAGCACGGCGGCCCCGGCGGTGAAGCGGACCTGACGCTCCATGCTCCAAGTGGCGCGGGAGGCGGCCCGGGGGCGGTGCGGCTCATGGCCGCGGCGAGCGCCTCGCAGGCCTTCGCGGAGCGTGCGCCGGACGCGCAGACCAGCAGTATCCCGCCCCTCCCGGCGGCCTGCCCGATCGCGGGCAGGGCGCGGCCGAGCTGGTCCAGAGGGATGCTGTGGGCGCCGGGCAGACGCCCCGAGGTGTACTCGCCCGGCGTGCGGACATCGATGACCGTGAGCTCGTGCAGACGGGTGCGGGCCTGGTCGGCGGTGCAGGCGTGGGGAGCGTTCATGGAGCCTTGCGCGCAGCCGGTGCACGGGGATGTGCAGCGAGCCCGCGAGGTGTTCCCGGGCGCGCTCGGACTCCCGGCGGACGTCGAGGACGACCGTCCCGGTCCGCGGCCCGGGCGGCGAGCTCGGCGAACGTCGCGCGCGGGAAGGACCGTGGCCGCTCCCGGCAAAGGTACCCCCCAGGGGTGTCTGGGAGCGGGTGTGAGCGCGTTCGGTGAGATGTGTGCGCGAGGTCTTGACAGAGGTTGTTGACAGCGCTTTCTATGGCTCGGCCGCAGCCCGGCATTCATCCCGAGGAAGGGGTCGACGTTGACACCTGAACGGTCCGTCAGACGCGGTCACAAACGGCTTGGTCTGCTCGTAGCGGTCGCACTTGGCGCCCTCTCGCCGCTCGGGCACCCCGTCGCCGCGCAGGCCGCCGACCCGCCGACCGGCACCGCGTACTACGTGGACTCCAGGGCCGGGAATGACAGCGCTTCCGGCACCAGCCCCGACAAGGCCTGGCGGAGCCTCGACCAGGTCAACCGGACGACGTTCCGGCCCGGCGACCGCATCCTGCTGAAGGCCGGTGGCTTATGGCAGGGGCAGCTGTGGCCCAAGGGGTCGGGCGAAGAGCACCGGCCGATCATGGTCGGCGACTACGGCAAGGGACCGAAGCCGAAGATCCAGGGGGAGGGGCGCGTCGACGACGCGGTCCGCCTGTTCAACCAGGAGTACTGGCAGATCCGCGACCTCGACATCAGCAACGCGGTCCCCGCCACCGACACGCCCGGAGAGAACCTGGGCGACCTGCGCGGCATCCATGTGTCGGGGGACGACTCGCGACGGCTCGACCACTTCGTCATCGAGCGGGTGGACGTCCACGACGTCACGGGCGAGGTGAACTGGATCAGCGGCAGCGTCTCGAACAACGCGCCGGGAATCCACTTCAAGACGGGCTGGGACGGCTCCAAGAAGACCGGTGGCATCATCTTCGACACCACCGTGCCCGACATCACCGCGCCGCCCGCCACCCCGACCGTCCTGAGCGACATACAGGTGCGGCACTCCACGGTGCGCAACACCTCGTTCGCCGGGATCGTGGTGAAGCAGTACACCGGTGACGGGAAGGACGCGGACGGCAACACCATCGCCACACCGACCGGTTGGGGAACCCGCACCTCGGCCGGCGACACCACCTTCACCCCGCACACCAAGGTCACCATCCGGGACAACTACATCACCCAGGCCGGCACGGCCTACGGATGCAACGGGATCTATCTGACCAATGTGCGGGGCGCCCTGGTCGATCACAACGTGGTCGACGCGACGGGGACCTCGGGCATCGAGACGTACTACTCCGACGATGTGGTGATCCAGCGCAACGAGGTGTACCGGACCCAGCAGAAGGCCGGGGGCGCCGACTCCAACGGCATCGACGCGGACAAGGGCACCACGCGGGTCGTCATCCAGTACAACTTCGTGCACGACAACGGCGACGGCGTCCTGCTCTGCCAGTTCGCGTTCGGCGACGTCGTGGTCCGCTACAACATCGTCAGCGGGAACTCCCGGTACCCCTTCTATCTGCACTCCGACAAGGCTGCCTCCGCGGAGATCTACAACAACACCGTGCACAACACGACGAGCCGCTATGTGGTGTACGGCTACGGGTCCTCCCTCGCCGCCCGGTACGACCTCCACGACAACGCCTTCTACTCGTCGGTCGCCGACGCGTCCCTGACCACCAGCCCGACCATCACCTACGACCGCAACTTCTACGGCGGCGCCACCCTGCCCGTCCCCGCGACCGACACCGCCGCCCGCACGGGCGACCCGCTGTTCCGGGACCCGGCCGTATCCGGTCCGTACGGCACGGCCGCCACCGGACCGCAGCTCGGGACGGCCCTGGGCTTCGCCCCGGCCAAGGGCTCACCGCTGATCGACAGCGGCGCGGCCACCCCGGACAACGGCGGCCGTGACTACATCGGTACCCGGCTGTACGTGGGCGCCCCGGACCTCGGCGCCGTCGAGTACCGGCGATGACGGCCGTGCCCGGCCGGTGGCGGGACCACCGGCCGGGCACGCCACACCGGGTGCTGGTAAAGAGGGGAAGGTGACCCATGACCACCCCGAATCCGCCCCACGCGTCCTGCCCGGCCGGACCCGCGACCGGTGGCGCTCCGTACGAGCGGACCTGAACCGGCGGCGGTCCGACCTGACCGCCCGCGCCGCCGAAGCCTTCCCCGCCCGCCGGCGCGTGGCCGGCACCCCCCTTCTCGCCCGGCCGGGGTGGATCCCCGACCGGCCCGTCCCGCTGGAGCGGGTGCGCCTGGTGTGGACCGGCGACAGCCCCGCCACTTCGGTGGACGGGCACAGCCCCGCGCTCGACCCCATCCGGCCGCTGCGCGACGACGGCACACCGTATGCCTCCTACGCCGAGGCCGTCGGCGAGTTGGCGCGCCCGCGGCTGTTCGAGAACCGCGCGTGTTACCGGCTGCTCCAGGTGAAGGGTGGTGGCGCACCCACGCTCACCTTCGGCCGCGGCCACTACTTCGAGGTCATCGACATCTGCGAGGCCGTGGCGCATGAGTTCGCCGCGGCGGCCCCGCCCCGCGGCGACCGGGCCCCGGACCCGGCCCGCACGCCGTTCCGCGCCCTCATCGGCGACCCGACCGACCTGACCCGCCGCCCGGTCATGGCCGCCGTCAGCACTCTCCTCCTGCGCCACGACCCGGGCCGCGCCCGGGGCCCCGCCCCGGAACACAGCGCCGCCGAATTCATCCTCCACTGGCGCGACCCGGCGAAGGTCGCCACCGGGGGAGGGCTCCACCAAGTGACGCCGGTCGGCATGTTCCAGCCGTCCCACGACGCCCCCTGGAACGAGGACAACGACTTCGGTCTGTGGCGCGCGGTCGTCCGGGAACTCAGTGAGGAGCTTCTGGGCACGAGCGAGGACTACGGCAGCGACACCGCCCCCATCGACTACGACGGATGGCCCCTCAACCGGGCCCTGGGCGAGGCCCGCGCCTCCGGCGCGGCACGGATCCACTGGCTGGGGCTCGGCGTGGACCCGCTGACGTTCGTCACCGACATGCTCACCGTGCTCGTCCTGGACGCCGAGGTCTTCGACGAGCTCTTCCAGGACCTGGCCGCGACAAACGACGAAGGACATCTCGTCGGCGTCGAGGACGGCACCGGCCGCTCGATGGGCGTGCCCTTTTGGGCCGACCACATCGAGCGGCTCACGACCGTCGAACCCATGCAGCCCGCCGGTGCCGCCCTGCTCCGGCTCGCCTGGCTCCACCGGGACGCGCTGCTGGGACGGGCCTGACCAGGCCCGTCCCAGCAGAATCAACATCCAGACATCAACGGCGCAGCGTCAGCCAGTCGAGGGCGGCGACCCGGGGCTACGCCGACTGGGTGACCCCGCGGGGCGAGGTCGCCACCGAACTCGTGGTTCGCGAGAGCAGCGGACCGCCGGGCGGCCTCAGCCGTCGGACAGTTTGAAGTCGTAGTAGCCGGTGGGACCGGTCAACACGGCCTGGAAGTACAGCGGTTCGCCGTCGGCGTCGTCCAGTGGGACATCATGACCGGCCACCCGGGTGAAGCCGAGGGAGAGCCCGGGCACATACGCGTAGAGGGTCTCGTCCAGGACTGTCAGGCCCATCGCCGCCAGCCGCCCCAGCAACTCCCGGGCGGGGGTGCGGAAGACATCGACGCCGCGGAAGTGGACCCGGAAGTCCTCGTGGCCGGGGCGGGGGATCCACACCTCCGCGGCGCCGAGGGTCCTGCCGTCCTCGAGATGGAAGACGATCTCGAACTGCGGGTGCAGCGCGAGCACCTTCATCGAGCGGAACCGGACCGCGGAGCCGTCGTTCGAGACCTTGATCCTGCCCAGCTCCGCTGCCGCCGTTTTGAGGTCCTCCGCCGGCATACCGAGGGGAAAGCCCGTGATGCCGTTCGGCGGGTCCAGCTCGATGTCCATGGCCCGCATCCTATGAGGCAGTGCCCTCGACGAGTCGCCTGACCCCGTTCCGGTGGATCCGGCCGCCGGCGATGGCGCCTCCACCTGGGACACTTGCCGCATGAACATCGAGGAGGACGTCCGGCCGGCGCACGAGGTCGGCGAGCGACTCATCACCGGCCCGCTCGCCGTGAGCGGCCGCGGCCGATGACGATCGAGGTACTCGCGGCCCGCGCCCGCGCCCTGGTACGGCCCGGGCGGCGCGCCACTCTCGGGATCACCGGAAGCCCCGGGGCCGGCAAGTCCACCCTCGCCGAGCACCTCCTGACCGCGCTGCGCGACGGCCCGGTCGAGGAGGGCGGAGAGGGCGGCGGCGGCTGGGTCGCCCATGTGCCGATGGACGGCTTCCACCTGGCCGACATCGAGCTCGACCGCCTGGGTCGCCGCGACCGCAAGGGTGCCCCGGACACCTTCGACGCGGCGGGCTACGCCGCCCTGCTGCGCCGGCTGCGCGAGGACGAGGACGAGGTGGTGTACGCGCCGGGCTTCGCACGGGAGCTGGAGCAGCCGATCGCGGGCAGCATCCCCGTACCGCGCACCGCCCGGCTGGTCATCACCGAGGGCAACTACCTGCTGCACGAGGAGGGGGACTGGGCCCGGGTGCGGCCGCAGCTCGACGAGGTCTGGTACTGCGAGCTGGACGAGGCCGAGCGGTTGCGCCGGCTCGTCGCCCGCCACGAGCGGTTCGGCAAGGACCACGCCGCGGCGGTGGCCTGGAGCCTGGGCACGGACCAGCGCAACGCCGACCTGGTGGCCGGCACCCGGCACCGCGCCGACCTCGTCGTCACCGGGGGCGTCGTCGTCGCAGGGTGACGGCCACGCCCGCGCCCAGGGCGAGCACCGCCGCGCCACCCGCGTACAGCGCCGGCGAGGTGTCGTCAGTGCTCTCCGCAGCGCTGCCCGCGTTGCCGGTACGAGCCGTGCTGCCGGTGTTGTCGGCGCTGGGTGCGCTCTCGGTGCCGTCGGCATCGCCGCCGCCGCGAGTGCTCGGCGCGCTGTCATCGGAGCCGCCGGCGCCGTCCGCGCCGGTGAACACCACATCGGAGCACGAGTAGTAGGTGTCCGGGGTGCTGGTGTTCCGCCAGATGGTGAAGAGGAGCTGACGGCCGGTCCGGTCGGACGGCAGCTTGGCCTTGATGTGGTAGGCGTCGTCGGTCAGGGCCGGGTCGGTGGCCGTCGCGAACGGCTTCGCCTCCAGGTCCGACCACTTCAGCGGCCGCGTGGGGTCGTAGCCCTCCTTGGTGAGATACAACTGGAACGTCCCGGTGTGCGGGATGGTCGAACGGTAGGTGAGCGTGAGGTCCGCACCGGCGGCCAGCCGTGTCGCGGGCCAGTCGGCGCGGGCCAGGTCGAGCCCCTTGTACGCGTCGAGCCCCCCACTGCACAGCTTCCCGTCGGGAATCCTCTGCCGGTCCCGGCCCGCCACCTGGGCCACCCGCAGATTGTCCCACTCGTCCGGGACCCCGCCCGCGGCGACGGCCGCCTTGCATGCGGCCGACCGGGCGTTTCCGCCACCCTCGGGGGAACAGGCCACCGTCCGGCTGACCGGGTCGGTCGGTGCGCCGTGCGCCTGGGCGGGCCCGGCGGCCAGCGCCGTGAGCAGGACCGGGGCCGCTCCGAGGAGAGCGGCCACGGTGGTGGTGCGGTGTGCGGTCATCCGACGCAGCCCTCCTGGCCTCAGCCGCGGGCCGACCCGCCCGCGCCATGGAGTACGGGGCGTACGGGCGACGCGTTCAACGCCCTTGCCCGGCGGCGGGAGCGCCACGCGAGCCATCCGGCGAGCGCGGCCACCGGAGCCGTGGTGAGAAGCATGGTCGCGATCGCGCCGAGGCCGTCGCCCCCGTGGCTCAGCAACTGGCCGGTGAGCAGGAAGAGCACCATGTTGTTCCCGGCGTGGGCCAGGCTCGCCACCCAGACGGTACCGCTGCGCAGATACAGCCACGCCAGGACGGCTTCCTGGCACAGACACGACACCGTCCAGATCAGCAGACCGAGCGGCACGTTCTCGAAGTCGGTATAGCCGATGAAGGCGAGCGGGTAGTGCCACACCGCCCAGATGACGCCCGTGGCCACCACGGACGGCAGGACGCGGCCACCGAACAGCCGCGGCCTGAGATAGCTGGTCCACCCGAACTCCTCGCCCCAGTACACCGGGGTGAGCAGCGGGACGACGAGCATCAGGACGAGCAGCGCCGGCCACCTCGCCACCCCCGGGGCCAGCTCGTCGAGCGGGGACAGGTCCGGGTGCCACACACCCAGGACGGCCGCGAGCGCCATGGTCACCGCGGCCAGCGCGAGCGGGCCGAGCCAGGCGGCCAGGTAGTACGGCCAGGCGGCCCGCAGGCGCGGCCGGAGCCCCGCGTCGGCGAACCCCTCCCGGGTGACCCAGCGCCGTACGACGAGGGCCGCGATCCCCGGCATGAAGAAACCCGGCAGTTGCAGCAGCGGGTTCAGCGCCGACAGGCCCAGGACACCGTGGGCCACCCACAGCCACAGCCACGTACCGGCGAAGGACAGGGCGAGAAACGCCACGACCCCTCTGTTCTTCTTCGTCTTCGACATGCGCGCCTTTCCTTCGTGACCGGACCGGAACCGCGCACCAACGTGTCATCCGGCGGTATGGCCCCACATCGCTGCGCGGAGCGAAATCCGTTTCCCCCGGCGGCGGGAGGCGACGTTGGCTCGTACGGGGGAGGCGCCAGGGCCGGTAATTCGTTCGGTGTCCAGGGCCGTGGTGGCTACAGTGGACGCGTCCAGGTGCGCAGGCGGGGGCTACTTCACCTTTTAAGTGAGTGGTCGCGGGTTCGAGTCCCGCCCGGCTCTCGTGAGCCGGTAGCTCAGTTGGCAGAGCACTTCGTCGCCTCCACCGACTTCGATCTCTGGACATCCAGTACGAGGGGAAATCTCATGGCTCGCTTCAACACCCGTGCCGCGCGCCCGGCGGCCGTCTCGCCGATCGCCACCACGGGGGAGCGGACGGCCACCCACGAGGGCGCGACCGGATACCTCCGCGACGACAAGAGCGAACTGTTCCTCCTCGCCGTGTCCAACATGGTCGGCACCGACACCTTCTACGAGCAGGGCGACGACCGCGACGACCGCTATCGCCGCCTGGTGCGGAAGCTGGCCGTCGAGGACCCGGAGTGGACCGCCCGGCTGCTGGGCTGGCTCCGCCGTGAGGGCAATATGCGCACCGCGTCCCTGGTGGGCGCCGCCGAGTACGTCAGGGCCCGCCTGGACGCGGCGGCGCCCGGCCACTCGCGGCAGGTCGTGGACTCGGTGCTGTGGCGGGCCGACGAGCCGGGGGAGCTGCTCGGCTACTGGACCGGCCGGTACGGCCGGACACTGCCCAAGCCCGTCAAGCGCGGCATCGCCGACGCCGTCCGGCGCCTCTACGACGAGCGGTCGCTGCTGAAGTACGACACGGCCTCCAAGGGATTCCGGTTCGGCGATGTGCTCAATCTCGTGCACGCCCGGCCGACGGACGACAAGCCGTGGCAAGGCGATCTGTTCAAGTACGCGCTCGACCGGCGCCACGGCCGCGACACGGAGATTCCCGAGAGCCTGACGGTGCTGCGGGCCGCCGCGGCGCTCTCCGCGCTCCCGGTCGAGGAGCGCCGGGCGTATGTGCTCGACCCCTCGCTGGTCACCACCCCGGGCGGGCTGGCGGGCGCGGGGTTGACCTGGGAGCGGCTGGCCGGCTGGGCGCGGGGGCCGATGGACAAGGCGGCCTGGGAAGCGGTCATCCCGTCCATGGGCCTGATGGCTCTGGTGCGCAATCTGCGCAACTTCGACGAGGCGGGTGTCTCGGACGAGGTCGCCGAGCAGGTGGCCGCGCGCATCTCCGACCCCGCGCGGGTCGGAAGGTCGCGCATGTTCCCGTTCCGGTTCTGGGCGGCCTACAAGCACACCCGGTCGCTGCGCTGGGGCCACGCCCTGGAGAAGGCGCTGAACGCCTCGCTGTCCAATGTGCCGGCCGTGCCCGGCCGGACGCTGATCCTTATCGACCGGTCCCCGTCGATGTTCCCCGGCTACGGGTACTCCACCCCGAACACCTCGGACATCTCGCTCGCCGAGCAGGCCGCGGTGTTCGGCGCGGGCCTCGCGGTGCGGGCCGAGGCCCCGACACTGGTCGAGTTCGGCATGACCAGCCGGCGGCTCGAGGTGCCCAAGGGCGGCAGCGCGCTGCGGCTCATGGAGGCGTTCGGGCGGATCAACGGCACCGACATCCCCTCCGCGGTCAAGAAGCACTACGCCGGCCACGACCGGATCGTCATCGTCACCGACGAGCAGACCCGCCCGGGCTGGCTGCCGTCGAACTGCCACGGCCAGTGGGGCGGCATGCCCGAGACCCACATCGACGACCTGGTCCCCGCCGAGGTGCCGGTCTACATGTGGAACATGGCGGGCTACCGGGCCGGAGCGATGCCCTCGGGCGGCGGTAATCGCCATGCGTTCGGTGGCCTGACGGACCACAGCTTCCGTATGATCCCGCTCCTGGAAGCCGGCCGGAACGCCCGCTGGCCCTGGGCCTGATGGCCACATCAAGCTGTCCTGGACACCGCGCGGGCGGTCCACATCGGCCGCCGTCTCATCCGCAGGCCGGGTGGGTCAGCGATGCGGGCCTGGCCGTCCTGCCCCACGACGGGGTGGTCGAGACCGGTGCGATCGTGGCCGGTGCGCTCGCCGGGGGGCGAAGTGGACCGGGGGCGGGGACAGATAGGTCCAGGTCACGGAGTCGTCGAGGGCGAGGTAGGCGTCCAGCGCGCGGATCTGCCCGATGGCGTACGGCTTGAACTCCTCGGGGAAGCCGGGGGCGTCGAAGAAGCGCACTCCGTCGTCGTTGAGGAGGCTGGCACCGCCGCCCATGTGGATGATGCGCGGGCCGGCCGGGCCCAGGGCGCCCACGGCCACGGCGGCGGCAGCGACGGCGCCGGCGTAGAGGCCGGCGTCCGGGCCGCCGACGGTCAGCCACGGCGGTGACCTGGTGGCCGCGGGCGGCGGCCTCGGCGACGACGCGGAGCCGGCCTTGCCGGCGGCCCCGAACACGACGATCCTGCTCATCACGTGATCCTTTTCGGTGGTGCTGCGGGTGCTCTGGGTCAGGCGTGCTGGTAAGGCGAGTCTCCTGTGTTGCCTCGTCATCCACTGTCCGCGCAAAGCCGCAGACAGGCGCGGTACGGTGAAGACGTGTCGTGGTCAAAAACAGGCATCGGCGTCGGCGCCACGAACAGCCCGGACGGCCCGGACGGCCCAGAGGGTGCCGAAGAGGCCCCCATCCCAGGGTTCGGGTGCAACCCGCCGCACTCCCCGGTGCCCGGCTTCGAGATCACTGACCTGGCCGCACTGCACAGCCGGGTCGCCGACGGCAGCCTGCAACGGGTGCACCGCGCCGACTTCCTTCCCCGCGCCGGCCACGCCCATCGACCAGCTCGCCGACGACTGGTCCGGACCGAGCTGCCGGCAACTGGGAACCAGCGGTGACCACGCCACCACCTCCGCCCTGCTCAGCCGGCTCAGCGCCGAATCACCCGCCCCCAGGGAGCCTCCCGAGGCATCCTGCGCCTGCTGCTCGCCGCTCTTCTGCTGCGCATCGGACGCCTCCCTCACAGCGGGACGCACACCGACCCGCACGCCGGCGGCGAGGTCTACGCTGCCCGCTTCCGCGCCGAGCTGGAGCGCGCCTACGCCACCACCCGGCGCGCCGAGGACTATGCCGACCGCCTGGGCTACATCGTCAAAACCCTCACCCGCGTCTGCCGGGCCGCCACCGGGCAGTCCGCCAAACAGGCCATCGATGCCCGCGTCGCCCTCCAGGCCCAGCGGCTCCTCGCCCACACAGATGAGCCCGTCGCCGTGATCGCACGCCGCCTGGGCCTGTCCGAACGCACCAACTTCGGCAAGTTCTTCGCCCGCCACTGCGGCACCAGCCCGGGGGACTTCCGCCGCGGCATGCTGCCCGGCGCCCCGACCGCGAACAAGACGGAGCCGAGCGCGAGTGTGTCCGCTCCACGGACGAGGGTCGCGTCCTCGGCTACTTGACCGCGAACACCGGTGGCGTGTCCTTCGCCCCGTTCGAGTTGACGATCACGTACCGGCCGCTCTTCACCCGGTGCAGGGCGAGGATGTCGCCGACCGGTGCGCCGCGCAGCGGGGTCCTGCCGTGCTTCTCGCCGGTGGCCGGGTCGAGGCGCCACAGGTCGCCACCGGCCAGGAGATCGAGCTCTCCCGCGCGGTCCTGCGCCAGGGCGGCGACGGTCGCGCCGAGCGATGTCTTCCAGACGCGTCCGCCGTTCTTCAGCGAATAAGCGGCGACGTGCTGTGGATCGTCCTTCTCCGTCGGGCCGACAGCGCTGATGAACAGTCCTTTGGTCACCACCGACCGGAAGACCGGCCGTGCGTCGAATGGTTCGCTGAAGGCGTAGGGCATGACCTCGAAGTTGAGGTCGTCCTCCTGCCCGGACCGGGGGATCACGGCCTGCCGCCGTCCCTTGCCGTCGAAGCTGATCACCGCGTCGGTCCCGCGATCGTCGTCCTCGTTCACATACATGACGATGGGATCGGCCGAGAGCATGAACACCGTCTCCCAGCGGCTCTCCGTCGGCAGCGTGCTGCGCCACTGCCGTGCGCCGGACCGGGTGTCGAGGGCGGACAGCCGTATCTTCGTGTTCTTCCCGTCGGTGCCGGTGCACTGCTCCACGACCAGGGCCCGCTCGGGCGTCGCGTCGACGGTCAGGGCCTCGCACGTCTCGTCCAGCGGACTGCGCCACCGGGCCGCGCCGTCGCGCAGCCCGAGCCCGACGACCGCCTTCCCCTCCAGGGCCACCACGGTGTCACCGGCGCCGACCAGCCGGGAGTCGGTGGCCCGGGTGAAGGAGCCATCGGCGCGGATCTTCTTCGTCCACAGCTCACGGCCCGAGGACAGATCGACGGCCATCACGGTGTCGCAGGGCTTCTCGTACCGCCCGAGGCCCACAAGACCGATGGCGGACGGCGTGGTACGGCTCATCGTGCACACCGATCTCCGCTCGGGCGCCGGGAGGGTCCACCGCCGGGTGCCGTCCGAGGTGTCGTAGGCGAACAGTCCGTCGTTGCGCGCCCTGATGAGGGTGGACGGCCCCGGCATCCAGTCACCGACGGTCCGCACGGAGGAGGGGCGGTCCCGGGGCGCCTCCCAGGCCACGTCCAGGTGCGGCCCGCGCAGCCATTCGTATCCCAGCACGCCCGGCCATACGCCGCCGGCCAGGCCCACCACGACCAGTGACACGATCCAGGGTTTGGCCAGCGACCCGCTGTTCACCGCGACGGCGATGGCCATCCCGAAGGTACCGGCAAAGGAGAAGACGAACGCGAGGATGAGCACCGGGGTGAGCCCTTCGGGGCACGGGTCGTAATGGCCCCCGCACGCTCCCTGCGACTCGCTGGACAGCGCGGACCACCCCAGCCAGTGGAACACCACGGCCCAGGACACCAAGACCCCTGCCAGGGGCAAGGCGACGGGCTTGATGGCACGCGAAATCGACACGGTCCCCCCGCGGAGTGTGAAAAGCGCGCCAACGACGCGCAGGAGACCTTAACGCGCGGCACCGGGTGAGCGGCATGCCAAGACTCGCCCGTTTATATAGGTGTGTGATACAAATGAATACGTGGATGATGCAGCTATAAGGCGAGGGAGCCTGGCCGGCCACGAGAGGCGCCAGGAGATCGCCGACGTCCTCGAGCAGTTCGCGGTGCTGGCGGTGCGTCAACTGGCCAAGCGGGACATCAGCATGACTGCCGCCTCCGCGCTCGGCCGACTGGCCCGCGAGGGTCCCACCCGACTCACCGCCCTCGCCGCCGACGAGGGAGTGAGCCAGCCCGCCATGACCCAGCTGGTGCAGCGCCTGACCAAGCAGGGGTTGATGGCCCGGGTCGCCGACCCGGACGACGGCCGGGCCGTGCTCGTGTCCGTCACCGACGCCGGGCGGCGGCTGCTCGCCGAGCGCCGCCGGGACCGTGTCGAGCGGCTGTCCGATCTGCTGGCCACGCTCCCGCCCGAGGATCAGGCGACACTCGCCGCCGCGGTCCGCTCGGCCGCGCCCGCCCTGCGGCGCCTCGTGGCGACCGCGGCCGCCCCGGGTGATCAGTCTGCGGTGCGGTCGAGATGACGAAGCGTCACCTTTTATCGCCCGCCCCTGCTCCACCACCGCGAGAGCGCATTCGAAGAACGCATTCCGACCTGGAGTACACCTTGTCCGCTCACGTCAGCGCCCCGAGTCCGTTCCGGCAGCCGAAGGCCGTATGGGCCGTGGCCTTCGCCTGTGTGATCTCTTTCATGGGCATCGGGCTCGTCGACCCCATCCTGCCCGCCCTGTCCAGCCAGCTGCATGCCACGCCCAGCCAGGTGTCGCTGCTGTTCACCAGCTATCTGGTGGTCACCGCCGTCGCCATGCTGGTCACCGGCTTCGTCTCCAGCCGCATCGGCGCCAAGCGGACCCTGGTGGCGGGCCTGGCGGTCATCGTGGTGTTCAGTGCGCTCGCGGGCGCGTCCGGGAGCATCGGCGGCATCGTCGGCTTCCGCGCGGGCTGGGGCCTGGGTAACGCCCTGTTCATCGCCACCTCGCTCGCTGTGATCGTCGGATCGGCGAGCGGCGGCTTCGCCGGGGCGATCATCCTCTACGAGACCGCTCTCGGTGTCGGCATCGCCGTCGGCCCGCTGCTGGGTGGCGAGCTGGGTGGCATCAGCTGGCGCGGGCCCTTCTTCGGCGTCGCCGTGCTGATGGCGATCGCGTTGATCGCCACCCTGATCCTCGTCCAGCCGACCCCGACCCCGGCCCGCCGCGCCTCGCTCCTCGACCCGCTCAAGGCGCTCCGTCACCGCGGGCTGCTCATCATGGGCCTGATGGCGCTCTGCTACAACTGGGGCTTCTTCACGGTCCTCGGTTACTCTCCGTATCCGATGGGGCTGGGCACCCATGAGCTCGGCTATGTCTTCACCGGCTGGGGCGTGCTGGTCGCCGTCTTCTCCGTCTTCGTGGCGCCCCGGCTCCAGGCCCGCTTCGGCATAGCCCGCGCCCTCTACCTCAACCTGGCGCTGTTCGCCCTGGACATCCTGGTCATCGGGTTGTTCACCTCGTCCCGGACGACGCTGATCGCCGCGGTGATCCTGGCCGGCGCCTTCATCGGTGTGAACAACACCATCACCACCCAGGCGGTCATGACCGTCGCCCCGGTCGAGCGCTCGGTGGCCTCCGCGGCCTACGGCTTCGTCCGGTTCATCGGCGGTGGCCTGGCGCCGTATGCCGCGGGCCGGCTGGCCGAGCACTACGACATGCATGTGCCGTTCTACGTCGGGGCGGCCGCGGTCCTAATCGGTCTGGCCGTTCTGACAACCGGCCACTCTCTGCTCGCCGACGCCGAGCGGGCCCAGGCGGCCGAGGCGGCGCTGCACACCCCGGCCGAGAACCGCGAGGAGCGGCTGGAGCGGGGCGCGCTCGCCGAGGACGTCGGCTCCGCGAGCTGAGGCCATGAAACCGGGCCGCGAGGGGTGCGCCGCACCGTGTCACCCGTTCGGCGGTTCCCGCCCCCGTCCCGCCTCGTGGCCTGGTGCGCCGCGAGGCGGGCCGGTGGTCACCGGCCCGTGGTCCCGGGACGGGGTGTCCACTCCTTGGGAATCAACGCGCACGGCGTTCTGGATCTCGTTAACCTGGCGACACATCCGGTTCAGCCGACACCAAGGGAGTGTGCGGTGACCCCCGAGAAGACACAGAGCGACGATTCGCCGGCCAGGGACCTCGGCAGGTTCGCGGAGCGGTCGGAGGTGGGCAGCCTGGAAGTCTGGGCGAGATCGGCCCCGATCCGGCTCGCCGGGTACGAGGACGACCTGGCCGAGCCGCACATCCTCCAGAGCGTGGACTGACGCGGCGAGCGCCCCCGAACTCACGCGCCCGGCGCGGCAGCACGAGGCTTTTCTCTCTTGCCACCCCTCTCGCCGCTCGCGCGCTCCTCAACTGATGGTTAAGTCCGCCCCGGCCGTGATTGGCCGGAGGTGGGCTGGTGTGCTGCCCGATGCCCATGGCAGGATGCATCGCGCGGCCGAGTCCGCCTTAACCAACCGTGAGTGAACGCGCCGTGACCAGCAGGAGGGGGTGCGGATGGCAGTGGGGACCCATGGGTCGCCGGACGCCGACGGCAGCCCGCTGGCGCGGCGGCTCAACTACCTGTTCGCCGCCATGCACCCGCCGGGCGCGCCTTACACCAACGCCCATGTGGCCGAGGCCATCAGCGGCGGCGACGAGTACGGCGGGGTCCGCCTGACCGAGCAGTACCTGTCCATGCTGCGCAATGGCAAGCGCACCAACCCGAGCCCGGACGTGCTCCGGGCCCTGGCCAAGTTCTTCGGCGTGCCCGTCGGCTATCTGTTGGGGGACCTGTCCCCGTCACAGGCCGAGCGGGTTGAGGAAGAGGTGCGGTTCCTGGTCGCGATGCGCGACAAGCGGGTGCGCGGCATCGCGCTGCGCTCGGTGGGCCTGCCACCGGAGGTCCAGGACAGCCTGACCGCCATCATCTCCCAGTTCCGACAGCAGATGAACCTCCCGCCCGACCCGGCCGAAGCCGACGGTCGGGGCGACCCGGGGGATCCCGACAACGGGGCGCCCAGTGGCCGACGGTGATCAGGAGCGGCTGTTCCACTCCTGGCGGCGGATCGGATACGAGGACGGTGCGGGCATGCGAGTGGGACGGATACGGCGGCGGTGCAAGCAGCTCATCAAGGAGCTCGGGCTGCCGGCCACGACCGACCTGCCAGGTCTGTGCGACCTCGTGGCGGGGCGGGTGGGACGTCCCGTCCATCTGGTGCCGATGAGCCTGGGCGGCGTGGTCTCGGGCATGACGGCCAGCACCGACGAGGGATTCTGGATCTTCTACGAGCTGCGGACGTCCCCCTGGCACCAGACCCACATCGTGCTGCACGAGGTCGGTCATCTGCTGCTCGGCCACGACCAGGACCCGGCCGTCACCGAGGACGCGCTGCGCATGTGGGCGCCGTCGGTGGATGTCACCACTGCCATGCGCCGGTTGGGGATGACAGCGGACTTCGCGCGCCACCACTGCTACGACGACCTGACCGAGCGTGAGACCGAAGTGCTGGGCACCCTCCTCATGGAGCGCGTGGTGCCGGCCTCGCCCGACGACAGGCTGCCGCTCGAGGGGCGGGCGGCCGAGCTCGCCACCGCGCTCGGGCCCGCGCTGCGGCATGTCCGCGGCGCGCGGGCGGGCGGCGCGGGTGACGCCCCGAGCGGTGACGAGGGCGGGGGCGCGCGTGTTTGACGTCGTCTACCTGTGCTTCGGCGCCGCCGCGTGGGCGATCGTCGCGTACAAGGCCCGTGCCTGGTTCCGCGACCGGCAGAACGCCGACCTCGGCCTGACCTGCGTCATGACGGCCGGCGTGGCGAATGTGTTCCTGCTCTCCGCGCCGAGTGTCTACCGCTGGTTCGACCACCTGGTGGGCGTGGCCAACCTGGCCATGGTCTTCCTCTACTCCTCGGTGGTGGTGTTCGCCACCGGCGCCCTGGTGCTGATGCTGCGCTGGACCGCGTCGGCGGTGCGGCCCCGTACGGTGGTGACCGCCGTCGGCGCGGCGTGGTCGGTCGCCGTCGTCGGCTTCGCCGTCGGGCGCCCCGACGCCGTCGAGCACCCCCGCGACTTCAGCACCGCCTATGCGGACGCGCCGGGCGTTGTCACCTTCCTGGTGCTGTATCTGGCCATTTTCGGTTCGGGCCTGGCGGGGCTCGGGGTGCTGTGCCGGCGCTACGCGTCCACCCTGCGGGGCTCCTGGCTAGCCCGGGGGCTGCGGGTGTTGGCCGCCGGGTGCTGGCTGGGCCTGGCGTACTGCGCCTGCAAGGTGATCGGCTTTCTCTTCTCCTGGGCGGGCCGGGATATGCCCTGGCTGTCCAACGGCGTGGCGCCGCTGACCGCTTCGGTTGCGGCCCTGCTGGTCCTGGCCGGGTTCGCCATCCCGGCGCTCGGGCCGCGCGCCTCCGCCTGGCGCCGGCTCCGCCGGCTGAACCCGCTGTGGCGGGAGGTCACCGCCCAGGCGCCGGAGGTGGCGATGGCGACGTACATGGGGAGCCCCCGCTGGCCCGACTGGTGGCCGTTCGCCGACTTGGAGTGGCGGGCCAACCGGCAGATGGCGGAGATCCGGGACGTGCAGCGCGGCGTCCGCCGCCATGTGGAGGCGGAAGCCCTGGAGATCGCCCGTGTCAAGGGGCGTTCCGCCGGACTCGGGGATTGGCAACTTGTTGCATTCATGGAAGCGGCGGCGCTCCGACGCGGTTTGCTGAACCAAGCGGCCGGGCGCGTACCGGTGCCCGGCGCTGACAGCGTGGTGGTGGAGACGGGCGCCGGGCCGGGCCAGGAGCATGAGCACCTGGCGCGCGTCGCCGACGTGTACCACCTGCCGCTCGTCGACGAGGTGCTTGAGGAGCTGGGCGAACGGACCGCCGCCCAGCGGCAGTGAAGGGGGACCGAGAGCGAGGTGGCCCTGGACGGGGGTCGGGGCCGCCCGTGGCACAGGGCGGCGCCGGGGAGATTCAGCCCCGGCGCCGCCTCTCGGCCACCATGCGACACACCGCCCGGACCGGGCTCGGGGACCAGTCTCGGGAGACTGGCTCTGACCGACCGGGGCCGACGGACCGGGGCCTAGAGTCGGGAGCCATGCAGAACTCCGCGACATCCGCGAACACCGCTGTTCCCGGCCCGCCCGAGCCGCTCGACACCCGCGCGCTGCTGGAGGATCCGCACGCCACGTACGCCTCGCTGCGCGAGGCGGGCCCCGCCCACCGGATCTCGGGTCCGGACGGGCAGCCCGCCTGGCTGGTGACCCGCTACGACGATGTGCGGCGGGCGCTCGCCGACCCCCGGCTGTCCCTGGACAAGAGCAACGCGCTGCCCGGCAACTTCCGCGGTTTCGCCCTGCCGCCCGCCCTGGACGCCAATTTGCTCAACATGGACCCCCCGGACCACACACGGGTGCGTCGCCTGGTGGCCAAGGCCTTCACCCCCGGGCGTGTCGAGCGGATGCGGGAGCCGGTCCGGCGCGCCGCGGACGCACTCCTCGACGCCGTCGAGCCGGCCGGCCGGGCCGATCTGATCGCCGCGTACGCCGGGCCGCTGCCCATCGTCGTGATCTGCGATCTGCTCGGCGTCCCCCAGCGGGACCGGCGGGACTTCCGCGCCTGGAGCGACGCGCTCATCGCCCCCGACCCGGCGCGGCCGCACCTGGCGAAGGAAGCGGTCGGCAGCATGCTGCGCTTCTACACCGGCCTGATCGCGAGCAAGCGCGAGGAGCCCGGCGACGATCTGCTCTCCGACCTGATCGCGGTACGGGATGACGCTGGGGACGGAGCCGGCGCCGGTGGCGACCGGCTCACCGAGGACGAACTGACCTCGCTGGCCTTTCTGTTGCTGCTCGCCGGGTACGAGAACGTGACCCACCTCATCGGCAACGCGTTGCTCGCGTTGCTCGACCACCCCTCGCTGCTGCGGGAACTGCGCGAACGGCCCGCCGGCATCGCGGCGGCGGTCGAGGAGTTCGCGCGCCACGACGGCCCGGCGCCGCTGGCGATCCGCCGCTTTCCGCTCGAGGACGTGGAGGTCGGCGGAGTGACGGTCCCGGCGGGGGAGACCGTGCTGCTCTCGCTGGCCTCCGCCAACCGCGACCCCGGCCAATTCAAAGAACCGGACCGACTTGATTTGAATTTTGGCCGATGGGGGCATCTTGCCTTCGGCCACGGAATCCACTACTGCCTTGGCGCCCCGCTGGCTCGTCTGGAGGCCGAAACGGCGCTGGCCGCCCTGTTGAGCCGCCTTCCGGGGCTGCGTCTCGATGTTCCGCGCCCACAGCTGCGCCGGCGGCCGACGATTCGCGCACGTGGCTTGATCTCGCTTCCCGTCGCATGGTAGCGGGGAAAGCGCACAAGCTTTTGATGCATAACTGCGCTTCGATGCGGTAGAAAGGTCTTGAGCCCGCCCGGTGTGCATCCCCCGTCGCACCGGGCGGGCCTTCGTCGTCCCGAGGGGGCGAGGTGTTCGGGCGCCATCACAGGGCCGGATCGCCATCACAGGGCCGGATGGGCTAGAGATTGAGCTAGAGAGCAAGGTCACAGAGGGAGACACTGCTTTCGCTTTAGACCCTCGCACTAGCCTCCTCCCATGACGGTCCTGCCTGATGACCTGCCGCTTGCCGCCGATTTCCCGGAGGCGACCCGAGACCAGTGGCACCACCTCGTCGAAGGGGTGCTGCGCAAATCCGGCACTGTGGATGCCGTGGGCGCGCAGGCCGCGGAGGCGCTCGCCACCGAGTTCGACGACGGAATCTCCGTCCGCCCCCTCTACACCGCTGAGGACGCGCCTCCCGACCCCGGCTATCCCGGGTTCGCGCCCTTCGTGCGCGGCGGGCGGGCGCAGGGCTCCACGGTGTCCGGCTGGGGGGTACGCCAGCGACACGCCCACCACGACCCCGGCCACACCAACCGCGCGGTGCTCGCGGACCTGGAGAACGGGGCCGGTTCGCTGTGGCTGGCGGTCGGCGCGGCCGGCCTGCCCGTGGAGGCGCTGCCCGAGGCCCTCAAGGGGGTCTATCTCGACCTCGCCCCCGTCGTCCTCGACGCGGGCGCCGACTTCGACGCCGCCGCCCACGCGCTGCTGCGGCTGTACGCCGACCGCAAGGTGCCGCCGCGCGCGGCCCTCGGCAACCTCGGCGCCGACCCGCTGGGCCTGGCGGCCCGCACCGGTGACCACACCGACCTCGCGGCCCACCTGTCCGCCGCCACCGAGCTCGCGGCGGTCTGCGACCGCGACCACCCGGGCGTGCGGGCCTTCACCGTGGACGCCCTGCCGTACCACGAGGCCGGCGGCTCGGCGGCACAGGAGCTCGGCTGCTCCCTCGCCGCGGGCGTGGAGTATCTGCGCGCGCTGACCGACGCCGGGCCGCTGTCGGCCGAAGCGGCCTGCGCCCAGCTGGAGTTCCGCTATGCGGCCACCGCCGACCAGTTCCTCACCATCGCCAAGCTGCGCGCCGCCAGGCGGCTGTGGGCGCGCGTGGCGCAGGTGTGCGGCGCGCCCACCGAGGCGGCCGCCCAGCGCCAGCACGCGGTGACCTCCCCGGTGATGATGACCCGCCGCGATCCGTGGGTGAATATGCTCCGCACCACCGTCGCGGCCCTGGCCGCCGGGGTGGGCGGGGCCGACGCCGTCACCGTGCTGCCCTTCGACAGCGCGATCGGCCTGCCCGACGACTTCGCCCGCCGGATCGCCCGCAACACCTCCACGATCCTGCTCGAGGAGTCGCACCTGGCGCGGGTGATCGACCCGGCCGGAGGCTCCTGGTACGTCGAGAGCCTCACCGACGACGTGGCCAAGGCGGCCTGGGCCTTCTTCCAGGAGATCGAGCGCGCCGGGGGGCTGGAGCAGGCCCTCGCCTCCGGTCTTGTGGAGCGGCGGCTGGCCGCCACCTGGGAGCGCCGCGCGAAGGACCTCGCCCGCCGCAAGGAGCCGATCACCGGCGTCAGCGAGTTCCCGAACCTCGCGGAGCAGCCGGTGGAGCGCGAGCCCGTCCCCGTACCGCCGGGCGGCGGCCTGCCGCGGGTGCGCCGCGACGAGGCGTACGAGGCGCTGCGCGCCCGCTCCGACGCCCACCTGGCGGCGGAGGGGGCCCGGCCCCGGGTGTTCCTGGCCGCGCTCGGCCCCGCGGCCGCGCACACCGCGCGCGCCGCGTTCGCCGCCAACCTCTTCCGGGCGGGCGGCATCGAGGCGGTGCACGAACCGGCCACGGTCGACGCGGAGTCGGCCGCCGAGGCGTTCGCCGCCAGCGGCGCCCGCGTGGCCTGTCTGTGTTCGAGTGACACGGTGTACGAGCAGGAGGCGGTGGCCGTGGCGAAGCGGCTGAAGGCCGCCGGAGCGCAGCGCGTCTACCTGGCGGGCAGGCCCGGTGAGTGGCGCCAGGAGCGGCGCGGGGAGTTGCAACGGGCCGGGGTGGACGCGTTCGTCTTCGCCGGCTGTGACGCGGTCGGGGTGCTCACCTCGGCCCTCGAGACGATGGGGGTGGCGTGACCGTGAGCGGGATTCCTGACTTCTCCACGGTCGACCTCGGGACACCGGACGAGATGTCCGGCGCGGCGGGCGTCGCGGCGTGGACGGAGGCGCTGCAGAGCGCCACCGGCAAGGACGCCCTGGACCTGGTGTGGGACACCCCCGAGGGCATCGGGGTCAAGCCGCTGTACGGGCCTGAGGACCTGGCCGGTCTCGACTTCCTGGGCACCTACCCGGGCATCGCGCCGTATCTGCGCGGCCCGTATCCGACGATGTACGTCAACCAGCCCTGGACCATCCGCCAGTACGCGGGCTTTTCCACCGCCGAGGAGTCCAACGCCTTCTACCGCCGCAACCTCGCCGCGGGCCAGAAGGGCCTCTCGGTCGCCTTCGACCTGCCCACCCACCGCGGCTACGACAGCGACCACCCCAGAGTCACCGGTGACGTCGGCATGGCGGGCGTGGCCATCGACTCCATCTACGACATGCGGCAGCTCTTCGACGGCATCCCGCTGGACCGGATGAGCGTGTCGATGACGATGAACGGCGCGGTGCTGCCCGTCCTCGCGCTCTACATCGTCGCCGCCGAGGAACAGGGCGTGGCGCCCGACAAGCTGGCCGGGACCATCCAGAACGACATCCTCAAGGAGTTCATGGTCCGCAACACCTACATCTATCCGCCGCAGCCGTCGATGCGGATCATCTCCGACATCTTCGCCTTCACCTCGCAGCGGATGCCGCGCTACAACTCCATCTCCATCTCGGGTTACCACATCCAGGAAGCGGGCGCCACGGCCGACTTGGAGCTGGCCTACACCCTCGCCGACGGCGTGGAGTACCTGCGTGCCGGGCTCGACGCCGGGATGGACGTGGACGCGTTCGCGCCCCGGCTCTCGTTCTTCTGGGCGATCGGCATGAACTTCTTCATGGAGATCGCCAAACTGCGGGCGGCCCGGCTGCTGTGGGCCAAGCTGGTCGGCCAGTTCGACCCCAAGAACCCCAAGTCACTGTCGCTGCGCACCCATTCGCAGACCTCCGGCTGGTCGCTGACCGCCCAGGACGTGTTCAACAACGTGGCCCGCACCTGCGTGGAGGCCATGGCCGCCACCCAGGGCCACACCCAGTCGCTGCACACCAACGCCCTCGACGAGGCCCTCGCGCTGCCCACCGACTTCTCCGCGCGCATCGCCCGCAACACCCAGATCCTGCTCCAGCAGGAGTCCGGCACCTGCCGGGTGATCGACCCGTGGGGCGGCAGCGCGTATGTGGAGCGGCTCACCCACGACCTGGCCCGGCGCGCCTGGCAGCACATCCAGGAGGTCGAGGCCGCCGGCGGCATGGCCAAGGCCATCGACGCCGGCATCCCCAAGATGCGCGTCGAGGAGGCCGCGGCCCGTACCCAGGCGCGGATCGACTCGGGGCGGCAGCCGGTGATCGGCGTCAACAAGTACCGCCCTGAAAATGGCACCAGCGACGAGCAGATCGATGTCCTGAAGGTCGACAACTCCGCGGTGCGCGCCCAGCAGTTCGAGAAGTTGCGGCGGCTGCGCGCCGAGCGCGACGAGGCCGCCTGCCAGGACGCGCTGCGGGCGCTCACCGCGGCCGCCGAGTCCGGCCCGGGCGCGGGCCTTACGGGCAACCTCCTCGCGCTCGCCGTGAACGCGGCCCGCGCCAAGGCGACCGTCGGTGAGATCTCCGACGCGCTGGAGAAGGTGTACGGGCGCCACTCCGGCCAGATCCGTACGATCTCCGGTGTGTATCGAGACGAGGCCGGACCCTCTTCCGGCGTGGACCGCACCCGGGCGCTGGTCGAGGAGTTCGAGCGCGCCGAGGGCCGCCGCCCGCGCATCCTGGTCGCCAAGATGGGCCAGGACGGGCACGACCGCGGCCAGAAGGTGATCGCCACCGCCTTCGCCGACCTGGGCTTCGACGTGGACGTCGGCCCGCTCTTCCAGACGCCCGAGGAGGTCGCGTGGCAGGCGGTCGAAGCCGATGTGCACATCGTCGGCGTCTCCTCGCTCGCGGCCGGCCACCTGACGCTGGTGCCCGCGCTGCGCGAGCAACTGGCCGAGGCGGGGCGGGAGGACATCACCATCGTGGTGGGCGGGGTCATCCCGCCGCAGGACGTGCAGACCCTGCACGAGGCGGGCGCCGCCGCCGTCTTCCTGCCCGGCACGGTCATCCCCGACGCCGCGTACGAGCTGGTGAAGACGCTGGCCGCCGACCTCGGCCACGAGCTGTAGGCCCATGCCGGCGAAGAAGAAACCGACCTCTGCCCCCCGAATCGATGTCGACACCTACGCCAAGGGCGTGCTCGACGGCTCCCGCGCCTATATCGCCCGCGCGATCACGCTCGTCGAGTCCACCCGCCCCGACCACCGCGACCTCGCCCAGCGGCTGCTGATCGAACTGTTGCCGCACGCGGGTGGGGCGCGCCGGGTGGGCATCAGCGGCGTCCCCGGGGTGGGCAAGTCCACCTTCATCGACGCCCTGGGTTCGCTGCTGACCGGGCTCGGCCACAAGGTCGCCGTGCTCGCCGTCGACCCCTCGTCCAGCCGCACCGGCGGCTCCATCCTGGGCGACAAGACCCGGATGGAGCGGCTGGCGGTCGACCCGGCCGCCTTCGTCCGCCCCTCGCCCAGCGCGGGCACGCTGGGCGGGGTGGCCCGCGCCACCCGCGAGTCCATGGTGGTCATGGAGGCGGCGGGCTACGACGTGCTGCTGGTCGAGACGGTGGGCGTGGGGCAGTCGGAGACCGCCGTGGCGGGCATGGTCGACTCCTTCCTGCTGCTCTCCCTCGCCCGCACCGGCGACCAGCTCCAGGGCATCAAGAAGGGCGTTCTGGAGCTCGCGGACGTCGTCGCCATCAACAAGGCCGACGGCCCCCACGAGCGCGACGCCAAGTCCGCCGCCCGCGAACTAGCGGGCGCCCTGCGGCTGCTGCAGCCCCCGGACGCGCCCTGGAACCCCCCGGTGCTGACTTGCAGCGCACGCGAGGGCACCGGGCTCGACGGGGTGTGGGAGCGGCTGGAGCAGCACCGCCGGGTGCTGGAGGCGACCGGCGCGCTGGACGCCAAGCGGCGCGACCAGCAGGTCGAGTGGACCTGGTCCATGGTCCGCGACCAGCTGCTGACCCGGCTGCGGGAACACCCCGAGGTGCGGCGGCTCGGCCCCGTGCTCGAACAGCAGGTGCGCGACGGCACGCTGACGGCGACGCTGGCCGCCGACCGGCTGCTGGAGGCGTTCGCGGCGTCGACCGACGCCCATGGATGACGCGCCGCTGAAGGTGGCCGAGGTGGGACCGTTTTTCGCCCTGCGCACCGACCCCGCCACCGGCGAGCCGCGTGAGCAGGGCTACGCGCTGATCGGCGAGGCGTACCGGCTGACGCGTGAGGGGGCCGCCTCGCCGCTGCTGCGCGCCCGCGTCGAGACGGTGGCCGCGAACCTGCGCACCGATGAGCCCAGGGTCGCGGCATCGCTCGCCTTCCAAGGGCTCGCCGCCCGGATGTGGTCGCTCGCGCTCGGCCAGGCGGCCCTCTCCGGCCAGGTGTCGCGCCTCCGCTCCGACCGGCTGTGGTGGCACCCCGGGCGCGCCGCCCCCGACGACCTGTGGTGGCCCGGCGTGCCCTCGGTCATGGGCGAACCCGCAGGGCTCGCCGGTCAGGTGGGCGACGCGGCGTACACCCATCTGCTGCCACTGCACGCCGCCGTCACTCGGGCGTACCGGGTCCCGGAGCGGCTGCTGTGGGGCAACGCCGCCTCGGCGCTCGTCGGTTCGCTGCGGGTACTGCACGACTGGTGCCGGGCGCGCGGTCTTCCAAAGGCGGCGGAGCGGGCCACCGAACTGGCCCGCGCGCAGCTCGCCCACCCGCCGCTGCGCGACACCGGCACCCTGACCTCCGCTCCGCCGGCTTTCCGGCGCCACAGCTGCTGCCTCTACTATCGCGTGCCGGGCGGCGGGCTGTGCGGCGACTGCGTGCTGCGCCGGGCGCCGGGGTGAGGCAGACGGTCCTGCGGCGGGCCGATACGGTGTGCGAATGCCGAAGAACGAGAACCTGTTCTCCCCCTGGCGGGGCTGGTGCGGGCGCCTCACCTCCCGTCTGGTCCACCGCGGGTGGCGCGCCGTACAGCAGGCCGGTGCGGTGACGGCCGACCGCCCTGGCCCGTACCGTTTCGGCCGCTTCGGCGTCGGCACCCGGCTCGCGTTCCCCCAGGGCACCATCTTCGGGGAACCGTGGATCCAGCTCGGCGACCACTGCGTCATAGGCCAGCACGTGACGCTCACCGCGGGCATGATGCCGGGCGTCGACCTTGGTGCCGACCCCGTCCTGCGGCTCGGCAACGGCGTGGTCCTGGGCCGCGGGAGCCACGTGATCGCCTCCCGGACCGTGGAGTTCGGCGACGACGTCTTCTGCGGTCCGTACGTCTATGTGACCAGCGACAACCACTCCTACGACGACCCGGACCAGCCCATCGGCCGGCAGTGGCCGCGCTCGGCCCCCGTCCACATCGGCTCCGGCAGCTGGCTGGGCGCCGGCGCGGTGATCCTGCCGGGGGCGCGGCTGGGCCGCAATGTGGTGGTCGCGGCGGGCGCGGTCGTACGGGGCGAGGTGCCCGATCACGCCGTGGTGGCCGGGGCACCCGCCCGGATCATACGGCGCTGGGCCCCGGAATCCGGCTGGCAGCCGCCGCTGCGCACCCCAACGCCGGTGCCGATCAGCGAGGACACGACGGTCGAGCAACTGCTCGCGCTCGCCGAGCAGGAGCAGGAGCAGGAGCGAGCACGGGAACGGGGGCCGGAGCCGGGGGCACGAACGTCGTAGCAGGTCAGTAGAGTTTCGGGGACTGTCCCCGACCGACGAGGTAACACCTGTGAGCCCGCCCCCTTCCCTCGTGACCGTGATCGGCATCGGCGCCGACGGCTGGGACGGGCTCGGTCCCGCGGGCCGCGAGGCGTTGCGCGCGGCTGACGTGGTGCTCGGCGGACACCGCCAACTCGATCTGCTGCCGCCGGAGTGCCCCGCTGAACGGGTGCCCTGGCCCTCGCCGCTGCGCCCCGCCGTGCCGCGGCTGTTCGCGGCCCACGCCGGGCGGCGGGTGGCCGTGCTGGCCAGCGGCGACCCCATGTTCTTCGGCATCGGCCGCACCCTGGCCGAGGAGTTGGGCGCCGGTCGGCTGCGGGTGCTGCCCCACCCGTCGTCCATCTCGCTCGCCTGCGCACGGCTCGGCTGGCCGGTCGAGGACACCGAGGTGATCAGCCTCGTCGGACGGCCCACCGTCTCCCTGACCCGCGCCCTGCACGCCAGGCGGCGGCTGCTCGTCCTCAGCGCGGGCGCCGCCACCCCCGCCGAGGTCGCCGCCCTGCTGTGCGACCGGGGCTTCGGCCCCAGCCGGATGCGGGTCCTGGAGCAGCTGGGCGGCGGGCGCGAACGGCACCTCGAAGGCACCGCCGACCACTGGCACCACGCCCTGGGCGACGCCCTCAACGTCATCGCCGTCGACTGCGCCCCCGCCCCCGGCACGCCGCGCCTGTCCGCCGTCCCCGGGCTGCCGGACCAGGCGTACGAGCACGACGGCCAGCTGACCAAGCGCCATGTGCGCGCCGCCACGCTCGCCGCGCTGGCCCCCGCCCCCGGAGAGCTGCTGTGGGACGTCGGCGGCGGCTCCGGCTCGATCGCCGTGGAGTGGATGCGTACCCACCGCGCCTGCGCCGCGGTGTCCGTCGAACGGGATCCCGTACGGGCGACACGCATCGGCCGCAACGCCGCCGCGCTCGGGGTGCCCGGGCTGCGCGTGGTCACCGGGGCCGCGCCCGGCGCCCTGGCCGATCTGCCTGCCCCCGACGCGGTGTTCATCGGCGGCGGCCTGACCGCGCCCGGCCTGCTGGAGGCCTGCTGGGCGGCGCTGCCCACTGGCGGGCGGCTCGTCGCCAACACCGTGACGCTGGAGTCGGAGGCCCTCCTCGCCCAGTGGTACCGCCGGCACGGCGGGGAACTGGTCCGGATCGCCATCGCACACGCCGCCCCGGTCGGCGGCTTCACCGGATGGCGGCAGGCGATGCCGGTCACCCAGTGGGCCGCGGCCAAACCCGCCGAAGGAGAGACTTCCCCATGACCGTGTACTTCATCGGCGCGGGCCCCGGCGCCGCCGACCTGATCACCGTGCGCGGCGCCCGCACCCTGGCCCGCTGCCGGGTGTGCCTGTACGCGGGCAGCCTGGTGCCCCGCGAACTCCTCGCCGAGTGCCCGCCGGACGCCCGCCTGGTCGACACCGCCCGGCTCAACCTCGACCAGATCACCGACGAGCTGGTCCGGGCCCACCGGGCGGGCGAGGACGTGGCCCGGCTGCACTCGGGCGACCCGTCGGTGTTCAGCGCCGTCGCCGAGCAGATGCGGCGGCTGGACGCGCACGGGGTGCCGTACGAGGTGATCCCGGGCGTCCCCGCGTTCGCCGCCGCGGCGGCCGCGCTGGGGCGCGAGCTGACCGTACCGACCGTCGGTCAGACCGTCGTCCTCACCCGCGTCGCCCAGCAGGCCACCTTGATGCCGGACGGCGAGGACCTCGCCACCCTCGGCCGAAGCCGGGCGCTGATCGTGCTGCACCTGGCCGCCCGCTACGTGGACCGGGTGGTGGCCGAACTCCTCCCGCACTACGGCGCCGACTGCCCGGCGGCGGTGGTCGCCCGGGCCAGCCGCCCCGACGAACTGGTGTTGCGGGGCACGCTGGGCGACATCGCGGACCGGGTGAAGGAGGCGGGCGTGGTGCGTACCGCGGTCATCATGGTGGGCCGCACGCTGGGCGCGGAGCAGTTCCGCGACAGCCACCTGTACTCGGCGCGCCGGGAGCGACCTTGGTCTCCTTGATGTGGGGGAGCGTCAGGTCGCCGTTCCCCGGGGCCGCCTCGCCGCCGCGCGCCCCACGATCGCGCCCGCGCGGTCGATGCAGATGACGTCCACGGCCACCGGCGCCCCGCGCAGCACGCCGAGCGCCACCTCCCGGGCCGCCGCCGCGACCAGATCGCCGAGCGGCACCCCGCGCGCCGCGCACAGCTGCACCGTCTCCAGGCCGGTGTTGGCCGCCGCCACCGCCGTCGCCAGCTCCTCGTCGGCGCCGCCGCGGCGCGCCAGGCCGGCGAGGAAGGCCTTGTCCACCTGCGAGCGGGAGGAGTGCAGATCCAGATGGCCCGCCGCGAGCTTGGAGAGCTTGGCGAAGCCCCCGGCGACGGTCAGCCGGTCCACCGGATGGCGGCGCAGATACTTCAGCACCGCCCCCGCGAAGTCGCCCATGTCCAGCAGCGCGTCCTGCGGCAGCCCGTGCACGGCGACCGCGACCTTCTCCGAGGTCGACCCCGTACAGCCCGCCACATGGGTGCGCCCGGCCGCGCGCGCCACGTCCACGCCGCGCCGGATGCTGTCGATCCACGCCGAGCAGGAGTACGGCACCACGATGCCCGTCGTGCCGAGGATCGACAGGCCGCCGAGGATGCCCAGGCGCGGGTTCCAGGTGCTGCGGGCGATCTCCTCGCCATGGTCCACCCCGATCTCGACCTCGGCGTCGCCGGTACCGCCGAGACGGGCCGCCACCGAGGAGATGTGATCGCGCATCATCTGCCGGGGCACCGGGTTGATCGCGGGCTCGCCGACCGCGAGCGGCAGGCCGGGGCGGGTCACGGTACCGACGCCGGGCCCGGCCCGGAAGACCACGCCGCTGCCGGGGGGCAGCAGCCGCACGGTGGCGCGCACCATCGCGCCGTGCGTGACGTCCGGGTCGTCGCCCGCGTCCTTGACCACCGCAGCCATCGCCCGGTCCGCCGTCAGCTCCTCGCCCGCCAGGGCGAACGCGGGCCGCTGCCCCTTGGGCAGTGCGACTGTCACCGGGTCCGGGAACTCGCCGCTGAGCAGCGCGGTGTACGCGGCCGTCGCAGCGGCCGTCGCACACGCCCCGGTGGTCCAGCCGTGCCGCAGCCCCGAACGCTCCAACTGCGCACTGCGCCCGCCGGCCGGGGCGGTTCCGGCCTTCGATGTGGGTTCAGCCACGGGACACACCGCCCCTCGCCCCCGCGCCGACCGCGCGCCGGGCGCGGCCTGGGGGCGGTACGGCGGCGCTCTCCCCCGACCCGCCCCACGCGGCAAAGCAGCGCGTCGATGCCGCGGGAAGAGGGCAAAGGCCCGGGGCCGCATGGTCGCGCACGGCCATGGCAGGGTTGGCCGGGCGCGGCCGGCCGGCCGCGGACCGGCACGGCACCACGCACCACGGAAGGCACCCGATGACACCGACCCCGGCGGAGGCCGCCCCCGGTCCCCGGCCGCGCCCGTCCCGCCACGTGCTCATCCTGGGCGGCACCAGCGAGGCGCGCCGATTGGCCGCCGCGGTGGCCGATGCCCCGGGGCTGTGCGTCACCAGCTCGCTGGCCGGGCGTGTCGCCGAGCCGCGGCTGCCGGCCGGGCAGGTGCGGATCGGCGGGTTCGGGGGGCCCGAGGGCCTGGCTCGCTGGCTGAGCGAGCAGCAGGTGGACGCGGTCATCGACGCCACCCATCCTTTCGCCGGCACGATCAGTTTCAACGCGGCCCGGGCGGCCGCCACGGCCCATGTTCCCCTGCTCGCCCTGCGCCGCCCCGGCTGGGTGCCGGGCCCGGGCGACCGGTGGCACTGGGCCGGGTCGCTGGACGAGGCGGCCGGGCTGCTGCCCGCCCTGGGGCAGCGGATCTTCCTCACCACCGGGCGGATGGGCCTGGCCGCCTTCGCGCATCTCACCGAGCAGTGGTTCCTGGTCCGCTCCGTCGACGCACCCGAGCCACCCGCCCCGCCGCGTATGGAAGTGCTCCTGGACCGCGGTCCGTTCACCGTGGCGGGGGAGGCGGAGCTGCTGCGCCGCCACCGCGTCGATGTCGTGGTCACCAAGGACAGCGGCGCCGGTGCCACCGCCGCCAAGCTCACCGCCGCGCGCGAGGCCGGGCTGCCGGTCGTGGTCGTCCGGCGCCCCGCGGCCCCGGACGGCGTGCCCGTCGTGTCCGATCCGGCGGCGGCGCTGGCCTGGCTGCGCACCACCTTCGACATCCTCGACTGACCTTCGCGCCGCCGTAGGTCAGCGACGCTCGGGGTAGCGGCGCGGGGTCCAGACGACCTCGGTGCCGTCGCCGCGCCGGGCCGTACGGGTCTGGGAGGAGCCGACCAGCAGGATGGTGCGCATATCGACCTGGGCCGGGTCGAGATCGGCCAGCCTGACGACCCGTATCCGCTCCTCGGGGCCGCCCACGTCCCGGCCGAGCACGACGGGCGTGTCCGGCGCGCGGTGCTCGAGCAGCAGCTCGCGGGCCTTGCCGACCTGCCAGATCCGGCTGCGCGAGCCGGGGTTGTACAGGGCGAGGACCAGGTCGGCCGCGGCCGCGGCGCGCAGCCGCTCGGCGATGACCTCCCAGGGCTTGAGCCGGTCGGACAGCGAGATCACCGCGTAGTCGTGGCCGAGCGGGGCGCCCGCGCGGGCGGCGGCCGCGTGGGCCGCGGTCATGCCGGGCACCACCCGGACCGGCACCTCGCGGTACGGGTCCTCGGCCGCCGCCTCCAGCACGGCCGTGGCCATGGCGAAGACGCCCGGGTCGCCCGAGGAGACCACCGCGACCCGCCGCCCGCGCCGTGCCAGGTCGAGCGCGAACTCGGCGCGCTCGGCCTCCGCCTTGTTGTCCGAGGCGTGCCGCCGCTGCCCCGGGCGCACCGGCACCCGGTTCAGGTAGGTGGTGTAGCCGACCAGGTCCTCCGCGGCGGCCAGTTCGCCCCGGGCCTCGGGGGTCAGCCACAGCGGGCCCGCCGGGCCGAGACCCACCACCACGACCTCGCCCCGGCGGGCCGTGGCCTTGGCGTCGATCCGACTCGGCAGCACCGCCACCGAGAAGTAGGGCACCGAGTCGGGGTCCACCTCGGCCAGCGGCGCCACGCGCTCCGCGCCCATCGTGGCCCGTTCCACGTACCGGGCCTCCGCCAGCCGTCCCGAGCGCTCCAGCGCTCGCCGCACCGCCGGGAAGGTCCGGCCGAGCTTCATCACTGCGGCCGCGTCGGTCGTGGCCAGGCGCGCCGTCAACTCGTCCTCAGGGAGCGTGCCGGGCAGGACCGTCAGCACCTCCTCGCCCTCCACCAGCGGCGCCCCGATCCGGGCGGCGGCCGCGCTCACGGAGGTGACGCCCGGGACGACCTCGGTGGGGTAGCGGTCGGCCAGCCGCTTGTGCATATGCATATACGAGCCGTAGAAGAGCGGGTCGCCCTCGGCGAGCACCGCGACCGTGCGCCCCGCGTCCAGATGGGCCGCCAGCCGGGCCGCCGCGTCCGCGTAGAACTCCTCCATCGCGCCGCGGTAGCCGCCGGGGTGGTCGGTGGTCTCGGTGGTGACCGGATAGACCAGCCGCTCCTCGATGTGGTCGGGCCGCAGATGGCGCTCGGCGATGGCGCGTGCGATGCTGCGGCCGTGCCGGGCGCTGTGGTACGCGACGACATCGGCCTCGGCGATGACCTCCACGGCGCGCACGGTCATCAGCGAGGGGTCCCCGGGGCCAAGACCCACGCCGTAGAGCCGGCCCTTCGGAACGGCCGCCTGCTCCTGCTGCTCGCTCACTCTTCCTCGCTCGCAATCGCGTTGACCGCGGCCGCGGCGATGGCGCTGCCGCCGCGCCGGCCGCGCACCACCAGGTGGTCGAGCGCGGCCGGATGCCCGGCCAGCGCCTCCTTGGACTCGGCGGCGCCGATGAAGCCGACCGGTACGCCGATGACGGCCGCCGGGCGCGGCGCGCCGGCCCCACCCTCTTCGATGATCTCCATCAGGCGGAACAGCGCGGTGGGCGCGTTGCCGATGGCCACCACCGCGCCCTCCAGCCGGTCCCGCCACAGCTCCAGCGCGGCGGCGCTGCGCGTGGTGCCCATGTGGCGGGCCAGTTCGGGCACCCCGGGGTCGGACAGGGTGCACACCACGTCGTTGTCCGCGGGCAGCCGCTTGCGGGTCACACCGCTGGCCACCATGTGCGCGTCACAGAGCACGGGCGCGCCGGCGCGCAGCGCGGCGCGGGCGCGGGCGACCACCTGGGGGGTGTACGCGAGGTCCTGGACGAGGTCGACCATGCCGCAGGCGTGGATCATCCGCACCGCGACCCGGCTGACGTCGGCGGGCAGGCCGCTCAAGTCCGCCTCGGTGCGGATGGTGGCAAAGGAAGCGCGGTATATGGCCGCGCCGTCCTTCTCGTAGTCGAACACTGTGCCCTCGATCATGTCGTTCCACGGGCCGCCGCCACGGCGCCGGCCAATTGCTCTGCTGTTACGTTCACTGTCCCGTCCACGCCCCGCTCGGACCCTGTGGCACCTCGTACGGTGACCTGGTAGCCGTCGCCCGTCGCCAGCACGTCGACCCACCGGCCGCCGGGGTGGCCGCAGCGCCGCTCGCAGCCGGAGAAGTACACGGGCAGGGCGGTCGGCGGTCGGCCCGGGCGGCCGCCGCCGGACGCCTCGCCCGCCACCGCGCGCGCCGCGTCGGCCCGCACATCGGCCAGGGACTTGGCGCAGCCGGGCCGTCCCGTGCACGCGCCGACCCCGAGCCAGGGGGAGTGCGGCGCGGTCACCAGCCCGGCGTCGGCGAGCTCCCGCAGCGCGGCCCGGGCGCCGTCCTGGGAGAAGCCGGGCAGCACCACGCCGCGCCAGGGCGTCACACGCAGCTCGCCCGAGCCGCCCCGGGCGGCGAGTTCGGCGAGCAGCCGCCACCGCGCGGCGGCGAGCCGCCCCAGCGGAACGGCGACGGACACCACGCACCGCCCGCCTGGCCCGGCGACGAGCCCGACCGCGGGCGCGCCGGAGACGGCATGGTCCACGAGGGCCTGCGCTGCTTCCTCGCGCGCGGGTGCCGCGTCCACCGGCGATGTCTGTCCCTCGGCGCGGAGGGACTCAGGGCCGAGCGGAGTGGCCTGGATCCCCGCCTCGGCGAGTCGCCCGGCCAACCGGCCGTCCGTCACGGCGTGTCGCGCCGACAGCTCGCGAACGCGCCAGGCGCGGGTACCACTCGCGCGCACGGCGTCGAGAAATGCCACTGCGGCCAGCGCCGCCGCGCGCGGCGCGTCCGCGGCGCGCATCCGGAGCCCGGCGACCGCGGAGTCGCCACCGGGCCCAGGATCCAGCGGCCGAGCCCGGCCCGGCGTGTCGTCGCCCACCGCCCGCCCGTTCCGGCGCGCCGCGACGCCCGATGCGTCAGGACGGCCCGTCGCCTCGGAGGAGCCCCCGGCGTCCGGCGCGGTGGACGCCGGGTACCCCAGTCCGTGACCGCCGACGGAGCCGAGCCGCAGCAGCGCCCCGCCGTCCGGCTCTGCGATCAATGTCACATCCGCGCCCAGCGCCGCCACATCGCCCCGCCCGTCGTCGAGTGCGAACAGGAACCGGCCCGAGAGACTTGCGAGTTCGGCGAATCCGGAAGACGCGGGTCCGTCGTCGCACAGCAGGGCGTCCAGTTCCCGCGCCCACGCCGAGACATCCGTGTGCCCCGCCCCGTCCAGTCCGGACAGCGGGGACGCCACGATGTTACGCACCCGGTCGTGCCGGTCCGACGGGAGGAGCCCGGCCGTCCGCAGCCGGGCCGCGAGCCCGGCCCCGCACCCCGGGGCGAGGCCGCGCAGCTGCAGATTGCCCCGGGAGGTGAGGTCCAGTCGGCCGTCCCCCAACTCCTCGGCAGCGAGCGCCAGCACCAGCGCCTGACATGCCGTCAGAAGCCCGGCCGGCAGCCGCACCCGGGCCAGTGCGCCGTCGTCCGCCGGGTGCAGGCGCAGCGCGCCCGGGCAGGCGTCGGCGCGCCCGCGCACGGGGGTTTCATCCCCTGGTGGGGCGGTTGTCGGGGGGAGGGACATGGCGGCGAGCATACCGACGATTGCCTCCGGCTCACCGCCCCGCGGCAGGTCAGGAACGCCTACTATGCTCACCGGCGGGTCGGTCCCGGCCCGCCACCACACAAGACGGCAAAAAGGGTAGGAAGCCGGTGGAAATCCGGCGCGGTCCCGCCACTGTGAGCGCGGCAGCCGGTTATGCGGCGGCCGCGCGAGCCAGGAACTCCCGCCGTCTTCAACCCGCCCGGGGCGCGGACCCCGAGGAAGGCCTGCCGTCGCATGATCCTGCTGCTGTCGACGTCCGACACCGATTTGCTCAGTGCCCGCGCGGCACAGACCCCGGTGCCCTACCGGCTCGCCAACCCGGCCCGGCTCCCGCTGGACGACCTCCCCGCGCTCCTCGACGGCGTCGAACTCGTCGTCGTACGGCTGCTCGGCGGGGTGCGCGCCTGGCAGGAAGGGCTCGACACGCTGCTCGCCCAGGACCGCCCGGTCGTCGTGCTGACCGGCGAACAGGCCCCGGACGCCCAGCTCATGGAGGCCTCCACGGTCCCGGTCGGGATCGCCGCCGAGGCTCACGCCTACCTCGCGCACGGCGGGCCCGGCAACCTCGGCCAACTGGCCCGCTTCCTGTCCGACACCGTCCTGCTGACCGGACACGGCTTCGAGCCGCCCGCTCCCGCGCCCTCGTGGGGCGCGCTGGAGCGCGCCGCGCGCGAGGACGTCACCGGCCCGCGGATCGCCGTGCTCTACTACCGCGCGCACCATATGAGCGGCAACACCGCCTTCGTCGAGGCGCTCTGCCGGGCCGTCGAGGACGCCGGAGGCCGTCCGCTGCCGCTGTACGTCGCCTCGCTGCGCGCGCCCGAGGCCGAGCTGCTGGAGGCCCTCGCCGAGGCCGACGCGGTGGTCACCACCGTGCTGGCCGCGGGCGGCACCCGGCCCGCCGAGGCCTCGGCCGGCGGGGACGACGAGGCGTGGGACGCGGGCGCGCTGGCTGCGCTGGACGTCCCGGTGCTGCAGGCGCTGTGCCTGACCGGCTCGCGCGCCGCGTGGGAGGAGAACGACGAGGGCCTCTCGCCTCTGGACGCGGCGACCCAGGTCGCCGTCCCGGAGTTCGACGGGCGGTTGATCACCGTGCCGTTCTCCTTCAAGGAGACCGACGAGGACGGCCTGCCCGTCTATGTAGCCGACCCCGAGCGCGCCGCGCGTGTCGCGGGAATCGCGGTACGACACGCCCGGCTGCGCCACATACCGGCGGCCGACAAGCGTCTCGCGCTCGTCCTGTCCGCCTACCCCACCAAGCACTCCCGTATCGGCAACGCCGTGGGCCTGGACACGCCCGCCAGCGCCGTCGCCCTGCTGCGCCGGCTGCGCGCGGACGGCTTCGACGTCGGCCCCGAGGAGGGGCCCGAGTCGCTGCCCGGCCTCGCCTCCGGCGACGGCGACGAGCTGATCCGCGCCCTCATCGAGGCGGGCGGCCACGACCAGGACTGGCTCACCGAGGAGCAGCTGGCCCGCAACCCGGTCCGGGTCCCTGCCGCCGACTACCGCCGCTGGTATGCCCGGCTGCCGCAGGAGCTGCGCGAGGCGGTGGAGGAGCACTGGGGGCCGCCGCCGGGCGAGATGTTCGTCGACACCAGCCGCGACCCCGAGGGCGAGATCGTGGTGGCTGCGCTGCGCCGGGGCAATCTCCTGGTCGTCATCCAGCCGCCGCGCGGCTTCGGCGAGAACCCGATCGCCATCTACCACGACCCCGATCTGCCGCCCTCCCACCACTACCTGGCCGCCTACCGCTGGATCGCCACCTCCCAAGCCGACGGCGGCTTCGGCGCCGACGCCATGGTGCACCTGGGCAAGCACGGCAATCTGGAGTGGCTGCCCGGCAAGAACGCGGGCCTGTCCGCCGCCTGCGGCCCCGACGCCGCGCTGGGCGACCTGCCGCTGATCTACCCGTTCCTGGTCAACGACCCGGGGGAGGGCACGCAGGCCAAGCGCCGCGCCCACGCCACCCTCGTCGACCACCTCGTGCCGCCCATGGCCCGCGCCGACTCCTACGGCGACATCGCGCGCCTGGAGCAGCTGCTGGACGAGTACGCCGCCATCTCCGCGATGGACCCGGCGAAACTCCCCGCCATCCGGGCCCAGATCTGGACCCTCATCCAGGCCGCCAGGCTCGACCACGACCTCGGCCTGGAGGATCGGCCGGACGACGACGGCTTCGACGACTTCCTGCTGCATGTCGACGGTTGGCTGTGCGAGGTCAAGGACGCCCAGATCCGCGACGGCCTGCATGTCCTCGGCACCGCCCCGGCCGGCCCCGAACGGGTCAACCTCGTCCTGGCCATTCTGCGCGCCCGGCAGATCTGGGGCGGCACCTCGGCGCTCCCCGGCCTGCGCGAGGCACTCGGCCTCGACGAGTCGGCCGCCACCCGCACCGGCGCGGACGAGGCGGAGGAACGCGCCCGCGCTCTCGTCCAGGCGATGGAGGACGCCGGCTGGGCGCCGGAGGCGGTCGAGAAGGCGTGCCTGGGACTGCCCGAGGAGCAGCGCGACGCGGTGACCGCGATCCTTGACTTCGCCGCGCGTGAAGTCGTGCCGCGGCTGGCCGCCACCACCGACGAGATCGACCACGCCGTACACGCCCTGAACGGCGGCTTCGTCCCCGCGGGCCCCTCCGGCTCACCGCTGCGCGGCCTGGTCAACGTCCTGCCGACGGGCCGTAACTTCTACTCCGTCGACCCCAAGGCCGTGCCCAGCCAGCTGGCCTGGGAGACCGGCCAGGCGCTCGCCGACTCGCTGCTGGAGCGCTACCGCCGCGACAACGACGGCGCGTGGCCGCGCTCCGTCGGCCTGTCGCTGTGGGGCACCAGCGCGATGCGCACCTCGGGCGACGACGTGGCCGAGGCGCTCGCGCTGCTGGGCGTCCGCCCGGTGTGGGACGACGCCTCGCGGCGCGTCACGGGACTCGAACCCGTCCCCCTCGACCAGCTGGGCCGCCCCAGGGTCGATGTCACCCTCCGCATCAGCGGCTTCTTCCGTGACGCGTTCCCGCACGTCGTGGCGCTGCTCGACGACGCCGTACGCCTCGCCGCCTCGCTCGACGAGCCCGAGGCCGACAACTACATACGCGCCCACGCCCAGGCCGACCTCGCCGAGCACGGCGACGAACGCCGGGCCACCACCCGCATCTTCGGCTCCCGCCCCGGCACCTACGGCGCGGGCCTGCTCCAGCTCATCGACAGCCGCGACTGGCGCACCGACGCCGACCTGGCGGAGGTCTACACGGTCTGGGGCGGCTACGCGTACGGCCGCGGCCTGGAAGGCCGCCCGGCCCGCGCGGAGATGGAGAGCGCCTACCGCCGGATCGCGGTCGCGGCCAAGAACACCGACACCCGCGAACACGACATCGCCGACTCGGACGACTACTTCCAGTATCACGGCGGCATGGTCGCCACCGTGCGCGCCCTCAAGGGCACCGCCCCGGCCGCGTACATCGGCGACTCCACCCGCCCCGAGACGGTCCGCACCCGCACCCTGCACGAGGAGACCTCCCGGGTCTTCCGCGCGCGCGTGGTCAACCCTCGCTGGATCGAGGCGATGCGCCGCCACGGCTACAAGGGCGCCTTCGAACTCGCCGCGACCGTCGACTACCTCTTCGGCTACGACGCCACCACGGGCGTGGTCGCCGACTGGATGTACGACAAGCTCGCCCAGAGCTACCTCCTCGACCCCGAGAACCGCTCCTTCCTCCAGGACGCCAACCCCTGGGCGCTGCACGGCATGGCCGAGCGGCTGCTGGAGGCGGAGAGCCGAGGCCTGTGGGAGCACCCCGATTCCGAGGTCCTGGCGGCGGTGCGGGAGCTGTACCTGGAGACCGAAGGCGGCATAGAGGGCGGGGCGGGCGGGGAGGACGAAGCCGAGTGACAGAGTCGGGGAGTGAGCCGGTGGCCGGGACGGCGCCGCTGGAGTCGGTGGGCTGGGTCTGCGTACGCGACGGGCGGCTGCTGGCCGTGCGCACCCGCGGGCGCGATGTGTTCTACCTCTGATCCCGCGCGGTGCTCCCACGTTTGCGGGGCAGGTGAAGCGCATCGCTGAGCTGACGGTGTAGAGCATCGTCGCATCCCTCTGTAATGCATCTGGCACGCTCAGTGCATGATCGGGGGCGACAGCCAAGTCTCCGACAGCCCGAGCGAGCCGCGTGCTTGCTCCGGCGGCTGGAAGGGTCGTCGTCGGACAGGCATGACCTGTCAAACTCCCCGGAGCGATTCAGGGGAGAATCTCCCGGATCCATCGGGGAGAGAACTTCAACTGCCCGGAGGCAAGCTCGAACCGGGGAAGGGCGGGCCCCGGGCGCTGGCCCGGAGCTCGGCCTGACCGCCGCGTCCGCCGCCCGTGACGCCGCCTGCCCGGGACGCGGCCCGCCGGGACGGGCGGGCCCGGTGCCGGGTCAGGAGCGCTTGAGGGGCGCCGGGGGAGCGGCGGGCCGGGAGGCGGAGCGGACCCGCTCGGGCCAGGGCGGGCAGTTCACCAGCTCGGCCCACTCCCGGTCGTAGCGCCCCGGCACGGCCCGGCCCGCGGAGGCCCAGCGCTCGACCAGGGCGGCGTAGATGGGCACACAGGTGCTCTGATGGAGCGTTTCGCCGCCCGCGGTGCTCCGGTCCAGCGCTCTGCTCGGCTGCGAGAGAGAACGGCGTCGCATCGTCGTCGTCATGTCAGGCCAACGCGCCGCGCCCGGCGTGGTCACCGGCTCTCTGTGGAGCTCACCCGGACCGGGGCGGTCTCGCACATATCATCGACCGTGCCCGACAATGAAAAGCATTGCCGAATTCAGAAAGGCATTGCGCATCGCCGCCGGTCCACGCGATCTGGGCACTTGATAACCGTGTCCATTGCAGCCTTTGGATTATTTTCCGATGTGCTGTTCAATTGCGCTGTTCCGCTAGGCGATTCGAGGAGGAGCGGGTGGGCACCCATACGCACGGGCACGGGCACGGCCATGCCGGGCACAGCCATGGTGTGGCGGAGAACGCCGACCGTCGCTGGCTGCTGGCGGCGCTCTCGCTGATCAGCGGCTTCATCGTGATCGAGGGCGTCATCGGCGTGGTGGCGCGCTCGCTGGCGCTGATCTCCGATGCCGCCCACATGCTCACCGACGCCGCGTCGATCGTCCTCGCGCTGTTCGCGATCCGACTCGCGGCCCGCCCCTCGCGCGGCGGCTACACCTACGGTCTCAAACGTGCCGAAATTCTCTCCGCCCAGGCCAATGGGCTCTCGCTGCTGCTCCTCGCGGTGTGGCTGGGCTATGAATCGGTGGAGCGTCTGATCGACCCGCCGGACGTGAATGGCGCCCTGGTCCTGGCCACCGGAATCGCCGGAGTGGCCGTCAATATCGCGGCGGCCTGGTGCATGTCCAAGGCCAATCGCAGCTCGCTCAACGTCGAAGGCGCCTACCAGCACATCCTCAACGACCTGTTCGCCTTCATCGGCACCGCCGTCTCCGGTGCCGTCGTCCTGACCACCGGCTTCGCGCGGGCCGACGCGATCGCCTCGCTCGTCGTAGTCGCGCTCATGATCAAGGCCGGGGTGGGGCTGGTCCGTGCCTCCGGCCGGGTGCTGCTGGAGGCCGCGCCGAACGGGGTCGAGCCCGACGAGATCGGGGACCGGCTGGTGTCCCACGCGGCCGTGGCCGAAGTGCACGATCTGCATGTCTGGCAGATCACCTCGGGGGAGGTCTCGCTCTCTGCCCATGTGCTGGTCGCGGCACCGGACGGCGACTGCCACACCGTCCGTGAGGATCTGGAGCGGGTGCTGGGCGAGCACTACGGGATCACCCACACCACCCTGCAGGTCGACCACCTCGGCGACCGCCGGTCGCCGCGCGGCGCGGACGGCCCGGCAGTGGGGGGTGACCCGCGCGACGAGCACTGCCTCGCCGCCCATGGTCCGGTGCACCGTTCGGCGCCGCACGGCCATTGACGAATTCCCGGTGCGGGTAAGCCACCACCCCGATTCGGAAATCAATGCGTCGAACTGATCCCCGATTCTCGGCGCATATCGATGGCCCCGGTGCCGATCTCTGAAGCGCGTGCGGCTCATTAATCGATTCGCGTATCAACGGACACAGATGCGATTGAGCCGAAATATGGCGCGGATCTACTGATCATGCAGGCCGGAGGTATGCTCTCGGCTGCGACCTGAATACGGGGGCACGGGCAGGGCCTTGTGGCGCCACGATGAACCGGGGGAGTTCGCGTATGAGGTTTCAGGTTCTGGGAAACTTCGAAGTGCTGAGCGACACCCGCGCCCAGACGCCGAGCGCTCCCAAGCTCCGCCGGGCCCTGGCCCTGCTGATACTGCGGCACAACGAGGTCGTGCCCACCAAGGCCCTCATCGACGAACTCTGGGGGAGCAGGCCCCCGGACAAAGCCATTCGCGCCGTACACACCTACATCTATGAACTCCGCCGCGGCCTGACCCGCCCGGGCAGCGGCGGAGAGCCGTTCCTGCAGACCCGGCCGAGCGGCTATACCGTCCGCGTACCGGAAAGCGCGATCGACCTCAATTCCTTTCGGGTTCTGGTCAAAGAAGGCAGGGAGGCGCTCGCCGCGGGGGATCCGGGACACGCCCGGGAACTGCTGAACCGGGCTCTGGGGCTGTGGCAGGGCAGCGCCCTGGCCAATGTGGACTGCGGGGAACTGCTCGAAGCGCATGCGACCGAGCTGGAGGAGAGCCGGCTGCGGGCCCTGGAGATACGCGTCGAAGCCGACTTCCAACTCAGCCGGCACCAAGAATTGACCGGTGAGCTCAAGGCGCTGGCCGCCGCCAGACCCCTGCACGAGGGCATCCACGCCAAACTGATGCTCGCGCTCTACCGCTCGGGGCGGCGCGGCGAAGCACTCAAGGTCTTCCACGACCTGCGCCGCCATCTGGTCGAGGAGCTGGGCCTGGAGCCGGGCCCCGAACTCCAGCGGCTGCAGCGCTCCATGCTCGCCGGGGACCCCTCGCTCGACCCGCCGGCCGCCGCCCCGCCCCCGCCGCCAAGCCGCGCGCAGCCCCCGGCGCCGCCCGCCCAACTCCCCCGGGACACCGTCGGCTTCACCGGGCGGCAGGCCGTGCTCGACGAGGCCGGCGGCCTGCTCGCGGCGCACGGCGGCGGCACGGGCCTGCCCGTGGTGTCGCTGGTCGGCATGCCGGGCGTCGGCAAGACGGCCACCGCCATCCACCTCGCCCACGCGGTCCGCGCCCGCTATCCCGACGGGCAGCTGTACATTCCGCTGGGCGGATCCCAGCCCACCCCGGCGACCGCGGCGGAGGGGATGGAGCACATCCTGCGGGGGATCGGCGTGGCGCCGCGCGACATCCCGACCACGCTGGGCGGGCGGATGGCGCTGTTCCGTACCTGGAGCTCCGACCGCCGGGTGCTGTTGGTGCTGGACGACGCCGACTCGCCGCAGCAGGTCGAACCGCTGCTCCCGGGCGGCACCGGCTGCGCCGTGCTGATCACCGGGCGCTCCCTGCTGTACGGGCTGCGCGGGGCGCGGACCGTGGCGCTGAGCTGCCTGTCCACCGCGGAAGGCGGGCAGCTGCTCACCCGGCTGATCGGGCGTGAGCGGACGGACGCCGAGCCCGAGGCCGTCGCCGATGTGGTGCGGCTGGCGGACGGGCTGCCGCTGGCCATCACCTTCCTCGGCGAGCGATTGATGGCCTTGCGGCCGGTCAGTATCTCCTGCGTACTGGCGAAGATACGATCCGCCAAGGGGCAGCACCGGCTCTCCGAGCTGTCGGCGCTGGGGCTCGACCTGTACGACCGGCTGGACGGTTGCTTCCGCAAGCTCGACGGGGACGCTCAGGAGGCCTTTCTGCGGCTGGCCCTGATGCCGCGTCGGCTGTTCACCGCCGGGCAGGGCGCGCGGGTGCTGGGCACCGACACCACTACGGCCGACGTGTTGCTGATGCGGCTGGTCGACGCCTCACTGGTGGAGGTCGCGGGGGAGCGGGCGGCGGGCCGGCGGCACTACCGCTTCCGGGAACTGGTCCGCGAATACGCGCTGGAGCGGATGGCGGTGCCCCGTACGGCACCCGCGGTGCGCCGATTCACGGGTTTCTGAGCCCTCTGCCCCCGAAGGTCGCGGGCGGTGCTTTCAGCCGGCGTCCGCGGCCCGGTGTCCGGCTCGCAGGGCGGGCAGCACCACCTGGTCGACCATGGCCTCGATGGCCCGGTCGTCCGGCGGGGTGCCGTTGAGCAGATAGTGCATCATCACCTGCGCCGGCCCCGTCCTCGCGGAGAACGGGCTGGCCGACTCCCCGGGGATCTCCCCGCGCTCGGCCGCCCGCCGCAGGATCTCCGCGATGGCCTCGAGCCGCGGCTCGATGAATCTGGTGCGGAACACCGCGATCAGCTCGGGGTGGCGCAGCAGATCCCCCAGCAGCACCATCGCGGGCGGGCCGGTGCGGCCGGTGAGGGAGTCGGCCATCCGTCGCAGCGCCGCCACCAGCTCCTCGCGCAGATCGCCCGTCTCGGGCAGCTCCTCGCTGGGCAGCAGGACATGCTCGAAGGCGTCGAGCAGCAGGTCCTGCGGGGTGCTCCAGCGGCGGTACAGCGCGGCCTTCCCGGTGTGCGCCCGCTCCGCGACCCCCTTGAGCGTCAGCCTGCCGTAGCCCAGTTCGGCGCACTCGGCGATCGTCGCCTCGTAGATGGCCCGCTCCAGGGCGGCGCCCCTGCGGCGGGTCCGTACCGGCGGCGCCGGTGCCTCCTCCGCGCTCATCCGGCCGCCTCTCTTCCCGACAAGCACTGCCCCCGCCAAGCCCTAAAAAGCCCCGTCAAGCGCCTGCAAGCCCCTTTGCGGACTCTATCAGCGGGGTCTACTCTGCCAAATAGAGAACAGATTGGTCTACTATCAGCACGGCGGCGCATCGCTGCGCCCTCTCCTCAACGAGGGGCGAAAAGAGGGGCGAACGACCATGAACGGCACCCAGCACCCCGCGCCGCCGCCCCGTTTCCGGTGGGCGGTCCTGGTGATCGCGGGAGCGCAGCTGATGGTGGTGCTGGACATCAGCATCGTGAACATCGCGCTGCCCAGCATCCGCGACGACCTCGGCTTCACCCGGTCCGGGCTGCAGTGGGTGGTCAACGGCTACACCCTCGCCTTCGGCGGGCTGCTGCTGTTCGGCGGGCGGGTGGGCGACCTCCTGGGCCGCCGCCGGGTGTTCGCCTGCGGGGTCTGCGCGTTCGCGCTGATCTCCCTGCTCGGCGGCTTCGCCGACGAGCCCGGCCAGCTTATTGCCGCCCGCGCCGCGCAGGGCGTGGCCGGCGCCCTCGTCGCGCCCACCGCCCTGGCGCTGATCAGCACGACCTTCCCGGAAGGGCGGCAGCGCCGCGCCGCGTTCGGCGTCTACGGGGCGGTGTCCGGCTCGGGCGCGGTCATCGGGCTGCTGCTGGGCGGGCTGCTCACCGACAGCCTCTCCTGGCGCTGGGTGCTGTGGGTCAATGTGCCCATCGGCGCCGCGCTCGCCTGCGGCGCCCTGCTGGTGCTGCCTTCCTCCGCGCGCCGCCGCGGCCGGTTCGACCTGCCCGGGGCCATCTCGGTCACCGGCGGGCTTACCGCGCTGGTGTACGGGCTGGTCCGCGCCCCCCAGCACGGCTGGACCGACCGCTGGACGCTCACCTCGTTCGCCGCGGCGGCCGTGCTCCTCGTCCTGTTCCTGCTGATCGAGGTGCGCGGCCGGCAGCCGCTGATGCCGCTGCGCGTCTTCGCCGACCGCGACCGCTCCGGCGCCTACGCGGTGACCCTGCTGACCGGCGCGGCGCTGCTGAGCACGCTCTTCTTCCTCGCCCAGTTCGCGCAGGACGTGATGGGCTACTCACCGCTGCGCAACGGCGTGGCGTTCCTGCCCAACGCCGCCTGTGTGCTGCTCTTCTCCGGGCTCGCCTCACGGCTGACCGCCCGCGTCGGCGCCATGCCGCTGATGGCCGCGGGCGCCGCCTCGATGGCCGTCGGCCTGGTGTGGCTGTCGCGGCTCGACGTCGGCGCGAGGTACGCCACCGACCTGCTGCCGGGCCTGCTGCTGTACGGGTCCGGCCTCGGCCTGCTCTTCGTACCGCTGTCCATGACCGCGGTCGCGACGGTCGCCGACGAGGACTCCGGCCTCGCCTCCGGGCTGCTCAACACAGCCCAGCAGGTGGGCGGTTCGCTGGGCCTGGCCACCCTGAGCACCGTGGCCGCCGACTCCACCCGGGACGCCCTGCCCTTTGGCCGCCCGCCGACCCGCCCGCAGCTGGCCCACGCGCTGGCCGAGGGCTGGGCCACGGCCCTGTCCGTCAGCGTGGCCTTCGTCGGCTCTGCGCTGGTCGTCGTGGTGGCCGTGATCCGCGCCCGGCCGGGGGCCGCCGCGCGGCCCGCCGAGCCCGCGACACGACAGGATACGGCCACCCCCACCCCGGGCTGACCCGGGCCGACGCCCGCCCTTGTGAGAAACCTGTCCGCTTCCTGAGCGTCGGTGTGCAGGCTCGCCGCATCGGCTCTTTCCGGTTCCCCCGGACGCGACCCGGTCCCCGGGCCGCGCTGAGCCGAGCGCCGCACACACAGCCGCACACACAGGGGGAGTGGTACGGATGGAGCGGGTCGCTCTGGGACTTCCGGTCGGACCGGGCAACGAAACGCGGGTGGCACGGCTGCTGCGCCGCCTCGCCCCGGCCAAGGCCGGCGAGGCGCGCACCGAGGCGGTGGCGACCTTCACCGCGCCGGGCCGGGTGCTGCACATCGCCGACACCACCGGCGGTCTCGACGGCCTCGTCGCCGACCTCACCACTCACCCGGACGTCGCGGCCGGTCTGCGCGAGCTGTGCGGCATGCCCCACCGGCTGCCGGCGGCCTCGTATCTCATCCGGGCCAGGCTCACCCGCTGGGCCCACTACGCCCGGCCGCACCCCGCGCGCCTCCCGGTGCACCGCCGCGCCCTGCTCTACCCGGTACGGCCGGGCAAGGGCGAGGAGCTGCGCCGTCTGCTGGCCGCCGGAATCGCCCCCGGGACCTCCCAGCAGCTGGCGTCCGCCCTGATCAGCAGCACCATCTTCGCCCGCCAGGACCTCGTCGTCCGGTTCTGGGAGGCCACCGCAGACCCGGCCGAGGAGCTCGACAACATCGCCCGCGTCGTCCCGCGTTCCGGCCTGGGGGCCAAGCTCAACCGGCTCCTGGACGTCGAGCAGGACCTGACCACCGACGCCGGGTTCCGGGCCTTCTTCACGGGCTGCGCGATGTCCCCCGTCCCCGGCGCGGGCGCCTGGGCCCGGCCGTAGCCGCGCCACGGACCGCGCCGCCACCAGCCACCTCACCACCGTCACTTCCGAGGAGGAATCGTGACCGCACAGCCTGTCCCCGTCGTCTCGTTGGACGACGCCTTGCCCAACCGCCGGCGCGGTGGAGATCTGCGCACCCTGCTCAGCCCCAAGACGGTCGGCGCCACCTCCGGCTTCCTCGGCGTGGCGATCATCGAGCCCGGCGAGTACGTGGCCGAGCACTACCACCCCTACTCCGAGGAGTTCCTGTACGTGGTGTGCGGCGACCTCGTGGTCGACCTCGATGGCACGCCGCGCGAACTCCACGCCGACCAGGGGCTGATGGTCCCGATCGGGATGCGCCACCGCGTGCGCAACACCGGAGCCGCCCAGGCCAGGATCGTCTTCCACCTCTCGCCGCTGGCCCCGCGCCCGGAACTGGGCCATGTGGACACCGAGACGGTCCCCTCACCGGCCGCCGGCACGCTCGCCCGGGACGCGCGGTGAGTCGCACCGCCGTCATCACCGGGATCGGGGTGGTGGCCCCCGGCGGGGTCGGCACCAAGGGCTTCTGGGAGCTGCTCACCGCCGGGCGCACCGCCACCCGGCGGATCTCCCTCTTCGATCCCACCGGATTCCGCTCCCAGGTGGCCGCCGAATGCGACTTCGACGCCGCCGCCGAAGGGCTGAGCCCGCAGGAGATACGCCGGATGGACCGGGCCGCCCAGTTCGCGGTCGCCGCGACGAGGGAAGCGCTCGCCGACAGTGGGCTGACCCCCGCCGAGGCGCCCGCGCATCGCACCGGCGTGAGCCTGGGCAGCGCCGTCGGGTGCACCACGGGGCTGGAGGAGGAGTATGTCGTCCTGAGCGACGGCGGCCGGCTCCACCTGGTCGACCACCGCTACGGAGTCCCCGAGCTGTACGGCTACATGGTGCCCAGCACACTCGCCGTCGAGACGGCGTGGGCGTGCGGCGCCGAGGGGCCGGTCGGCCTGATCTCCACCGGCTGCACCTCGGGTCTCGACGCCGTCGGCTACGGCGCCCAGCTCATCGCCGAGGGCTCGGCCGACGTGATGGTCGCGGGCGCCACCGACGCGCCCATCTCGCCCATCACCTCGGCCTGCTTCGACGCCATCAAGGCCACCTCGCCCAACAACGACGACCCGGCGCACGCCTCCCGCCCCTTCGACCGCCTGCGGGACGGCTTCGTCCTCGGCGAGGGCGCGGCCGTGCTGGTGCTGGAGGAACGCGGCCGCGCCGAGGCCCGGGGCGCGCATGTCTACGCCGAGCTCGCGGGCTTCGCGAGCCGCAGCAACGCCTTCCATATGACCGGACTGCGCCCCGACGGCCGGGAGATGGCCGAGGCCATCCGGGTCGCCCTGGACCGGGCCCGCCTTGCGCCGGGCGACGTCGACTACATCAACGCGCACGGCTCCGGCACCCGCCAGAACGACCGCCACGAAACAGCCGCCTTCAAGCGCGCGCTCGGCGAGCGGGCCCGTGAGGTGCCCGTCAGCTCCATCAAGTCCATGGTCGGCCACTCGCTCGGGGCGATCGGCGCGATCGAGGTCGCCGCCTGCGCGCTGGCGCTGGAGCACCAGGTCGTGCCGCCCACCGCCAATCTGCACCACCGGGACCCCGAATGTGACCTGGACTACGTCCCGCTGACGGCCCGTGACCACTCCATGGACGTGGTGCTCTCGGTCGGCAGCGGCTTCGGCGGCTTCCAGACGGCGATGCTGCTCAGCCGGCCCGGGAGGGCCCGGTGACCCCCGCGGCCGGGCCGGCCACGCGCACCGCCACCGCCGTCGTCACGGGCCTTGGCATCGTCGCGCCGGGGGGCATCGGCGTCGAGGAGTACTGGTCGGCGATGCTGCGCGGGCACAGTGCCATCGGCCCCATCACCCGCTTCGACGCCTCCGGCTATCCGGTGCGGCTGGCCGGCGAGGTGTCCGGCTTTCGCACCGAAGAGCGCATCCCCAGCAGGCTGGCCGTCCAGACCGACCGCTGGACCCACCTGGGGCTTGCCGCCGCGGAGGCCGCGCTCGCCGACGCCGGGGCGGACCCGCACGCCCTGGCCGAAGTATCCGGGCTGTCCGGGATATCGGAATACGACATGGCGGTCGTGACCGCCTCCTCCTCCGGCGGCACCGAGTTCGGGCAGCGGGAGATCGAACGGCTGTGGTCGCGCGGGCCCCGGCACGTCGGCGCGTACCAGTCGATCGCCTGGTTCTACGCCGCGACCACCGGCCAGATCTCCATCCGCCACGGCATGCGCGGGCCGTGCGGGGTCATCGCGGCCGAGCAGGCCGGCGCCCTGGACGCGCTCGCGCACGCCCGCCGGGTGGTGCGCGACGGCGCCCGGCTCGTGGTCAGCGGCGGCACCGACGCCTCGCTGTGCCCCTACGGTCTGGTCGCCCAGCTCTCCACCGGCCGGCTGTCCACCCGCCAGGACCCGGCGCGGGCCTACGTGCCCTTCGACGCCGAGGCCTGCGGCCATCTTCCGGGCGAGGGCGGGGCGATGCTGATCGTCGAGGACGCGCGCTCGGCCCGGCGGCGCGGCGCCGCCCACGCGTACGGCGAGATCGCCGGGCACGCGGCCACCTTCGACCCGCCACCCGGCTCCGGCCGTGAGCCCGGGCTGCGCCGCGCCGTCATGAACGCCCTGATGGACGCCCGGACGGCCCCGGAGGAGATCGACGTCGTCTTCGCCGACGCCGCCGCCGTACCCGCCCTCGACCGCGCCGAGGCGGACGCCCTCGCCTGGGTCTTCGAGCCGTACGGCGTGCCCGTCACCGCGCCCAAGACGCTGACCGGCCGGCTCTACGCGGGCGTCGCGCTGGACGTGGCCACCGCGCTGCTGGCCATCCGCGACGACGTCATCCCGCCCACCGCGGCCGGGGTGACCCAGCACCCGGACCACCGGATCGACCTGGTGGTGGGCGAGCCGCGGCCCGGCCCCGTGCGGGCGGCCCTGGTGGTCGCCCGGGGCTTCGGTGGCATGAACGCCGCGCTGGTCCTGCGCCGGACGGATCCGCGCGGGTGAACGAGCAAGGAGACGCCATGACCGAATTCACCATCGACGACCTGAGGCGGATCATGCGCGGCAGCGCGGGCGCCCAGGACGGGGAGCGCATCGACGGGGAGAACCTCGACGCCGACTTCGCCGACCTCGGCTACGACTCGCTGGCCGTACTGGAGATCCAGTCGCAGATCGAGAACACCTTCGATCTGACGCTGCCCGACGACGCCCTCAGTCGGATGCGCACCCCACGGGAGACCGTGTCCGTGGTCAACGCCTGTATCGGAACGAAGGAGTGAGCCGACGCATGACCGAAGCGACCGAAGCCACCGAAGCGGCTGAAACGACCGAGCGCGCCCGCACCGACAACGCCATCGTCATCGACGCGCCCCTGGAACTGGTCTGGGACATCACCAACGACGTCGAGAGCTGGCCACGGCTGTTCAGCGAGTACGAGACGGCCGAGATCCTCCACCGCGACGGCGACACCATACGGTTCCGCCTCACCATGCACCCCGACGAGAACGGCACCCGCTGGAGCTGGGTGTCCGAGCGCACCGCGGACCCGGCCACCCACACCGTCCGCTCCCGCCGCGTCGAGACCGGGCCCTTCGCATTTATGGACATCTTCTGGGAGTTCACCCAGGAGCCCGAAGGGGTGCGGATGCGCTGGGTCCAGGAGTTCCACATGTCGCCCCGGGCGCCGGCCGACGACGCCGCCATGACCGCGCACATCAACCGCAACACCAGGATCCAGATGGAGCTGATCCGCGACCGGATCGAGGCCCGCGCCCGCGCGGCGGCCTCTTGAGCCGACTGAACCGGCTCGCCCTGACCACCGCAACACCACACCGAGGAGATCCCCATGGCCACGACCTTGATCGTCGCCCGGCTGAAGCCCGGCGACCACCAGGCCGCGATCAGCGGCCTGTTCGCGGAGTCGGACGCCACCGAACTGCCCGACCTGGTGGGCGTCCAGGAGCGGCGGCTGCTGACCTTCCAGGACCTGTACTTCCACCTCGTCCGCACGGACGAGGCCCTGTCCAAGACGCTCACGCCACAGCACGACAACCCGCTGTTCCTCTCGATCAGCGAGGCGATGGACGAGTACGTCACCCCGTACGAGGGCGCCTGGGGCAGCGTCCAGGAGGCCTCGGCCCGGCAGTTCTACCACTGGAAGCGCGGCATCGGCCAGGTCCGGCCCTGACGACTCGGAGGGAGCACACCGTGACAAACGTGACAGACGCCACAGGTATGACAGATACGACATCCGCCACGGATACCGACAACCCCGGAAACTCGTACGACGCCGTCGTCATCGGCGGCGGTCCCGCCGGCTCGAGCACCGCGGCCCTGCTGGCCCGGGCCGGCCACCGGGTGCTGGTGGTGGAGCGGGAGAAGTTCCCCCGCTACCACATCGGCGAGTCCCTCATCCCCGGCTGCCTCGACCTGGTCAAAGAACTGGGCCTGTGGGAACGGCTGGAGAGCCTCTGCTTCACCAAGAAGTACGGCGGCACCCTGCTGTGGGGCGCCACCGAGGGCACCTGGGAATTCCGGTTCGCCGACGGCAGCGACTACGAGTACTCCTTCCAGGTGCGCCGCGCCGATTTCGACGCCCTGCTGCTCACCCGCGCCCGGGAGCTGGGCGCCCGCGTGGTAGAGGAGGCCACGGTCAAGGAGGTGGAGTTCGACGGCGACCGCGCCACCGGCCTGGTCTACACCGTCAGGGGCATGGACGAGCCCGTACGGGTCTCCTTCCGCTTCCTCATCGACGCCTCCGGCCAGCAGCGGCTCCTCGGCCGCCGGCTCGGACTCGTCGAATGGCACGAGGACCTGCGCAATGTCGCGGTGTGGAGCTACTTCCAGGGCTGCGACTTCATCGAGGGCGAGAACCGGGCCGGCGACGTGGTCGTGGAGAACATGTGGCAGGACGACCAGCCCCCCGGCTGGTTCTGGTTCATCCCGCTCCACGACGGCACCGTCAGCATCGGCTATGTCACCCGCACCGCTCTGCTGCACGACTCAGGCCTGACCCCGGACCAGCTGTTCGAGCAGCAGCTGGCCGCCTCGGAAGAGGTCAAGCGGCTCACCCGGAACGCGACCAGGGTCAGCGCCTACCGCACCCTGCGCGACTGGAGCTATGAGTGCACCCGCTTCCACGGCCCCGGCTGGGCCGCGGTGGGCGACGCCGCGGCCTTCGTCGACCCGCTGTTCTCCACCGGCGTCACCCTGGCCATGCGCGGCGCGCGGGAGCTGGCCCCCGCGATCGACCAGGCGCTGCGCGACCCCGACCAGGAGACGAACCTGCTCAAGGCGTACGAGGACGGCTACCGCGAATTCCTCGGCCACGTCCTGACCTTCGTGCGCTTCTTCTACAACATCAAGATGCGCAAGGAGCAGTACTGGGAGGGCGCCCAGACCATCGTCGACCCGCAGAAGCTCCAGCCGCCGAAGATCGACTTCGCCGCTCTGCTGGCCGGGATGACCGGCACCCGGCCCACGCCCGAGATGCAGGCGGACGCCAGGGCCAAGACCCACGACATCCACTCCCGCTTCACCACATGAAGACCGCCATGCCGGTGGAGGAACTGCTGCCGGCCCTCGCGGCGATTGTTCTCCTCGTACGGGGCGTACACGCCCTGGCCCGGCGCTGCCGCCAGCCGGCGGTGGTGGCCGAGCTGGCCGCGGGCATCCTCCTCGGTCTGGCGCTCCGCCTGGTGCTCACCGACGAGGCGGAGGCCGCGATCCTCACCCGCCCGGTGCGCGAAGGGCTCACCGCGCTCGGCGGCCTCGGGCTGCTGCTGTTCCTCTTCGAGACGGGGTGCGGGGCCGGTGGCGGCCCGGCACCCCGCCACGGCCGGCGGGCGCTGTGGATCGGCGGGACGGCGTTCCTGGTGCCGTTCGCCGCCGGGCTCGGCGCGGCGTACGCCATCGTCGGTGAGCACGGCCCCGGGGCCTCCCGGACCACCGCGTTCGTGCTCTTCCTGGCCACCGCCCTCGCCGTCACCGCGCTGCCCGTGCTGGCCCGGATCGTGGACGACCTCGGGCTCGCCGACACCCGTCTGGGCACCCTGGCCGTCGGAGGCGCGGCCGTCTGCGACGCGCTGGCCTGGACCGTGCTCGCCGTCGCGCTCGCGGTCGACGGGGAGCGCGAACCGGGGCGGGCGGCGGCCGGCCTCGCCGGATGCGCCGTATACACCCTGGCGCTGCTGACCGTGGTGCGCCCGGTGGTGCGACGGCTCACCGCCCGCGGCCCGGCCGCCCCGTACGGCACGGCGGCCTTGCTGTGCGCCGGGGTCCTGCTCTCCTCCTATGTCACCGCCCTGCTCGGGGTGCACGCCATCTTCGGCGCGTTCCTCTTCGGCTTCGCCGTCCGGCCGGCAGGCCCGCCGCGCGGCCAGGGACCCGCGGCGCCCGCCCCGAACCCGCTGGGGCCGGCCCGGGCGGTGCTGCGCCCGGTCGCCGGGCTGCTGGCCCCGGTGTACTTCGTGGTCAGCGGCATGGCGGTGAACGTGAGCGCGGTGGCCGCCCAGCTGTGGCTGCTGGGCTTCCTCGGCGGGGTCGCGCTCGTCGCGAAGGTCACCGCCGCGGCCGGGGCGGGCGCCCTGTGCGGGCTCGGCCGCCGCGAATCGGTCCTGCTGGCCGTGTTGCTGAACACCCGGGGCGTCACCGAGCTGGTGATCCTCTCCATCGGCTGGTCCAGCGGACTGCTCGACCAGCAGATCTACGGCGCGATGACGGTCTTCGCGCTGTTCGCCACCGCGCTCACCGGGCCCGTGCTGCTGCGCTGGGGCTCCGCCCGCCCGGCGGACCCCGCCACGGCCCCACCTCATCCCTCATCGAAGCCCTCACCGGAGCCCCAACGAAAGGCGGAAACGCTGTGACCGACACCCACACCGACACTCACACCGACACCGACACCGACTACACCCCCGAGCTCGCGACCGCGGTCCGGGTGAAGGAACTGGCGATGGGCCTGTGGGTCTCCGCCATGATGATGACCGCCGTTCACCTGCGGATTCCCGACGAGATCGATGACAAGCCGGTCGAGGCGGGCGAGCTCGCCGCCCGGCTGGACCTGCACCCCGAGGCCCTCGCCCGGCTGCTGCGGGCGCTGGCCGCGCACGGCGTCTTCGCGGAGGTGGCCGAGGACCGCTTCGGACACACCGAGCTCTCCCGGGTGCTCCGCGAGGACCACCCGAACAGCGTGCGCTACCAGGTGCTGTGGACCGTCGCCCCCTGGACCTGGCAGGCCTGGCCGCATCTGGAGGAGGCGGTGCGCACCGGCGAGCGGGTCTTCCCGCGCCTGTACGGCAAGGAGTTCTTCGCCCATCTCTCCCAGGACGCCCCGCAGTCCGCCGAGGTGTTCAACCGGGCCATGACCCAGTCCTCCACGTTCACCTCGGCCATGGTCGCCGAGGCCCTGGACGTGACCGGCGTACGGGTCGTGGTCGACGTCGGCGGCGGCCGCGGCCACCTGCTGCGCACCGTCCTGGAGCGGTACCCGTGGCTGAGCGGGGTGCTCTACGACCTGGCGCCCGTGGTGGCCTCGGCGGACCCCGCGCTGCGGCCCGGCGGCGAACTCGCCGACCGAGCGCAGGTGGTCGCGGGCAGCTGCCTGGACGGCGTCCCGCCCGGCGACCTCTACATCCTGAAGAACCTGCTGGAGTGGGACGACGAACGGACCGTCACTACGCTGCGCCATGTGGCCGGGGCGCTGCGCTCGGGCGGCCGGGCGGTGCTGGTGCAGAACCTGGTCGACGACAGCCCCGAACCCAAGGTCACCACCGGGATGGACCTGCTGCTGCTCCTCAACGTCGGAGGGAGGAAGCACACCAGGCGTCAGCTGACCCGGTTGCTGTCCGAGGCGGGCCTCGAGATCGCCGCGACCCGTCCCACGGCCAGTAGCCTCTTCGTCATCGAGATCGCCCTGCGCGGCTAGACCGCCCGTCCCCGCCCCCGCCCCGGGACCCGCCCGGGCGGGCGGTCCGACGCTCCGGGCGGTCGAGGGCGACCGGGGGCAGGAATTCGCGGATGAGCGTGCGGTGCCACCACGCGCCGGTGGCCCGCAACTCGCGCCAGGTGGTGAAGCGGTACAGGAACAGGCGGGCACGGATGTGTGTGGGCGGCGCGTCGGGGAAGGGACACACCCGCAGCAGCTTCAGCGTCGCCCGGTCGCCCTCCAGCAGCTTGGTGACCAGCGGGCCGAACCAGGCCCGGGCGTAGGCCGGCGAGATCCCGGCGAACCACATCAGCCAGTCGAGACGTAGATGATACGGGGCGAACTGGCGCGGCATCCGGCGCACATCGCCCGGCTTGCCCCGGAACTCGTACTCCTTCCACACCGCGTCCGGCGTGGGCACCGGCTCGTCGGTTCCCTGGATCACCACCTCGAACCGGGCGCGGCTGACGCTGCCGAAGGCGCCGTAGGTGTTGACCAGGTGCAGCGGATTGAAGGAGTAGTTCATCAGCTGACTGCCCGACACCAGGTTCCGGGCCGGCCAGTAGCTGAGCACCACCACCAAAGCGGTGGCGGCCAGCACCGCGGCCTCGAACCACACCGGGGGAGCGGCGAGCGGCGGCGGCTCGTGCAGCCCCAGCGCCCGGGCCGCGCGCCGCCCGTCGACCGCGGCGAGGGCCAGCAGGATGGTCACCCAGTTCAGCCACGAGAAGTTGCCGGACGCGACCAGCCACAGCTGGGTGACCACGATCACGGCCCCGGCCACGCTCGCCACCGGCTGCGGCGTGAACAGCGCGAAGGGCACGACCAGCTGGGCGACGTGGTTGGTCGCGACCTCGACCCGGTGCAAGGGCCTCGGCAGCCGGTGGAAGAACCAGCTCAGCGGGCCCGGCATCGGCTGTGTCTCGTGGTGGTAATACAGGCAGGTCAGCTGCCGCCAACAGCGGTCCCCCCGGATCTTGATCAGCCCGGCGCCGAATTCGACCCGGAACAGCAGCCAGCGCAGCAGCCACAGCACCAGGACCGGCGGCGCGGTGCGGGCGTTGCCGAGGAAGACGGCGAGGAAGCCGGTCTCCAGCAGCAGCGACTCCCAGCCGAAGCCGTACCACACCTGTCCGACGTTGACGATCGACAGATACAGCAGCCACAGCACCAGCCACATCAGCATCGCGGCCCACAGCGGCACCCGGTCCGCCGCCCCCGCCATCAACGCGGCGGCGAGCGCGGCCCCCAGCCAGGCGCAGCCGGTGAAGAAGCCGTCCGAGAAGTGGAGGTGGAAGAGGCTCGGGGAGCGCCGGAACGGCATCCGCGCGGTGAACCGCGGCACCGGCGTCAGGCCCCGCTCGCCGATCAGGGCCCGCCCCTGGTTCGCCGCGACCGCAAAGGCGATCAGATAGAGGGCCGCCAGCCCGCGTTGGAAGACCAGCCGGGTCAGCCAGTAGTCGGATGAGGTGAACCACTCCATGCGGAACCGCTCCCTGGGCCTGTTTCCCGGCTCGGTTCGCCCTCGCTGCCGGGCACCCGGCTATCCGTACCACCTACCGCCGGACGCGCGCGGCCCGGCGGGCCCCGGGGCGGGCCGAGTTCATCCGGTCGGCGCGCCCGGCCGCCGGCCCTCGCTTAACCGGTTCAGGGCCGCCGTGGCGAGGCGGTGCTGCCGCGCGGGGTGAGGGCCGGGGTGGGCGCTTGGTGGGCGCTGGGCGCCGCCTGGCCGAGCACGTCGAACAGGCGGCGGGCGACCTCGGCCCCGAAGCCGAAGACGTCATGGCTCATCGCCGACAGCGTGGGGCGGGTGAGCTGGCACAGCTGGGAGTCGTCCCAGGCCAGCAGCGAGACGTCCGCGGGCACCGACAGACCCATCTCGGCGGTCACCGACAGGCCCGCCACCGCCATGATGTCGTTGTCATAGATGACCGCCGTCGGCCGGTCGGCCGAGGCCAGCAGTGCCCGCGTGGCACGGGCCCCCTCATCGCCCGAGAAGTCGGTGGTGACCGTGCGCCCGTCGGCCAGCCCCAGCTCCCGCACGGCCGCTTCGAAGGCGGCGGTACGGATCACGCTGTGCCCCAGCGTGGCGGGGCCGCTCACCCGGGCGACCCGCCGGTGGCCCAGCGCCGCCAGATAGCGCACCGCCTCGGTGACGGCGGTGCCGTCGTCCGTCCATACGCAGGTGAAGCCGCCGGCCAGGGACGGGTGCCCGGCGGCCACGGCGGGCACCCCGAGCCGGAGCAGCTCGGGGACGCGTAGATCCCCGTCGTGGAGGTCGACGAGAATCGACCCGCCGACCTGCCGCCCCCGCCACCACGCCTCCTGGACCGCGATCTCCTCCCGCACATCCCGCACCAGCCGCAGCAGCAGCGAGCACGACCGCTCGACGAGCACGCTCTCGATGCCCGAGACGAACTCCATGAACCACGGCTCGAGTCCCATCATCCGGGCCGGCCGGGCGATGGCCAGGCCCACGGCGTCCACCCGCGCGTTGGACAGCGACCGGGCGGAGAGATGGGGCGCCCAGCCCAGCTCCCGGGCGGCCTCGAAGATCCGGGCCCGGGTGGCCTGGGAGACCCCGGGGCGGTCGTTGAAGGCGAGCGACACCGCGCCCTTGGAGACACCGGCCCGTGCGGCGACGTCCTTGATGGTGACGCGCCGCGGTGGGCCCGCCGTGACCTCGCTGTCCATGCACCGACTCCCACTGCTCGGCTGCCGCTCGCGACGAACGCCACACCCTACCGCGTCGGTAAACCGGTCAAGGTCGCTTTTGCGTGTGCCGTGCCCCGAACCGTCACCGGCCGGGCCGTTCGCGGTCCGTCACCCGCTCCGCCGGTACGCCGACGGACCGGGTGAGGGGCTGCGGCCCAGGACCTGGCCGAGCGCGCCCGTCGGCGGCTTCAGCAGGTCGCCGGCGCGGGGCAGCGACGGGCACGGCGCCACCAGGCCCCGCAGCCCGGCGGGAAGGGGCAGCCGGTGCCAGGGGACGTACCGGGTGACCAGGCCCAAGGCCGCGCGCACCGGGGCCGGAAGGACGGCGTCACGGCGCGGTGCGACGGATGTGAGCGGTGCGACGGGGATGAGCGGTGCGACGGAGGTGAGCGTTTCGGCGGGGGTGAGGCGCAGTCCCAGCAGCTGCGCGCCGCTCGCCTCGTACGCGGCCTTGCGGGCGCGGTTGAGGTTGCCCAGCGGGCGGAACTCGTCCGTGGTGTGCCAGGGGTTGAAGGCGAGCTGCTCCACCCGGCACACCGCCGAGTGGGCCGCGGCCGCGTCCAGGTCCTGGCGCGGCACGGTCAGCAGGGCCACCGGGACGAGGGGCGTGTCGCTCTCCTGCCACTCCACCGAGCCGTCCTCGACCGGGGTGCGGTGCTCGTCCAGATACCGCTGCACACACAGTTCGAAACAGATGTCGCCGGTGAACAGGCGCTGCGTCAGCTCCCGGTGCAGATAGTCGGGATCGCCGCGGTCGGGCGGCGGGGCCGGGGTGCCGCCGGGAGCGGGGCGCAGCTGGTAGCGGACCGGCCCCGCGTCGCCCCACAGGATCGCCCCGCAGCTCCAGAAGGTCTCGCGGGCCAGCGAGCCGACGGTGTGCCGGGCGGCGGTGTGCACATTGCGGCGCATCCGGGCGGCGGTGGACCAGCCGACCGCCAGCGGAAGCTTCACCAGCAGCCCGAAGGCCTGCTCGGCGGCGCTGCCCGCGCCCGCCATGGCCTTGGCGAAAGCGACGTATTCGCGCGCGTCGGCGGCGTGCGACACCGGGAAGCTGGTGGCCAGCAGATCGTGTGTCCCCTCCGGCCCGGCCTGCACCCGCACGGCCATCCCGCGCAGATCGGGCGCGGCGTCGGGCCGCTCGGTGCCGCTCGCGTGGGACAGCCGCACCACGGCCGGGTACTCGGCGCCCGGCTGCGCGTAGCCGACCCGCAGCGCCTCGGGCAGGTCGTCGTGGAACCGCAGCCGGGCGTTGTCCACGCCGAGCGTCGGCTTGGCGCGGAAGGTGCGCAGGAGGTGCGCGGGGCCGCCGTGCCGGCTCGCCCGCTCCACGCCCACCAACTCGTGCGCCAGCTTGTCGAGAACCAGCCGCTCAGCCTCCAGGCTGCCGCCCTCGTACCGTTCGTAGCGGAGGAATGACGCAGTGTGACGCAGCGTGGACCGCTCGTGCTGTGCGGTGTCGACCATGGGGGAAGCCTCCGTGCGGAACGGGGAGAGACGCGGTACGGCGGGGCGGCGCGGGCGTGCCGAGCCGGTGCGCGGCGCCGGTCCGGCTCTTGGGTCAGCGTAGGGGCGGGGCCGCGGACCCGCAGCTCAGCGCCGCTGGAAGGGTGACCGGCGGGTCCTCAGGGCGCGGCGGCGCGGGCCCGGTCACTGCGGCACACTGGTCTCATGCCGGAACTGCCGGAGGTGGAGGCCCTGGCCCAGATCCTGGCCGAGCGCGCCGTCGGCCGGGAGATCGCCCGTGTCCACCCCGCCGCGGTCAGCGTCCTCAAGACGTACGACCCGCCGCTGACCGACCTCGAAGGACGCACCGTCACCGCGGTCCGCCGCCACGGCAAGTTCCTCGACCTGGCCACCGACGGCCCGCATCTGGTCCTCCACCTCGCCAGGGCCGGCTGGCTGCGCTGGCGGGACGGACTCCCGGAGGCCCCGCCCCGCCCGGGCAAGGGCCCGCTCGCGCTGCGGCTGCGCCTGACCGGCCCGGAGGGCGCCGGCTTCGACCTCACCGAGGCGGGCACCCGCAAGGCGCTGTCCGTCTACTGCGTGCGCGATCCCCAGGAGGTGCCCGGCATCGCCCGGCTGGGGCCGGACCCGCTGGCCGAGTCCTTCACCCTCGAGGCGTTCGCCGGGCTGCTGAGCGGGGTGCGCCACCGGATCAAGGGCGTGCTGCGCGACCAGAGCGTCATCGCCGGCATCGGCAACGCCTATTCGGACGAGATCCTGCACGCCGCCCGGATGTCCCCCTACCGGCTGGCCGGCGACCTGACCGAGGAGGAGGTCGTCCGGCTGTACGAGGCGATGGGTGCCACGCTGCGCGACGCCGTCGAGCGCTCCCGGGGGCCGGCGGCGCGCGACCCGAAGGGGGAGAAGCGCAGCGGCATGCGGGTGCACGGCCGCACCGGCCAACCCTGCCCGGTGTGCGGCGACATGGTCCGGGAGGTGTCCTTCGCGGACTCCTCCCTGCAGTACTGCCCCACCTGCCAGACCGACGGAAAGCCGCTCGCCGACCGGCGGCTGTCCCGGCTGCTCAAGTAGCGCCGGGACAGCCTCAGGCGCGCGTCGCCGTCCGGTAATCGCCCAGGAAACGGAACCGTCCCTTCTCGACCCGGTAGAGGAAGAGTCCGGTGCCCGGGGTCAGCGAGCCGTTGCCCCGCTCGAAGCCGTAGGTCTTGGTGATCCCCCGGTACCGGACCGCGCGCAGCCTGCGCGCCACGGCTTCCCGGTCGACGTTCTGCGGACCCAGCTCGCGCAGCGTCTGGGCGATCAGCCCGACGACGTCGTACGCCTCCACGGCGTAGCGCCCGGGCGCGGACCCGTACCGCTTCCGGTGGGCGGCCGCGAAGGGCCGCGCCGCGGGCAGGGCCGTCGCGTCGGTGAAGGCCGAGCTGAGCAGCCAGCCGTTCGCCGCCTCGCCCGCCCGCTTCGGGAACGCGGTGTCGATGACCGGTTGCGTGGCCAGCCGTGCTCCGGTGAAACCGGCGGACGCCAACTCCCGGGCGAACAGCGCGGCCCGGGGCGCCAGGCCGCCGAAGACCACCGCGCGGACGCCGCTTTGGCGCACCTCGTCCACCGCCCGGCCGAAGTCCCTGGCGTCCGCCGGGACGGTGACGGTCACCGACGGCAGGTCCCCGCCGCGCATCGCGGTGGCCATGGACCGCATGAGATGCCAGCTGTAGTCCCCGGCGGCGCGGTCGTCGACCAGGGCCGTGCGGTGCGGCCGGGTGCGCAGGGCGAGGTAGGACAACAGTGGAAGGCCGAGGCCGTCGTCGTCCGGCCGGGTCTGCAGATAGGACGTGTGCTCGACGGGGGACACCTCGGCCGTGCCGACCGACACCGACAGCAGCGGCAGCCCCTGCCTGTCGTAGGTGCCGATCGAGGCCGCGCAGGTCGCGTCGGTCGTCGGCCCGATGACCGCGATGACAGTGGGGTCGGCGGCCATCCGCTCGGCGACGGTACGCGCGCCGCCCAGGGCGCCACGGTCGTCCAGGACCTTGAGGGCGAGCGTGACGGGCCGGTCCGCACGGGCGTTGAGGTGCTCCACCGCCAGCTCGGCGCCCCGGCGCTGGGCCGTCCCGGCCGCGGCCTGCCCGCCCGTCAGATCGGCGTGCACCCCGACCGTCCACCGGGGCGGGGTGCGCCGGCCGCCCCCGCCCGCCCCGCCGCCCCCGTCGGGGCGCGAGGCCGCCCAGACGCCGAGGCCGCCCCCGGCCGCCAGGACCGCGCCGCCCGAGGCCACCGCCAGGAACCTGCGGCGGGCAGGGCGCGGCTCAGGCGCCCCGCCCGCAGCGCCGACCACCGTCGGCGGAACGTCGGCCAGCGCCAGCAGCTCCGCCGAGCGCTCGGCGATCAGCTGGGCGACCGGCCGCGGCAGCCACCGCGTGCCCTCCGCCGGCGGCCCGCCGTCCGCCAGCCGACGCCCCAGCTCGGCGGCGGTGGGACGGCGCTCGGGGTCCTTGTCGAGACAGGCCTCGATGAGCGGGCGCAACTCCTCGGGCACCCTGGTCAGATCGGCCGTGTCGTGCACCGTGCGGAACAGCATCGCGGCCACCGGACCGGTGCCGAAGGGCGGGCGTCCGGTGGTGGCGTAGGCGAGCACACAGCCGAGCGAGAAGATGTCGCTGGGCGGCCCGAGCTCCGGGCCCCGGCCCAGGGCCTGCTCGGGCGAGAGATAGCCGGGCGAGCCGATGACCGCGTCCCGGGCGGTGATGGCGGTGTCGTCGAGGGCGCGGGCGATGCCGAAGTCGATGAGGCGGGGGCCGTTGGGGGCGAGGAGGATGTTGGCGGGTTTGACGTCGCGGTGGATGAGTCCGGCTTGGTGGATGGTGTGGAGTGCTTGGGCGAGGGTGGTGGCGAGGGTGTGGGTGGTGGTGTGGGGGAGGGGGCCGTGGGTGGTGATGGCTTCGGTGAGGGAGGGGCCTGGGATGTAGGTGGTGGCGAGCCAGGGGGTGTCGGAGTCGGTGTCGGCGTCGGGGACGGTGGCGGCCCAGGGGGTGTTGATGCGGCGGGCGGCGGTGACTTCGCGGCGGAAGCGGGCGCGGAATTGGGGGTCGTGGGCGTATTCGGTCTGGATGACTTTGAGGGCGACGAGGGCGCCGCCGGGGGAGCGGCCGAGGTAGACGACGCCCATGCCGCCCGCGCCGAGTCGGCCCAGCAGCCGGTAGCCCCCGATCCGCGCCGGATCCCCGGAACGCAGCGGGATCACTTCAGCTCCTCCTTCACGGCCTGGGCCATCTTGATGAGCGGGGAGTACGGCATGTCGTCAATCTCCTTCTCGCTGTATCCCCTGGCTCCCTTGACCATCACCGACACGGTCACCGGCCCGATCCGCGAGGTGGCCCAGATATAGGGATACGGCCCGCCGGCCGAGTCGCTCTCGTACTCGCCGTGCTCCCAGATCTGGTCGTCCGCCGTCTCCTGGCCCCGCCGCCCCCACGGGGCGCCCGAGGACAACAGCGAGATGATCCGCTCGTCCTGGTTCAGCCGCTGCTCGGGGCAGGGGGCACCGCCCAGCGGTAGCTGGGGGAGCACCACCTCCTCCAGCGTGGTGGCCATCTCCTGGTCGGCGCTGTCGGCATCGGCGTGCACCGACACCACCGCCATCACCCGCACCGGCCCCTTCCCGGCCCCCTTGGCGGGCAGCACGCTGTGCTGCGACAGACTGGCGAGCACCCCCTTGGGCAGCTTCTCGCGCTGCCACACACACGTTTCGTCCAACACCGCCCAGGTGTGCGGGTCGCTTGCGAAGGGGCGCTGCCGCACGAAGTCCGCCCCGAAGTCCCGCGGCCCGGCGATCGCCCGGCGGGCCGGCCGCAGCGCCCGCGCGGAGGTGTCGGGCACCCGGTCGGGGCGCACCGTGAAGTCGGGGCCGACCGGGCTCGGGCTCACCTGAGGCGCGTCGTTCGCCGACGGCGGCACCCCCAAGTCCGAAGGCGGACCCGAGCTCTTGGGGCCCGGCCCGCCGGACCCCGACGAACAGCCCGCCAGCAGCACGCCGACCGACAATGCGGCCACACCGCCCCGAAGCACCCCGCGACATCGCACAGTTGCCCCCTCCCCCCACATACGACCGTCGATGACACCTTAAAATGCCGCCGTTCCACGAGGGACCCGGCGTCACATCGGCCGGGGACTGGACGGCGTCGGCCGACCCTGATAGCGCTGTGCCCAGAAGCACCCGCACCACCCACTGTCCCCCCACTCCACTCCACGGAGCACCATGACCAATGCCCTGATCATCGGTGGCGGAATCGCCGGAACCGTGACCGCGCTCGCCCTGCGCAAGGCCGGGATCAACGCGGCCGTGTACGAGGCGCGTCCCACCGACGTCCCCGCCGACACGGCCGCCACCGAAGCGGGTGCGTTCCTGCTCATCTCCGCCAACGGCATGGAGGCGCTGCGCACCATCGACGCACACCAGCCGGTGCTGGACAACTCCTTCCCGGCAGGCCGCGCCGACTTCATCAGCAACACCGGCAAACGGCTCGGCGGGCGGCCCCTGGCCGGCTCCGAGGAGGGCGCGCTGGGCGCCCGTACGATCAAACGTGCCACCCTGGGGCGGGTGTTGCGCGAGGAGGCGGAGCGCCGCGGCGTGCGCGTCGAGCACGGCAAGCGCCTCCTGGCCGCCCAGACCGGTCCTGACGGACGCGTGGTGGCGTCCTTCGCGGACGGCGGGCGGGCACAGGGGGAGGTGCTCGTCGGCGCCGACGGAATCCACTCCCTCATCCGCAGGACCATCGAAGCCGCGGCGCCCCGGCCGCGCTTCACCGGCCAGCACACGGTGTGCGGCTACGCCCGGGACGCCGCGTCGCCCCCGGACCGCGACACCTACGTCATGATCTACGGCAAGCGCGCGTTCTTCGGCTGCACCACGGCCCCCGACGGCGAGGTCTGGTGGTTCGCCAACACCCCGGGCGCCGAGCTGTCCAAGGACGAGCTCGCGGCGATCTCCCCGGAGCAGTGGCGGGAGCAGCTCGCCGGTCTGTTCGCGGAGGACAACACCCCCGCGGCCGAGATCATCCGCGCGAGCGGCGAGTCCATCGTCGCCACCAACGCCTACGACCTCCCCTCGACGCCCACCTGGTCCGACGAGACGATGGTTTTGGTGGGGGACGCGGTGCACGCCTGTGCGCCGAACGCCGCCCAGGGCGCGTCACTGGCCATCGAGGACGGAGTGGTGCTCGCCAAGTGCCTGCGCGACCTGCGCAGCCCCCGGCCGGCCTTCGCCGCGTACGAGAGGCTGCGCCGCGAGCGGGTGGAGCGGGTCGTCGCGACGAGCGCGGGCCTGGTCCGCCGCACCGTGCCCGGGCCGGTGGGCCGGGCCCTGCGGGACGCGATACTGCCGCGGAAGCTCGACCGGGCGGACAACGGCGGCGCGGACTGGCTGACCGGGTACCGCATCGACTGGGACGAGCGCGTCACCGGGGAGGCGGCACGGGCTCGGCGCTGACGCGCCGCGGATGCGGCAACCGGGTGTCAGGGGCCGTCGCCCCTGAGGCCCGGTTGGCCGTCACACGGGTTTGGCCTCGGTGCATGGGGGCACTTGGAGCGTTCTGTGAGATCCACACGCCCGGGAGCTCCGCGTGAACCGAGTCCGCATCGTGATCGTCGGCGCCGGATTCGCCGGCTACCAGGCGGCCCGCGCACTCTCCCGCACCCTGCGGGACGAGGCGGAGATCGTCCTGGTCAACCCCAACGACTACGTTCTGTATCTGCCGCTGCTGCCGGAGGTGGCGGCCGCGGTCCTGGAACCCCGCCGGGTCTCGGTCTCCCTCACCCAGACCCTGCCGGGGGTGCGCCTGGTGCTCGGCGAGGTCGGCTCCGTCGATCTCGACGCCCGCCGGATCGGCTGGACGGACCCCGAGGGCCGGCGCGGCCGGATGGACTACGACCGGCTCGTCCTGTCCGTCGGCAGCGTCAACAAGCTGCTGCCGATCCCCGGCGTGGCCGAGCACGCGCACGGCTTCCGGGGCATGCCCGAGGCGCTTTACCTCCGTGACCACATGATCCGCCAGATCGAGCTGGCCGGAGCCACCGACGACCCCGCGGAGCGGGCCGCCCGCTGCACCTTCGTGGTGGTCGGCGCGGGGTACACCGGCACCGAGGTGGCCGCACACGGCGTGCTGCTCACCGACACGCTCGCCCGCCGCAGTGCCGGGCTGCGCGGCGCGCCGCCGCCGCGCTGGCTGCTGCTCGATCTCGCCGACCGGGTGCTGCCCGAGCTCGACCGGAGGCTGTCCGACACCGCGGACCGGGTGCTGACCAAGCGTGGTGTGGACATCCGTACGGGCACCTCGGTCAAGGAGGCCACCGAAGACGGCGTGGTGCTCGACACCGGTGAGTTCATCGCGACCCGGTCGCTGATCTGGTGCGTGGGTGTCCGCCCCGACCCGCTGGTGGCCGACGTCGGTCTGCCGACCGAGCGGGGGCGGCTGTGTGTCGATCAGTATCTCGCCGTGCCGGGCCATCCCGAGGTGCTGGCCTGCGGGGACGCGGCGGCGGTCCCCGACGTGACCCGCCCGGGCCAGTGCACGCCGATGACCGCGCAGCACGCGCAGCGGCAGGGCAAGGTGGCGGGCCGCAATGTGGCCGCCTCGCTCGGGTACGGCACGCGGCGCCCGTACAAACACCACGACCTCGGCTTCACCGTCGACCTCGGCGGGCTGCAGGCGGCGGCCAATCCGTTGCGTGTGCCGCTGTCCGGGCCGGTGGCCGGACTGGTCACCCGTGGCTACCACCTGATGGCGATGCCCGGCAATCGCGTCCGGGTCGCCGCCGACTGGCTGATCGACGCGGTGCTGCCGCCGCAGGGCGTACAGCTGGGCGTGGTGCGCTCCTGGGCGGTCCCGCTGGACACCGAGGCGCCCGAGCGACCTCGCGTGCTCCACACGGCCCCGGGCGGCCGCTGACGGACCACGGCGGACCACGGAGGACCAGAAAGCAGTAGCCAACGGACTCTGAAAGGAGCGATATGCAAGACCACCTGCTCAGTGAGCTCGGGCAGCAGCTCAGGGTGGACTCGGTGCGGGCCGCGGCGGCCGCCGGATCAGGCCATCCGACCTCGTCGATGTCGGCCGCGGACCTGATGGCCGTCCTGCTGGCGAACCACCTGCACTATGACTTCGAACAGCCCCGCCACCCCGGCAACGACCACCTGGTCTTCTCCAAGGGGCATGCGTCACCGCTGCTGTACTCCCTGTTCAAGGCGGCCGGGGCGATCAGCGACGAGGAACTCCTCACCTTCCGCAAGCTCGGCAGCCGGCTGGAGGGACACCCCACGCCGCGGCTGCCGTGGGTGGATGTGGCCACCGGGTCGCTGGGGCAGGGGCTGCCCATCGGCGTCGGGCTGGCCTTGGCCCGCAAGCGCCTGGAGAAGCTGGAGAAGACAGACAGCCGCGTCTGGGTGCTGTGCGGGGACAGCGAGCTGGCCGAGGGGTCGGTGTGGGAGGCCGTCGAGCACGGCTGGTACGAGCGCCTCGACAACCTCACCGTCATCTTCGACGTGAACCGGCTGGGCCAGCGCGGACCCACCCGCCACGAGTGGGACCTCGGCGCCTACGCGCGCCGGATGCACGCCTTCGGCTGGCACACCATCGAGATCGACGGCCACGACACCGCCGCGATCGACCGCGCCTACGGCGAGGCGGCGTCCACGGCCGGCCGGCCCACGGCGATCATCGCCCGCACCGTGAAGGGCCGGGGTGTGGCCGCGGCGGAGAACCGGGAGGGGCTGCACGGCAAGCCGCTGCCGGACCCCGAGGAGGCGATCGCCGAGCTCGGCGGCGTACGGGAGATGGCCGTACCGGTCCTCGGCCCGCCCGCGGTGAGCATCGCGCAGCCGTCCCGCGAGGGCCCGCTGAGCCTGCCCCGCTTCGACCCCGGCGAAGAGGCCGCGACACGGGACGCCTTCGGGCAGGCGCTGGCCGCCCTCGGCACGGCCCGCGGCGATGTGGTCGTGCTCGACGGCGAGGTGGGCGACTCCACGCGCGCCGAGCTCTTCGCCAAGGAGCACCCCGAGCGGTACTTCGAGTGCTATATCGCCGAACAGCAGCTGGTGGCCGCCGCCGTCGGGATCCAGGCGCGCGGCTGGACCCCGTACGCGTCCACCTTCGCGGCCTTCCTCACCCGCGCCTACGACTTCGTACGGATGGCCTCCATCAGCCGTGCCGACCTCAACCTGGTCGGGTCGCACGCCGGGGTGGCCATCGGCGAGGACGGCCCCTCGCAGATGGGCCTGGAGGACCTGGCGGCCTTCCGCGCGGTCCACGGCAGCACGGTGCTGTACCCGTGTGACGCCAACCAGACCGCCCAACTGACCGCCGCGATGGCCGAGGAGTCGGGCATCCGCTATCTGCGCACCACGCGCGGCAAGACCCCGGTCATCTATCCGCCCTCCGAGCGCTTCCCGATCGGCGGCAGCAAGCTGGTGCGCGCCACGGACGACGACCGCGTGACCATCGTCGCGGCCGGAGTGACCGTGCACGAGGCGATCGCCGCCGCCGACCGGCTGGCCGAGGAGGGCATTCCCGCCCGCGTCATCGACCTGTACACGATCAAGCCGGCGGACGCGCAAACCCTCAGGGCCGCCGCCGACCTGACGGGGGGCCTGGTCACCGTCGAGGACCACCACCCCGAGGGCGGGCTGGGCGACGCGGTGCTCGAGGCTTTCTGCGACGGCTACCCGGCGCCCCGCACGGTCAGGCTGGCCGTGCGCGACATGCCGGTCTCCGCCACCCCGGCGCAGCAGCTTGCCGCGGCCGGGATCGACGCGGAGGCGATCGCCGCGGCCGCCCGCGAACTGGCCCTCGCGGCGGCCTGACGCACAGCACAAGCGACCGACGTGCAAGGAGCGGACCATGAGCAACGACCGCGGAAAGCGTGTGGTGGTGGTCGGAGCCACCGGCAACACCGGCACCAGCGTCGTTCGGGCGCTCGGCGAGGACCCGGACGTCGCCTCCGTCGTGGGGATCGCCCGCCGGATCCCCGCCTGGACGCCGCCGAAGGTGACCTGGGTCCGGGCCGACATCGCGGAGGAGGCGGACGATCTGGTCCGGCCCCTCGAAGGCGCCGACGCCGTGATCCACCTGGCCTGGCTCATCCAGCCCAGCCATGACCCGGTGACCACCTGGCGGACCAACGTCCTCGGCAGCATCCGCCTCTTCGAGGCCGTCGCGGCCGCGGAGGTGCCGGCGCTGGTGTACGCGTCCTCGGTGGGGGCGTACTCGCCCGGCCCCCAGGACCGCAGGGTGGACGAGTCCTGGCCCACCCACGGCTGGCCCGAGGCCGCGTACTGCCGTGAGAAGGCGTATCTGGAGCGGGTGCTGGACGCCTACGAGGGCGAGCACCCGCAGGTGAGGGTGGTGCGGATGCGCCCGGCCTTCCTCTTCAAGGAGCAGTCCGCGGCCGAGCAGCGCCGCCTGTTCCTGGGCCCGCTCCTGCCGCGCCGGCTGGTGCGCCCCGCCCTGCTGCCGGTGGTGCCCGACATCCGCGGCCTGCTGCTGCAGGCCCTGCACACCGACGACGCGGCCGAAGCCTACCGGCTCGCGGTCGTCAGGGATGTGCGCGGCGCCTTCAACCTGGCCGCCGAACCCCCGCTCGACGCGCGGGTGCTCGCCGAGATGGTGGGCGCCCGGGTGGTCCGGATGCCACGCGTCGCCGCCCGCTCGGCGCTGGCCGCCGCCTGGCACCTCCATCTGGTTCCCGCCTCTCCGCAGCTGTTCGACGCGGCGCTGCGGCTGCCGCTGATGGACGCCGGCCGCGCCCGCGACGAACTGGGCTGGCAGCCGCGGCACACCTCCGCGGAGACGATCGAGGAGTTCATCGAGGGCCTGCGCCACGGCACGGGCATGGAGACGGCACCGCTGGCCTCCAAGTCGTCCGGCGGACGGGTCGGCGAGGTGGCCGGAACCGGCGTGGGCCGACATCCTTGAGCCCCGCGCGGCGCACTGCCCGGCTTGTCCTGTGCGACCTCTTGTGAAGCGATGTGGAGAGGCGGGTCCGGAAGGGGCCGAGCGCCAGGTCAGCCGGGCAGGTCCCCGGTGCCGCCGTCGGTGTCCTCGATCCGGAAGCCGACCTTCAACCCCACCTGGTAGTGCGCGATCCGGCCCTCCTCGATGTGCCCGCGGATCTGACCGACCTCGAACCAGTCAAGATTCCGCAGAGTTTTCGAGGCGCGGCTGATCCCGCAGCGAATCGCGTCGTCGACGCTCTCGGCGGACGAGCCGACGATCTCGGTCACCCGGTAGATGTGCGACATGGCAGTCTCCCCGTATCCGTGGGGCGGGCCGGTTGTTCCTCCCACCGTGCCTCACCCGGGACGCGCCCGCGAGCCGGGCGCCGGGCCGCTCGGTCAGGGCACCACCGTCACCGGCCAGCGCCCGGCCTTGACCAGCCGGACCGCCACCGAGCCGACGAAGCGGTGCCCCGCCTGCTCCGACACGCCCACCACCACGGCGTCGGCCTTGAGCTCGTCGGCCGCCTGTACCAGGCCGTTGTACGGGTCGCCGCGGAAGGTGTGGAACTCCCAGCGCACCTCGAAGACCCCGCGCAGCCGCTCCGTCGCCTCACGGATCTCCTGGATCAGCTCCTCGGCGACCTGCTCGGTGGTCTGAGCCACCGAGGCCCCCAGGGCCGCCCCTCCGGCCAAAACCGGCTGCACGTAGACCACGGCGAGCAGGGCGCGCTGCCGCCGGGCCAGCCCGGCCGCGTACGCCGCGGCGCGCCAGGAAGAATCGGAGCCGTCCACTCCGACCACGATGACTTTCGGGCCGTCCGTGCCGCGTTCGAAGGACGCGGGGAGTTTGTCCACCACATCTGCGAGGCTAGCGCCAGGAAAGGGTAGGTGATCAACCGACCCGGACCGCGGCGCCCACGCGCCGCGACCGCACCATGACCGGCACCGTACGACAGGAGAATCGATGGGCGGAACGCACCGCGGCGAGCTTCTCGCCATCAGTGATCTGCATGTGGCCTACCAGGAGAACCGGGAGATCGTGGAACGGCTGCGGCCGGGCTCCGACGACGACTGGCTGATCGTCGCCGGAGACGTCGGCGAGCTGTTCGCCGACATCGAGTGGGCGCTGGGCCTGCTGAGCGAACGCTTCGCCAAAGTCATCTGGTCGCCCGGCAACCACGAGCTGTGGAGCCACCCCAAGGACCCGGAGAAGTCCCGTGGCGTGCGGCGCTACCAGGCGCTGGTGGACATGTGCCGGGCGAAGGGCATCGTCACCCCCGAGGACCCCTACCCGCGGTGGGAGGGCATCGGCGGGCCGCTGACCATCGCCCCGCTGTTCCTGCTCTACGACTACTCGTTCCGACTCGAGGGCCTGGACACCAAGGAAGCGGCCCTCGCCCATGCGCACGAGGCGGGGGTCGTGTGCACCGACGAGCACTTCCTGCACCCGGAGCCGTACGCCACCCTCGACGCGTGGTGCCGGGCCCGCGTCAAGGAGACCGAGGCGCGGCTCGAGGCCTGCGACCCCGAGCTGCGGACCGTGCTCATCAACCACTGGCCGCTGACCCGGCTCCCCACCCGGGTGCTGCGCTACCCCGACTTCGCCCTGTGGTGCGGCACCGAACTCAGCGCCGACTGGCATGTGCGGTTCCGTGCCGAGACCGTGGTCTACGGACATCTGCACATCCCCAGGACCACCGTGGAGGACGGGGTGCGTTTCCAGGAGGTATCGGTCGGCTACCCCAGGGAGTGGAAGCGCCATGGGTTGCTGCCGGAGGATCCGCTGCGCCGGGTGCTGCCGGTGCCGGTGTCCTGACCCGCCGGGCGTCCACGCGCGCCCGTCTTGACGGCACCGGCGGGTGGCGCCGTACGGTCACGGCTGTGAACCCTGACGCGGTGTTCCTTCCCGAGACCTACGCCGCCGGTGTCCCGTACGCCCTCTTCACACAGGCGCGCGCCACCCGCCCCGTCTGCTGGATCGAGGAACCAGCGGTCGGGGCGTGGCCCGCGGGCCCCGGCTTCTGGGCGGTCTTCCGGCACGCCGACGTCAAACACGTGCTACGCACGCCGGAGGTCTTCTCCTCCCATCTGGGCGCCACCCAGATCCGCGACCCGGACACCCCCGGCGACCTGGAGTTCGTACGGGCGATGATGCTCAACCAGGACCCGCCGGACCACTCCCGGACGCGGCGCGTCGTCGCGGCGGCCTTCACCCCGCGCGCGGTGCGCGAGCTCCAGGCGGTCATCGAGGCACGCGCGCGGGCGCTCGTCGAGGCCGTGGCACCGCGGGGCGAGGCCGACTTCGTGGAGCTCGCGGCGGATCTGCCGGTGTGGACGCTGGCCCATGTCATGGGCGTCCCCGAGAGCGACCGGAGGCTGCTGTTCGACTGGGCGAGCCGGGTCATCGGCTATCAGGACGCCGAATACGCCGGGTTGAGCACCGCCGAGGCCGCGGGGCTCAGCCCGATGGCACGCGCCGCCCTCGCCCACCGGCCGCGATCGCTGACCCGCCCGGACGGTCGGCCGATGAACCCGCGCTCCCGCGAGGCCCTCGCCGACATGTTCGCCTACGCCCACGCCCTGGCCGAACGACCCCGCCCCGGCACCGTGATGGCCCACCTACGGGAGGGCGGCCTGAGCCGCGAGGGGTTCGAGAACATGTTCTTCCTCTTCGCCGTGGCCGGGAACGAGACCCTGCGCAACGGCATCCCCGGCGGGCTGCTGACCCTGCTGGAACACCCCGAGAGCCATGAACTCCTGCTGGCCCGCCCGGAACTGACCGACTCGGCCGTGGAGGAGATGCTGCGCTTCTGGCCGCCCGTCATCGACTTCCGCCGCACCGCGACCCGCGAGGTGGAGCTGGGAGGGCAGCGCATCCGGCGCGGCGACAAGGTCGTCGTCTACCACGCCTCCGCCAACCGCGACGAGACGGTCTTCGCCGACCCCGACCGCTTCGACATCACCCGCAGCCCCAACGACCACGTCAGCTTCGGCCACGGCCCGCACTTCTGCCTGGGCGCGCACCTCGCCCGGCTGCAGATGCGGGCCATGCTGCGCAGCGCCCTGACCCGCCTGCCGGGGCTGCGCCGGGCAGGGGCGCCGGTGCGGCTCACCTCCAACTTCCAGAACGGCCTCAAACGCCTCCCCGTCACGTGGGAAACAGGTCGGTGAACGGCGAGGTCGAGTCCCCGACCGACCGGCCGAAGGGCGCGTCGAAGTCCCAGACCAGGAAGAGCAGAAAGACCATCAGCGCGCTGAACATCGCCGCCATCGCCAGCTCGCGCGGTGTACGGCGGATCTGCAGCGTGAACAGCAACCCGATCACCAGCGCGGCGCCGATGGCCAGTCCGATCCAGACCACCCTGGGCATCGTTGGCCCGGCGCTCTGCGCCCGGGCCTCGCGGGCCGCGTCCACCGCGGCGACCTGCTCCACCAGTGGCTGGTAGATCTGCCACTCCCGCTCGGTACGCGGCGTGTAGTCGGTGACATCGCGCCGCAGCTGCGTCAGCAGCGTGGCGCCCCGGTCGGTGAGCTCGCCCTTGTCGATCATCACCTGCCATTCCTTGGACACCACATGGTCCGCGTACGCCTGGGCGTCGGCGCGGATGCGGTCGCGCACCGGCGCGGGGTAGCCGGCCGCGCGCTCGCTCACCTCGTGCAGCGCCTGCGCCTCCGTGCGCACGCCGTCCTGCGCGGCGCCGCGCGCCTCCCAGACCCCGGCGATGGCCAGGCCCAGCACGATGGCGTAGACCACGCCGATCATCATGGTCATGTACTCGATGACATCGGGCGTCTCGGAGGGGTCATCATCCTCGGGGATCCGCCGCTGGTTGAGCAGCGTGACGGCCACGACGAGTGCGTAGACCCCCGCCGTCACGAGAATCAGAATCAGCCATTCGGGCATGGGCAACCTCCGTCAGGTCGTCGGCGTCGGCGTCAGCCGCGCGACCCGCCGCCGCGCGCCGCGGAGCGCGAGCGTGAGCGGGGGCGCAGGGCGGCGGCCGCGAGCACCGCGGGCGCGGTGATCAGCAGGGTGAAGGTGACCAACGAGACGCCGCCGCCCGACTGTTGGGGCGCGGGCTTGTGGTACGCGCGCAGCTCCGCGGTACGAGGGGGGCCGGTCGGCGCCGGGGAGCTCGGCGTCGGCGTCCTGGGCGGCTTCGTGCGGGTCGGCCGGGACGGCGACGGGGGAGTGGTGGGGCGTGCGGGGGGCGGCGCGGCCGAGGACGGCTTCGCGGGCGAGGCGGGCGCCGATGTGTGGGTGGGGCGGTGCGTCGGTGTGGGCGCGGTCGTCTGCGTGGGGGTGGGTGTCGGCGTCGACGTGTGCGTGGGGGTGGGGGTCGGCGTGGGGGTGTCCGTAGGCGTACGCGTTGGGGTCGGGGTGGTCGGCGGGGTCTGGGTGGGGGTGGGCGTCGGCTTCGGACACCACCCCGGCCAGATCACGTCAACACCCGGAATGCGCACCTCGATGTGGAGGTGGATACCCCCGTACAGGCCGAGCGCCGAGCCGCCGGTCCGGTCCGCCCCGTCCCCGGTCCGGTCCGCCCAGGCGACGGGGCCCGCCCCCGTCGAGGCGAGCACCAGGGCCGCGGCGAGAATCCCTGAACGCAACGTGCGTTGCCATCGGTTCACGACGGAGATCTTCGGCTGATCGGAGCCGTTACAGCCGTATGCCCGCACGGATTCCCTCGAATGGGTGAATTCGCGCGGAATTCGCCCGTCCGGGTCGCGGCCCTGTCGGGCTGAGCGCCGGGGGCACCTCCCAGCGGTAGCCGGGGGAGAACCGAACCCCTTAACAACCGGTCAGCGCGCGTCCTTGAGACGCGCCCGTTCCAGGATCGGGCCGGTGTCCACGCCGGGCGGCAGGGTGCCGAAGGCGTGGCCCCAGTCGCCGCCGAGCCGCGAGGCGCAGAAGGCGTCCGACACCGCCGGGTGGCTGTGCCGTACCAGCAGGCTGCCCTGCAGGACCAGCGTCATCTGCTCGGCGAGGCGGCGGGCGAGCAGCTGCGCCCGCCGCGGATCGGCGAGCTGCGGCAGCAGGTCGCGGAGGCGGGCGACGGCCGCGTCCAGCCGCGCGTCGGCGCCGGCGGCGGCGTCCACCTCGGCCAGGAAGGCGTCCAGCGCGCCCGTCTCCCGGCCCAGTGCCCGCAGGACGTCGAGGGCAGCGACATTGCCCGAGCCCTCCCAGATCGACAACAGCGGTGCCTCCCGGTACAGGCGCGGCATGCCGGAGTCCTCCACATAGCCGTTGCCGCCCAGGCACTCCAGGGCCTCGGCCGCGTGGGTGGCGCCGCGCTTGCACACCCAGTACTTGCTCACCGCCAGCCCCAGCCGGCGCAGCGCCGCCTCCGACTCGTCCCCGGCTCGGGCCCGGTCCAAGGCCGCCGCCAGCCGCATCGCGAGCGTGGTGGCGGCCTCCGACTCGACGGCGAGGTCGGCGAGCACATTGCGCATCAGCGGCTGGTCGATCAGCTCCGCGCCGAACGCCCGCCGGTGTTCGGTGTGGTGCAGGGCCTGCCGGAGCCCGGCCCGCATGCCCGCCGCCGAGCCGATCACACAGTCCAGCCGGGTCACGTTCACCATCTCGACGATGGTGCGCACCCCCCGGCCCGGCTCGCCGACCCGCCAGGCCACCGCGCCGTCGTACTCGACCTCGGAGGAGGCGTTGGCGCGGTTGCCGAGCTTGTTCTTGAGCCGCTGCAGACGCATGGCGTTGAGCGTCCCGTCGGGCAGCACGCGCGGCACCAGGAAACAGGTCAGGCCCTCGTCGGTCCGGGCAAGGGTGAGGAAGATGTCGCTCATCGGCGCGGAGGTGAACCACTTGTGGCCGGTCAGCAGGTAGCTGCCGTCCGCCTGGGGGAGGGCCTGCGTGGTGTTGGCCCGTACGTCCGAGCCGCCCTGCTTCTCCGTCATCGACATGCCGGCGATCAGGCCCCGCTTGCCCAGCGGCGGGCGCAGCCCGAAGTCGTACACGCGGGCGGCCAGCAGCGGCTCGTAGACGGCCGCGAGCTCGGGCTCGGCGCGCAGCGCCGGGACCGCGGCGTACGTCATGGAGATGGGGCAGCCGTGGCCCGGCTCGGCCTGCGCGAAGACATAGAACTTGGCCGCGCGCACCAGGTGGGCCCCGGGGCGGGGCTCGCTCCAGGCGGCGGCGTGCTGCCCGCTGGCCACGGCGGCGGCCATCAGCTGGTGGTAGGCCGGGTGGTACTCGACCTCGTCGACGCGGTGGCCGTACCGGTCGTGGGTGTGCAGCACCGGAGGGTGCTCCTCGGCCATCCGGGCCCAGTCCTGGACCTCGGCGGACCCGGCCAGCGTGCCCAGCTCCCGCACCTCCTGTTCGCCCCAGTCCCCTCCGTCCCGCCGCAGGGCCTCCAGCAGCGCCGGGTCGTCGGCCGTGCTGAAGCCGGTCAGCGGCGGGGCCTGGTTGAGGACTTCATGCGTGGCACCCATGGCGTCTCCGTAAGTTGTTAGGCGGCCCAGGAGGGCCGGATGTGGCTGATGGCGGCTTGCCAGTCGTGGCTTCCGAGGAGTGGCCGTCCGGCTCTCCGGGGCGCCCTGGCTGCTGATTGAGATGTGCGCGCCTTGTGCGGTCGCTGATTACGGAGATGACAGCGGGGTGTTCCTCGGGCCGACGGCATGCTGTGCGGAACGAGGAGGGGCGAGTGAGCGAGCGACGGACCCAGGTCTGGGCCGGTATCGACGCAGGCACGGGCCACCATTGGGCGGCCGTCGTCGACCAGACCGGAGCCACCCTGTGGTCGAAGAAGATCGACAAGAGTCGGCGATCCTGGCCGCGCTCGGCGAGATCCTGGACCTGGCGGACGAGGTTCACTGGGCGGTGGACATCTCCGGTACGTCCTCCGCGTTGCTGCTGGCCCTGCTCGCGGCCCACGGCCAGCAGGCCGTCTACGTGCCCGGCCGCACGGTCAACCGCATGGCCGGCGCCTACCGGGGCGAGGCGAAGACCGACGCGCGCGACGCCTACGTCATCGCCGAGACCGCCCGCCACCGCGGCGATTTCGCTGTCATCGGCGTGCCCGCCCAGCCGGCCGCCGACCTGGCTCTGCTGACTGCCCACCGTGCCGACCTGGTCGCCGACCGAGTGCGGATGATCAACCGGCTCCGCGACGTGCTGACCGGTGTCTTCCCCGCGCTGGAGCGGGCCTTCGACTGCAGCAGCCACAAAGGCGCGCTGGTGCTGCTGACCGGCTACCAGACCCCGGCCGCGATCCGCCGCCGCGGCCGGGCCCGGCTGACCGCATGGCTGGCCAATCGCAATGTCCGGGGCGCCGACGCGGTCGCGGTCACCGCTGTGGAAGCGGCCCAGGCCCAGCAGACCGCGCTGCCCGGCGAGGACGTCGCCGCGCAGATCGTCGCCGACCTGGCGGCACAGATCCTCGCCCTGGACGACCGGCTCAAGCGGATCGACCGCCAGATCCGCGAGACGTTCCGCAGCCACCCGCAGGCGGAGATCATCGAGTCCTTGCCCGGCATGGGCCCGATATTGGGGGCGGAGTTCGTGGTCGCCGCAGGTGATTTGTCCGCCTACGCGGATGCCGGCCACCTGGCCTCGGCGGCCGGACTGGTGCCCGTCCCGCGCGACTCCGGACGGCGGACCGGCAATCTGCACCGGCCCAAGCGCTACAGCCGCCGTCTGCGCCGGGTGTTCCACCTGTCCGCACAGACCAGCATCATCCGCGAGGGACCGAACCGGGACTTCTACCTCAAGAAGCGCGGCGAGGGCTGCAAGCACGTCCAGACCATCATCGCCCTGGCTCGCCGCCGGGCCAGCGTCCTGTGGGCTCTCCTGCGCGACAACCGCGTCTTCACCCCCGCCCCACCGGCCGCGCAAACGGCTTGACTTCGTCATTGAGACTCCTCGTGCGCGGCGGCCCTGCTCTCTTATGCTCTCTCTTACACTTCCATCATGCGCGACGAAGAACTGTAATGGATAGGGTTCGGGCACATATGGACGAGACCCGCGACACGCGTGACACCCGCGATTCCGCTGAACCCCGCGGCACCGCTGCTCCCCGCGGCACCGGCGGAAGCACCGCCGCCGGGACCCTCGCACTGCGCCCGCTGACGGCCCGCTCGATCGTGCTCAGCACCCTGCTCGGCCACCACCCGCCCCAGCTGCCCGCCCGCGCCCTGGTCCGCGTCGGAGCGCTGTTCGGTGCCGCGGAGGGCACCGTCCGGGTCGCGCTCACCCGCATGGTCGCGGCCGGCGACCTCGAGCAGCGCGGCGGCGCCTACCGGCTCACCGACCGCCTCCTGGCCCGCCAGGCCCGGCAGGACGACAGCCGGGCCCCCCGCACCCGGCGCTGGGACGGCGGCTGGGAGATCGCGGTCATCACCTCCGACCGCCGCGCCGCGCCCGAGCGGGCCGCGCTGCGCCAGTCGATGGCCACCCTGCGCCTCGCCGAGCTGCGCGAGGGCACCTGGCTGCGCCCCGCCAACCTCGTACGGCCGCGCCCGGCCGTCGCCGCCGAGCAGTGCGCGTGGCTCACCGGCACGCCCGAGGACGACCCGGTCCGGCTCGCGGCCCGGCTCTGGGACCTGGACGGCTGGGCCACCCGGGCCCGGCTGCTGTCGGCGGCCCTGGAGCGGGCGGACGGGCCGGCCGAGCGGTTCACCGCCGCCGCCGCCGTGCTCCGCCATCTCCTCGCCGACCCGGTCCTGCCCGCCCGGCTGCTGCCCCCCGACTGGCCGGGCGCCGACCTGCGCCGCCGCTACGACGCCTTCGAACGCGAGTTCCGAGCCCTGCTGCCCCGGTACGCGGGGGACTGACCGCGGGCGGGCCGACTAGGCCGACTCTCTGAGGACCAGTTCGGTCGGCAGGACCAGGGACGGCTCGATCTGCTCGCCGGAGGCGAGGCGCAGGAGTTGGCGGGCCAGCCGTTGACCGATCCGTGCGATGGGCTGGCGGACCGTGGTCAGCGGCGGATCGGTGTAGCGGGCGGTCTCGATGTCGTCGAAGCCGACCACGGCGACGTCGTCGGGCACCCGGCGGCCGGCCTGCCGCAGTGCCCGCAGCACGCCCACCGCCATCAGGTCGGAGGCCGCGAACACGGCGTCCAGATCCGGCTCTTCGCGCAGCAGCTCGCGCATCGCGACCACGCCCGACTCCTGGGTGAAGTCACCGACCGCGACGGTCGCGGGCAGCCGCGCCTCGTCCAGCGCCGCCCGGTAGCCGGCCAGCCGGTCGATGCCGGCGACCATGTCCCGCGGGCCCGCGACGGTGGCGATCCTGGTGCGCCCGGAGCGCACCAGATGGCGCACGGCGGTGGCCGCGCCCCCGGCGTTGTCCACGCCGACGTACGGCAGGGGCGCCGGGCCGAGCAGCCGCTCGTTGGAGACCACGGGGATGCCCATGCGGGCGAGGGAGGCGGGCAGCGGGTCGGCGCCGTGTACGGAGGCGACCATGACCCCGTCGACATGGCGCGCCAGGGCGAAGCGCTCGATGCGGTCCCGGCTGGCGGGGGAGCGGGCCATCATCAACACCAGTTGCTTGTCGGCCGCCTCCAGCTGCTGGCTCACCCCGCGCACCACCCCGGGGAAGAACTGGTCGTCGGAGAACACCCGGCCCGGCTCCTCGGGCAGGACGAGGGCGAAGGAGTCGGTGCGCTGGGTGACCAGGCTGCGGGCCGCCTGGTTGGGGATGTACCCCAGCTCCTGGATGGCCCGCCGCACCGCCTCGCGGGCGTCCTCGCCGACCCTGGTGGAGCCGTTGACGACGCGGGACACCGTGGCGCGCGAGACGCCCGCGTGCAGCGCCACGCTCTCCAATGTCGGCCGGGTCCGGTGCATGGGCGCAATACCTCGTTCTCCGTCGCGCTCTTCGTCGAGCCGCTGGTCCGTGCCGGCTGGTCGTGTCACAGCATGAATCACCCGGCGCGGCCGACGGCACCCTTCGGCCGAACTGTCATCGGCTGACGGCTCGGGCGGGGCCCGCTCAGGGCGCGAGGACGCGGGCGCGGCAGACGGAGGGGGAGCCCCAAGCCGTGCGCAGCGCGCGGGCCTTGCGGATCCACAGGGACAGGTCGTACTCGTCCGTGTAGCCGATCGCGCCGTGCAGCTGCAGCGCGGTCCTGGCCGCCGCGTACGCCGCCTCACCCGCGGCGACCTTGGCGGCGGCGACCTCCGCACCGGCCCGGGCGGTGCCGTCCGCCAGCGCCAGCGCGGCCCCGTACAGCAGCGGCCGGGCGAATTCCAGGGCGATGAGGACGTCCGCGAGCTGGTGCTTGACCGACTGGAACGAGCCGATCGGGCGGCCGAACTGGCTGCGCTGCTTGGCGTACGCCACGGTCCGCTCCAGCAGGGCGAGCCCGGTGCCGAGCGCCTGCGCGGCCGTCGCGAAGGCGGCCCAGTCCGCGGCGCGCGCGGCCGCCGCCGCGACGGCCGGGCCGCTCGCCAGCACCTGGCCGCCGCCGAGCGGCCGGGCCAGCCGCCTGGCCGGATCCAGCGAGGGCTGCACCGGCCCGTGCCCCGCGGCCGCCCGCAGCCGCTCGCCCTCGACGACGAACACCGCGTCGGCGGCGTCCGCGTCCAGCGCGTACGGGCCGCCCGCGGGCGCGGCGAGGGTGACCATCGCCTGCCCCGCCGCGATGCGCGGCAGCCAGTCCTTCGCCACCGCCGCGACCGCGTCGGCGCGCTCGGCCGCCGCGGCGAGGAGGACCGCCGCGGCGGCCGTCTCGACCAGTGGCCCCGGCACCCCGTGCCGGCCCGCCTCGACCCAGGCGACGGCGAGCTCCACCGGCAGCGGCCCCGCGCCCTCGTACGCCTCCGGAACGGCCAGCGCGAACGCCCCGGCCTCGCCCAGCCGCCCCCACACCGCCCGCCCCGCCTCGCGCTCGCCCCGCGCCCAGGCCCGCACCGCCCCCGGGGTCCCGGCGGCGGAGAGCATACGGTCCAGGGTGCGGCCGAATTCCGTCTGCTCCTGGTCCAGCAGGAATCTCATCCGTACCGCCTCTTCATCGCTCGTCCCGGCAGGGGATTAGCCGCCTCATCCGCGGCCCTTCGGCAGTCCGAGCAGCCGCTCGGCGATGATGTCGCGCTGGATCTCGTTGGTGCCCGCGTAGACCGGGCCCGCCAGGGCGAAGGTGTAGCCGTCCGCCCAGGCGCCGCGTGCGGGCGCGTCGGGGGCGGAGTCGGCGAGTTCGCCGTGGGGGCCGAGCAGGTCCAGGGCCGTTTCGTGGAGGGCGATGTCCAGCTCGGACCAGAAGACCTTGTTGAGGCTCGACTCGGCGCCCAAGGAGCCACCGGCGGCCAGCCGGGAGGCGCCCGCGTAGGCGAAGAGCTCGTACGCGCGGGCGCGGATCAGCGCGTCGGCCACCCGGTCGCGCAGGGCGGACGGGACATCGGCCGCGGGCTCGTCGTCGGGGGCGGCGTCCGCGGCCCGTTCGCGCCACAGCGCCGCCAGGCGGCGCGCGGCCGCAGTGAAGCGCCCGGGGCTGCGCAGGGTCAGCCCCCGCTCGTTCCCCGCCGTGCTCATCGCCACCCGCCAGCCTTCGCCCGGCTCGCCGATCACGTCCTCGTCGGGCACGAAGACCTGGTCGAGGAAGAGCTCGGCGAAGGCGGGCTTGCCGTCGAGACGGCCGATGGGGCGCACGGTCACGCCCGGCGCGCGCAGCGGGAACATCAGATACGTCAGTCCGCGATGGGGAGCCGATGCGCCCCGGTCGCTGCGGAAGAGGCCGAAGGCGCGGTCGGCGAAGGCGGCCCGGGACGACCACGTCTTGAGGCCGTTCAGCAGCCAGCCGCCGTCGGTGCGTTCGGCGGTGGAGCGCAGGGACGCGAGGTCCGAGCCGGATTCGGGCTCGGACCAGGCCTGCGCCCAGATGACCTCGCCGCGGGCCAGCGGCGGCAGCACCCGGGCCCGCTGCTCCGCCGTGCCGTGCTCGAAGAGCGTGGGCGCCAGCAGGCTGATCCCGTTCTGGCTGACCCGGCCGGGTGCCTGCGCCGCGTAGTACTCCTCCTCGAACAGCAGCCACTCGACAAGCGACGCGCCTTGCCCGCCGTACTCCTCGGGCCAGCTCACCGCCGACCAGCGGCCCGCGGCGAGCGTCCGCTCCCAGGCGCGGTGGGCGGCGAAGCCCTCGGCAGTCTCCAGGGAGGGCAGGGGATCGGCGGGCACATGGGCCGTGAGCCACCGCCGCGCCTCGTCCCGGAACGCCCGCTGCCGCTCGGTCAGGTCGAGATCCACCGGAGCTCCCGCCCCCTTCCCGTTCCCTAACAAGTGTTTGGTAGGTTACCGTGGCGCCGTGACGGACAACAAGGCGGGCAACAAGGCCGCCCGAGCGCCCTACGTCCCCGGCCACGGCCTCCTCACCGGTCGCACGGCCGTCATCACGGCCGCGGCGGGCACCGGCATCGGCGGCGCCACGGCCCGCAGATTCCTCGAGGAGGGCGCCCGCGTCGTCATCGGCGACGCCCACGCCCGCCGGCTGAAGGAGACCGTCACGGCGCTCGCCGGGGAGTTCGGAGCGGACCGGGTCGCCGGGACCGCGTGCGATGTGACCGACGCGGGCCAGGTGGCGGTGCTCCTGGACCTCGCCGAGGAGGCCCACGGCCGCCTGGACGCCGTCGTCAACAACGCCGGGCTCGGCGGCACCGCGGAGCTGACCGAGATGACCGACGAGCAGTGGCACCGGGTCATCGACGTCACACTGGGCGGCACATTCCGCTGCACCCGCGCCGCGCTGCGCCGGATGAAGGCCGACGGCCGCGGCGGCGTCATCGTCAACAACGCCTCCGTCGTCGGCTGGCGCGCCCAGGCCGGCCAGGCGCACTACGCGGCCGCCAAGGCCGGCGTGATGGCCCTCACCCGCTGCGCCGCCGTCGAGGCCGCCGCCTACGGCGTACGGGTCAACGCGGTCGCGCCGAGCCTGGCCATGCATCCGCACCTGGTGAAGGTGACCACCCCCGAACTGCTTGCCGAGCTCACCGAGAAGGAGGCGTTCGGCCGCTACGCCGAGCCGTGGGAGGTGGCCAACGTCATCGTCTTCCTGGCCAGCGGCTACTCCTCGTACATGACGGGCGAGACGGTGTCCGTGAGCAGCCAGCACGCGTGAGGCGGAAAGCGGGGAGATCAAGAGACCGAGAGACCGAGAGAATAGCCATGTGCCGAAGACCAGCGAGAACAGCAAGAAGACCACCGTGACCCCGTCCCCCCAGCGACGCCGCGAACTGCTCTCGACGGCGGCGGAGGTGTTCGCCGCGCACGGGTACAACGCGACCACCGTGCGCCGCATCGCCGACGAGGCGGGGATGCTCGCGGGCAGCCTTTACTACCACTTCGACTCCAAGGAGGCGATGGTCGACGAGATCCTCTCCACCTTCCTCGACGAGCTGTGGGCCGGTTACGAGTCCGTGCTCGGCGCCGGGCTCGGCCCCAGGGAGACCATCGAGGCGCTCGTCACCGAGTCCTTCCGGGAGATCGACCGGCACCGGGCGGCCGTCGCCATCTACCAGAAGGAGTCCAAGCACCTCTCCGCCCAGCCCCGCTTCGGCTATCTCACCGTCTCGCAGCGGAAGTTCGAGGAGGCATGGCTGGGCACGCTCGAGCGCGGGGTGGCCGAGGGGGTCTTCCGCGCCGACCTCGACATCCGGCTGGCGTACCGCTTTCTGCGCGACACCGTCTGGGTCGCCGCCTCGTGGTACCGGCCGGGCGGACAGCACAGCCCCGAGGAGATCGCCCGCCAGTACCTGTCGATGGTCCTGGACGGCATCACCCCGCGGGCCTGACCACCGGGCTGACACCCGGCCTGACACGGGCTGAAGGAGCGATCATGGCCGAGGCATACATCGTCGATGCGGTACGGACCCCGGTCGGCAAGCGGAACGGCGGACTGGCGTCCGTCCACCCGGCCGACCTCGGCGCGCACGTCCTGCGCGCCCTGATGGAGCGCTCGGGCGCCGACCCGGCCGCCGTCGAGGACGTGGTCCTCGGCTGCCTGGACACGGTCGGCCCGCAGGCCGGGGACATCGCACGCACCTGCTGGCTGGCCGCCGGGCTGCCCGAGGAGGTCCCGGGCGTGACCGTCGACCGGCAGTGCGGCTCCTCACAGCAGGCGATCCACTTCGCGGCGCAGGCGGTCCTCTCCGGCACCCAGGACCTGGTGGTCGCGGGCGGCGTGCAGAACATGTCGATGGTGCCGATCGCCTTCGCCAGCCGCCAGGCGACCGTGCCGCTCGGGCTGACCGATGGCCCCTACGCGGGCTCCGAGGGCTGGCGGGCGCGCTACGGCGACCGGCCGGTCAACCAGTTCTACGGCGCCGAGCTGATCGCCGAGAAGTGGGGCATCACCCGCGAGGCGATGGAGGAGTTCGCGCTGCGCTCGCACCAGCGGGCGATCCGCGCCATGGACGAGGGCCGCTTCGACCGCGAGCTCGTGCCGTACGGAGAGGTCACCGCCGACGAGGGGCCGCGCCGGGACACCAGCCTGGAGAAGATGGCCGGCCTCAAGCCGGTCATGGAGGGCGGCCGGATCACCGCCGCCCTGTCCTCCCAGGTGTCCGACGGGGCCGCGGCGATGCTGATCGCCTCCGAACGCGCGGTGCGCGAACACGGCCTGACGCCGCGCGCCCGCGTCCACCACCTCTCGGTGCGCGGCGAGGACCCGATCAGAATGCTGTCCGCGCCGATCCCGGCGACGGCGCACGCCCTGAAGAAGACCGGCATGACCATCGACGAACTCGACCTGGTGGAGATCAACGAGGCCTTCGCGCCCGTGGTGCTGGCCTGGCTGCGGGAGACCGGCGCCGACCCGGAGAAGGTCAACATCAACGGCGGCGCCATCGCCCTCGGCCACCCGCTCGGCGCCACCGGCACCAAGCTGATGACCACCCTGCTGCACGAACTGGAGCGCACGGGTGGCCGTTACGGCCTGCAGACGATGTGTGAGGGCGGTGGGCAGGCGAATGTGACGATCATCGAGAGGGTGTGAGTGGGAGCAACCCTACGCCCGGCGGACGGAGTCCGGCGCGGGCGCGCGAAGCCCGTGAGGCCCCCTGGGGCCGAGCGGTGCGAGGGGGGCCGTGAAGGGTGGGGTCGATGTGTGAGGGCGGTGGGCAGGCGAATGTGACGATCATCGAGAGGGTGTGAGTGGGAGCAACCCTACGACTGGCGGACGGAGTCCGGCGCGGGCGCGCGAAGCCCGTGAGGCCCCCTGGGGCCGAGCGGTGCGAGGGGGCCGTCAGGGAGGGGCCGGTCATCGGGAGGGTGTGAGGCGGTCGAGCGCCTCCGCCGCCTCCGCCATCACCCGCTCCACCAGCTCCGCACAGGACGGCAGGTCCTCGATCACCCCGGCGACCTGCCCCGAAGCCATCACCCCGCTGTCCGTGCGGCCGTCCACCATCGACGCCTTCAGCAGCATCGGCGTGTTGGCGGCCAGCAACATCTGACTCCAGGTCAGCTCCTTGCCGTGCTTCATCGCGAGCCCGTCGCGCACCATCCGCGCCCAGCTCAGCCCGGACAGCCGCCGGAAGGCCGCGGCGTGGCGCAGGGCCCGTGCCAGCGCCCGGGCGCGCCCGCACCGCTCCAGGGAGGCGACCAGCTCGCTGCGGAGCATCCGGTGGGGGAGCCCGTCGACCGCGGTGGTGACGGTGGCGTCCATGACCGACGCCGCCAGATAGCGGGCCTTGACCGCGTCCGGAACCGTGCTGTCGGAGGTCAGCAGAAAGCGGGTGCCCATCGCGATCCCCGCGGCGCCGTACGCGAGCGCGGCCACCAGGCCGCGCCCGTCGAAGAAGCCGCCGGCCGCCACGACGGGGATGCCGACCGCGTCCACGACCTGGGGCAGCAGCACGGCCGTGCCCACGCTCCCGGTGTGGCCACCGCCCTCGCCGCCCTGCACCACGACCGCGTCAGCGCCCCAGGCGGCGACCTTCTCGGCGTGTCGCCGCGCGCCGACGGACGGGATGACGACGACGCCCGCGTCCTTCAGCCGGATGATCAGCTCCCGCGTGGGGGCGAGCGCGAAGGACGCGACCCTCACCCCCTCCTCGATGATGATGCGGACCCGCTCCTCGGCGTCCTGGGCGTCCGCCCGCAGGTTCACCCCGAAGGGCGCGTCGGTGCGGGACCTGACCTCCCGTACGGCCGACCGCAGCCGGCGCGGGGTCATGGTGGCGGAGGCGAGGATGCCGAGGGCGCCCGCGTTGGCGGCGGCGGACACCAGCCGGGGCCCGGCCACCCACCCCATGCCGGTCTGCACGATCGGATGCCGGACGCCGACGAGCTCGGTCAGCGGCGTGTCCATCAGGCGGGCACCTCCCGCTCGCGGAGCCCCTCCGGGTCGATGACCTCCCGGATCAGCCGCAGCTCCGCGTCCGTGGGCTCGCGGGTGTACGGGACGTCGTCCGCGATGTCGAGCGCGAAGCCGGTCGCCTCCCGCACCTGCTGGGCGCTCACGCCCGGGTGCAGGGAGCGCACCCGCATGGTGCGGCCGGGCGTGGCGAAGTCGAGGACGGCGAGGTCGGTCACGACGCAGGGGATGCGGTGGTAGCGGGTGGCGGACGGCCCGGCGGCGGCCGCCCGGTCGTAGCCGACGCCACAGACCATGTCGACGCGCTCGACGAAGACCCGCCGGGAGTGCCGGGGCACCCAGTAACTCGTCGGGTTGTTCAGCGTGTTGACGGGGGCGCCGCGCACGCCCAGCAGCTGCCGCCGGGGCCGATGCCAGTCGCCGATGCAGCTGATGTTCTGGTTGCCGTGCCGGTCGAGCTGGCCGGCGCCCATCATGACGTGCCGCTTGCCGCCGGTCACCAGCGCCAGGTGCTGGCGGTAGGGCAGCCAGCCCTCCACCACCCCGGGCTCCGCGCCCAGCAGCATGGCCTCGCCGTCCGTGAGCAGCAGGTCGGGCGCGAAGGTGAGCCGGGCCAGCCGGGCGCCGACGCGCGGCACGGTTCCCATGGGGGCGGCGAGGACCTCGCCGTCGCCGCGCCAGGCCTCGGCGCAGGCCACCACACAGTACTCGGCCCGGGTCACCGTACTCATACGCCCTCCTTGGCGAACGCCGCCACCGCCGCCTGGTACGCGTCCTCGTCGCCGGCCAGGAAGCGCTTGCTGAACTCCCGCCAGGCGCCCGGGTCGGCGGCGGCCTTCGCGTACGCGCGCTGGAACGCCTCGTCGCGCCCGTAGTCAGGGGCGCAGGAGGTGAAGTGCGCGCCGTTGGGGGTCTCGATCACGCCGGTCACCGAGTGACGCTTGACCAGCAGCGTCTGCGGACCACCCGCCTCCGCGAACTCCGCGCCGCCGACGACGCGCTCACAGGAGACGTACGCCGCCGCGGCGGCCTCGCAGAACAGGTCGTCGAAGTACGGGTCCGGGCCCAGATACTGTCCGTTGCCGTGTGCGTCGGCCCGGTTGAGGTGCACCAGCGCGGCGTCCAGCCGCAGCGCGGGCACCGCCACCAGCTCCTCCCCGTCCTCGTACGGCGAGGTGACCGTCCGCAGCCCCGGGTTGACCGTCATGACATCCGAGCCGAGCCCCGCCCGCACCGGCATGAACGGCAGCCGGTGGACGGCGGCGGTCAGCCCCCACATGAACATCGCCTCGTCCATCTCCACCAGTTCGAAGTCCCCGCGCTCGCGTGCCGCCCTGAAGTGCGGCTCGAGCGGGATCGAGTCGAGCGTGGCGAAGGCGGCGACCAGCTTGCGGATCTTCCCGGCGGCGGCCAGCAGCCCGACGTCCGGCCCGCCGTACGAGACCACGGTCAGGTCGGTGACCGGCGAGCGCAGCAGGGCCCGTACCAGTGCCATGGGCTTGCGCCGTGACCCCCAGCCGCCGATGCCGACCGTCATGCCGCTCTCGATCCGGCCGACGGCCTCTTCCGGGCCCATCCTCTTGTCGGTTCCGGGGCTCAACGCCGCTCACCCGCTTCGGACAGGAACGCCTCGCGGTGCCGGTCGGCGATGCCGCTCAGGTTGGCCTCGAAGGTGAAGCCCTGCTCGAAGCGGTAGCTGCGGCGCACATCGACCGGGTCGATGCCGTTGATGGCGGCCTTGGCCAGCCGCAGCAGCGCCCCGTCCTTGGCCGCGATCTCGCGGGCCAGTTCCAGCGCCGCGTCCGACAGCTCCGCGCGCGGCACGACCCGCCACACCGAGCCGTGCCGGTGCAGCTCCTCGGCGGTCACGGTGCGCGAGGTGTAGTACAGCGCGCGCATCAGGTGCTGCGGCACCAGCCGCGCCAGATGGGTGGCCGCGCCCAGGGCGCCCCGGTCCAGCTCCGGCAGCCCGAACGTCGCGTCGTCGCTCGCCACGATCGCGTCGGCGTTGCCGACCAGGCCGATGCCGCCGCCGAGACAGAAGCCGTGCACCGCGGCGACGACGGGCACCTGGCAGTCGTAGACGGCGGCGAACGCCTCGTAGCAGCCGTGGTTGGCGCCGATCAGGGCCTGGTGCCCCTCGGTGCGCTGCATTTCCTTGATGTCCACGCCCGCGTTGAAGCCCCGCCCGGCGGCGGCGAGGACGACACAGCGCACGTCCGGGTCTTTGCCTGTGCCGCGCACGGCCGACGCGAGCTCGTACCAGCCCTGTACGGGAAGTGCGTTGACCGGTGGGAAGTCCACGGTGACGACGGCGACGCCCGCGTATGGGGCGGAGGTGGAGACACCCATGAGCAGATCCGCTACCTTTCCACCAAACATTTGTTAGGTGAGAAGGTAGCAGCGCGCGGAGCGCAGCGGGAGGTGTCACGTGGCCGTCACCATCGACCTGGCCGGGCGCGTCGCCGTCGTCACCGGAGGGACGCGGGGCGTCGGGGCGGGGATCGCGCGGGCGCTGCTCGCCGCGGGCGCCGAGGTCGTGGTGTGCGCGCGCCGGCCAGGGGACCGGCCCGTCGAAGCGGCGGGCCGCGCCGCCCGCTTCCTGCCGCTGGACGTGCGCGACGCGGACGCCGTCGGCGCCTTCTTCGAAGGGCTGCGCGGCTCTTACGGGCGGCTCGACCTCCTGGTCAACAACGCCGGAGGCGGCTCGTTCGGGCTGGTCGCCGGGTCCGGGCCGGGCCGCGCCGCCCGCGTCGTCGAGCTGAACCTGATCGCCCCCCTGACCGTCTCCCTCGCCGCCTACGAGGTGATGCGGCATCAGGAGCGCGGTGGCTCCATCGTGATGATCGGCAGCGTCAGCGGGACCCGCCCGTCCCCGGGCACCGCCGCCTACGGAGCCGCCAAGGCGGGCCTTGCGAACCTCGCCCGCTCCCTGGCCGTGGAGTGGGCCCCCACGGTCCGGGTCAACACCGTCGTGCTCGGCATGGTCCGCACCGAACTGTCCCATCTGCACTACGGCGACGATGCCGGGATCGCCGCAGTCGGCCGCACCGTCCCCCTCGGGCGGCTGGCCGAGCCGGGCGAGGCGGGCGACGCCTGCGTCTTCCTCGCCTCCGACCTCGCCGCGTACATCAGCGGCGCCGCCCTGTACGTCCACGGCGGCGGCGAACGCCCGGCGTTCCTCGACGCCGCCAACGTCAACCAGCGGGAGGACCCAACATGACCGGACTGTGCGGTGGGCGCGTCGCCGTCGTCACCGGAGCGGGCCGTGGCCTGGGCCGCGCATACGCGCTGGCGCTCGCCGCCGAGGGGGCCAAGGTCGTCGTCAACGACCTCGGCGTGGCCCTGGACGGCGCGGCGGGCCCAGGGAGCCCGGCCCAGGACGTCGCCGCCGAGATTTGGGCGCTGGGCGGCGAAGCGGTCGCGCACGGCGGCGACATCGCCACCACCGACGGCGCGGCCTCGCTGGTCGCCACCGCCCTGGACACTTATGGCCGGCTCGACGCCCTCGTCAACAACGCCGGTTTCCTGCGCGACCGCATGCTGATCAACCTGGACGAGGACGACTGGGACGCGGTGCTGCGCGTCCACCTCAAGGGCCACTTCCTGCCGCTGCGGCAGGCCGCCGCCCACTGGCGCGCCGAGGCGAAGGCGGGCCGAGCCCCGGCCGCCCGCGTGGTCAACACCAGCTCGGGCGCGGGGCTGCTGGGCAGCGTCGGCCAGGGCAACTACTCCGCCGCCAAGGCCGGGATCGTCGGACTGACCCTCGTGGCCGCCGCCGAGCTGGGCCGCTACGGCGTCCAGGTCAACGCCATCGCCCCGGCCGCCCGCACCCGGATGACCGAGCGGACCTTCGCGGACTCCATGGCCGCACCCGATCAGGCCGGCGCCTTTGACGCGATGGCCCCCGAGAACGTCTCGCCGCTCGTCGTCTGGCTCGCGTCCGCCGACAGCGCGGGCGTCACCGGCCGGGTCTTCGAGGCCGAGGCCGGGCGCATCACTGTCATGGAGGGCTGGCGGCCGGGCCCGACCGCCGACAAGGGCGCCCGCTGGACCCCGGCCGAGGCGGGCGAGGCCGCCCGAAAACTGCTCGCCGCGGCAGAGCCGCCGCGGCCGGTGTACGGGGCGTCATGAGCCCACCGGGACCTCGGGCGTACATCCCGCGCGGCGCAGAGTCGTCAGGAAGCGCGCGGCGAAGACGGGGTGGCCCGCGGGCCCGGGATGCAGCCGGTCCAGGCCCTCGGGCTCCAGCAGCAGCCGCGTACAGCTGGGCCCGAACACCTTGGGGCCGTGGAGGTAGTGCAGGTTCGCATCCCCGTGCGTGCGCAGCAGCTCGACCGCGCGCCGTATGTGCGCCCGGCACTCGCGCATCGTCATGCCGGAGGGCCCCGGCACCTCCTCCCGCTCGGGTGCGACGATGTTCGACATCACCGCGAACGGCGTCGTCGGATGCCCCTCGCGCACCGTCCGTACGAAGCCGACCAGCGCCGAGGCCAGCGAGTCGCGGTTGTGGCTGCCCAGCGCCTGGATGTTGATCCCGACGCAGACGGTGAGCAGCTCGGCCGGCAGGTCCCGCATCAGCCGCGCGGTCATCGGCTGCAGCTGGCAGGCCGCGCCCAGCGCCAGCGAGGTCAGCTCCCAGCCGGCGCGCCGGGCCACCAGGGCGGCCCACGCCCGGCTCGGGGACGCCGCCCCGCGCCCCTGCGAGATGGAGCTGCCGTAGTGAACCCAGCGCGGCCGTCCCGCCACACCGTCGGGCTCGACCGCCGCGCCCGCGTCCAGCGTCACCTCGCACAGCCGGAACTGATGGTAGAAGGGCAGCCACAGCTCGACCGTCGCCATGTGCCCCGGCAGGCCGTCGACCCGGAACTCCGCGTCCCCGCCGTGCGTCCGCAGCTCGACGGTGGCCGTATGCCGCCCCTCGCACAGCACATCCAGCCGCGCCACCTCCGGCGGGCCATTGAGCTTCGGCGCGGGATCCGCCTGGTAGCGGCAGGTCAGCCCGGTGCTGTCGGTGCGCAGCGCCACCCGCACCCCTGATGGCATCGCGGCCCGCCCGAGCCCGCCCTCGGGCAGATACAGCGCGGCCTCCGGATGCGGCAGCCGCCAGGGCGCGGTCCAGCCGGGGCCCCGCTGCAGCGACACCGCCCCCCGGTAGCGCAGCCGCGGGTCGTCGTGGGCCAGACGCACGCCGCACTCTCCTCCGTTTTCCGTCCGGGGGGAGGGCGCGTACACCGCCCCACCGCGGGCGCACGATGCCCCGCACCTCGCACATCGTGCCACGGAGCGCGGCTGAGGCCGACCGGAAACGCCTCGCGGACGGCCCCTCCGCTACGGCAGACTGACGCGGTGCCCGGGCGGAGGGGGTGGTGCGATGCCGTGGCCGCGGCGACGCAACCAGCAGGCGACTGACGAGACATCGGAGTCCGAGCGTCTGCTCTTCGGCGGACGGCTCCGGTACGACATGGGATTCAGCCGCTACGACGACGCCTATCTGCATCTGTCGTTATGGGCGATGGCCCGCAGGCTGCCGCGCCTGGTGGGCTCCACCGTACGGCTCGCCCGGGCCGCCGACCGCAAGGCGCTGCGCACGGTCGCGGCGGCGGAGATCGGCCAGGGGATCGGCCAGGCGTTCAGCCTGGTGGCGGTGAACGGCGCCCTGGCGGCGCTGCTGTCCGACGGGGCGACCGCAGACCGGCTGCGCAACGCCCTGCCGTCCCTGATCGTGGTCGGCGTGGTGGCGGTCCTCGGCGCGCTGCTGGCGTCGGCCTCGACGGCGGGGACCGGCCGGCTGGAGCCGAAGGTCGAACGGCTCGCGACCGAGCGGTACCTGGAGTGCGCGGCCCAGGTGGAGCTGTCCGCGATCGAGGACGCGGAGTTCCACCGGCTGCTGGACTCCGCCCAGTACGGGGCCTCTTCGGCCCGGCGCATGGTCAAGTACTGCGTGGCGGTGGTCAACGGGCTGCTCGCCGTCATCGCCGCCGCCGGAGTGCTGACCGTTCTGCACCCCGTGCTGCTGCCACTGCTGGTGCTCATCGCCCTGCCGCGCAGCTGGAGCGCGCTGCGCATCGCCCGCCGCCGCTATCTCTCCTTCCACACCATGATCGAACACGCCCGCGCGGGCCATCTGCTCAGCCGGCTGCTCACCGAGCGCGAGGCGGCGCAGGAAGTCCGGGTGCACGGCGTCGGCCGCTTCCTGCTGCGGCACTTCCGCCGGATGTCGGAGTCCGCCGAGGCGGAGCAGACCCGGCTGGCCGACGCCGCGGCCGGCACCGAGCTGGTCGCCGCGGCGCTCACCGGTGCGGCCACCCTCGCCACGTACTCGGCGCTCGCCGGGCTGCTGCTCACCGGCGGCATGGAGCTGTCCGTCGCGGGCACCGCGGTCATCGCGATCCGCACCGGCTCGCAGAATCTGTCCTCGCTGGTGCTGCAGCTCAACCAGCTGTACGAGGAGATGCTGTTCGTCCAGGACCTGGACCGGCTGTGCGAGGACGCCGAGCGGTGCGCCATCCCCGAGGGCGGGCTGCCGCTGCCGAAGGAGCCGGAGGAGATCCGCTTCGACTCCGTCTCCTTCACCTATCCCGGCAGCGACCGGCCCGCCCTGGACAAGGTCAGCCTCACCATTCCCGGCGGGGGCGTGGTGGCGCTCGTCGGCGAGAACGGATCCGGCAAGTCCACCCTGGTCAAGCTGCTCGCGGGGCTCCATCTGCCGGACTCGGGGCGCATCCTGTGGGACGGCACCGACGCCGCGGCGGCCGACCGCGAGCAGCTCTTCTCCCGCATCGCCATGGTCAACCAGGACTTCAAACGCTGGCCCTTCACCGCCAAGGCGAACGTCGCGATCGGCAGCCCGCAGAGCCCCATCCGCGCCGAGGCCCTGGACCGCGCGGCGGCCTACGCCGGGGCGGACGACATCGTCGCCGGGCTGCCGCATGGCTGGGACACCCTGCTGGCCCGCGAGTTCCGCGGTGGCCACCAGCTCTCCGGCGGCCAGTGGCAGCGGCTGGGCATCGCCCGTGCCCGCTACCGCACCGCTCCCGTACTGCTGGTCGACGAGCCCACCTCCGCGCTCGACGCCCGCGCCGAGCTCGCCGTCTTCGAGCAGATCCGCGCCCTCGCGGGGAAGGGACAGACCGTCGTCCTGATCACTCACCGGCTGGCGTCCGTCCGGCACGCCGACCTCATCCACGTCCTCCACGAGGGGCGCCTCGCCGAGTCGGGCACCCCGCGGGAGCTGCTGGACCGGGGCGGCATCTATGCCGAGCTGTTCCATCTGCAGGCGGGCCAGTACGACCTCAGCGGGCCGTGACCACCCCGTGTCCGGCGAGATCAGAGACCAGCCGGTCCCTGCGGCGTACGGCCTCGCCCGGGTCGTGGACGTCGGCGCTCAGCATCCCGAGGCGGTCCACCAGCTTCTCGACCACCGCGTTCTCGGCCGCGGAGCGGTCGGGGAGCAGCGGGGATTCGAAGCCGTGCTGCCACACCCTGGCGATCGCGTGGTCGTTCTTCCAGCGCACCTCGCGCAGGGTCTCCAACTGCAGCCGGGCGGCGGTGCGGCTGTCCATGCCGTTGTGGGTCCAGTCCTCCGCCTCGCCGTCCAGGTCGAACACCTCCAGACCGAAGCGGCCGGCGTCCTGCCAGACCGGCATGGTCTCGTCGTTCATCATGAAGACGTAGAGCGCGAACTGGCCGGAGTACTCCGACACCAGGAACCGCTTGGTGTCCTCGAAGAGTTCGGGTGTCTCGCCGGGATAGCCGACGATGAACGAGACGAAGGAGTGGATCGAGCTGTTCTGCAGCAGCTCGAAGGCCACCCGGTTGGCGCGCGCCGTGACCTTCTTGTTCATGTAGCCCAGCGTGGTGTCGTTCATCGACTCGAAGCCGATGGACAGCGCGCGGCAGTGCGCCCGCTGCAGATCGTCCATGACTCCCCGGTCGCGGAGCGAGTTGGCGCGCGTGTACGCCTCCCAGCCGACGTTCGCCTCCGCCAGCAGCGGCAGCAGCGCGCGCAGCCGGGTCGGCGGCACGGTGAAGGTGGAGTCCAGGGCCTTGATGTACTCGGCGCCGTTCTCACGGCGGTAGCGCACGAAGTCGTCGGCGATCTTCTGGGCCGACTTGTAGCGCCACTTCGGCGACGCGGCGGGGAAGGAGCAGTACTTGCAGCTGAACGGACAGCCCCGCATGGACTCGTAGGGGACGACCGGGAGCGTACCCACCGGGCTGGGCGAGGGCAGCGCGTCCAGGTCGACGTACTCGATCCTGGTCATGCGCACCCGGTCCGTATCGGGGTCGCGCCACACCAGGTTGGGGATGTCGGCCACATCGCCGTCGATGCGCAGGGCGCGCAGCAGGGCGGGCAGGGCGGCTTCGGCGTCGCCGCGGACGATGTACCGGACGAAGGGGTGGTCGGCCAGGATCCGCTGGAACTTGAGGTTGCTGTACTGCCCGCCGAGCACCAGGAGCGCGGTGGGGCAGCGTTCCTCCACCCACGCGACGGCCTTGGCGAGGGTGCGGCGGTCCCAGATGAACGTGGTCGACAGCAGCACGATGTCGACATCGTCCGGGGGTTCCGCGGGGGAGCCGTTCCAGATCCTCTCGATCGGGAACACCTCGTGGTCGACCCCGGCGGCCAGGAGGATCGACTGCAGGGTGAACGTGGTCAGATGGGGTGCCTGCCCCGGCTCGCGTTCCTCCTCGGCGGGGGTGGTGAGGCGCACGGAGCTGACGGCGCGGGCCCGGCCGCCGGCGCGCCTCGGGCGCAGCAGGGGCTGTCCCGTCCCGGCCGCCGTGCGCAGGAGCGACAAGTCGAACACTCCGGGGTGCCCGGCGGCCGCGCGGTGGCCCGCCGGGGCCAGTAACGCCTGGAACGAGGAGCCCTCCAGAAGCTTCTTGTTCGGTACTTCCGGACCCATGCCGGAGATCAGGAGAACGTTCATCGGCTTCCTTCCGGGAAGTGATGTGCTGTCGTGCAAGCCTTGGCGCAGGCTTGATGCCTTCAGCGCAGGAAGGCCCTGACCGTCGCGGCGATGCCCGCCTCGTCGAGCCCGTCGGCGCTCGGCCCCAAGTCCGAGGGGAGGCCGAGCGCGCGGAGCCGGTGCGGAACGTTCACCAGGGTTTCGGCGACGCGGTGTGCCGAGGTCCCGGCCAGATAGGGCTCGACCAGGACGATGTCGGCCCGGTCGGCGGCCAGCACCGCCGTGCGCAGGCCGACCGCGTCGAAGGGGCGGATGGTCGAGGCGTACAGGACGGTCAGGTCGAGGCCGGCGGTGGCGCGCGCCACCGTGTCCAGCGTGGGGCCCACGGCCAGGACCACACCGCCCGCGCCGAGCCTGATGACCTCGAACGACCCCGAGGCGCCGTGGGGCTCGGCGTTGCCCTGTTCGGGCAGTCTGATGTACGCGCTCACGTCACCGGCCGCGGCCTCCCGCAGCAGCCGCCCGGCCTCGTCGGGGTGTCCCGGCACATGGAGGCTCCAGCCCGGGAGGGAGTCGAACAGCGCCACGTCCTGCGGCGCGGTGTCGAACGAGGCGCCGTAGCCGACCAGAACCGTGCGCTCCTTGTACCGGCCGAGCACCGGCCCGAGCTGTTCCAGAACGCGCTCCACGGGCACGGAGAGGTCGATCAGGACCGATCCGGCAGGGAGCGAGAGCGTGTCCGGAATCCATCCCTTGTCAAATGGATCGAGAATGGGTGACGGCGGATCCGATAGCTGAGTCATGCCCGGTCCTCTCGTGAATACCGTTCCGGCTGCCGTGAGAGCTGCCGTGAGAATGGTGTGATCCGGAGTGTGGCGCGGGACAAGTAAGGATCGCGTTAAATATTCAACCTTTAATTACTTGCCCATTCGTTTACTGTTTTGATGCCTTGGCTAGGGATGCGCCCGGGGCGGCCGGGGTTACCGTGATTGACCGTCAGGAAGGTTGCGGCGAAGGGGATTTCGATGGCTGGATCGCATGGCGGAAGCCCGCAGTTCGTGCATGTCATCGCGGGGCCCACCGGCGTAGGGAAGAGCGCGGCCGCCACCGCGCTGGCCCGGATCACGGGCGCGCCGATCGTGGTGGCCGACCGGATCCAGTGCTTCACCGACCTGGCGACCACCAGCGCCCGGGCCGGCGAGGAGACGGTCGAGGTGGAGCGCTCCTGGCTGGGCGACCGGACCGTCGCTGACGGGGACTACCCGTCCGAGGAGGCTGCGGATGCGCTCGTCCGGAGGCTGGAGGAGCTCGGCGAGCGCCATCGGTTCGTGATCGTCGAAGGCGGTTCCATATCGCTGCTACGGGATTTCGCGCAGCGGCTCCCGGATCTTCCCTACCGGCTGACCGCGCGGCTGCTGCATGTCCCGGACCGGGAGGGATACCTGGCCCGTCTGGCGCGCAGGGCGCGTCGGATGCTGGCGCCCGAGGGGGCGCAGACCAGTATGCTCCAGGAGCTGGCCACCCTTTGGGGAAGTCCGGACCATCGCTTTTTCGCGGCATCCGTCAACGGACTCGAAGCGATTCTGGAATGGTGTGCCACCTATTCGGTGAGCGTGGAATCGCTGATCTCGTGTGAGCTCTCCGAGGCACAACTGGAGAAGATGGCGTGGATGGTGGCGGAGCGCCATGCCGAACATGGAATATTGCAGGATGCAATATTTTCGAAAGTATTCAGTGGAATGTCTTCGGCCGCTTATGGCGCGGCGTGAAAGCGGACACGCGTGTGCGCCGGGTCACGGTTTTCTGCGGGGCCTCGTCCGGCTGCCGCCCGGTCCATCTCCGAGCGGCGGCCGAGTTCGGCCGGGCCGTGGCCGAGGCCGGGCTCGAGCTGGTGTACGGAGGGGCCCGGGTGGGTCTGATGGGGGCGGTGGCCGACGGCGCGCTGCGCGGGGGCGGCGCCGTCACGGGCGTCATTCCGCGGCACCTCTCGCGCCACGAGATCCGCCACACCGGTCTCACCCGGCTCCTGGTCGTCGAGGACATGCACCAGCGCAAGGCGCGCATGGCGGAACTCGGCGACGCCTTCGTCGCCTTGCCGGGCGGCCTCGGCACGGCGGAGGAGCTCTTCGAGGCGCTGACATGGGCTCAGATAGGGCTGCACGACAAGCCGTGCGCCCTCCTGGACACCGGCGGCTTCTACCAGCCGCTGCTCGCCTTTCTCGCCCACGCCGCGGCCGAAGGGTTCGTGTCGCGCCGCGACGTGGACGGCATCGTGGTCTGCGAGCGACCCGGGGACCTGCTGCCCCGGCTCGCCGCGCACGCTGCTCAGATGGAGACGCCGTGTGAGCGCAGATAGGCCAGCGGGTTGATGTCGGAGCCGTAGCCGGGGCCGGTGCGGATCTCGAAGTGCAGGTGCGGACCGGTGGCGTTGCCCGTGGAACCGGAACGGCCCACCTGCTGGCCGCCGCTCAGCTGCTGGCCCGCCCGGACGGACAGCTGCGACAGATGGGCGTACTGGCTGTATCTGCCGTCCGGGTGCTGGATGACCACCTCGTAGCCGTACGCGTCGGCCCACCCCGCCGAGACCACCCGGCCGGCGCCGACGGCCTTGACCGAGGTGCCGATACCCACGGGGAAGTCGACGCCGGTGTGATAGCCGCTCGACCAGCTGCTCCCGGCCGCGCGGTAGGCCGTGGTCGGGCTGACTCCGCTGACCGGTGCGGTGAACTCGGAGGTGGTGGCGGGCTTGTGGGTGGACCGGTGGTGGCGGTCCGGCTTGGCGGCCTTCGACGGCCGCTCGGCCTTCGGCTGGGCCTTCGCCTTGGCCTTGGGTTCGGCCTTCCCCTTGGATGTGGCCTTGGCCGCGGAGCCGTTCAGGGAGAGCTTCTGCCCGGGGAAGATCAGATCGGGGTCGCCGCCGATGGTCTCGCGGTTGGCCTGGTAAATCGTCTGCCAGCCGCCGTCGACATCGTGCCGGCCGGCGATCCGGGACAGCGAGTCCCCGGCGATGACCACGTACTTGCCGCCCTGGGCGGCCGTACGGCCCGGCAGGCTGGTGGGCGTCGGCGTGTCGTGCTTGGTCCGCGGGGTCCGGTCGGCCTGCTGGTGTGTCGTCGACGACGCGCCCGCGGCCTTGGCCGCGCTCTGCGGGGCGGCGTCGGCGCGGGTCAGCCCGGCCCGCGCCGAGCAGTTCGGCCAGGCGCCGGGGCCCTGGGCGTCGAGCACCTTCTCGGCGACGGCTATCTGCTGGTCCTTGGTGGCCAGGTCGGCCCGGGGCGCGTACGCGGTCCCGCCGTACGCCTCCCAGGTGGACTGGGTGAACTGCAGGCCCCCGTAGAAGCCGTTCCCGGTGTTGATGTCCCAGTTCTCGGTGGACTCGCAGTGGGCGACCTTCTCCCAGGCCTCCCCGGTGGCGGCGCTCGCGCCGGCCGCTCCGACCAGCGGCAGGGCGATACCGGCGCCGCCCGCGGTGACGCTGAGCGAGGCGCGGGAGATGCGGTTGGGCTTGTAGCGGCGGTGGCGTCCGCGTAAGGCCATGGACGGCTCCTTCTCATGCGCCTTCGCGGCGCGCTGCCGGGCGCGCCAAAGATTAAGGGTGTGGATTTGGCCACAACAAGAGGGAGTTGGGGCACGGCTGAAGGCCGCAGCGCGCTACGCTGCGGCCTCACCGTTGGGGAGTGACGTGGATCACATTATTTCGCTCGGTGTCGCGGGTGGAACGGAGCGTAGTGATCTCAAAAGGGCGTGGTGACGGCGGAGTTGTGCGCCCCCTCGGCCCTGGCGAGTGCGCCGGGGGCGCTCGGTGCCAGGTGTGGTCCAGGGCCCAGCCGCCGAAGGTCTACGCCCGGACCGCGAGCGACAGCGCGAAGCGCCCCTCGCTGTCGGTCCACCACTGCCGCGGCCGCAGCCCCGCCGCGGTCAGCTCCGCCCGTACCCGCTCCCGCCGGAACTTCGCGGAGACCTCGGTGCGGATCTCCTCCCCGGCCGCGAGGTGCACGGCGAGGTCCAGCGCGGGAATCTTCGCGGTGACGGCGCCGCGGGCCCGCAGCCGCATCTCGATCCACTCGTGCTCGGCGTCCCACAGCGCCACATGGTCGAAGTCCGCCGGGTCGAAGTCGGCGCCCAGCTCCCGGTCGAGGACGGCGAGCACGTTCTTGTTGAACTCTGCCGTGACGCCCTGCGCGTCGTCGTACGCGGCGACCAGCGTGGCCTCGTCCTTGACCAGGTCGGTGCCCAGCAGCAGCGCGTCGCCGGGCGCGAGCAGGGTGCTGACCGAGGCGAGGAACCCGGCCCGCTCGACGGGCAGCAGATTGCCGACGGTGCCGCCGAGGAACGCCACCAGGCGCGGGCCCGGCGTGTCCTGCGGGAGGGCGAGCCCGCCCAGGAAGTCGGCGACCAGCGCGTGCACCGTCAGCCCCGGGTGCTCGGCGAGCAGGGCGCGCCCCGCGAGGGTCAGCGCGCTCTCGCTCACGTCCACGGGCACGTAGGCGTGCAGATCCGGCAGGGCGCGGAGCAGATGGCGGGTCTTCTCGGAGGAGCCGGAGCCCAGCTCGACGAGCGTACGGGCGCGGGTCGCGGTGGCGATCTCCGCGGCCCGGGCGATCAGGATCTCCCGCTCCGCGCGCGTCGGGTAGTACTCGGGCAGCTCGGTGATCCGCTCGAACAGCTCGCTTCCGCGGGCGTCGTAGAACCACTTCGGCGGCAGTTGTTTGGGGCTGCGGGTCAGTCCCTCGGCCACATCGGTGCGCAGCGCGGCGGCCGTGGCGTCGGCGGGCAGGGTGCGGGTGATGGTGAAGGGGCTCACAGGGAAGCCTCCTTGAGTGCGGTGAGCTGAACATCGGAGCGGGTGGCGGTGAGCAGTGTGCGGTCGGGGACGTCGGTCCAGCGCGGGTCGTCGTCGTAGGGCTCGGAGGCGACCACGACGCTGTGGCCCGGCTCGGTCAGATAGCTGAGGGTGTCGCCCCAGGCGGTGGCGGCGATGGTCTCGCCGTCCGTGAGCAGCAGGTTGAGCCGCGACCCGGGCGCCGCGGCGGCCACCATACCGGTGGTCTCGCCCAGCGCCGTGGGCAGGTCCTGGCCCAGGCGGAGCCGGTGCAGCGCGAGCGCCCACAGGAACGCCGCGTCGCAGCGCGCCTCCAGCCGCAGCAGGTCGGCGGGCGGCAGGGTGGTGACGAGGTCGGCCACGGAGTGGGGCCAGTCCTCGACCCTTCCGTTGTGGCTGAACAGCCAGGAGCCCGAGGCGAAGGGGGCGGCGCCCGCATCCCCGTCGGCGCTCGCCTCGGAGGCGTTGCGCACGGCGGCCAGCAGCGCGCCGGTCCGGATCACCCGGGCCAGGTCGGTGAACGACAGATCGGCCCAGATGGGCCCGGCGCGCCGGTAGCGGGCGGCCACCGGGTCGCCCTCCGCGTACCAGCCGACGCCGAATCCGTCGGCGTTCATCCGGCCGTGCCGCTGTCGCCGTGGCTCGTAGGACTGGCGGTACAGCCCGTGCGGGGGCGCGATGAGGAGTTCTCCCACGGGCGTGCTGGGTCCGAGATAGGCGAGATGCCGGCACATCGGCATCACCCCCTTCCGATCCAGGGTGCGGTCCGATCCGGGTGGCTGGTGTTCACGCTTCCCCGGGCCGCGCGTCGCGCGCGGTGCGGAAGCCCGAGAAGATCTGGCGGCGTATGGGCAGGTCCCAGTTGCGGAAGGTACCGCGGCAGGCGACCGGGTCCACGGCGAAGGAGCCGCCGCGCAGCACCTTGTACGCGTCGCCGAAGAAGACCTGCGAGTACTCGCGGTACGGGAAGGCCCGGAACCCCGGGTAGGGCAGGAAGTCGCTGGCCGTCCACTCCCACACGTCGCCGATCAGCTGCCGGACGCCGAGCGGCGAGGCACCGCGCGGGTAGCTGCCGGCCGGGGCCGGCCGCAGATGGCGCTGGCCCAGGTTGGCGTGGTCCGGGGTGGGGTCGGCGTCGCCCCAGGGGTAGCGCCGGGACCGGTCGCCGGCCGGGTCGTGCCGGGCGGCCTTCTCCCACTCCGCCTCGGTGGGCAGCCGCCGCCCCGCCCAGCGGGCGTAGGCGTCGGCCTCGTACCAGCTCACATGCACCACGGGCTCCTCGGGCCGCACCGGCTCCGTCACGCCGAACCGCCGGCGCAGCCACTGCCCGCCCTCCCGCCGCCAGAACAGCGGCGCACTCAGCCCGTGCTCGCGGATATGACCCCAGCCCGCTTCGGTCCACCAGCGCCGCCGCTCGTAGCCGCCGTCCTCGATGAACCGCGCGTACGCGCCGGCCGTGACCGGAGCGGTATCGATGAAGAAGGCGGGGACCACCCGCCGGTGGGCCGGGCGCTCGTTGTCCAGAGCCCAGGGCTCGGTGGAGGTGCCCATGGTGAACGGGCCGCCGGGGACCAGCACCTCCGCGGGCAGCGGGGCGCCGTCAGCGGTTTCCGGCGGGGGTGGCGGCGGGGCGGTGAGGGCGGCGGGCCCGCGGCGCAGCTGATGAGTGATGAGCATCGTCTCGTCGTGCTGCTGCTCGTGCTGCGCGATCATGCCGAACGCGAAGGCGGCGTCGACCAGCGGCCCGCCCCGCAGCGGGATCCGCGTCAGCACGTCGAGCACCCGGCCGCGCACATCGGCGACGTATCCGCGCGCCTCGGCGGGCGGCAGCAGCGGCAGCGAGGGCCGCTCGGCGCGCGGGTGCTCGAAGGCGTCGTACACCGAGTCGATCTCGGGGCGCAGCGCCTCCTGCCCGGCGACCGCGCGCAGCAGCCACTGCTCCTCCTGGTTGCCGATGTGCGCCAGGTCCCAGACCAGCGGTGACATCAGCGGGGAGTGCTGGGCGGTGAGGTCGTGTTCGTCGACGCAGGTGGTGAGGGTGCGGGTGCGCTCGCGCGCTCGCCGCAGCGCCGCTTCGGCGCGCCGCCGCAGCGCCTCGGGGTCGGTGTCGGGGCCGGGAGCGGTCATGGCCGGTACTCCTTCCCGGTGACGGGGGTGAGCAGATCGTCGGCCGGACATCGGCCGCGGGCGACATAGCGGTCGGTGAAGGCGGCGACGGCGGAGGTGATGGCGGGGGAGGCCCCGAGCCGGGGCAGCGCATCAAGGGCCGTGGTGAAGCAGACGGCGGCGGCGGCGCGGAGCTCGGGGTCGGCGAGGGCGTGGCGGGCGGCGGCGCGCCACAGCGCGTTGGCGGGCGCGGGCTCCGGGCCCGCCGTCTCGGCGAGCGGTTTCACCACGCGGTAGACGGTCTCCGCCGCCTCGGGGTCGTCGAAGAGGGCCACGGTGACGGCGAGCGGGACGATCCAGCCGTCGTCGCCACGCTGCGCGTCGATCATGCGCAGCTCCAGATGGCCGCGGGGGCGGACGGGCGGGAAGAGGGTCGATATGTGGTAATCGAGGTCGTCCAGGGTGGGCGGCCGGGGCGCGCCGGTGCGGATCCAGTCGCGGAAGGTGAGGCCGTACGGCACGGCCCACGTCTCTTCGCCGTCCCGGATGGCCATGACGGGCGCGTCCAGCACATACCCGGCCCAGGCCGCACGCGGGTCCGGGCCGGCGGGCGGCGCCAGCGTCCGGCCCGGGTCCATCGCGGTCCACAGGGCCTGCCGCGTCGAGCGGTAGCCGGTGGGGGCGCCCTGGTGCAGGGGAGAGTTGGCGAAGGCGGCGGTCAGCACGGCCCCCAGCAGATGGGCCAGCCGCCAGCGCCGCCCGACGCCGAGCGGTCCTGGCTCGTCGTGGCCGGCGTCCACGCACACCTGCACGGAGGCGGTGTTGCACATCATGGAGCGCCCGGCCGGTCCGCGGCGGTCGAAGTAGGTCTCCATCGTGGCGTAGCGAGGGGTGGTGAGAAACCGGCGCGGCGGGCGCCATGGGTCGTGCCCGTGGCCGGCGATGCCGAGGCCGAGGCGGGCGAGGAGCGGGCGTACGAGCGCCAGGTCGGCGGCGGCGGACTCCACCAGGGCGGTGAGCGAGTCGGCCGGGAGGGAGCTGAGCTCCAGCTGGCCGCCAGGTTCGAAGGTGAGGGTGGACCGGAGCGGCAGTTCGCGCAGTGCGGTGACCGCGGCCTTGAGCCGGGCGGCCTCCACCGGGTGTGCGGGGTCGTGCGCGTCGTGCACAAGCCATTCGAGCTCGACACCGAACCGCCGCGGCGGTCCGGTCTTGAAACAGATGCCGCGTATGCGCGCCTCCGTCTCGGCTTCGCTGATCGTCTGGTTCTCGGGCACAGTCGTCGTCTCCCGTTCGCCTTTTATGGGCTCGGTTCGCCGGGGTGCGAGCCGCGTTGCCGCTGCCCACCCTCGCCTGTCGGCGGCGTCTGACTCAAGGGCCCATCCAGCCTCAGAGCCCGTTCAGCGTCGCACAAGAGGTCATCCGCCGCCCGGCGGAGTGGCCCGGGCGCGCCTCGCGGACGGTTCCGCTGGTCGTACCGACTGGTTAGTATGCGGTCGGCGCGGGGACCGCGCGCCGACCGACAGGGTGTGGGAGGCCACGGGTATGCAGGCATGGCGAGTGCACGAGACGGGCGAGCCGCGCGCGGTGATGCGCCTGGAAGAGGTGGCGGAGCCGGTCGCCGGGCCCGGGCAGCTGCTGCTGCGGGTCAGGGCCGCCGACGTCAACTTCCCCGACGCCCTGCTGTGCCGCGGGCAGTACCAGGTGCGCCCCCCGCTGCCGTTCACCCCCGGCGTCGAGGTATGCGGCGAGGTCCTGGCCGTCGGCGAGGGCGCGCCGGGCCGCCCGGGCGACCGCGTCATCGCCACCCCCGAGCTGCCCGCCGGCGGCTTCGCCGAGACCACGGTCGTCAGCGCCGCGGCCGCGCTGCCCGCGCCCGACGCGCTGGACGACGCGCAGGCCGCGGCGCTGCACATCGGCTACCAGACCGGGTGGTTCGGCCTGCACCGCCGGGCCCGGCTGCAGCCCGGCGAGACGTTGCTCGTGCACGCCGCCGCGGGCGGCGTCGGCAGCGCCGCCGTCCAGCTCGGCAAGGCCCACGGCGCGCGGGTGATCGGCGTCGTCGGCGGCGAGGACAAGGCCAAGGTGGCCCGGGAGCTGGGCTGCGACCTGGTCGTCGACCGGCGGCAGGAGGACATCGTGGCGGCCGTCAAGGAGGCCACCGGCGGACGGGGCGCCGATGTGATCTACGACCCGGTCGGCGGCGACGCGTTCGCCAAGTCGGTCAAGTGCGTGGCTTTCGAGGGCCGGATCGTGGTCGTCGGCTTCGCCAGCGGAGTGGTCCCCCAGGCCGCCCTCAACCACGCCCTCGTCAAGAACTACGCGATTCTCGGCCTCCACTGGGGTCTGTACAACACCCATGACCCCGCCGCCGTCCGCGCCTGCCACGACGAGCTGGCACAGCTCGCCGCGCAGGGCGCGGTCAGCCCCCTGGTCAGCGAGCGGGTGCCGCTGGACGCCGCCGCCGACGCCGTCCAGCGCGTCGCGGACGGCACCACCACCGGCCGCGTCGTGGTCGTCCCGAGCTCGGAAGACAAGGGGGCGGCCCGATGAGCGCGGCCACCGAACGGGAGCGGATGACCGCCGCCGAGCTGCGGCGCCGTGTCCGACAGCTGCTCGCCGAGCACCCCGTGGCCACCACCGCCAGGCTGGACTTCCTGCGGGCCCGCTTCGACGCCGGACTCGCCTGGATCCACTACCCGGCGGGGCTCGGCGGCCTCGGCGCCCCCCGCGCCCTGCAGTCCGTCGTGGACGCCGAGCTGGAAGCCGCGGGTGCGCCCGACAACGACCCCCGCCGCATCGGCATCGGCCTCGGCATGGCCGCGCCCACCATCCTCGGCTTCGGCACCGACGAGCAGCGCACCCGTCTGCTGCGCCCCCTGTGGACCGGGGAGGAGGTGTGGTGCCAGCTGTTCAGCGAACCGGGAGCCGGCTCCGACCTCGCGGCCCTCTCCACCCGGGCCGTGCTCGACGGCGACACCTGGGTGGTCGACGGGCAGAAGGTCTGGACGTCCAGCGCACATCTCGCCCGCTGGGCGATCCTCATCGCCCGCACCGACCCCGACCTGCCCAAGCACCGCGGCATCAGCTACTTCATCTGCGATATGACCGACCCCGGCGTCGAGGTCCGCCCGCTGCGCCAGATCACCGGCGAGGCGGAGTTCAACGAGGTCTTCCTCACCGGCGTGCGCATCCCCGACAGCCGGCGCCTCGGCGAGGTCGGTGAGGGCTGGAAGGTCGCCCAGACCACCCTGATGAACGAGCGCGTCGCCATCGGCGGCGGCCGCGTCCCCCGCGAGGGCGGCATGATCGGCCCGGTCGCCGGAGCCTGGCGCGAGCGGCCCGAGCTGCGCACCCACGACCTGCACCAGCGGCTGCTCGGGCTGTGGGTGGAGGCGGAGGCGGCCCGGCTGGCGGGCGAACGGCTGCGCCAGCAGCTCGCGAGCGGCCAGCCAGGCCCCGAGGGCTCGGCGATGAAGCTCGCCTTCGCCCGCCTCAACCAGGAGATCAGCGGCCTGGAGGTGGAACTGCTGGGCGAGGAGGGCCTGCTGTACGACGACTGGACGCTGCGCCGCCCCGAGCTCGTCGACTTCACCGGACGCGAGGCCGGCTACCGCTATCTGCGCGCCAAGGGCAACTCCATCGAGGGCGGCACCTCCGAGGTGCTGCTCAACATCATCGCCGAACGAGTCCTGGGCCTGCCGTCCGAGCCGCGGACCGACAAGGACCTCCCGTGGAAGGATCTGCCCCGATGAGCACCCCCGACCCGCTCTGCTCCGAGGCCGACCTGCTCTACTCCGAGGCCGAGGAGGATCTGCGCGCCGCCGTGCGGTCGCTGCTCGCCGACCGCTGCCCGCCCTCCGCCGTCCTCGCGGAGGCGGAGAGCCGCCGCCCGTACGACCCGTCGCTGTGGCGCTCGCTGGCCGTCGAGATGGGGGTGGCCGGGCTCCTGGTCCCCGACAAGCTCGGCGGACAGGGCGCCACCGCGCGGGAGGCAGCGGTCGTGCTGGAGGAGCTGGGCCGTTCCGTCGCCCCCGTTCCCTATCTCACCAGCGCCGTGCTCGCCGCCTCGGCCCTGTTGGGCTGCGACACCGACGAGGAGCAGGTGGCCCGGCTGCTCGGCGCGCTCGCCGAGGGGCGCGCGGTCGGCGCGCTCGCGCTGCCGCTGTCCACCGCGCCCGGCGGCGCGCCGCCCGCCACCGTCACCGCCCGCGCCGACGGCGCCCTGAGCGGCCGGGTCGGCGGGGTGGCGGGGGCGGTCGGCGCGGAAGTGCTGCTGGTCCCCGCCGAGGGCCCGGACGGTTACGGGCTCTACGCCGTGGACACCGGCGCCCCGGGCGTCACCGGCGTCACGGTCGAGGTGTCGACCCCGCTCGACCTCACCCGGCCGCTCGCCGCGCTTCACTTCGCCGAGGCCCCGGCGCGCCGCCTCGCCGGGCCCGACCGCGCCCGGGCCGCCGTCGGCCGGGCCCTCATGACCGGGGCCGGGCTGCTGGCCTCCGAGCAACTGGGTCTGGCCGAATGGTGTTTGGCGGAGACCGTACGGCACACCAAGGAGCGCCATCAGTTCGGCCGCCCCATTGGCTCGTTCCAGGCGCTCAAACACCGAATGGCCGGACTATGGCTCGAGCTGGTCTCCGCCCGCGCCACGGCCCGGCACGCCGCCGACGCGCTCGCCGCGGACAGCCCCGATGTCCCCGTCGCGGTGGCGGTCGCGCAGGCGTACTGCGCGCGGGTCGCGGTGCACGCGGCCGAGGAGTGTGTGCAGCTGCACGGCGGGATCGGCATGACCTGGGAACATCCGGCGCACCTCTACCTCAAGCGGGCCAAGTGCGACGAGATCGCCCTGGGCACCCCCGGCCGCCACCGCGAGGCACTGGCCGGGCTGGTGGACCTGCCCGCCCCCGTCGGCTGAGCGACCCCGCTCCCGGACGTCGCGTGCGGCACCGCACGCGACGTCCGGAAGCGGCCGGGGCGGGCCGTCCGGGCACGGGCGGGGCGTTCGCACCCGTGATCGGCACTCGTATGGAGCACCGCGATGGCGCGGGTCAAGGGCGTGACTGGGCCAAACTGGCGGCCGGATTCCGATCCTCATGAAGCGCCTGAGGAGGCTCGCCATGGCCATTTCGATCTCCGTGGTCCTACTGCTGCTGATCCTGGCAATGGTCTTCCTGCGGAGTGGAGGGCTGCGCGTCTCCCATGCGCTGGTCTGCGTCACCCTCGGCTTCTACCTGGCCAGCAGCAGCATCGCGCCGACCATCTCCGAGGGGCTCGCGGCGACCGCGGACGTGGTCAGCAGCGTCCGGCCCTGACCGGGGCCGTGCGTCGGGGCGGGGGCGGCTGAACACGCCGATCCCGTTGGGGACCAGCCGCTCGGTGCCGCCCGAGGGATGGTTGCGCACGCTGACCCGCCCGCTGTCCGCCTGCCGCGCCACGAGCGTGGAGGAACCGCCGCCGTCGAGGTTGACCACGTCGTCGGCGCCGAGGTCGAGCATCACATCCGCGAGCTCGCTGAGGGTCAGTCCGGCGCGATAGGTCATCTCGCCGTCCAGCACCAGCAGATACAGCAGATGTCCGCCGTCGCCGATGCCCGCCGCGGTACGCACCGCCCCGGTCAGCGGGTCGAGCCCGTCGAGCCTGCGGTGGTCGCGCGCGATCGGGAAGCCGCCGAGCGCGAAGGCGAACCGTGGGCCGTGCGTGTCGCGCAGCCCGTACTCGAAGCGCACCGGGTCGCCCACCCGCAGCTCACGCAGCGCCCGCGCCCCTGCCTCCCGCCCCACCAGGACGAACGAATCCGCCGCGATCGGGCCCTTGCCGGGCGTGACCGCCCGCTGGGCGACCCGACCCTCACGCACGGTCACCTCGTAGGTCTCCGCGCTGCAGGGCGCCGACCGGGCGGTGTCCACACCGCAGGTGGTCCGCACCCGGGACGCGCTGCCCCAGTCGGAGGTGTACGCCCCGATGCCGTCCACCGGCACCGCGTACTGGTTCAGCCCGCGCAGCGGCCGGGTGCCCCGCCCCTCCGCCGTCACCGTGCCGCGCAGCGTCAGCCGGCCCACCCGGGCGATCCGGTCGGCGCCGACCCCGATGACGTCCTCGGTGGAGGTGCCGGGCGGCGCCGCCGGGCCGAACCGCTGGCCCTGAGGCACCGCGGACTTGAGCAGCAGTCCGCCCGTGACTTCCGGGCCCACCGCGGCGCCCGTCGCGTCCACACCGGGGTGCTGGGTCTCGGTGATGTCGAAGAAGTCGCCGTTCACGGCGGCGACCGCGGAGCGCTTGGTGGCCATCGCGGAGACCCGGGCGCGCGAGGCGACCGCTTCGGGGTGGAGCAGGTCGAGCGAGATCCCCGGCTCCCGCAGGTCGACGGTGAGCAGATGGCCCAGCGCCGTGCCGTGCGAGGTGGCCAGCGTGAACCGGCGGTACTCCACGCCGGGCGCCGGCTGGGTGCGCTCCAGATCGCGCGGCGCGGCGCGGAGCGTGGGCGCGGGATCCGCCCCGGCCGGCTTCGCGCCGGCCAGCACGCCCCATGTGAGGACCACCGCCACCGCCGCGCGCGTCCGCCCGGCTCCCGCGCGTCGCCTCACCGCCACGGCACACCTCCCGTCAACCACCGGTCCCAACCCACCGCTTCGGCCCGCGCCGCGCGTGTCGCGGGAACGGCACGGAAATGGCCGGAGACCGCCCGCGGAACTCTTCGCACGCCTCTGCCCAACCGGCCCACGCCGCCCCGATACTCACTGGCGTCCGTCGTGCACCCCCGGCCCCGCGCCGGGGCAAGAGCCGGGAGGCCCCCATGGTCCGCCGTACGCGCCGTGCCTTTGTCGTCACCCTCGGAGCAGCCCTGGCGGGCGGGATAGCCGCCCCCGCCTACGCGAGTTCGGGCTCCGGCAGGGGCAAGCCGCCGCTGGCCAGAGCCCACGCCCACAACGACTACGAACACCCGCACCCGCTCACCGACGCGCTCTCCCACGGCTTCGGGAGCGTCGAGGCCGACATCTGGCTGGTGGACGGCCAGTTGCTGGTCGCCCATGACGCGACCGACCTCGACCCCTCCCGCACGCTGGAGGCGCTCTACCTCGACCCGCTGGCGCGGCGCGTCAAGCAGAACGGCGGCCGGGTCTACCGCGGCCACGACCTGACGCTGCAGCTGCTCATCGACATCAAGACCGCGGGCGAGCCCACCTACCTCGAACTCGCCAAGCGCCTGCGCCGCTACCACCCGATGCTGTCCACCGCCCACGGCGGGGTCGGCGGCCGGGTGCGCCGCTCCGCGGTGACCGCCGTCATCTCGGGCGACCGTGGCGCGCGGGCCCCCATGGAGGCGGAACGGGTGCGCCACGCCTTTTACGACGGGCGTCTCGAGGACCTGGGCAGCGGCGTGCCCGCCTCCTTCATCCCGCTCATCAGCAGCAACTGGACGCAGAGCTTCAGCTGGCTGGGAGCCGGCCAGATGCCGCCGGCCGAGCGGGAGAAGCTGCGCCAGATCGTGGGCTCGGCGCACGCGAGCGGCCAGCGCGTCCGCTTCTGGGCCACCCCTGACGTGGCGGGTGCGGAGCGCGAGGTGCTGTGGCGCGAACTCCTCGCCGCCGACGTCGACTACATCAACACCGACGACCTGGCGGGTCTGGAGGACTTCCTGCGGGGCGCTCACTGACCCGCCCTGCGGGCTCACGGCAGTCACTGGCAGATCGTATGATCACCACACGCGCCTCCCCGGGAGGCGCGTGTCGGCCAGTCGGGCGACAGCACTCACGACACGCCGAGCGAGCCGGGCCACAGGGGTCCCTGTGGCACGCCTTACGCGCCGTCTCCCCTCAGCGCCGCCGGGTCGTCCAGGACCGCTTGGACCACCGAGCCCGCCGCGCCCAGCACCGGGCCGTCGGAGCCCAGCCGGGAGACGGTCACCACATCCTGGCCCGGCCGGGCCGGATCCGTGAGCCGCCGCGCCAGCTCCCGCTCCAGAGCGGGCAGCAGCCAGGGCGCCAGCGGGGTCAGCGCCCCGCCGAGCACCACCTTCTGCGGGTCCAGAAGGTTCACCGTGCCCGCCAGGGCGATGCCCAGCGCCGCGCCCGCGCCGCGCAGCGCCCGCCGCACCCGCTGGTCGCCGTCCGCAGCGCGCCGGGCCAGCAGGGCGATCCGGCCCCCGGGGGCCCGGTGTTCGGCGGCGGCCTGCTCCGCATGGACGCCCCCGGCCCGCAGCACCGCTTCCTCGCCCGCGTACTGCTCCAGACAGCCGCGCCCGCCGCACGCGCACGCGGGGCCCTCGGGCCGCACCGGCACATGGCCCAGCTCGCCCGCGAAGCCATGCGTCCCGCGCAGCAGCCGCCCGTCGATCACCACGGCGGCACCGATGCCGATCTCGGCCGAGACATGCACGAAGTCACGCGGCGCGGGGTCGTGCCCGCCGAGCCACAGCTCCGCGAGCGCGCCCAAGTTGGCCTCGTTGTCGACGGTGAGGGGGAGGCCGGGCAGGGCCTCGCGCAGCGCGGGACCCACATCCACGTCCTCCCAGCCGAGGTTCGGCGCCCGCACCACGACGCAGGACTCGCGTGCCACCAGCCCCGGCACCGCCACCGAGAGCCCCGCCGGCCGCAGCCCCTCGCCCTCCGCCTGGGCCGCGACACGTCGTACGAGCTCGGCGAGCCGCCCGAGCACGGGGCCCGGCGCGCGGCCCCGGTTCGCCGACTCGACCTGGGCCCGCAGCCGCACCCGCCTGCCGAGGTCCATCGCGCACACCGCCAGGTGGTCCACGCCTATCTCCGCGCCCAGCCCGGCCGGTCCGCGCTCGTTGAGCTGCAGCGCGCTGCCGGGACGGCCGACCGTGCCCGGCCGGGACGGCCCGAGCTCCACCAGCAGCCCGTCCCGGGCCAGCTCGTCGACGAGGGTCGAGACGGCGGCCCGGGTCAGCCCGATCCGGGCCGCGACGGCGGCGCGGGACAGCGGACCGTGCGTGGCGACGGCGTGCAGCACGAGGGAGAGGTTGTGTCTGCGGATCGCCTGCTGGGTGTTGGGCAGTGGCGCTGCCACCTGGCGGTTCTCCTGTCCTTGGCGGTCGGCGGTCCTGGACCCCGCGCTGCGTCTCCGTGGCCCGGCCCGAAACCTTACGGTGCCGGTCGGCGCAGCAATGCGTCGGCATCCGACAGGACCCCGGCCAGGCGCTCCAGCGCCGCCCGGTCGCGCTCCACCGGCTCGTACGAGGGCCCCTCCGCCGTCCTCCAGCGCCGGGCCACCGCCGCCGGGTCCTCGCCCAGCAGCAGGCCCGCGGCCTGGGCGGCGGCGCCGAGCGCGACCAGTTCCTCGGCCCGGGGCACCTGGACGGGCCGGCCGCTGAGGCGGCGTACCGTCTCCCGCCACGCCGTGCCCCTGGCGCCGCCGCCGATGAGCAGCAGCGGCGCGTCGGGCGCGGCGTCCGCGTCCAGGACCCGGTCGAGCGCGGTGAGCAGCGCGAACACGGCCCCGTCGTAGGCCGCCTGGAGCACCTGACCCGGCGTCGTGTCATGGCGCAGCCCGTACAGCAGCCCGGAGGACAGCGGCAGGTCGGGGGTGCGCTCGCCGTCGAGGAACGGCAGCAGGACGGCCGAGCCGCCCTGCTCCACCGCCTCGCGGTCGCGGCCGAGCAGGGCGGCGATCCGGTCCACGGCCAGCGTGCAGTTGAGCGTGCAGGCCAGCGGCAGCCAGGCGTCGCGCGTGTCCGCGAACCCCGCGACCACCCCCGTGGGGTCGGCGGGTCGGCGCGCCGAGACGGTGTAGACCGTACCGGAGGTGCCCAGGCTCAGCACGGGCTGCCCCGGCCGCAGGCCAAGGCCCAGGGCCGCCGCCATGTTGTCGCCCGTGCCGGTGGCCACCAGGGCCCCGGCGGGCAGCGGCAGGTCCGGGAGGTGCCGCACGGTCCCGGCCGCCTCCCCGTGCCGCAGCACGCGCGGCAGCAGGTCGGGGGAGAGGCCGACGTGCTCCAGGATCTGCCCGTCGTACGACTCGGTCGCCGACGCCCACCAGCCGGTGCCGGAGGCGTCGCCGCGGTCGGTCGTGCCCTGGCCGGTGAGCCGCTCGGTGAGGTAGTCGTGGGGGAGCCGCACGGCGGCGGTGGCCCGCGCCGCCTCGGGCTCGGTCTCCTTCAGCCAGGCCCACTTGGTGACGGTGAAGGCGGGCGCGGGCACGCTGCCGACCCGCTCCGCCCACACCTTGGGGCCGCCCAGCTCCTCGACCAGGCTGTCGCGCTGCGGGGCCGACCGCACGTCGTTCCACAGCAGCGCCGGACGCACCGGGCGCCCCGCGGCGTCCAGCGTGACCAGGCCGTGCTGCTGGCCGCCGACCGAGACCGCGGCCGCCTGCCGGGCGTGCGCCCCGCACTGGCCGAGTGCCTCGGCCAGCGCCCGCCACCACTGCTCCGGGTCGCTCTCCTTGCCGTCACCCCCCGCCCCGCCGCCGACGGTGTGCGGCGCCTGGCCGCGCGCGACGACCTGGCCGGTCGCGGCGTCGACGACCAGCGCCTTGGTGGACTGCGTGGAGCTGTCCACGCCGACGACCAGCGGTCCCTCGGGCACGGGCACGGCTGCTGCTGCCATCGCGCTCTCCCTTTCATGTCCCTGTATGCGGCTGACCAGTGTGTGGCTGAGCGGGGCTTCCCCGGAATGCTCGTGCATACTAATTTGTAAAGCGCCATGACGAAATAGGCGAGGGAGCCGCGATGAGCTACAACCCCACCCCCGAAGACAAGTTCACCTTCGGTCTGTGGACGGTCGGCTGGCAGGGCAGGGACCCCTTCGGGGACGCCACCCGCCCGGCGCTCGACCCCGTCGAGTCCGTGACGCGGCTCGCCGAGCTCGGCGCGTACGGCGTAACGTTCCACGACGACGACCTGATCCCCTTCGGCGCCTCCGAGACCGAGCGCGAGTCACACATCAAGCGCTTCCGGCAGGCCCTGGAGGCCACGGGCATGACCGTGCCCATGGCCACCACCAACCTCTTCACCCACCCGGTCTTCAAGGACGGCGCGTTCACCGCCAACGACCGGGACGTGCGCCGCTACGCGCTGCGCAAGACCATCCGCAACATCGACCTCGCCGTCGAGCTGGGCGCCAAGATCTATGTGGCCTGGGGCGGGCGCGAGGGCGCCGAGTCCGGCGCCGCCAAGGACGTGCGCGCCGCGCTCGACCGGATGAAGGAGGCCTTCGACCTGCTCGGCGCCTATGTCACCGAGCAGGGCTACGACCTGCGGTTCGCCATCGAGCCCAAGCCCAACGAGCCGCGCGGCGACATCCTCCTGCCGACCGTCGGCCACGCGCTCGCCTTCATCGAGCGGCTGGAGCGGCCCGAGCTGTACGGAGTCAACCCCGAGGTCGGCCACGAGCAGATGGCCGGGCTGAACTTCCCGCACGGCATCGCCCAGGCGCTGTGGGCGGACAAGCTGTTCCACATCGACCTCAACGGCCAGTCCGGCATCAAGTACGACCAGGACCTGCGCTTCGGGGCGGGCGATCTTCGGGCCGCCTTCTGGCTCGTCGACCTCCTGGAGACGGCCGGCTATCAGGGCCCGCGCCACTTCGATTTCAAGCCGCCGCGCACCGAGGACATCGCGGGCGTCTGGGCGTCCGCCGCCGGGTGCATGCGCAACTACCTCATCCTCAAGGAGCGGACCGCCGCTTTCCGGGCCGACCCGGAGGTCCAGGAGGCGCTGCGCGCCTCGCGCCTGGACGAACTGGCGCGCCCGACGCTGGGCGAGGGGGAGACCCTGGCCGGTCTGCTGGCGGACCGCGCCGCCTTCGAGGAGTTCGACGTCGAGGCCGCGGCGGAGCGCGGCATGGCCTTCGAACGCCTGGACCAGCTGGCGATGGACCACCTGCTGGCCGCCCGCGGCTGACCGCGCCCGGCGGCCGGCCCGCGTCGTGCGGGCGTGGGCCGGCCGCCGGTTTCGCGCGGTACGGGCGTGGGCCGGCCGCCGGTCCTGCCCCCCGACGGGACCGGCGGCCGGGTCCTACGGGACCGGAGCCGTCAGGGCGTCCAGCCGCCCAGCCAGTCCGCGATCTCGTAATTCGCGGCCTGGGAGTCGCTCAGCTGCGGCCGGTCGGTGCTCGCCGAGCCGGAACCCGCCCCGGTGTTCTTGTACTCGGCGAAGCGGTCGTCCTTCCAGGAGAAGCCGCTCATGTCGGTCCACGGGGTGGTCCGGATCGCGGCGCTCAGGGAGGTGTTGCGGACGACGGCCTGCGGGTCCAGACTCGCGTCGCCGCCCGCGTGCCAGGGGCGGCCGAGGTAGTGGCTGCGGTCGCTGACATCGCCGGTGATGTTGCTGTTGATGATCAGGAAGCCGTGTTTGCCGGCCGCGGTCGAAGGTGCGGCCACGTACCCGGCCGAGCTGCCGTCGTACCGCTTGACCAGCCGTATCGTCGACTTGGTGATGACGGCGGAGGCACGGCCGAAGATGAAGTCGACATTGCCCTGGATCCAGGCGTTGTTGACGTACACCCGCCCGACCTTGTCCTTGCTCGCGGAGTCCAGCAGCAGGGTGTCCTGGTCGCCCAGGGCCCCGATGTTGTCCAGGACGATCTTGTCGCCCGCGGTGCGCAGCGCCACCGCCTGCTTGTCGGTGATGCTGGTGTTCGCCTCGTTGAAGTCGTTGACGAACTGCAGATTGCGGGCCTGGAAGTCGTCCGCTTCGACGGCGACCGTCGCGCTGCCGCTGGTGCCGTAGGTCCCGCCGCCGGGCTTGGGGGTGCCCGAGGCGTTGTTGTAGACGATGGTCACGTCGTTCTTGCTGCTGGTGGTGCCCACCAGCCGGATGTGCGGCTTGTTGCTGGGGATCTTCACCGTCTCGCGGTACGTGCCGGGCTTGACGGAGATGGTGACGGCTGAGGGGTTGTTCGCCGGCACCGCGTTGACCGCGGCCTGAACGGTGGTGTAGTTGCCGCTGCCGTCCTTCGCGACGACGATCGTGGCCGCGGCCTTGGCCTGCGCCGCCGGTGCGCCAGCGGCGACCAGCACGGCACCCGTGGCCAGGGCGAGCGGGGCGCTGACGAGCGGTCCAGTAAGGCGCCGCCGAGGGCGCCGGTCCGATGTGGGCATGGGGGTGACTCCGTCCCGTGGAGACGTGCCGGACATACTGATGCCCTGCGGTTGCCGCGCGGGGCGGAAAGGTTGCCGGGTGCGGTTGGCCCGTCGGGATTTGGTCCGCATTTCCCGATCTCGGTGGGGCCCGGGGCGGCTGGCGTGCTCCCGGCTGCGGGGCCGCGTGAGGCGGAACGGTTGCCGGGCGCGGCCGACCGGCCCGGTCTCTCCGAAACCTGCAAGGCCCGCGGCGCCTGGGCACGCCCCGGCCACCGCTGGGCGGGGTGCCCGTAGCCTTCGGTCCTTCGGCTGGGAGGTGTGACAGGTCCAACGGGGCCCTGCCCTGCGGCAGGGCCCCGCCCGTGCGGTCCCCGCCAGCCCGCGTCCTGCGCCGACGCGGTCTGTCCGGTGCCGCCACCTGTCCGGGGCGGCGGCGGTGCGTCCAGGGCCGTCGGCGCTGCCGCGCAGGCAGCGGCCGTCAGCCCGTACCCCCCGCCGCTTCCACGGCTTCCGCTGTCGCCGATCCGTCCGGCGCCGCCACCAGCCCGGGCGGGGGCACCGCCTCCAGGACCGCCAGCGCCGCCGCCGGGTCGTGGTCCGGTGGTCCGGCCGGCCACCAGCGGCCGCGCTCCTTGCGGTAAGGCCACCAGCGCCCGTCCCGGCCGTAGCGCAGTTGCGCGTCCGCGCCGACCACCGTCCAGCGGTGGCCCGCCGCCCGCAGCCGCGGCGCGCCTTCCTCTCCCTCCCAGGCGGCGGCGAGCGAGGCGCGGGCGCGCGCGAGTGCCTCGTCGGCCGGAGTCCACTCCTCCTCCAGGACGGCGAGCCCGCCAGGCCCGCCGTGCCCCCAGGCGCGTACGGCCCGCGGCGAGGCGGTCGGCGATACCGGCAGGGGGCCCGGCGGCGGCCAGCCGCACCGCGTCCTGCCAGGATGTGAGCGCGGTCGGCAGCATGGCCGCGGCGTGGCCGGCGCCAGCGCCTCGGCCAGCAGGCGCTGGGCGCGCACCGCGGCGTCCGCGGCCAGGAACTCCAGCGCGACGACGTCCAGCCCCGGGGCCGGGTCGCTCCCGCCGCTCAGTACCGGCGGCCGACCGGGCTCGGCCACGGCCGGTGGGGGCGCCGGCAGCGGCTGCCGGGAGGCGGCCGCGGCGAACGCCTCCCGGGCCGGCACGCCCTCCCGGACCCGGATCGCGGCCTCCTCCGCCGCGCCGCCCGGGGCGCGCCCGGCGGCGCGGGCCACGCTGCGCACCTGGAGTTCGTCCAGGAGCTCGCGCTCCCCCCGGCCGCGCATCACAGGGGGATCGGTTCGAGACCGAGAACATCGCGGACACCGGCGCCGGGTCGCCCGGCCGCTTGCTCACCCAGACCCTGCAGACGACCCGCTTCGCCCGCGCCCTCGCCCATGACCTCCTCCCGGGAGCCGACCGGTTCCTTGCCTGGCGCGCGCGTTACCAGGACCACCCGAAACAGCAGGTCAAGAATCCCGAACAGCGCCTGGTTGCCGGTCCGGTCCGCCTCGGCCTGGCCGGCAGGGACGGTGAGGCCTGGGGCGAGCACTTCGGCTGGGGCTCGCCGTTTCACCGGGGACGGCGGACCGTAGTCGTAGATCGTGGGGAGCCGGTCCAGCACACGCAGACTACGCACGAGCGCAGATACGTGCTGCCCGACCAGCGGGTGCACAGGGAGGCGGCTCCTGTGGTCGCCGCCGGCGTGGCCTCGGCACTGCACAAGGCGAGAGAGACGGTGAAACTCAAGGCCCGACTCGTCTTGGAGCGCGACCCCGCCGACCAGGAGACAGCCACCGCCGACTGCGCGGACCCGGACGGCAGCCCCGTCCCGCTGCCCGACGGCGGCTGCGGAGCCTCGTTCCTTCTGTGCCTGGCCTGCGAGAACGCACGCGTCCGCGACGACCATCATCCCCGACTGGTCCTGCTGCACCAGGCACTGGGCAACGCCCGGTCCGCTCTGCCGCAACTGGTCTGGGACCGGCGCTGGGGTGATCCCGCCGCCCGCCTGGAGGACCTGGCGTCCGCTCCCGCCCGACGCACCGCACGAACGCTTCGTCCTGGCCGCACCGGCCGACAGCCCGTGGGCGGCTCTGCTCGGCACGCAGCCTGACCGGCCCTGAGTACCGCAGGCCTCAGCGCACGACCGTTCGCGCGATCGTGGCTTGGCCGCCGACCCGGATTCGGTGCTCCACGCCGTCGTGGTGAACGGTTGCTGTGATGGTCGACGGGCAGCCGAGGTGGTCGCCCATGTCGACGATGAGGCGGTCCGTACCGGATCCGGCCGCGTGCGCGGCCAGGCAGGCGGTGCTGTTGGCGTTGGCGATGTCCTCGGGGACTCCGATCGACGGCGCGAACATCCGGGCTGCCGCCCGGCCGTGCCGGTCCGGGAGCGAGTAGGCGTAGCAGCCCAGCAGACCGTGGCGGTCGCAGGCTGCGCGCAGCAGGGTGAAGTCCGGGGTGAGTTCGGCCAGCACGGCGCGCGACCGGACGGGCAGCAGAAGCCTCGGCCGCCCGTTCGACGCCACGCAGGCGTCCCCGGCGACTGCGTCCTCGGGCAGTCCGAGGCCGTGTGCGATCGCCTCCAGTTCGGGCCCTTGGGCGTCGCTCAGGCTGACCGGGCCTGGATCGAACGATGCTGTCAGGCTGTCACCGTTTCGGGTGACCCGGCCGTCGAAGCTGCGGTGGGTCGTCCGCAGGACGGCGCGGTAGTCGTCGCCGCCTTCACGTTCGGCGAGCAGCGCGAGGGCGGCGACGGTGCCGTGGCCACAGGCGGGCAGTTCGCCTGCGCCGGTGAAGAACCGGAGGGTGTACGACGGATGGGCGCGCTCGGTTCCGGCCGCGCGGAGGAAGACGGCGTGCGACGTTCCCAACTCCGTGGGAAGGCCACGATGGTCCCCATCGTTTCGTTTTCCGAAGCGATCTCGGATGGTAGCGTTTCGGAATCCGAAGCGTCAACCTTGGAGGCTGGACTGCACGCCATGCCAACCCCAAAACCCGGCAAGCCAGTTCGTGGTTCGACCACCGGTCGCCCCCTCATGGCCGCACTCGACCTGTTCGGACGGCGGTGGAGTCTGCGCATCCTTTGGGAGCTGCGCGGGGGCCCCCTTGGGTTCCGCCCCCTGCAGAAGCAGTGCGACGACATGTCCTCCAGCGTGATGCGGCAGCGCCTGATCGAACTGCTGGATGCCCACGTGGTTCACCAACTACCCGACGGCCGGTACGAGCTCACTCCACTGGGGCGGGATGCCTGCCTCGCACTCGGCCCCCTCGTCCAGTGGTCGGAGCGCTGGGCGGCGATGCTCGACCCGCAACCGGCGCACCGCAACAGTGAGCGGCCCGCCGACGGCACCTCGCATCCCGACACCGTGGGCGACGGGACGCCCGAGAGGGGTTCTGCCGGCTGACGCCCGCGCGGCCTGGGTTGACGGCGTGCTCGGAACCTCCGCCGGCACCTAGGTCCTCGCCGAGCTGGGTGAGGTGATAGGCGTCGCCGTGCAAAGTGAGCACGCGGGCGCCGGTCAGCTCGCCCAGCCGGGTGCTGGGCACGCTCGATGACATGCGTTCACAACGGCGCTGCAACTCCCGGAAGCCTGCCGGGGCTTGGCTCAGTTTGCACAGGATGCACAGCGTCCAGCGCCGCCCGAGCAGATCAAGTGCAGCCATGACCGGGCGCCCTGAATCGGACCCTCGTACCGGTGAGCCCGGCCGAGGCGTTCTGGCTTCCATGCCCACTCCTTGCGCTTCGAGTTTCGAAGCATCATAGTGATTCGAAAACCGAAGCAGGAAGTGCCCATGCCACGCATCGAACCGCTCACCCCGCCATATCCCGCGCCCATCGACCAGGCACTGCGCCGATGGATGCCTCCCGGCGTGACACACGAGCCGCTCACACTGTTCCGGGTACTGCACCGCAACCCGGAACCGGCCTCACGCATGTTCGCCCTGGGGGCCGGCCTGCTGGGCCACGGACATCTTCCCGCCATCGACCGCGAGATCATCATCGCCCGAGTGACCGCGCGCACCGGCTGCGCCTACGAATGGGGGGGCACACGCCGCGACCCTCGCCCAGCAGGCCGGACTGAGCCGGGAACAGCTCCAGGCCACCACCGACATCGACGTCGCAGCCAACACCGCGTGGCCGCCTCGTCATGCGGCACTGCTCAACGCCGTCGACGAACTGCACGACACAGCACAACTCTCACAACCCGCTTGGGATTCCCGGGGCGTCCACTACGAAGACGCCCAATTCCTGGAGTTCCTCGTGTTGGCCGGCTGGTACCGAGCCATCAGCTGCCTGGCCAACGGGCTCCTCCTGGAGGAAGAGCCCTGGGGCGCCCCGTTCCCGGCGCCGTGAGCCCTTTCCGACTCCACGCTGAGCTGGCCAGATGTAGAGCGAGGACGGCTTGGGCGGGACATGTTCACGACTTCATCCAGACAGGGATGCCTGGTGAACTGAGCGATTGGCACGAGTTGTAGGCAGGGCTCCATCGCCAACTGAGACATCGTCTTATCTCAACAGCACACCACAATCAGCCAGTCCCTTGCGAACCGCCCTCTGACATGCCCGGTGATCCGTCGCCGGGGCCGATCAATCTGAGTGGCGACTCGAAGGCTGGCACGCTTGTCCGAACACAGGAGGTTTCCATGGCCAAGGGCTACTGGGTCAGCGTCTACCGCACCATTTCCGACCCCGAGAAGCTAGCCGCCTACAACAAGTTGGCCCGTCTGGCCGTCGAGCCCTGGGGCGGGCGGACGCTCGTCCGCGGCGGTCGGGTCGTCGCCCACGACGCCGGAATCGCCGAGCGCACCGTCCTGGTCGAGTTCGACACCTTTGAACAGGCGGTCGCGGCACGCGAGAGCGCGGCATACCAGGAGGCGCTGGTCGTCCTTTCCGACGGCGTCGAGCGCGACTTCCGCATCGTCGAAGGCATCGACTGACCGGCGCACTGACGTTCAGGCCGGCCTGGCGGCCCCGCCGGCCTCGTCGGCAGAACTCACGCTCGCCCGAAGCGAACCGCGAACCGGTACTCATGCGACAGATCGGTCCAGCGAGCAAACGGATCTGATGACCAGCGGCACGTCCAGCATCCATCTGCTGCGTGACCCGTCGGGGCTACTTTCATGAAAGGCCCGTGACCAGCAGGAATGCCGGTCGCGGGCCTTTTTTGTGATCTCCAGTGTGCATGCGAGTGTGCACGAGTGCCCGAGAAAACCTCACTCACACTCCTGTCCGACATTGCGGGACAAGCCTTACCCGTCCGAGGCGAACCCCTCGGACGGGTAGAACAGGTCGCAGACTCCGTCGGTCTCAGTCTGCAGGGACCCGTTAGCCGGCTCCCTCGTTGGACGACGCACGCCGGACGGCAGGACACCAGGCTGAGCAGGGAGGCCAGGGCTACACCAGTCCGTACGTTGACGGCGCGTTGGGGCACTTGTGCGCCCGCGGCGACCACGCGGGCGCCGCGCCATCATGCGGGCTGGGTGGTGATGGTGCACAGGCGCTTGGTGGCCCGGGTCAGGGCCACGTACAGGTCCCTCTCCCCGCCGGGGCGGGCCGTGATGATCTCCTCGGGGTTCAGGACGACGACCCCGTCGAACTCGAGGCCACGTGCTTCGGACGCGGGCACGATGCGTGCGTGGTCGGCGATGCCGTGAGCCGTCAACTGGCTCACCCGGGTGTCCGCGCAGATCACTCCCAGGAGTTCGTCCGGCTGCGCGGTGCTCTGGGCGCGCAGTTCCTCCACGACGGCGGTGACCAACCCGTCCCCATGTGTGGTCACGGTGCGCGGGCTCTCACCGCTGCGCAGTGACCGTGTGGGCCGCTGGTCCGGAGCGATCCGCGCGAGCAGGTCCCGGACGCTCTCCAGGATCTCCTGCGTGGTGCGGTAACTGACCGTCAGGTCGTGCAGTCTGAACCGCGTCCCGACATGCGGACTCAGGGCTTCCTTCCAGTCGCGTGCCGTCGTGGCCGGGCCCGACTGGGCGAAGTCACCCACCAGCGTCATCGCCCTCGCCGGGCAGCGGCGGACGATCATCCGCCACTGCATAGCGGTCAGTTCCTGCGCCTCGTCGACGACGACGTGCCCGTACGTCCGCTCGGGCGGGCCGTCGACCAGGCTCGCCGCCTCGTCCAGCAACGGCACGTCCGCATCGGTCCACGGGGCGTCCGGGGCACGCAGGAGAAGGGACCGCTCCTGCGGGGTCAGGGTCGGCAGGCGCTCGGCCAGGGCATCGGCATCCGTCAGCAGTGCCTTCACGAGGTCGCCGGGTACCAGCCTCGGCCACAGCGCCTCGACCGCCCGGTCGACACCGGCGTCGTCGAGGAGATCGGCCCCGATGGCGTCCAGGTCCAGCTCGTGGACCGGACCCGGGTCGGCGGCGCCCTCGGCACGGCGCTGGGCGACCCCCGTGAACCGGTCTAGGTTCAGGCCCGTCATCTGCTCGGCGTCGGCGTCGATCTGCTCCAGGAGGTCGCCCATGTCCCGTTGCATCGCGTCGGTGACGGCGTCGACCAGGAGTTCCTTGAACGCCTGGCGCGCGGGGTTGTGGCCGGATGCGGCCGCCAGGGCGGCGGCGCGTGCAGTGGCGACCTCCTTCTCGGACAGGTGGACCAGTTCCTGCCCGACCCGGACGGTGAAGTCACCGGCGGGGGCCTGGTGGTCTCGCAGCAGGCCGGCCAGGGCGTCGGCGAGGTCCAGGCCGCCCTTGAGGCGCGCCGTGTCGAACGGGTCCACTGCGTCCGGGGACACTCCGGCCAGTTCCTGACAGATCGTCAGATCGACGTCGTTCTCCCCGAGCGAGGGAAGGACCTGGGAGATGTAGTCGAGGAAACGGGTGTTGGGGCCCACCACGAGGACGCCTTCCTCCGCGGCGCGCGGGAACGCGTACAGGACGTAGGCCGCCCGGTGCAGGGCGACCACCGTCTTGCCGGTGCCGGGCCCGCCCTGCACCACGGTCACCCCGCGGTGGGCGGAGCGGACGATCTCGTCCTGCTCGGCCTGCAGCGTCGCGACGGCCGCGTGCATCCTGCCCGTACGCCGTGCCGACAGAGCCTCGGTCAACGGGCCGTCACCCACGACGTCTTCGTCGGTCGGGGCGGTCCCGTCGAGCAGTTCGTCGCTCACCGAGACGACCGTGCGCTCCTCGAGGCGCAGGTGCCGGCGCCGCCGCAGATCCATCGGGTGGCCCGGTGTCGCCTCGTAGAAGGGCCGCGCCGCGTTCGCGCGCCAGTCCACGAGCAGCGGCAGTTCGTCCTCCTCCGTGTGCAGTCCGATCCGCCCGATGCGCAGGGCCGTGCCGTCCGTCCAGTCGATGCGCCCGAAGACCAGCCCCTTCTCGGCGCCTTCCAGCCGGCCGATCTCCTTGGTCAGGCGGTCGGCGGCGATCTCTCTCTCGTACGCCTCGCCGGCGCTGTCCGCCGGGGCCTTCAGCACACTCGCCCGGTTCGCTCGCGCCTCGGAAAGCCGCTCGGTGAGCAGCTCATACAATGAGGACACGTAACCTTGCTCCGATTCAACCGCACGCACGGCGGAATCATTTGTGTTTGACAACAAGGGACTCCTTCGATTCGAGCCGCACCATACGGCCAAAGTTCCCTAAAGGTAAGTCTTGACTTACTTGTTGCGTCTATGTCCTTACGGCTGACCGCACTTCGTGTCATGCATTCCGTCGTTTCCCTTGAATGCCGGTGATACTTTCCCGTGCACGGGAAAAGCAGTGAATCCAGGGAAAGGTTCGTGGTCGCGTCACAGGCCGGGACGGGGCTGGCCTGCATTCCAAATGCGGACACCGGCGGTCGTCGTGATCCGGTTGTGTGACGCGGCGAGTTGGGTAATGTTCCCGCCGCCGTGTGCGGCCAGGATGCCGGACCTTGACGACTCAACATGCTGACTTGACAGGGAAGTCGAGGATCGCCCGCAGTTCGGAGAGGTTGTTCTCGATGGGGGTTCCGGTGAGCGCGACGCGCGCCTTGGCGCCGATGGTGCGCAGCTGCTTGGCGGTCGCCGAGTACGGGTTCTTGACGTGCTGTGCCTCGTCGGCGACCACCAGGCCCCAGCCCCGGGCACCGCGTCGGCCAGCCGCCGCGCGTCGAGCCGCATCGTCCCGTACGTGGTGAGGACGAACTCCCCGTCCGCCAGCTGCGCCAGGGTGCGCGCGGCGCCATGGAAGCGGCGCACCGGGGTGCCGGGCGCGAACCGTTCGATCTCGCGCTGCCAGTTCCCCAGCAGGGAGGCGGGGGCGACCACGAGGGTGGGGCCGGCGGCCTCGGGGACGGCCTGGCGGTGGAGGTGGAGGGCGATCAGCGTGATGGTCTTGCCAAGACCCATGTCGTCGGCGAGCGTGCCTCCGAGGCCGAGCGAGGTCATCCGGCTCAGCCAACCCAGGCCCCGCAGCTGGTAGTCGCGCAGGGTGGCGGCCAGGCTCGCGGGCTGGGTGACGGGCCCGTGCCGCGGTCCCTCGGGGTCGGCGAGATGGTCCCGCAACGTGGCCAGCCAGCCGGCGGCCCGCACCTCGACCCCGGTGCCCTCGGTCTCCGCGCGGCCGGTCAGGACGGCGCCGAGCGCGTCGGCGGTGGTGATGTCGCGGTCCTTGCGGCCGCGGGCCCGGCGGGCCGCCGCCGGGTCGATGACGATCCATCGGTCACGCAGCCGCACCACCGGGCGGGCGGCCTCGGCGAGCCGGTCCAGCTCCGCCCGGGTGAGCTCCTGGTCGCCGACGGCGAACCGCCAGCTGAAGCGGAGCAGCGCGTCGGCCGACAGAGCCGACAGATACGAGGGCATCGCGGATCCGGCGGGGCCCGGCCCTTCGCCCTCGGCACCGCCGTGCGGGCCGACGACAGCACGCGCGGTCAGCCCCCGCGCGAGCTCCTTCGGCCAGTGGACCTGGACTCCCGCGGAGTCCAGGTTCCCGGCCGCCGGGCCGAGCAGCTCGATGACCTCCTCGTCGGCGAGGTGGAGCGCCTCGGGGACGGCGGCGGACAGCAGCGGTGCGAGCGGCGCCCAGGCGCGGGCGGCCCGTCGCAGCGTCAGCAGCGCGTCCATACGGGCACGCGGACCGAGGGCAGCGGCGGCGGCCGAGGTGCCCGCCCACACTTCGGCGGCGTCTGCCGCCAGGGCGGGGTCGGCCAGGCTGTGGAGTTGGAGGACGGCGCGGAAGCGGGGACCGGACGGGGCCTTCTCGCCGCCCCCGGTGAGGTCGGCGTCCAGCAGCTCGATCCGCAGCGACAGCCGGACACCGGCGCCGTGCCCGGCGGCGAGATCCGCCGCCCAGGCCCGCTGCTCGGGCAGGCGCCGAGGCTCGGCCGCGGCGAAGGCCGGCCCGCCGGCGGCCAGGGCCGCCGCGGGCGAGCGCGGCAGTCCGTCGGCGACCGCGTCGAGGAACGCGCGGACGTGCCGCTCCGGCTCCGGCAGGCGCACCGGATCGGTGCCGGGCAGGGGCACGGCGTGTGCGGCCGGGGGCGTGGCGGCGGCCAGGTCGCGCACCGGCCGCAGATCCTCGTGGGCGAGCGGGCCGACGGGCCACGCGTCGTGGTCGGTGGCCGTGAGCCCGGGCAGCAGCCTTCTGCGGGCGGCGAGCTGCAGGGCGAGCACCGCGGCGGCGCCCCAGAAGGCCGCCGTGGGATCGGCCTGGGGGGAAGGGTCGTGCGCGGCGCGGGCCCGGGCGCGGCTGAGCACCGGAAGCGCCTCGGCCAGGGGCAGGACGAGGGCCCGTACGGCACGGGTACCGACGCCCGGCTCCCCGTCGTCCCCGTCGGAGAGGGCCGGGACCACGATGGTGATCTCTTCGGTGGTACCCGGGCCGGTGGGTTCCTGGCCGTCAGTCCGCCAGAAGGCGACGCGTCCGGTCCGCGCCGGGTCGGCGGGGAGGAAGACGGCGGTACAGCGGCTGAGTTCGGCGATCTCGGAGGCCGTTGCCACGGTGGGTGGTGTCACGGAGCTGACGCATTCCTCAAATTTGACTAGCGGGAGCGGCCGAGGGTACCCGACGAGTGGCCCGCCCGGGCGGGCGTCCTGTGTGAAGCACCTCACCCGGATCGTTCGCACTCAGGAACCGGACGCCGCCGGTGTCCGTTGACAGGAGTGAAGCGGCATGAGCCGTGAAGGAGGCAGAGGGAGATGTCCAAGCGCGCTGTGGCCGTCGCCGGGGGTGCGGCGATAGGAGTGATCCTGCTGTGTCAGCTGCTGCCGTTCTGGGCGGCGGTCCTGGTGATCGTCGGTGTTCCCACGCTGGCATACCTGTTGCTCGACCCCTCCCAGCGGCGCAGACTGCGCCGGGTGTCGCGCAAGGAACTGGGGCGCTGACCGCGGCCGCGGCGGCTGACGGCGAATTCCCCGATGGAAACCAGAGAAGGGATGCGGCAAGGCGGGGCAGGGGCGCAGCGGGAGACGGCGGGACACCGTGTGGCGGAGCGAACCGGACCGTCGGCCGGGCTCGGGGTCCAGGGTGCACGCGCCTGGGAGTGACCGCGCAACACCGATCGCGGGTGTCACCCGGACCCCGTCCAACCGTGCCGTGAGGACCCGGTCGACCCGGCGCCCCCGTGCCCCCGCCGCCCTCGGCCCGGTGGCCTGGCGGTCCAGCGATCCGGGGTCGGGCCTTCCGTAAATGACTTGTGCCGTTGGCCGGCACCGAGTCGTTGACCGGACTACGGAAGGAACGCCGGGCAGGTGCGCATCCCCCGCTTGGTCTAGTCGATAGACGTTGCGTATCCCGATCCCGTGACGTCCGCGCCATCCATCTCCCGCGCTGGAGGCGCGTGGCTACGGACCCAGGTGTCGTGCCCTGGCTGGTCTTCGACGAGGAGCGGAAGGTCGTGCAACCAGTCCGCAGGTTCTTGATCGACTTCATCGCCCGGGACAACCGGACCGGCAGCGTGCGCAGCTACGCCTACGACCTGCTGCGCTGGTGGCGGTGGCTGCGGGTGGCCGATGTCGAGTGGAACCGCGCGACCTCGGCAGAGGTTCGGGACTTCGTGCTGTGGCTCAGGGCCGCGACGAAGCCGCGCAGGTCGGCGCGTACACATTCCGCGTCGACCGCGGGGACCACGAATCCGATCACGAGAAAGACATACCTTGACGACCGCTACAAGCCGCGGACGATTCGGCACAGCAACGCCGGTGCTGCGAGCTTCTACGAATTCTGGATCGAGTCGGGCGGCGGACCGCTGGTCAACCCGGCGCCGCTGGCGCGGTCCGACCGGCGCCGGCCGCATGCTCATCACAACCCGCTGGAGCCCTTCCGACGGGGCGAGGGACGGCTGCGCTACAACCCAAAGGTTCCCCGGCGCGGGCCCCGGCAGATGCCGGACGAGCGGTGGAACGAGTTGTTCCGGGCCCTGCGCTCGAACCGGGACCGGGCGATCCTGGCGCTGGCGGTCAGCAACGGCGCCCGCGCGTCCGAGCTCCTGGGCGTCCGCGGAGTCGACCTCGACCGGGGTGACCAGCTCATGCGGGTCGTGCGCAAGGGCACCTTGGCCGAGCAGTGGCTGCCGGCCAGCCCGGAGGCATTCGTTTGGACCCGCCTCTACCTCACCGAGGGACCGCCGGCCGATCCCCAGGTCCCACTGTGGCGGACCCTGCGCCGCCGGGACCACGGTGAAGGGCTGGCCTACCAGCCCATGAACTACGAGGCGCTGCGCGCCGTGTTCCGCAGGGTCAACGCCTTGCTGGGCACGAACTGGTCAATGCACGACCTTCGCCACACCGCCGCCCTGCGCATGGCCCGCGACGAGAGCCTGTCTCTGCGAGACGTGCAGACCATCCTCGGCCACGCCCATCTGAGTACGACGGCCGGCGTCTACCTGGTGGAAGAAGAGTCACAGGTCATCCGACGCGTTCAAGAGCACCTTGTCGAGCCGAAGGAACGGGCGAAGCGCCCCGCCCCACCTGTCGCAGTGGGCTACGACGCGAGCGACCTGGACGTGCTGTTCAGCGAGGGTGCGACATGACCCGCCAGGCACCCCGCCGCGCCAACTCGATTCGACGAGCCGGAACCGGCCCGACGCCGCCACGGCGGCTGTTCGTCGAGCACGACCTGAAGGCTGACGAGGACCGCATCGGCCCGCACGACCGGCTCAGCCGGGACGAGGTCCTCGCCCTACTGCCCACCCTGCCGGCCTGGCCGCAGAGAACGTACAGCCGCGGAGTCGCTCCCGGGACCCGGCGTCTTGCCGGGGCGGCCAAGATCCTCGACTGGCTGTTGACCCACCCCGGGGAGGGCTGGCAGGCACGCTGACCGCCGACGCCGACCGCGGCAAGGAGTGGCTCGGCGCCCTGACCGAGGGCGACCCACGCTGCGAAGAATCCCGGCGCAGCGAAATCCTCCTGGGCCTGAACAGCCTCATGATCAGCAAGATTGTGCTGCCTCGCCACGGGTTCCTCCGCCGCTTCAAGGCTCTGACGCTACTCAAGGACGTCCAGCGGATGTTCCCCGTCGGCCGACTCGACCGCATGCGCGAGTACGGGGTCGAACTCGGCATAACACCCCGGCACATCGACGAGGGCCTACGGGTGATCTCCGCGATCATCCTGCACACCGGACGTGACCTGGAAGAACTCACCGGCGAAGACATCTTCCACCTGCGGGCTGTCGCCCGCCGCGACCGAGGCGAAGCCTATGTGGGCACCCATCCCGCCTGGGACCTGTTGCGCGGCATCGGCGTCATTGACTCCAAGGACACCCTCAAGGACGCGCTGCGGCACGGCCAGCGGCCCACCGCGGAACTGGGCGATGCCTACAACCCTCCAGTCCACGCTCATCCGCGACATGCTGGTCCGCTACCTCGAAGAGCGCCGCCCGGGCGTCGACTACGGGACCTTCCGCGGGCTGGTGAGCGAGTTGGCGGGCGTCTTCTGGGCGGACATCGAGGCCCACCATCCCGGCATCGAGACCCTGCGCCTGCCCCATCTGCCGCTTCTGGTGGAGACCGCCGAGGGCGTCCGACGCGAAACGGCCGCGCTGCTGGAAGCCGCCCGCGCCACCCCCTTCGAAGAGGTCTTCGAACACGAAGGCGCCCGCTACCTGCGCATCCTGCCCAAGGTCAACCAGATCCCCAGCCGCCTGGACCACGGCTCCCAGTACATCTACATCAAGGAGGTCGGCAGCACCGGCCGCCGGATCAACCAGAGCGTCGTCGAAGACGACGCCTTCTGGGCCTGGGCAGCCATCGAAACCCTCCGCCACACCAGTGTCCGAGCTGAGGAACTGACCGAGTTGACCCATCTCGCCCTGGTCTCCTACAAGCTTCCCGACACCAGCGAGATCGTCCCGCTGCTCCAGATCGTGCCGTCCAAGAGGCAACGAGGAACGTCTCTTGCTCGTCACGACGGCAAGATCCCACTGGTCGCCCGCTACGACCACCACGAGCGCGTCACCGGCCCGCAGCTCCCCCACCTCTTCCAGCGCCGGCCCTACTGGCAGGCCCAAGGCTTGAACGAGACCAGCATCAAACGCTTCCTCGACCGCACCCTCGCAGCCACCGGGGGCCTGCCCGTCCACATCGCTGCCCGCATCCTCGGCCACAAGACGCTGACCACCACCCAGGCGTATCTCGCCGTCTTCCAGGACGACCTGGTGCGGACCTACCGCAGCTTTTTGGACCGGCGCAGGGCCGACCGGCCCCAGGAGGAGTACCGCGAGCCCACCGAGCAGGAGTGGCGCGACTTCCAGCAGCACTTCGAGCTGCGCAAGGTCTCCCTCGGCACCTGTGGACGGCCCGACGGAACCCCCTGCAAGCACGAACACGCCTGCATCCGCTGCCCTGTCCTCCAGATCGACCCCCGCCAACGACCGCGCCTCATCGAGATTATCCAGAACCTCCGCGAACGCATCCGCGAAGCCCGTGGCCACGGCTGGCTTGGCGAAGTCGAAGGACTCCAGGTCAGCCTCGACGCCGCCACCGCCAAGCTCAACAGTCTCAGCCGGGCCCCGGCCGACGGCCGGCCGCAGCTGGTCGACCTCGGCATGCCCGTCTTCACCGACCCCGCACCGCCGCCTCCGCGAGAACCGGGAGAACACGGGGCCCGGGCCTGAGCCTCTCGTGGAGTCACAAGCCGGCAGCGCTGAGGATTCGATACATCTGGGTCGGCCGCAGCGCGGAGTTGGCAGCGGCATCGTCGGCGACCTGGGGGTCGGGGTCTGAAAGCAGATGCTCCAGCAGCGCGTCCGTGATGTTGGGGTGACGGGCGACCCCGCGGCGTAGGAAGGACTCGGCAGCGGCGGCGAGTTGCTGAAGGTCTGGCACGGGTAGTTCTGGGTCCTGCAGGGCGAGGTAGCGCACGTTCGGGCTTGGTTCGTCAATGAACGTGCGCAGCATGTGACGGGGGAAGTTGGGGTGGTCGACGAGTAGCGGTCGGATGTGGAATACGTCGCCGTGTGCTCGTACCAGCCCTTCCAGGACTTCCGGTGGTGTGTCCGGCCGGCGGGCGGCAGCACGGCGGACTGCGAGTTCCGGGTCGTTGTCCAGCCGGCGCCATGCTTCTTCAGGTAGGTCGTGGCAGGAGGCCAGTACGCGCCGGAACGTCGTGTACTGGCAGTCCAGGTAGGTCATCCGCTCGTTGAGAGGCGCTTCGCGTAGCCAGTCCGGTTCGGCGAAGTTCCAGCGCAGAGCCACCTCGGCCTCAATGCTTCCGTCCGCGCGTTCGGCTTCTACGAGCGCATACAGTCGGTCCCGGGTTTCGGCGTCCACATGGCGACTCTGCGCCACCGCGACCCGCACAAGCGGGTCGTCGATGCCCAGTAGCCGGGCAACCATCTCTGCCGAAAGGTGAGGGTTCCCGGCGACAGCCTGATAAACCTCCTCTTCCTCGCTCTGCATGAGCTGCGCAAACTGCTCCGACGTGAGCGGGACGTAGCACGCCACGTTGACGCGCACGGCAGGGTCGGCAAGGCAACGCTCCCTCCACTCGGGCGGGACACCTGGTTGCCTGTGCTCGGTGGCGGCTGCACGGACCTGCGGATCCGGGTCGGCGAGTAGTCCCACTTGCACAGTGAGAGGCCGGTCATACCAGGCTCGCGCGACCGCGGCGCGCAGGCTCGGACTCGGCGCGCTGGCGAGTGCCGTTCGAGGCTGGCCATAGGCTTCCTCCAAGCCATCGATGCCGATCGTCACCTTGCGGTCCACCATGTCGCGGACAAAGTCTGTGTACGCGTCACGGATCGCCGGATCGGGATGCTCGGCGATCCTTCGGCGCATCTCCGCGGAGATCCGGTCCCCATGAAGGCCCACCGCGGTGCTGTCGTCGCCGTGCGTCAGCAGAGCCTCGACAACGGCGTCCTCCAGCCGCCCGCGACGCAGCGATATCCCGTGTCGGCCGGCCTTGTGTGTGGCCAGGCGCACCAGGACGTCCTGAGGGGCCGTTGGGTTCCGCCCCAGCCCGGACAGTTGCGGATGATCGAGGCTTGTCATGCGCCCAACCTAGTCGGGCCACTGAATGCCAACCCTCGATCGGTCCTTAGTCCGGAAAAGGGCGACGATCTCCTCCATGACGCATGGAAAGGACGGCCTCGCGATCTGTCGGTGATCGCCCATGGCCGCATAAATTCCTCAGCCGCTGACCCCTTCCTGGCTCCGGGCGCACTTCGACCCGTTGCCTTTCCCCGCCCGGATGAGCGCCGTGGCACGGTACGCCCGCACGCTCTCCCCGGACGCCTGCACCGCCCTGCGTGCCGCCCTGGACTCCTCCCCGGAGCCGGACGACCGGCACCTCGCGCTGTTTCTCGCCATCGCCCGCCGCGACCTCGATGCCGTGTCGGCCGCGCTCGCCGACCCCCTGCTACGGCGCCGCGCCCTGTCCGCGGCCATCCGACTGCCGGTGCCCGAAGAGGCCCTGGCCCCACTCGCCTTGAACCACAGCCGCTCCGTACGGCATGAGACCTATTGCGTGCTGCGCGTCAGCCGGCGTACCGCGCTCGCCGACCGACTGCTGCCGCAGGCGCATGGCGCGTACGGCCCCCGTCGACGCCGCCCATCTGCTTCCCGCCTGCTCGCCCGGCGTGGCGGCCGAGTGGCTGCCCCGCCTCGACCCGCGGATCGGGGTTCTGCACACCCTTGCCCGCACCGCCCCGGCGGCCGTCGCCGCCCGGCTGGCGGCCGACTACCGGGCGCGGGACGACCAGGGCCGACGGCGACTGGCCCACCGCCACCGACTGTTACCGCTGTTGTGGCCGAACGCGACACCGACGCCGGGCTGCTGCTCTTCGAACGAGCGCCCGCGCTGATCGACGGCCGCGGCGCGGTGGCACTGCTCCGCAAGCCTCGGGAGGTGCTGGCGATCCTCCGGCGAGCCGCGGCCCGTGCCGACAGCGACCGCGCCGACACCGCCCGCGGCGGCGGGTCGGAGCGGACGCCCGCCCTCCGGCTGCCTGCCGGGCCGCTGCCGCGGTCCGGGCTGCGGGCACTGCGCGCCCTCACCCCCGAGGAACTCGCCGAACTGGCCGAAGCGGCCCAGGCGAGCGCCGGCGGCATCCGCTGGTACGGCCCCGACCGGCTCGACATCACCCCCGACCCTCTGCTCACCCTGCTCCTCGCCGCCACACGGCGCCGCCTCGTCGAAGCCCGGATCCCCGCGCGCGGCCTCGGCAGGAGGGCCCGGTTCAACGCGCTCGCCGCGCTCGACCCGGCGGACCGCGCGGATCTCCTGCGCCCCGCCCTGGCCCGGCCGCACCGGTCGCCGATACTGCGCAACCAACTCGCCGCGCTGGCTCCGCTCGCCGACGCCGAACAGATCCTGCTCGAGGCGGCGACGGGACACCGCCTCTACGAACGCGCCTATGCCTGGCGCGCGCTCCTTGCCTGCGCCGAGCTGAACGCCGACCCCGCGGCGTTCGCGCGGAACGTGGCGGCCTGCGAGCGGGCCTGGCACGACAGGGAGGAGGTACGGCGCGCCGCGCTGGAGCAGGCCGCCGGCGCGCCGCCGCGGATGCTGGCCGCGGTACCGCTGAGCGTGTTGCGCGACGCGGTGCTGACCACCGTCCACTCCCGCGACTCCACGCCCGCCACGGTCGCCGCGGCCGAACGGTGGCTGCGCCGCACCACAGAGAGCGCGGCGGCCCGGGGAGACGGCGAGCGGGCGGCACACGCGGCCGGTCTGCTGTGCCGGGTGCTGTGCGACCCGCGCCGTCGCGGCCCGGTCGCGCCGCTGAGGCTCGACTCCCGGGCGGCGGCGGCCATCTGGGCCGGGACGGCCCCCGATCCCCTCGGCAGAGCGACCGACCGTCCCGCCGCACGGGTCGGCCGGCCGACCGGACAGCCCGATCCGCCGACCGGACAGGCGGACAACCACCTCCCCGCCTCCCGGCTCGTCCTCCTCACCGAACTCCTCACGCCCCATCTCGCCAGACTGCCCGAACTGGACGCACTGGTGGGCCACACCGCGCTCGACGGGGAGGATCCCGGGGCGGCCGCCCGCGCGGCCGCCGCATGGCTCGCGGCCCCCGCCACGCGGGAGCGCCGCTGTGCCCAGGTCGCCGTGGACCCCGTCGTTCGCCACGGTGGAACCGGTGCTGCGGACCCTGGCTGCCCGCCGCACCGATCTGTTGGAGGACGTGCTGCGCGCCGCCCGGCACGGGTTGTACGGTCAGCTGTCGCGCCGCCCCGCCGACCGCTGGGTGCCGCGTCTGCCGCACTCCGTCACCGGCCGGTGGCCCGCGCGGGCCCGCCGCCTGCTGGCCGCTCACCTCGCGGCGGTGGCCGCCGACGACGAGGCCCCGCCGCGCGCACGCGCCGACGCGGCGGCCCTGCTGCGCGATCCGGCGCTCCTGGCAGACCTGGCGTCCAACGCACCGCAGCCCGTGGCCGCGGCGGCGCTGACCGCACTGAGCGAAAGCGCGGCGCTCGGCGAGTGCTTCGACGCCCCTCCAAGCGCCCGCCCGAACGACCGGCGCGTCCCCGCCGACGAGCAGCCGCGCGGCGACACACCGGCCCCGGCCTCACGAACCCCGGGGACGCCCGCCCCCGGCACGCCCGACCGCGATGCGGCCGACCCGGTCGTCGCGGAAGCGCCTGTGCCCGGCGACGGGCCGGGTGTCGAGACGCCCGCTGGGGTCATGGGCGACTCCCGACCTGCCGGCCCGGGCGCGTCCGGACCGGATGGGCCCGACACCCCGGAGCCGCAAACCGCTGTCCTGGGCACGCCCGTCCTCGACGCGCACGGCTCGGCCGTCGGCGCGCCTCACACGCCCGGCCCCCACACGTCCGCTCGGGCGGTCCTCGACGCTCGTCCGGCCCCCGACGTCCTCTCTCTCCTCCTCCACCGCGCCGGATCCGGCGGAGCGCGCGGGCGGGCGGCGATGGCAGGGGTGCGGCGCCTTCTGGGTGGCGTGCCCGACCTGAGGGCCGTCGCGCTCCTCGCACCCGTCGTGCGCTCGGTGTCGGCGCTGGTCGGTGGCCGTAAGGAGGCCGCCCGCGCTCTGGCCGAGCTGCCCGGCGACGCGGCGTTCGCGGCGCTGCTCGCGGCCTGGGACGAGTCCGGGCAGCACCGGGACGTGCGGGTGGTGCTCGCCCGCCCGCTCCTCGCCCGCGTCGACGCGCCGGGCGTGGCCAACCGGCTGACGGAGCATCTGCAGGAGCCCGCCGTCCGCGAGGCCGTGATCGTGAGCGATCCGGAAGCGGCGGGCATTCGTGCTCGCTCGGCGTTTTTGTCCTTCCTCGCCGGGTGGTCCGTACCGGGGACGACGAGGCGGCCCGGGCCGCCTGCGCCGCGCTGCCCCACTGCATGGTGGCCGCGATGTCCGAGGAAGGAACCGGCGCGCTGACGGCGGCCGCTGTCGCCACGAACCGGCCGTCAAAAGCGTGGCGCGCCGCGGTGGACGCGCTCGGGTGAGTCGCAGGGGACGAGGGGGCCGTCGCCCTGCGCGGTGTGCTGGAGACCCTGGTCGCCCGGACGCGCGCCGACACCGGCGCCGACGGGCGGAGCGGACGAGGTGATCGCGCCGGCGCGCTGCGGCGGCTCGCCGGCTGCGGGTCCGCGGTCACGAACCGACTCGCCCAAGAGCCGGCCGATGAACTTGCTCAGGGCGACGCCGTAGTGGATGCGCTCCTGACCGCCGGGCTGCGCCGCGAAGCCACCGGCGCCGTGCTGAGCGTGGCCTGTGCCGCGCTGCGCGCGGGCGACCCCGGCCTCGGCCGCTGGGAGCGCTATCTCTCGCTGGTCCAGGAACGGCCGGATCGCCTGCGCTTCGCCGACTACCTCGCGTTCGATCACGACGACGAGCATGTGCGGGCGGCGGTGCGCACCGTCGTCGGCGTGTTGCGCGAGCGCGGCGACGCCCTGGGCGGGCTGACGGCGCTCGCCTTGGTGAAGGCGAGGGGCGGCAGGAGCGGCTGGCCGGGCCCGTGGCGGGCGGAGATCGACGAGCTGTGCGGGCACCCCGACCCGGACACGGCCGAGGCGGCCATTCTTGTCGACCCGCACCGCCGCTGGTGACCAGCGGCGGGAGGCGGCGATCCGTACACCGGAGGCGATCCGTGCACCGGCCGGGTCGGCGCCCCCACAGACCGAGGCGACGCCCCGGACCCGACGCCGGCTCAGCCGGGTCGTACGGCCAGCTGGTCCAGTGCCCTCAGCAGGCCCGGCAGCTCCGGCCCGCGGCCGACCGGCAGCACCTCGCCCGGCGCGTCGTCCATCAGCACGAACGCGATGTCATCCGTGCGGGCCACGATGCTCCAGCCGGGCCCGTCGGCCCGCAAAGTCCGCGCGTCGCCGGAGGCGAAGGCGGAGCGGACGCGGCCGGGTGGCGGAGGTGCGTCCAGGTATCCGCGCGCCTCCTCCAGTACGCGTCGCACGCCCCCGTGCGGCTTCTCGCCGGGAGATACGAACGTGACGTCGCTGTCGACCTGCTCGCGCCACAGCGCCCACTGCAGCGCTATCTCGTCCGCGCCCAGCCGCCGCTGCGCCGGGCCCCACCGTTCGGTGTCCGGCGGGGCGAGCGGCGGCGTGGCGGCCTCCCCGCCCTCCGGGCCGGGGTCGGGGTCGTGCGGCGCGGGGACGCCCGGCGTGGAGACGGCCACCGCGAGCGGCCAGCCGGGGAGGGAGGCGACCACCGCCCGGCCGTCGATGGCCAGGTTGTACTCCATCCCGCAGTCCCACGCGGCGACGGCGCAGGCGACCAGCGAGGCGTCATCGATGACGACCGTCCATCGGGCGCCGTCGCCGTCCTGGCCCAGCACCAGGCCGTACCCGTCCTCGTACGGCTCGAGACCGAGCGCGGCGCAGGCCTCGGGATAGTCGTCGCCCAACACGCTCGGGAACCCCGCGGGTGTCAGCACCACCGCGGTGAGCACAAACAGCGCGTCGTCGTCCGACTCCTCACTGGCGGGCACGGCAGCCTCCTCTTTGCGGTATCGGAATCCGGGGCCCAATGCGTTGTGCGGCGCACCTTAACCAGCCAGTAGCCTCGGCGTCGAGACTCCGTGCGCGGATGCGGACCGGGCCTGTCTGCCGCACCGCTGTCAGGCGCCGCCGGTCGCCCGCAGCGAGTCCAGGGTTCGACGCAGCCAGGACTGTTCGGCCTGGCTGGTGGCGCGGGCGATGGTGAGGATGCCGCGCCGGAAGGGATCCTCGATCTCCTCGGCGGGCAGCGGCCGGTCGTCGTCGTAGAAAAAGCTCATGGGCTGCCGCAGAAACGCGAGCCGGCGCTCCAGCACCCTCGCCTGGGTCGCCGGGTCCTCCAGGTGCCGCAGAAACGCGAGCACGGTGAACCAGCGGTTCTCGTCGGTGATGTCGGACTGTGGCGGCTCCGCCAGGCGGCGGCGGAGCTCGGCTCGGCCCTCGGCGGTCAGGGTCAGCACGTGCCGTGGCGCGGCGCCCGTGCCCGGCTGTGTCTCGCGGGCCAGCAGTCCTGCCATCTCCAAACGCTTGATCGCCGGGTACAGCGTGCTTTCGGCCACGGGTTTGACGTGCCCGGTCAGCGCGGCGATTCGCTTGCGCAGCTCATAGCCGTGCAGCGGCGTGTCGCAGAGGAAGCCCAGGATGGCGAGGTCCAGCATGTGCGCATTGTGCCGCACGGGCGCTGTATCTCGACTGCGGGATACCTCGGTAGCGATGCATCAGTGGCGATGCATCGCTCGATCGGCTCAGCCCTGACGGACCGCGAGGGCCAGGAAGCGTGTGTCCCGGTCCGCGTACGAGGTGAGCCGCCAGCCCGAACGGGCCAGCAGCGGGCGCAGGTTGGGCTCGGCCCGCAGGTCGTCGGGGGTGATCGGGCGGCCCTTCCGGGCGGCGAGCGCTGCCCGTCCCACGGGGTGGAACAGCGCGAGCCGGCCCTGGGGGCGCACCACCCGGGCCAGCTCTCGCAGCCCGGCCTCGGCGTCGGGAAGATGGGAGATCAGCCCGGCGCCGAACACCGCGTCCAGACAGCCGTCGCGCAGCGGCAGCCTGGTGACGTCGGTCAGGGCGAGCGCCGCGTCCCGGTGTCGGTCGGCGCGTATCGCGGCCGCCAGCATCGCGGGCGTGGCGTCGGCGGCGAGGACCGTTCCGGTGGGGCCGACGGCGGCGCGCAGCGCGGGCAGGGCACGGCCCGTACCGCAGCCGGCGTCGAGCACCGCGTCCCCGGCGCGCAGACCGAGGTCGCCGACGGCGGCGGCGTAGGCGGGGCCGTCGTCGGGGAAGCGGGCGTCCCAGTCGGCGGCCCGCGGGGCGAAGAATTCCCGGACCTCGGCCAGACGATCGGCGGGTGTGTGCTGGTGGCTCATCTGACTCCTCGGGCAGGCCGGATCTGAAGCAAGCTGAGGGAAAACCCTGAGTGAGAACCCGAATAGTGTGCACGTTCGGGCATCGACCGATCGTTCTGTCATCTGTCCCTGTCAAATTCCAGCATCTTCCGAATGCGCCCCCTGCGCGCGCCCCCTCCGGGCTAGCGTCCCTGGGCCATGGGACAGCTCCCGACAGAAGGAGACGGCCATGACCGAGCACCGCAGAATCGCCGCCCGCTTCCCGGACGGTCTCGACTGCCTTCTGGACGATCTGGTGGTCCGCGTCGGGGACGTACGACACGCCGTCGTACTGTCCGGTGACGGAGCGACGGTGAGCGCTTCCCGCGGGCTCAACCGTCGTGACGCCGAGCAACTGGCCGCTGTGGCCTCCGGCTTCCACGGCCTCGCCGTCGGCGCGGCGCGCCGACGGGCGCGCGGCGCGGCGCGCCAGACCATGGTGGAGATGGGGGCCGGCAACCTGTTCGTCGTGGCGGCGGGCGAGGGCTCGTACCTGGCCGTCCTGAGCGCGGCCACCGCCGACCCGGCGCTGATCGCCTCCGAGACGGCCCGGCTCGTCGAGCGGGTGAAGGAGCATCTGCGCGCCCACCCGCGCCTCCCGGAGACCCCGGCCGCTCCCGCCTGACCGGCTCACGCCGTACGCCCCCGGGCCCGTACGTCCCCGGGCCCGCACGGCGCCCGCGCTCCGGTTCGCCCCAAGAGCGCGGGGTACCCGGGGCTCCTGGGAAACCGAGGGTGAAGGGACGCGGCTATGCGAGCGGTGACCTGGCAGGGCAGGCGGGACGTGCGCGTGGAGACGGTTCCCGACCCGGTCATCAAAGAGCCGACGGACGCGATCGTACGGATCACGTCCACCGGGCTGTGTGGCTCCGACCTTCATCTGTACGAAGTGCTCACGCCCTTCATGACCCCCGGCGACATCCTCGGTCACGAGCCGATGGGGGTCGTCGAGGAGACCGGCGCCGAGGTGACCGGCCTGAACTCCGGAGACCGGGTGGTCGTGCCGTTCCAGATCGCCTGCGGCCACTGCTGGATGTGCCGCTCCGGCCTGCCGACCCAGTGCGAGACCACCCAGGTCATCGAGCACGGTATGGGCGCCGAGCTGTTCGGCTACACCAAGCTGTACGGGGCGGTGCCCGGCGGCCAGGCGGAGTATCTGCGGGTTCCGCAGGCCCAGTACGGGCCGATCAAGGTGCCCGAAGGGCCGCCGGACGACCGTTTCGTCTATCTCTCCGACGTCCTGCCCACCGCGTGGCAGGCCGTCGCGTACGCCGATGTCCCGCCGGAAGGCACGCTGGCCGTGCTCGGCCTCGGCCCCGTCGGGGACATGTCCTGCCGGATCGCGAAGGCCCGGGGAGCCGGCCGGGTGATCGGGGTGGACCTGGTGTTGGAGCGGCTGGAGCGGGCCCGTGACCACGGCGTGGAGGTGTACGACCTCAGGGCGTACGACAGCCAGGAGGACCTCGTCGACGCCATCCTCTCCGCCACCGACGGCCGAGGCCCGGACGCGGTCGTCGACGCGGTGGGCACCGAGGCCCACGGCAGCCCCATCGGAAAGACGGCCCAGCGGGCCACCGGATTCCTGCCGCGGGAGTGGGCCGCCAAGCTCACGGCGAAGGCCGGGGTGGATCGGCTGGCGGCGCTGCGGCTGGGCATCGCGCTGGTACGGCGCGGCGGAACCATCTCCCTCTCGGGGATCTACGGCGGCATGGCCGACCCGCTGCCCCTGCTGACCCTGTTCGACAAACAGATCCAGCTGCGCATGGGACAGGCGAACGTCCGCCGCTGGGTCGACGACATCCTGCCCTTCCTGACCGACCAGGACCCGCTGGGGGCCGAAGGGTTCGCCACCCACCACCTGTCTCTTGAGGAGGCGCCCCGCGCCTACGAGATGTTCCAGCGCAAGGAGGAGGGCGCGATAAAGATCGTCATGCGCCCGTGACCGCCGGTGTCGTCCATGACGCCTGCGACGCCTGTGATGCCCGTGGAGGCCGTGCCCGGCCGAGGGCGGCGGCCGCTTGGCCGCCCTCGGCGCGGGTACTCGGGTGGTCATGGCTGGAATCGAGCTCAACAGCGCCGCGTTCGACGACCACGACCGGATCCCCCGCCGGTACACAAAGGACGGGGAGGACCTCTCGCCGCCGCTGACCTGGTCCGGAGTCCCGGCCGGCACGGCCGAGCTGGCCCTGCTGTGCGAGGACCCGGATGCACCGTCCGGCTCGTTCGTCCACTGGCTGGTCACCGGCATCGCCCCCGCCAGCGGCGGGGTGGGCGCCGGGCAGACACCCGCGGGCGGCCTGCCGCGCACCAACGGATACCACCAGGAGGGCTGGGGCGGGCCGCACCCGCCCTCGGGCGGTCAGCCGCACCGGTACTTCTTCCGACTGTACGCCCTTCCCGAACCGCTGGTCCTCCCCGACGAGCCCTCGGCCGACCAGGTGCACCGCGCCGTCGACCGCAGCCAGCTCGCGAGCGGCACGCTGGTCGGCCTCTATCAGCGCTGAGTGAGCGATGGGTTTCGGCCGAATCCGGCTAGTCGGCGATGTCGGCGAGAGCGACGACTTTCTCGATGCGGACCCGTACCAGCAGCTCGCCCGGGACGCCATTGCGGGCGCCGTACTGCTCCGCGAGGTCCTGCCCCATGTACCGCGCCGCGATCCTGGTGGCCCAGGCGCGGACCTCCTCCAACCGGTCGCTGAGCTCGGCGCGCCCCTGCAGGGTGACGAACGAGAACGGAGGCCGACCGTCGTCCACGCAGAGGCTGACCCGCCCGTCGCGGGCCATGTTGCGGCCTTTGACGGTGTCCTCGCCCGTGTTGAAGACGATGTCGTCGCCGTCGAGCAGAAACCACACGGGCGCGATGTGAGGGCTGCCGTCGGCCCGCACGGTCGATAGTTTCGCGGTGTGCGTGCCCTCCGAGAGGAACTTCTGCCACTGATCCTTGGTCATTTTCCGTGCCATGTCTCCATCTTGTGTCAAGCGGCGCACATCGGCGCGCCGACAGGCGGGCCGGGTTGCCCGGAGCGCGGCAGTGAGAAAGGCTGGCCCGGCAGCTGTGGTGGATGGCCGGACGGGGAGGAACGGTATGGCACTCAGCAAAGGGCTCGATTGGCTGTTGGACGACCTGACCGAGCGGATCGCTCAGATACGGCACGCCTTGGTGCTGTCGAACGACGGGCTGGTGACGGGCGCCAGCTCTTCGCTCGTCCGGCAGGACGCCGAACATCTGGCCGCTGTCGCCTCGGGGTTACACAGCCTGGCCAAGGGGTCAGGGCTGCACTTCCGCACGGGGCGGGTGCGGCAGACGATGGTCGAATTCGAGGAGGGTGTGCTGTTTGTGACGGCCGCAGGGGACGGCAGTTGTCTGTGTGTGCTCAGTGGCCCGGACGCAGATGTCGGCCAGGTCGCGTACGAGATGGCGCTGTTGGTCAACAGGGTGGGGGAGCACTTGGGCGTCGAGGCCAGACAGGAGAGCGGCGCGCCCAGCGGGCTCTGAGCGGAGGTTATCCACAGGCCTGACGGGCGGTCTCGCTCAGCGGCTATCGTCGTCACTGTCGGTGATTGACCAGTCGCGGGGGAGGACCGTCGTGGTAGTGGGGGAACGTCAGAAGCAGAGGAAGAACCCGGTGCCGCCGGTGTCGGACGGCGCCGCGGAGACCGTCGCGTTGGACAGGGCCGCCAGGGAGCTGGGCCTCAGGCGCGGCGAGTTCGAGCTGGCCGTGCAGCTGGGCGAGGTGTGCACCGTCGCCGTGGGCTCCATGGACCGGCGGGTGGCGCGCGCGGAGCTGCTTCGGCTCGCGGCCGCCGAGGGCTTCCCGAGCGCGCTGCGCGCCCGGCTCCGCGTGGTGGGCACGGCCGAGGGAGCCGAGCTGCTGGGCATCAGCCAGGGCCGCTTCACCCGACTGGCGCGCGGTGGCTTCTTCACCCCGGTCCGGTTCTATGTGAACCGGTACCGGGCCGTGGTGTGGTTGTATCCGGCCGCGGAGCTCGGCGCGTTCGCCGAGCGGGAGCCCGCCTTGCTGACCGGCCGCATCCCGGCCGGGCTGCGCGCCACACTCGACGCTGGGGAGGACCAGCGGGCCGCCAGATGGCGCGGCCGCCGCGTCGAGCAGCTGCTCGCCCGGACCGATGACCCCTGGGAGCGGGCCGCGGTGTGGGCCGCGGTGCTGGCCCCCGCCGAGCTGGACGCGGTCGTCACCGACCCGGCCGAGCGGGCGTATGTGCGTGAGCTGATGCCCCGGCTCGCCCCGGTGCCCGCCGGGACCGGCCCGGCGGCGGAGGTGACGGCCGTTGTGGTGACGGCGGACGACCCCGCGGAGATCCGGCGCTGCCGGGCCGCGTTGGACTCCTGTGTGCGGGACGCCCGCCGGGCGCGGCCCATCCCGCCGCCCGTCCCGCGCCAGGCCGAGGTGGCGCAGTCACCGGAGAGCGAGCCCGCTCCGCCTCCGGCGCGGCCTCGCAGGCTCCCGCTCTGGCACCGCCTCGTCCGTGGACGACGGAGCGCGGCGGGCGGCCTGACGGCTCCCTACACGGGGCGGAAGAGCCCTTCCTGCACCACGGAGACGAGGAGTCGGCCGGCCCGGTCGTAGATCCGGCCCCGGGCCAGCCCGCGGCCGCCGGTGGCGATCGGCGACTCCTGGTCGTACAGGAACCACTCATCGGTGCGGAACGGCCGGTGGAACCACATGGCGTGGTCCAGCGAGGCCATGTCGAAGCCGCGCGGGCCCCACAGCGGCTCTACCGGCACCCGCACCGCGTCCAGCAGCATCATGTCGCTCGCGTACGTGAGTGCGCAGGTGTGCACGAGCGGGTCGTCGCCGAGCGGGCCGACTGCCCGCATCCACACCGCGCTGCGCGGCTCGGCGCCCTCGAGCTCCTTGGGCGTCCAGCGCAGCCGCTCCACATAACGGATGTCGAAGGGCTGGCGGCGCGCCATTCTCTCGAGCGACTCGGGGAGCGCCCCGAGATGCTCGCGGATCTCGTCGGCGAGCTTCGGCAGGCTCTCCGGCTCAGGCACCTCGGGCATCGGCAGCTGCTGCTCGATGCCCGGCTCGGGAAGATGGAAGGAGGCTGTCAGATTGAAGATCGTCCGACCCTGCTGGACGGCGACGACCCGGCGCGTGGTGAAGGAACGACCATCGCGGACCCGCTCCACCTGGTACACGATCGGCACCCCCGGCCGCCCCGGGCGCAGGAAGTACGCGTGGAGCGAGTGCACCGGGCGCTGCCCGTCGGTGGTCCGTCCCGCGGCCACCAGCGCCTGCCCGGCCACCTGCCCGCCGAACACCCGCTGCAGCGACTCGTCGGGGCTGAGGCCCCGGAAGATGTCCAGCTCGATCTGTTCCAGGTCCAGCAGATCGACCAGGCGCTCGGCGGGATTGGGCATCGGTGGTGCTCCTTCACTGGTGGTGCTCGCCGCGGGCCGGGCCCCGCTTGTTCGGGCCGCGCCTGTTCCGGGGCCGTGATGCCTGGGAGGCTACAGCTGCCCCACCTCGGTGATCCGCACCACGGCCCGGCCCTCCTCGTCGGAGGCCGTCAGGTCGACCTCCGCCGAGATGCCCCAGTCGTGGTCCCCGTTCGGGTCGTCGAAGGTCTGCCGCACCCGCCACAGCCCGTGCTCGGACTGCTCCTCGATGCGCAGCAGCTTCGGGCCGCGCGCCTGCGGGCCCGTGCCCAGGTCGTCGTACTCCTCCCAGTAGGCGTCCATCGCCGTCGCCCACGCGTCCTCGTCCCAGCCGGAGTCCGCGTCCATCTCGCCGAGCTCGGCCACCTTGTCCAGCGCGGCGAGCTCAACCCGGCGGAACAACGCGTTGCGCACCAGGACGCGGAAGGCGCGCGCGTTCGAGGTGACCGGCCTGACCTGGTCGGCGCGCTCCTGAGCCTCCTCCGCGGACTCCTCCTCGGGGTTCGCGAGCTGCTCCCACTCGTCCAGCAGGCTGGAGTCGACCTGCCGCACCATCTCGCCGAGCCAGGCGATGATGTCCTGGAACTCATCGGACTTCAGATCGTCCGGCACGGTGTGGTCCAGGGCCTTGAAGGCGCTGGCGAGGTAGCGCAGCACGATGCCCTCGGTCCGCGCCAGATCGTAGAACGAGGTGAACTCGGTGAAGGTCATCGCGCGTTCGTACATGTCGCGGATCACCGACTTGGGCGACAACGGGTGGTCGCCGACCCACGGGTGGCTCTTGCGGTAGAGGCCGTACGCGTGGAAGAGCAGCTCCTCCAGCGGCTTGGGATACGAGACGTCCTGGAGCCGCTCCATGCGCTCCTCGTACTCGACGCCGTCCGCCTTCATCGCGGCCACCGCCTCGCCGCGGGCCTTGTTCTGCTGCGCCGCCAGAATCTGCCGCGGATCGTCCAGGGTCGATTCGACGACCGAGACCATGTCCAGGGCATAGGAGGGGGATTCGGGGTCCAGGAGCTCGAAGGCGGCGAGCGCGAAGGTGGACAGCGGCTGGTTCAGCGCGAAGTCCTGCTGCAGATCCACCGTCAGCCGTACAGTGCGCCCCTCGGCATCGGGTTCCTTGAGCCGCTCCACCACGCCCCCGTCCAGCAGCGAGCGGTAGATCGCGATGGCGCGGCGGATATGGCGCAGCTGGTTCTTGCGGGGCTCGTGGTTGTCCTCGAGGAGGCGTCGCATCCCCTCGAAGGGGTTGCCCGGCCGGGCGATGACCGACAGCAGCATCGCGTGGGTGACCCTGAACCGCGAGGTGAGCGGCTCGGGTTCGGAGGCGATCAGCTTCTCGAAGGTGTTCTGCCCCCAGCTGACGAAGCCTTCGGGCGCCTTCTTGCGCACCACCTTGCGCCGCTTCTTCGGGTCGTCCCCGGCCTTCGCCAGCGCCTTCTCGTTCTCGATGACGTGCTCGGGCGCCTGCGCCACGACAAAGCCCGCGGTGTCGAACCCGGCCCGCCCGGCGCGGCCCGCGATCTGGTGGAACTCCCGGGCCCGCAGCGTCCGCACCCGCTGGCCGTCGTACTTCGTCAGCGCCGTGAACAAGACCGTGCGGATGGGCACGTTGACGCCCACCCCCAGGGTGTCCGTACCGCAGATGACCTTCAGCAGCCCGGCCTGCGCCAGCTTCTCCACCAGCCGTCGGTACTTCGGCAGCATCCCGGCGTGGTGCACCCCGATACCGTGCCGCACATAGCGGGACAGGTTCCGGCCGAACTTGGTGGTGAACCGGAAGTTCCCGATGAGCGCCGCGATCTCGTCCTTCTCCGCCCGCGAGCACATATTGATGCTCATCAGGGCCTGGGCCCGCTCCACCGCGGCCGCCTGGGTGAAGTGCACGATGTAGACGGGCGCCTGCCGGGTCTCCAGCAGCTCGGTCAGCGTCTCGGTCAGCGGCGTGGCGCGGTACTCATAGCTCAGCGGCACGGGCCGGGTCGCGGACCGCACCACGGAGGTGGGCCGCCCGGTGCGCCGGGTCAGGTCCTCCTCGAAGCGGGTCACATCGCCGAGCGTCGCCGACATCAGCACGAACTGGGCCTGGTCCAGCTCGAGCAGCGGGATCTGCCACGCCCAGCCGCGGTCCGGCTCCGCATAGAAGTGGAACTCATCCATCACCACTTGACCGATATCGGCGTCCTTGCCGTCCCGCAGGGCGATGGACGCCAGCACCTCGGCCGTGCAGCAGATCACCGGCGCGTCCGCGTTGACCGAGGCGTCGCCCGTGAGCATCCCGACGTTCTCGGTGCCGAAGAGCTTGCACAGCTCAAAGAACTTCTCCGAGACGAGAGCCTTGATCGGCGCGGTGTAGAAGGTGACCTCGTCACGAGCGAGGGCGGCGAAGTGGGCGCCTGCCGCCACCAGGCTCTTGCCCGAGCCGGTGGGGGTGGACAGGATGACGTTCGATCCGGACACCGCCTCGATCAGCGCTTCCTCCTGGGCGGGGTAGAGCGAGATGCCCCGCTCCTCGACCCACGTCGAAAACGCCTCGAAAAGGGCGTCGGGGTCGGCGTCGCTCGGCAGCTGATCGATAAGAGTCACGCCCCTATACTGCCTGCTTTCCCGCGCGAGCCGGGAACCGGCTGCTGGGACGAAGATCGTCCGCCGCTAGGCTGTGCCCGGCGAGTGAGCCGAAGGGGCGCACCGAGCCCCGGAGAACTTCCGAAGAGGCCGACTCCCGCGCACGCGCGGGCACGAACAGGGGCGGGGTTAAGACCATGATGGGACCGGCGCATTCGCTGTCCGGGGCGGCAGCCTGGCTGGGGGTGGGCGCGGCGGCCGCGGCGGCGGGCCATGAGATGCCCTGGCCGGTGCTTGTCGTCGGCGCTCTGATCTGCGCCGGGGCGGCGCTCGCCCCCGATCTCGACCACAAGGCGGCGACGATATCCCGCTCTTTCGGGCCGGTCTCCCGGGGCCTGTGCGAGGTGACCGACAAGCTCTCGCACGCGGTCTACAAGGCGACCAGGAAACAGGGCGACCCGCGCCGCTCAGGCGGCCACCGCACCCTCACCCACACCTGGCTGTGGGCGGTGCTGATCGGCGCGGGCGCCTCGACGCTCGCGATGACCGGCGGCCGCTGGGCGGTGCTCGCCATCCTCTTCGTCCACATGGTGCTGGCCGTCGAGGGACTGCTGTGGCGCATGGCGCGGGTCTCCAGCGATGTGCTGGTGTGGCTGCTCGGCGCCACCAGCGCCTGGATCCTCGCCGATGTGCTGCACAAGCCGGGCAACGGCGCCGGCTGGCTGTTCACCGAGCCGGGCCAGGAGTATCTGTGGCTCGGCCTGCCGATCGTCCTGGGCGCCCTGGTGCACGACATCGGGGACGCGCTCACCGTCTCCGGCTGCCCGATCCTGTGGCCCATACCGATAGGCCGCAAGCGGTGGTACCCGATCGGGCCCCCGAAGGGCATGCGATTCCGGGCGGGCAGCTGGGTCGAGTTGAAGGTACTGATGCCGGTCTTCATGGTGGTGGGCGGCCTGAGCGGCCTCGGCGCCCTCGGCATCATCTGACCCCGGCACCCGGCGGCGCGGGCCCAGCCGCGCCGCCGGGGCGGTCGCTACTGGTGCCAGGAGCGCCACAGCGCCGCGTAGGCGCCGTCCGCCGCGACGAGTTCGTCGTGGCTGCCCAGCTCGCTGATCCGGCCCTGCTCGACCACCGCGATCAGGTCAGCGTCATGCGCGGTGTGCAGCCGGTGGGCGATGGCGACCACGGTCCGGCCCTCCAGCACCCGGCCCAGGGACCGCTCCAGGTGCCGCGCCGCCCGCGGATCGAGCAGCGAGGTGGCCTCGTCCAGGACGAGCGTGTGCGGATCGGCCAGGACCAGCCGGGCCAAGGCGATCTGCTGGGCCTGCGCCGGGGTCAGCGCCAGCCCGCCCGACCCGACCTCGGTGTCCAGACCGTCCTCCAGCGCCCGCGCCCAGCCGTCGGCGTCCACCGCGCCCAGGGCCGCCCACAGCTCGGTGTCCCGAGCGGAGGCGCGGGCCAGCAGCAGATTGTCGCGCAGGGACCCCACGAAGACATGGTGCTCCTGGTTGACCAGCGCCACATGCTCGCGCACCCGCTCCGCCGGCATCCGGGCCAGCTCCGCGTCGCCCAGCGTCACCGTGCCCCTCCGGGGCGCGTAGATCCCCGCGAGCAGCCGGCCCAGGGTGGACTTGCCCGCGCCGGACGGTCCGACCAGGGCCAGCCGCGTCCCCGGCCGTACCCGCATCGTCACCCCGTGCAGCACATCGCTGTCCGCCCGGTACCCGAACCGCACCTCGTCCGCGCGCACCTCCCGGCCTCCGGGCGCCACCGTGTCGTCGGCCGCATCCGGCTCGATCTCCCGCACCCCCACCAGCCGGGCCAGCGACACCTGCGCCACCTGCAGCTCGTCGTACCAGCGCAGAATCAGCCCGACCGGCTCCACCAGCATCTGGGCCAGCAGCGCCCCCGTCGTCAGCTCGCCGACCGTCATCCAGCCTCGCAACACGAAGGCGCCGCCGATCATCAGCACCGACCCGGTGATCAGCGAGTACGTCACATTGATCACGGGGAAGAGCACGCTGCGCAGCCAGAGCGTGTACCGCTCCCACGCGGTCCATTCGCGGATCCGGCGCTCGGACAGGGCGGTCCGCCGGTCGCCCAGCCGCTGCGCCTCGATGGTCCGTCCGGCGTCCACCGTCTCGGTGAGGGACGAGGCCACCGCGGCGTATCCGGCCGCCTCCGAGCGGTAGGCGCTCGGCGCCCGCCGGAAGTACCAACGGCAGCCGATCACCAGCACCGGGAGCGCGATCAGCACCGCCAGCCCCAGCGGCGGCGCGGTCACGGTCAGGGCGCCGAGCAGCAGCCCGGTCCACACCACCCCGATGGCCAGCTGGGGCACCGCCTCACGCATCGCGTTGGCCAGCCGGTCGATGTCGGTGGTGATCCGGGACAGCAGATCGCCGGTCCCGGCCCGCTCCAGCACGCTCGGCGGCAGGCCCACCGACCGTACGAGGAAGTCCTCGCGCAGATCCGCCAGCATCCTCTCGCCCAGCACCGCGCCGCGCAGCCGCACCATCCGGACGAACGCGGTCTGCACCGCGAGCGCCACCGCGAACAGCGCGACGGTGCGTCCGATGTGCAGGTCGCGCTCTCCCGCGGCGAGGTCCTCGACCACCCCGCCCAGCAGCTGCGGGCCGACCATGGAGGCGATCACGGCGGTCGCGTTCACGGCCATCAGCACGGCGAAGGCCGCCCGGTGCCGCCGCAGCAGCTCGCGGACGTAGTCCCGCACCGTGGCGGGGGTGCCGACCGGCAATGTCGTCGCCGACTGCGGTGCCGCGGGGTCATAGGCCGGTCGGGCCACTCCGATCATGCCGACTCCCCAATCTTTCCGATCCGCCCCGCGACCCTCGGCCCCGTGGGCTCGTGCCCGTCCGTATCCCGGTCCGTATCCCGGTCCGCGTCCCGGTCCGCTTCCCGGTCCGTGGTTCGGTCTTCCTCCGGTTCGCGCGTGACCACCGCGCGGTACGCGTACTCGGTGCCCAGCAGTTCACGGTGCACGCCCGTCGCGGCCGCCTTGCCGTCCCGCACGAACACCACCCGGTCGGCCCGGTCCAGCAGCAGCGGGCTGGAGGTGAAGACGACGGTGGTCCGCCCCGTCCGAAGCCGCCGCAGGCCCTGCGCGATCCGCGCCTCGGTGTGCGAGTCCACCGCGGACGTCGGCTCGTCGAGTACCAGCACCTCGGGGTCCGTGATCAGCGAGCGGGCCAGCGCCAGCCGCTGCCGCTGGCCGCCCGACAGGGAACGGCCGCGCTCGGTGATCCGCGCGCGCAGCGGGTCCGCCGCTCCCGAGCCGTCCACCGACGCCTGCGCGAGCGTGTCCAGCACATCGCCGCACTGCGCCGCCTCCAGCGCCTCCGTCACTGTGACCGCCCCCGAGCGGGGCACATCGAGCAGCTCGGCGAGCGTGCCCGACAGCAGCACCGGGTCCTTGTCCTGGACCAGTACGGCCCGGCGTGCCGCGGTCAGCGGCACCTCGTCCAGCGGAACGCCGCCCAGCAGCGCCGACGGCGCTCGGCCGGGCTCTGCCTCCGCCGCGTCGCCGCCGTCATCGTCGCCGTGCGGAGCGTGCCCCCCGAGCCGGTCGGCGAGCCGTCCCGCCAGGTCCGGGTCTCCGCACACCACCGCGGTCAGCTGCCCGGCGGACGCGAGCACCCCGCTCGCCGGGTCGTACAGATCGCCGCCGAACTTCTCCCCGCCCGGTCCGTCGGCCGCCGCGCCCGCGCCGGGGTGCTCGGCGCCGGACGAGGAGCGCCGCAGCCCCAGCACCCGGGCGGCGCGCCGCGCCGAAGGCCGGGAGAAGGAATAGGCCATCGCGATCTCCTCGAAATTTCTCAAGGGGAAAAGCAGGAAGGTCACCGCGCTGTAGACGGTCACCAGCTCGCCCACCGAGATCCGCCCCTGGTGGGCGAGCGTCGCCCCGTACCAGACGACGCCGATCAGCAGCAGCCCCGGCAGGGCGACCTGCACGGCGGCGATCAGCGCCCACATGCGGGCGCTGCGCACCGCCGCCGCCCGCACCTCCTGGGAGGCCCGCCGGTAGCGGTCGAGGAACAGCTCCTCGCCCCCGATACCGCGCAGCACCCGCAGCCCCGCCACGGTGTCCGAGGCCAGCTCGGTCGCCCGGCCCGCCTTCTCCCGCTGCTCGTCCGCCCGCCGCGTGGCCCGGGGCAGCAGCGGGAAGACCGCCAGCGCCAGTGCGGGCACGCCGAGGGCCACCACCAGGCCCAGGGCCGGCTGATAGATGATCAGAGCCACGCACACCCCGACGGTGGTGATCGCGGCCGCCGTGAAGCGGGACAGCGCCTCCACGAACCAACCGATCTTCTCCACATCGCCGGTGGAGACGGCCACGACCTCGCCCGCCGCCACCCGCCGCGTCAGCGTCGAACCCAGCTCGACCGCCTTGCGCGCCAGAAGCTGCTGCACCCGTGCCGCCGCCGTGATCCAGTTGGTGACCGCCGCCCGGTGCAGCATGGTGTCGCCGAGCGCGGTGAGCGCGGTCAGCCCGGCCATCAGCCCGCCGGCCAGCGCCAGCCGCCCGCCCGAGCCGTCCACGACCGCTTGGACGCCAAAGCCGATGGCCACGGGGAAGGACACCAGGGCGGCCATGTGCAGCAGACCCCACAGCGCCGCCTTCACCTGCCCGCCCAGTTGATTTCTGCCCAGCCACCACAGGAAGTGGCGCCCTGATCGGACGTCGGGCAGGCCGGGATCGGGATACGGAAGATCGCGAATGTGCATGACGTCCCAGGTCTCGGGCGGGGTGACGGGCAGGCAGGAGCCGTGAAAGACTCGCGCCCCACCCCTGCGGCATTCAACTGGTTTTCCCGCGCCGGGACACGGAACACGCCAATCCCGCGTGCGTCGTCGTGACGCGGGAGTGGGACGATGGGGCACATGCGAATTTCCGGCACGACGTCCATGCGCGCGGCGGCCGCCACCGGCGCCGCCCTCATCCTCCTGACGGCCTGCGGCGGCGGTGCGGGCGGCGACGGCGACAAGAGCGGTGGCCAGGGCAAGCAGGCGCTGCGCAGCTCCGCACCCGTGTCGGACCCCACGCGCATCCCGGAGGTGAGCGATGCCTTCCAGGCGAAGATCCCGGCCGACTCGCGGCAGGTCGTCGCGGTCTACGGCAATGGCGTGAACTCCGCGGACGCGACCGTCGTGCTCTATACCAAGCAGGGCAAGAACTGGGAGCGGACCCGCAGTTGGGCCGCGCACAACGGCAAGCGCGGCTGGACGACGGACCATCACGAGGGCGACAAGCGCAGCCCGGTGGGCATCTACTCGCTCAGCGACGCGGGCGGTGTGCTGCCGGACCCCGGCGCCCGGCTGCCGTACAACCAGGCTGCCGCCTTCGCCGCCCCGCACTACTGGCCCAAGACCCACTGGCACGACTTCGACTACGTCATCGCCATCGACTACAACCGCGTCAAGGGCACCTCACCGCTCGACCCGACCCGGCCTCAGGGCCAGAGCAAGGGCGGATCCATCTGGCTGCACATGGACCACGGCAGCGGCACGTCGGCGTGTGTGAGCCTGCCCAAGTCCGGCATGGAGTACCTGCTGAAGAACCTCGACCCGACCCTGCACCCGGTCGTGGTGATGGGGGACAAGGCCCACCTGGCCGGGTGAGCGGGGGACCGGCCCGACCGGTCCGTCAGACCGGTCCGTCAGGGGGCCGGACCTCTCACCGTGGAGCGAGGGAGGCCCGCAGCACATCGATCACCTCATCGTCGCGGACCTGCGCGAAGTCCTCGTACCACAGGCCGACCGCCTGGAACGGGTCGGGCTGGTCCAGGCACACCAGGTCGTCGACCTCCGGGCGGACCGCCGCCACTGCCTCCCGTGAGCACACCGGCACCGCGAGGATCACCCGGGCGGGCTCGCAATGGCGTACGGAGCGCAGTGCGGCCCGCGCGGTAACGCCGGTGGCCAGCCCGTCGTCCACCACGATCACCGTGCGGTCCCGCAGGTCGGCGGAGGGGCGCCCACGGCGGTAGAGCTGCTCGCGGCGGCGCAGCTCGGTGCGCTCTTCCCGGGCCCGCGGGGCGAGCTGGGCGGGTGTCAGATCGAGCAGGGCCAGTGCCCGCTCGTCGTACAGCGGCGGGTCGTCCCCGGCGAGCGCGCCGACGCCCAGCTCGGGGTTGAACGGGGCGCCGATCTTCCGGGCCACCAGCACGTCCAGCGGCACCTGCAGCGCCTGGGCGATCTCGTCCGCCACCGGCGCGCCGCCCCGGGGCAGCGCCAGCACCACGGGATTCCTCAACCGCTCGCCACGCGGCGGCTCGCGCAGCCGCTCGGCCAGCTTCCGCCCGGCTTGCCTCCGGTCGCGAAAACGCATCGTCCCACCTCTCCGTTCTGTGGCCGTCCCCTGCGTCGGACCTCGAACCCGTGGGGCAGGTCTGTTCCGCTCCTCGCCCCTGAGTGCCCGTCGGCCGGGGCGGTATGCGTGGGCAGGATTTTCCCGGTTGTTACACGGGGCCCTTCCGCGGACCATCACGCTCCGCCATAGTGGCGCATCGCGGAATTCATTTTCCGTATCTCAGAAACAAGCCCGGAGGAGTCCACGTGCCGCTCGCCGCACCATCCCTTCCCCTGCGCGCCCTGAGACTGCTGCGCACCTCGCTGTTCACGCAGGTCGCCTGCGCTCTCGTGCTCGGAGTAGCCGTCGGGCGGCTCTGGCCGGACGTGGGCACGGCCGTCCAGCCACTCGGCGACGGATTCGTGCGTCTGATCAAGGCGGTGATCGCCCCGCTGGTCTTCTGCGTCGTCGTCGCCGGGATCGCCAAGGCAGGGGACCTCAAGGCCTTCGGGCGGATCGGGCTCAAGGCGCTCATCTGGTTCGAGGTGGCCTCCACCGTCGCGCTGCTCCTCGGTCTGCTGGGGGCCAATCTGGTGGGCCCCGGCACCGGTATGCATGTCGACCCCGCCACGCTCGACTCCTCCGCCGTCGACGACAAGACCGGCGGCGGACATCTGCCCTCGACCTCCCAGTTCATCCTGGACGCGTTGCCGGACAGCGCCGTCGGCGCCTTCGCCCAGAACTCCCTCCTCCAGGTCCTCGTGTTGGCCTGTCTGGTGGGCGCGGCCCTGCTTCACCTGGGCAAGACCAAGGTGCCCGCGATCCTGTCGGCCGTCGAACAGGCCCAGGAGGTTGTCTTCGCGATCGTCGGCTTCGTCATGAGGCTCGCCCCGCTGGCGGTCTTCGGCGCCATGGCGCATCTCGTCGGCCAGTACGGGATGGGGGCCCTGACGACGTACGGGAAGCTGATCGCGCTCTGCTACGGCGTCGCGCTGCTCTTCCTGGTGCTGCTCGGCGTCGCCCTCAAGGTGATCACCGGGCTGAGCCTGTGGAAGTTCGTCAGGTACACCCGCGAGGAGATGCTGCTGGCCCTCGGTACCGCCTCCAGCGAGACCGTTCTGCCACGGATGATGCAGAAGTTGCGCGCGGCCGGGTGCCGGGACGACGCGGTCGGGCTCGTGCTCCCCACCGGATACTCCTTCAACCTCGACGGCGCCGCCATCTATCTGTCCATCGGCACCCTGTTCATCTCCCAGGCGGTCGGTGTGGACCTGAGCCTGGGGCAGCAGATCACCGTCGTCCTCGTGTTGATGCTGACCAGCAAGGGCATGGCGGGCGTGCCCGGTTCGGCTTTCCTGGCCCTCTCGGCGACGGCCTCGGCCCTCGGGGTGATCCCCGCGGCTGCCGTCGCGCTGCTGCTCGGCGTGGACCGGATCATGGACTCGATGCGGGTGGCGACCAATCTGCTCGGCAACTGTGTCGCTGTCTTCGCCGTCTCGCGCTGGGAGGGCGCGCTGGACGTGGCGAAGGCCAAGCGCGTGTTCGACGGTGGGCAGGCGGCCGTGGAGGAGGAGCCCGCAGAGACCGCCCGGCCCACGGAGCACGCCGCACCGGCGGAGACCACGACCCCGGCCGGGACCGTCCCGCCCGCGGCGTCCCCCGCGTCCGGACACTGAGCGGCGTCACCGGGCGCGCGGAAAGCGCCTCGGGGGCGGGCTCCTCAGCAGCGGCCCTGGTCGGGTGTGCCGGCGAGCGTGTCCAGCAGCTCGCCGAGCACCTCGCGCTGCCGGTCGGACAGGGGAGCCAGGATCTCCTCCGCAGCGGCCCGGCGCGCGTCGCGCAGCGCGCGCAGCGTCGCGCGGCCGGTGTCGGTGAGCTCGACGCGCACCACGCGGCGGCTGTCCGGGTCGGGCGCACGGCGCACCGAGCCGTGCGCCTCCAGGGCGTCGACCAGCGTCGTCACGGCGCGCGGGACCACTTCGAGCCGCTGCGCGAGGTCCGCCATGCGCGGCGGCCGGTCGCTGTGCGCCGCCATGCGCAGCAGACGGGACTGGGCGGGGGTGATGCCAAGGGGCTCCATGTGCCGCTTCTGGGCGCGGTGCAGTCTGCGGGTCAGGCGCAACAGCTGCTCCGCGAGGAGGCCTGAGGTGTCGGAGGCGGGCATGATCGCAGTCTATCAGGACAAGGTTCATTGTGAGTATAGGTAACAATGAGCTATGCTCGGCAAAATGCTGCGCAAGGCCGCGCCGCACCCGGCCGCGGACCACCCATCCCTGCCCAGAAGGAGCCCATGCACCACGACGTATCTCAGTGGACCCCGCCTTCCGCCGATCCCGAGCAGCCCGCCCAGCTGCGGCGCATCCTCGGGCTCTTCCGCCCCTATCACGGCCGCCTCGCCCTCGTCGCCCTGCTGGTCGGCCTCTCCGCCCTGGTCTCCGTCGCCTCGCCGTTCCTTCTGCGTGAGGTCCTCGATACCGCGATCCCCGAGCGCCGCACCGGGCTGCTGACCCTGCTCGCCCTCGGCATGATCGCCGCGGCCGTCGTCACCAGCGTCTTCGGAGTGCTGCAGACCCTCATCTCCACCACCGTCGGCCAGCGCGTCATGCATGACCTGCGCACCGCCGTCTACGACCGGCTGCAGCGCATGCCGCTCGCCTTCTTCACCCGCACCCGCACCGGTGAGGTGCAGTCCCGGATCGCCAATGACATCGGTGGCATGCAGGCGACCGTCACCTCCACCGCGACCTCGCTGGTCTCCAATCTCACCAGCGTCGTCGCCACGGTCGTCGCGATGCTCGCCCTCGACTGGCGGCTGACCGTCGTCTCGCTGCTCCTGCTGCCGCTGTTCGTCTGGATCAGCCGCCGGGTAGGGCGCGAGCGCAAGCGGATCACCTCGCAGCGTCAGAAGCAGCTGGCGGCCATGTCCGCGATGGTGACCGAGTCCCTGTCGGTGAGCGGGATCCTCCTCGGCCGCACGATGGGCCGGTCCGAGTCGCTGACCCGGGAGTTCGCCCGGGAGTCCGACCGCCTGGTCGGCCTGGAGGTGCGCTCCAGCATGGCCGGGCGCTGGCGGATGTCCACCATCGGCATCGTCATGGCCGCCATGCCCGCCGTCATCTACTGGGCCGCCGGCATGGTCCTGGACTCGGGCGGCCCCGCCGTCTCCATCGGCACCCTGGTCGCCTTCGTCTCGCTGCAGCAGGGGCTGTTCCGGCCCACGGTCAGCCTGTTGTCCACCGGCGTGGACATCCAGACCTCCCTCGCCCTCTTCCAGCGCATCTTCGAGTACCTAGACCTGCCGATCGACATCACCGAGCCCGCCGAGCCCGTGCGCTTGGCGAAGGTGCGCGGCGAAGTCCGCTTCGACCGCGTCGACTTCTCTTACGCGAAGGACTCGAAGCCCACGCTCACTGGCATCGACCTGACCGTCCCGCCGGGCGGCAGCCTGGCCGTCGTCGGGCCGACCGGCTCCGGCAAGACCACCCTCAGCTATCTGGTGCCGCGGCTGTACGACGTCACCGGCGGCTGGATCCTGATCGACGGAGTGGACGTCCGCGACCTCGACTTCGACACCCTGTCCCGCGCGGTCGGCGTCGTCTCCCAGGAGACCTATCTCTTCCATGCCTCCGTGGCCGACAATCTGCGCTTCGCCAAGCCCGGCGCGACAGACGAGGAGATCGTGGCGGCCGCTCGGGCCGCCCAGATCCATGACCACATCGCCTCGTTGCCCGAAGGCTATGACACCCTCGTCGGCGAGCGCGGCTACCGCTTCTCCGGCGGTGAGAAACAGCGCCTGGCCATCGCCCGCACCATACTGCGCGACCCGCCCGTGCTCATCCTCGATGAGGCCACCAGCGCCCTGGACACCCGCACCGAGCACGCCGTACAGCAGGCCATCGACACCCTCTCCGCCGGGCGGACCACGATCACCATCGCCCACCGCCTGTCCACCGTGCGGGACGCCGACCAGATCGTGGTCCTCGACGGCGGCCGCATCGCCGAGCGGGGCAGCCATGACGAGCTGTTGGCCAAGGGCGGGCGGTACGCCGCCCTGGTGCGGCGCGACGAAAGCCTCGCCCCCGCGGCCCCGGCAGGGTAGGCCCAGCCCTCGGCCCCGCCCCGCTATCGGGAGAACTCGGCGCGCACCGCCTCCGTGTGCTCGCCGAGCGCGGGCACCGGCCGCATCGCCGCCTGGCGCCCGTCCACCTCGACCGGCGGCAGCAGTCCGCGCAGCGGACCCACCGGGGAGCCGAACTCCCCCCACCGCGCGCGGGCCTCCAGCTGCGGATGGGCGGCGAACTCCGTGACATCGCGGAGCCGGGCGTTCGCGATGCCCGCCCCGTCCAGCAGCGCGATCAGCCCATCGGCGGTGTGCGCCGCGAAACACTCCTCGAGCTCCGCCGTCAGCTCCTCGTCATGCTCGCGGCGCGCCGGGTTCTCGGCGAACCGCGGATCGCGGATCAGTTCCGGGCGGCGCAGTACCCGCTCGCACAGGGCGATCCACTCGCGGTCGCTCTGCACGCTGAGAAAGACCCGCGCGCCGTCCCCGCAGCGGTAGGGCCCATACGGCGAGATGGACGGATGGCGGGCGCCGCTGCGCGCGAGCGGAGCGCCGCCGTAGGCCTGTGCGAAGTAGGGGTGGCCCATCCATTCGCCGAGCGCGTCCAGGAGACTGACGCTCAGATCGGTTCCCTCGCCCGTACGCTCCCGCTCGTACAGCGCGGTGAGAATCCCGCTGTACGCGTACATCCCGCCCGCGATGTCCGCGATCGAGATCCCGGGCCGCGCCGGAGCCCCCGGGTCGCCGGTGATCGACAGCAGACCCGCCTCGCACTGGACCAGCAGGTCGTATGCCTTCTTGTCCCGGTAGGGGCCATCGGCGCCGTAGCCGGAGATGGCGCAGGTGATCAGGCGCGGATGCCGGTCGCGCAGCACCCACGCGCCGAGGCCGAGCCGGTCCACGGCGCCGGGCGCGAGATTGTGCACGAACACATCCGCGTCGGCGACGAGCGCGTCCAGCAGCCTGCGGTCGGCGTCGCCCTTGAGGTCCAGGACGACGCTCTCCTTACCGCGGTTGACCCAGACGAAATAGGCGGACATGCCCTTGACGGCGCGGTCGTAGTCGCGGGCGAAGTCCCCGCGCCCCGGCCGTTCCACCTTGATGACGCGGGCGCCGAGATCGGCGAGCTGGCGGGTGGCGAACGGGGCGGCGACGGCCTGTTCCAGAGCGACGACGGTGATGCCGTCCAGGGGCTGCGTGGGCACGGGCGACTCCTTCGGTGCGTGCTTGAGGCCCCTTTCTTCCCCTTCGGGGGCGGCGGCCGAACGCCCGCAGCCCCCGAAGGGGCGCTCCTCAGCCGAACAGGCCGCGCAGAAACGCGATCTGCTCGGCCTGCTGGTGTACGCCCCCGCCCTCATGGCCGTTGAAGGCCCACACCTTCAGGTCCTTGTCGCCCGCGTAGTGGTTGTACGCGGCGAAGCCGCAGGACGTGGGGGTGATCGGGTCGCGCAGCGCGGTCGAGAAGAGCGCGGGTGCATGGGCGCGGGCGGCGAAGTTGAGCCCGTCGAAGTGGTCCAGGGTGGCCAGGACCTGGTCCGACAGGTCCCGTCGGCCGGCGCAGAACCGGGCCACTTCGCCGTACGGGTCGGCGTCCGTGATCTCCACGGCGCGGCGGATATGCGTCATGAACGGCACATCGACCAGCGCCGCGGTCAGATCCGGCACCAGACCGGCCGCCGCCAGGGCCAGACCGCCGCCCTGGCTGCCGCCGCTGACGACGATCCGCCCCTCGTCGACCAGCGGGTGCGTACGGGCGGCTGCCACGGCGCGTACCGCGTCGGTGTACAGCCGGCGGTAGTAGTAGTCGTCCGGGGACAGGATCCCCTTGGTCATCTTGCCGGCAGCCTCGGGTCCGGTGCCGCCGACCGGGTCCGGCGTGGTCCCGGGGTTGTTCGGGGACGCGCCCTGGCCGCGGCTGTCCATGACGAAGACCGCGTAGCCCACCGAGGGCCACAGCAGCCAGTTGTGCGGCAGACCCCGGCCGCCGTTGTAGCCGATGTACTGCACCACGCATGGGAGCGGGCCCGCCGCGTCCCGCGGCGCCAGCAGCCAGCCGCCTATCCGGTGCCCGCCGAACCCGGAGAACTCCACGTCGTAGGTGTGCAGACGCGCCAGCCCCGCGTCCGTCTCGGTGAACACCGCGTCCAGAGCGTGCTCACCCGCCTCGGCAAGGGTGCGCTCCCAGAAGGCGTCGAAGCCTTCGGGCTCGGGCAGCGCCGGCTGGTAGGTGCGCAGCTGGTCCACGGGCATGTCGACAAACACGGCGGGGGTACCTCCCGGGTCTTTCGAGCATGGTTCGTTCGGTAAGCGCTTACCGTAGCGGCAACGCTCACCGTCGTACATGATCGTCCGGATATCCGATCGGCGTTCGACTTCTCGGTCAAGAGGGAAGACCGGCCGGAGGAGTGGTGCTGGAGCGGACCACGAGACGGGTGGACAGCTCCGTCCGGGTGCCCTCGGGCACCTCGCCCGACATCAGCCGCAGCAGACTGCGCAGCGCCGTCGCCGCCATCTCGGACAGCGGCTGACGCACCGTGGTGAGCGCGGGAGTGACCCAGCGGGCCTGCGGCAGATCGTCGAAGCCCACCACGCTGATGTCGTCCGGCACCCGCAGCCCCCGCTCCGCCACCGCCTGATACACACCGAGCGCCATCTGGTCGGAGCAGGTGAAGACGGCGGTGGGCGGCTCGGGCAGCTCGAGGAGCTCACACATCCGCTGATGGGAAACGGTTTCATCGAAGTTGCCGTACCGCACATAGTCCGGCGGGACGCGCAGCCCGGCCGCCGCCATTGCCGAGCGGTACCCGGCGACCCGGGCGCTGCTGCACAGCTTCCGCCGATAGCCGCCGATCACCGCGATCCGCCGGTGTCCGAGGCCGATCAGGTGCTCCGTCGCGCTCACCCCGCCCTGCCAGTTGGCGGCACCGACGGACGGCACACCTGGGGGCGGGTCCAGCGCGGGGTCGATCATCACAAACGGGATGCGGTGCTCGTCCAGCCACGTGTACTGGGTGGGCGTCAGCTCGGCGAGGTTGAACAGCACCCCGGAACTGCCGCGGGCGCAGAGTTTGTCCAGCCAGCCCCGCTCGGGGCGGCCGCCGCGGGTGCGGGTGAGCCCGGCCGAGACCACCACGTCCAGCCCCGCGTCGTGCGCGGCCCGCTCCACGCCGTGCAGCACCGCCCCTGACCACGCGGTGTCCAGCGAGTGCACCACCAGGTCGATCAGGGCCGGCGGCTTGGACGCCTCGAAGCGAGGCCGGCGCACATACCCCAGGCGGTCCAACACCTCGGTGACCCGGCGCCGGGTGTCCGGGGCGACGTCCTCCCGGCCGTTGACCACCTTCGAGGCGGTCGGCACCGACACCCCCGCCTCACGGGCGATGACCGCCAGGGTAGGCCCCGTCGATCCCGAGGATCGTGCCATCGAGAATCCCCTTCCGTACCCACCAGTTGGCGAAAATTTCGAATACGGGGACTCACCCGCTCGAAACGTTGACTGGATAGCAACCGGTTCCTACATTAAGGCGCCCCCAGTCGGCGGGGAACCCCTGGAATTGAGGATTCAACATCGCTCGAAACTTTCGGAAAACCACAGACAGGCCCCGTACGCTGGGGGGCGTACGGGGCCGCGGCGCGGGTGTTTACAAGCCGTAGCGGCTCTTGAGGTGGCGCCAGAAGTCGCGGTACATCCACTTGTCGAACTCGGTGATGTGATCGGCCGTCCCCGCCTGCATCAGGAAGCCGCCGACACCGGTCGGGGTCCAGTCGTAGAAGTCGTCCAGACCGTAGGTGTGGCCTATCTCGTGCAGCAGGATATGGATGTTGTCCTGGTTCACCGTGCCGACCATGTACTCACTGCCGATGCGCTGGCCCCAGTCGCCGCCCGCTCCGCCGCCGAAGCCCTTGGTCAGCCACAGCGACTGGTCGTAGTGGCGCGCCGCGCCGCCGGGACACTTGGAGTAGTTGCCGTCCTGGTGGAAGAAGCGGCCGCAGTCGGGGGCGCACTGCGGCGCGCCGCCGCTGTCCAGCCCGGTGTAGATGTCGACCGAGTTGTCGGCCCACTGGAGGGTCGAGCGGTTCTTGACGGCCCAGCCGACGATCTTGACCGGGACATCGTTGTACGGGAAGCCGTCGAAGCCCGCGACGGAGTCGATCCACTTCTTGGACTGTCGCTTGAGGGCGGTGTGGATCTGATCGCGCAGCGCGGCACTGACGGGCTGGTCCGATTCCCAGCGGACGCAGTAGTTGAGGCTGCCCTTGTTGGCCATCACCTGGTCCCAGCCGTAGTTCTTGAAGCCGTACAGGTTCGGGTAGGTGGACTCGACGTGCTTCCATACCTCGTTCAGCGGCTGGACGAGGTTGCTCGGCGGGTTCCAGGTGTCGGCCGTCGCCGAGGGCGCGGCCCCCGCGGGTGCGGAGAAACCGATGACGGACAGCGCTCCGGCCGCCACGGCGACCAGGAGCATTCGGAGTCTTCTCAAGAGCGGCATGGCGGCTCGCTTCCGGGTCGGGAAGTGGGAGCGGGCGGCACGCCCCCGCGGAGGGGCGGTACGGGTGCGTGGCCGCCCGCGACGGTTGGTCGCCGCCGCTCGCCGGAACGTTGCCGCCGTCGCCCGCCGGACATACGCGCTGCCGCCCGCCGAGAAGCGCCGCAGTCCTGCGGAGGGCCCCGGCCCTGACGCGGCCCTAACGCCGCCGGCGCCGCTTGCGCCGCCTGCTCCAGAACCAGCCTGCCGGGGGCTCGTCCGCCCGCCATGGCTGCGGCTCGGGCGCGCGCCGCCGCCAGCGCGCGGTCAGCATCCGGGTCCGTGCGGCGGGCTCGGACACCTCCGCGCCACGTATGAAGTCCTCGTCCAGGACGACGTCGTCCCAGTCGCCGGGTTCGCCGGGTTCGCCGGATTCGTCGGGGTCCGCTCCCCGGTCCGTGGAGCCGGTGCTCAAGGGACACCTCCCGTTCGCCGGTGCCCTCGGGCACAAGACCGTGTTCCTCAGCGGCACAACGTCCCGACCACCCGGCGAGTTCCACCGCTCGGTGCTGGGGCACGCGGCGCGCGGAGCTGGCGCAAGCGCTTACACGGGGATCCACACCCGCATCGCACCGGCCTCGCGGTTCGCCCACGCGTAGTAGGGGATCGCCGTCACCCGGACCGGCTCGGCGGCGAGGGCACCCGGTGCGTCAGGCGCGCCGGCGTCGGCGTACGGCCACCAGCCCTCGGGCCGGACCTGGGAGCGCAGCGCCCCGGTGGTGATCGCGGTGACCCCGCCCAGCAGCTCCGGCCGGTGCGCGGCGTGCAGCGCCGCCCCGGGGTCGAGCCGGACGCGGTCGAGCCTGAGGCCGGCAGGCTGGTCCGGCGCCTCCAGGCAGTACACCAGCGGCCCGCGCTCGATCGCGACGCAGCCGCGCACCGCGTCCGCCCGGGGGTCGGGCCGGGTGAGCCGGGGGCGCAGCGGCAGGCCCAGTACCACCGTCTCGCCCGGGCGCCAGCGGCGCCGCAGCCGTAGCCAGCCGCTCTTGGCCCGCGCGGCCACCGGCCCGCCGTTCACCGTCACCCCGTACTCGTCCGCCCAGTGCGGGATGCGCAGTGACAGGGTCCAGTCCCCGTCGCCGGGGACCTGGTCCACGACGACCGCGATCCGGCCCTCCCAGGGGTAGCCGGTGCCCACCCGCACCGCCCCGCCGCCCGCCGCGTACGAGCCCGACGCGTACTGGTGCAGCTGCAGGCCCTCCGCGTCGCCACTGGCCATGTAGTGCGGCAGCGAGGCAAGCAGCCGCATCACGTTCGGCGGGCAGCAGGCGCAGCGGAACCATTCCGTGCGGCGCGCCCCCTGGTCGCCGTGCGGGCCGGTGTAGTCCTCGCGGACCTGGAGCGGGTTGACGTACAGCCAGCGGTTCCCGTCCAGCGAGACGCCCGACAGGAAGCCGTTGTACAAGGTCCGCTCGACCAGGTCGCTGTAGCGGGCCTCGCCCGTCAGCAGCGCCATGCGCCACCCGAACTGGATCGAGGCGATGGCCGCGCAGGTTTCGGCGTACGCCCGGTCCGGCGGCAGCTCGTACGCGTCGCCGAACGCCTCCGAATCGTGCCGGGAGCCGATCCCGCCGGTCAGATAGGTCTTGGTGGCGGCCATGTCCTCCCACAGCCGCACCAGCGCCTCCCGCAGCCCGGGATCGCCGGTCTCGGCCGCCAGGTCCGCGGCCCCGGCGAGCAGATACAGCTGGCGCACGGCGTGCCCGGTGACCTCGGTCGCGTCCCGCACCGGGGTGTGGTCCTGCCAGTAGGGCGCGCCCGGGCGGCGGTCGGCCTCCCGGTCCTCGGCGCCGTCGCCGAGGCTGCCCGCTCCCCGCCGGTCCACGAAGTAGGCGGCGAGGTCGAGATAGCGCCGCTCGCCGGTCTCCCGGTACAGCTCGACCAGTGCCGTCTCGATCTCCGGGTGTCCGCACACCGCGTCCACCGGCTTGCCGGGGCCGAAGGTGGCGTCGATGTGATCGGCGAACCGCACCGCCACGCCGAGGAGTTCGGCGCCTTTGGTGGCCCGGTGGTGCGCGACCGCGGCCTGGATGAGATGGCCCGCGCAGTACAGCTCGTGCCCCCAGTGCAGCTCGGTCCACCGCTGAGCGCCCGGCCTGACCTGGTAGTACGTCTGGAGGTAGCCGTCGGTGTCCTGCGCGGCCGCCACCAGCCCGGTCAACCGGCCGACCTGCCGGGCCAGTTCCCCGTCAACCGGCCCGGCGGCCCCGGCCGCGCCCGCAGCCCCATCTGGTCCCTCGGCCAGCTGCCAGGACGCGGCCTCCAGCCACTTGTGCACATCGGAGTCCTGGAACTGGAAGTCGCCGCTGAACCCCGGTGCCTTCGCTTCGGCGGCCGCCCGCAGATTGTCCAGATTGCCCGCCTCCTCGAGGCGGTGCGGGCCCTGCGCGATGCTCACCTCGGCGTTGGTGCGGCGCCTGGCGGCCCAGAAGCCGCCGGTGATACGGGCCGTCGCGGCCGGGCGCAGTGCGGTGTGCGCACCCTCGGAGAGTCGGATCGGTCCTGCGGTCATCTGCCTACCACTTCTTCCTGGTCACAGACACGGAAACCGGTTGTCGCGGTGAGCTTAGGTAAGCCTGGCCTCCGCGACAAGGCTTCCGTCTCGTACTGGAGAACGGCCTCGGCGCCGCGGCGTTTTCGAAACTTTCGCACCCTCCTCAGGGCCTGCCAGAAGTCATCAGAAGCTTTAATCTCCGAACAAAATCGATCACGGGGGTCCATCATCAGGAGACAGGCAGACATGAGCAGCAGCGAACAGCAACCCGGCCGCCGGCTGGTCCTCAAGGGCGCCCTCGCCGCGGGCGCCGTTGTGGGCGCGCCCGGCCCGGCCCACGCCGCGGGCCCGGCCGCCGCGCCGAGCGAGGCCAAGGCCGAGCCGTACCGCAATCCGCTCGTCCTGCAGCGGGCCGACCCGCACATCGTCAAACACAGCGACGGCTACTACTACTTCACCGCCACCGCACCCGAGTACGACCGCATCGTCCTGCGCCGCTCCAGAAGTCTGCAGGGCCTGGCCACGGCCGCGGAGTCGGTGATCTGGAGGAAGCACGCCAGTGGTGACATGGGCGCCCACATCTGGGCGCCGGAGATCCACTTCATCGACGGCAAGTGGTACGTCTACTTCGCCTCGGCACCCGCCAACGACGTCTGGAAGATCCGGATGTGGGTGCTGGAGAACGCGAGCGCCAACCCCTTCACCGGCACCTGGACCGAGAAGGGCCGCATCACCACCCCCCTGGACTCCTTCTCCCTCGACGCCTCCACTTTCGTCCACCGGGGGACCCGTTATCTCATCTGGGCCCAGTCCAACCCGGCCGTCGGCAACAACTCCAGCATCTACATCGCCCGGATGGCGAACCCATGGACCATCACCGGCCCGCAGGTGGAGATCTCCCGCCCGACGTACGACTGGGAGACCCGCGGCTACAAGGTCAACGAAGGCCCCTCGGTCCTCCAGCGCAATAGCCGGGTCTTCCTGACGTACTCCGCGAGCGCCACCGACAGCAACTACTGCATGGGGATGCTGACCGCCACCGAGGGCAGCGACCTGCTGGACCCCGCGTCCTGGGCCAAGACTCCGACCCCGGTCTTCACCAGCAATGACACCACCAAGCAGTACGGTCCGGGACACAACTCCTTCACCGTCGCCGAGGACGGCCGCACCGACGTCCTCGTCTATCACGCGCGCCAGTACAAGGACATCACCGGCGATCCGCTGAACGACCCCAACCGCCACACCCGCGTCCAGACCCTGCGCTGGAAGGCCGACGGCACCCCGGACTTCGGTGTCCCGGTCGCGGATGCGCCCGTGCGCGAGGTGAAGGCGACGACGCGGTACACCATGACCGCGTTCACCAACAGCAGCGAGTCGAATATGTATGTCTACGATTCGCCGGACGCGCTGACCTACAAGCTGCTCAAGGGCCCCGCCTACACGCCCCCGGCCCAGCTGATCCGCGACCCCAGCGTCATCAAGCACACCGACGGCTACTACTACATCGTCTACACCGCCAACTGGACCGGCAACACCATCGGCTTCGCGCGCAGCAGCGACCGGGTCAACTGGACCTTCGTGCGCGACCACACCCTCCCGGTGGCCGGTCTGGAGCGCACCTGGGCGCCCGAGTTCTTCGTGGACACGAACGGCAGCGTGAACGTCATCGTCTCGCTGGACACCACGTCCACCTCCGGCCAGACCTTCCGGCCGCATCTGCTCACCGCCACCAACGCCGCGCTGTCCTCGTGGACCACCCCGAAGCCGATCACCGGCCTGGACACCGCCAACTACATCGACACCTTCGTGGTCCGCTACGCCGGTCAGTACCACGCCTTCACCAAGCAGGAGACGACGAAGTACATCGAGTACGCCACGGCCACCAGCCTCGGTGGTCCGTACACCTTCCGCGGCACCGGCGACTGGGCGGGCTGGGGCAGCTGGCGTGAGGGGCCCGCGCTGGTCCACCTGGACAACGGCGCCTGGCGCATCTACTTCGACGGTTACGCGGACCACAAGTACTACTACAGCGACAGCCTCGACGGATTCCGGACCTGGACCCCGATCAGGGAGCTGCCCGGCCTCTCCGGATTCGCCCGCCACTTCACCGTCCTGAAGGAGAGCGTGTGATGCCCGCTCTGAAGCTGAGGCGCCCCCGCCTGTGGACGCTGGTGGCCGCCGTGTGCATGGCCGTGCTGGCCCCGCTGCTGTGCGCGTCCGGTGCCCAGGCCGCCCCCGTGACCATCCTCAACGGGACGCAGTTCGCGACCACCTCGGGCGATCCGGTGCACGCCCACGGCGGGGGAGTCATCAAGGTCGGCGCGTACTACTACTGGTTCGGTGAGAACCGCAACGCGGACAACACCTTCCGCTATGTCTCCGCCTACCGCTCGAAGGACCTCAAGAGCTGGGAGTTCCGCCGACACGTCCTGACCGAGGCGACGGACCCCGAGTTGGCGCAGGCCAACATCGAGCGGCCCAAGGTCCTCTACAACCAGCGCACCAAGCAGTTCGTCATGTGGATGCACAAGGAGAACGGCACCGACTACAGCGAGGCGCGCGCCGCGGTCGCCACCTCCCCGACCGTCGACGGCGACTACACCTGGCGGGGCAGCTTCCGGCCCCTGGACCAGCACATGTCGCGGGACATCACGCTCTTCCAGGACAGCGATGGCACCGGCTACATGGTCTCCGCGGCCCGGGAGAACTACGACCTGCAGATCTACCGGCTGACCGACGACTACACGGGCGTGGCGAGCCTGGTGGCCAACCCCTGGCCCGGCGGCCACCGCGAGGCGCCCGCCCTCTTCAAGCGCGGCAACGTCTACTTCATGCTGACCTCCGGCGCCACCGGCTGGAACCCCAACCAGCAGAAGTACGCCACCGCGACCGACCTGGCGGGGCCGTGGACCGAGATGAGAGATGTCGGCGACGCGACCGCGTACGGCTCCCAGACCGCGTACGTCCTGCCGGTACAGGGCGACCGGGCGACGTCCTATCTGTACCTGGGCGACCGCTGGGGCAACTCCTTCGGCGGCAAGGTCAACGACTCCCGCTATGTGTGGCTGCCGCTGTCCTTCCCGACCTCCCGCACCATGACGATGGACTGGTTCCCGCAGCTGTCCGTCGACACCGAGGCGGGCACCGTGACCGGCTCCGGCGGGCCGTACCGGACGCTGGTGGCCCGGCACAGCGGCAAATGCGCCGACATCACCTCCGCCGCTCAGGCCGACGGCACCGCGGCCGTGCAGTACACCTGCAACGGCGGTGGCAACCAGCTGTTCTGGTCCAAGGACACCGGCGACGGCTACATCCAGCTGGTCGCCCGGCACAGCTCCCAGTGTCTGACCGTCAGTGGCGCCTCCGCCGACGACGGCGCGAAGGTCGTCCAGTCGGCCTGCGGCGCGGGGACGAACCAGCAGTGGCAGGCCACGGACGCGGGCGACGGGTATGTGCGGCTGACCTCCCGCAGCAGTGGCAAGTGCCTGGACGTCGCGGACGAGTCCACCGCGGACAAGGCCGCGATCGTGCAGTGGACGTGCACCGGCGGAGCCAACCAGCAGTGGCGGCGCGGCTGAGCGGGCTGGCCGGTCCAGTGTCCTGTTACCGCTGGGGCTGTTGACTTCCACAGAAGTGCCGGTAGCGTCGCCGTGCGCAGCATGTCGGACATTGTTCGTAATTTCGAACCTCTGTGAGGGAAGACATGAACGAACCAGTCGACAGACGGCACTTCCTGACCACTACGGCCTCAGGTGCCGCGGCCGTCGCGCTCACGGCCGCGGCCGGCGGCACCGCCATGGCTGCCGCCCCTGCCGCATCCCGCGGCCGGGCGCGGGCGCTCACCAGCGTCCGGCCGTTCCCGCTCGGCGCCGTCACTTTGCTGCCGAGCGCCTTCAAGGACAACCAGTCCCGCAACACCGCCTATCTGCGGTACGTCGACATCGACCGGCTGCTCCACACCTTCCGGCGGGGCGTCGGCCTGGCGAGCAGCGCCCGGCCGTGCGGCGGCTGGGAGAGCCCGACCACCGAGCTGCGCGGCCACAGCACCGGCCATCTGCTGTCCGGGCTGGCCCTCACCCACGCCAACACCGGCGACACCGCGCTGCTGGACAAGAGCCGCAAGCTGGTCTCCGCGCTCGCCGCCTGCCAGGCGAAGTCCCCGGCGGCCGGCTACGGACCGGGCTATCTCTCGGCCTTCCCCGAGAACTTCCTCGACCGGCTGGAGTCCGGGTCCGGGGTGTGGGCACCGTACTACACCATCCACAAGATCATGGCCGGGCTCGTCGACCAGCACCGGCTGGCGGGCAGCGCCGAGGCCCTGGACGTCGTGCTGCGCCAGGCCGCGTGGGTGGACGCGCACCGGCAAGCTGAGCTACGACCAGATGCAGCGGGTACTGCAGACCGAGTTCGGCGGCATGAACGAGGTGCTGGCCGACCTGCACGCGATCACCGGCGACACCCGATGGCTGAGGGTCGCCGAGCGCTTCACCCACGCCCGCGTCTTCGACCCGCTCGCCCGGAACGAGGACCAGCTCGCCGGGTTGCACGCCAACACCCAGATCCCCAAGATGGTCGGCGCCCTGCGGCTGTGGGAACAGGGCCTGGCCGGCCGCTACCGCACCATCGGCGAGAACTTCTGGAAGATCGTCACCGACCACCACACCTATGTCATCGGTGGCAACAGCACGGCGAGGCGTTCCACGAGCCGGACGCCATCGCCGCCCAGCTGTCGAACACCTGTTGCGAGAACTGCAACAGCTACAACATGCGCAAGCTCACCCGGCTGATCCATTTCCACGCGCCCGACCGCACCGACCTGCTCGACTACTACGAGCGCACGCTCTTCAACCAGATGCTGGGCGAGCAGGACCCCGCCTCGGCCCACGGCTTCAACATCTACTACACCGGCCTCGCGCCCGGCGCCTTCAAACAACAGCCGTCCTTCATGGGCACGGACTCGAACCAGTACTCCACCGACTACGACAACTTCTCCTGCGACCACGGCAGCGGCATGGAGACCCAGGCCAAGTTCGCCGACACCATCTACACCTACGCCGACCGCAGGCTGCTGGTGAACCTCTTCATCCCCTCCGAGCTGCGATGGCAGGAGAAGGGCATCACCTGGCGCCAGACCACCGGCTTTCCCGACCAGCAGACCACCACCCTCACCGTGGCCTCCGGCGCCGCCTCCCTGGAACTGCGCGTGCGCATCCCCTCCTGGGCCACCGGCGCCCGCGCGGCGCTCAACGGCACCACCCTCCCCCGCCAGCCGAAACCCGGCAGCTGGCTGGTCGTCGCGCTCCTGGAAGACCGGCGACCGCGTCGAGCTGACCCTGCCGATGGCGCTGAAGCTCGACCCCACACCCGACGACCCGGATGTCCAGGCCGTGCTGTACGGGCCGGTCGTGCTCGCCGGGGCGTACGGCAACCGCCCCAATATGACCATGCCGCGGCCGGTGAAGGACTCGGTGCGGCAGCAGTCCGGCGCCACGCTGAAGTTCACCGCCACCGCGAGCGGCGAGACCGTCACCCTGCTCCCCGTCGCCCGCGTCCACCACCAGAACTACAACGTCTACCGGCTGACCGGTGAGCCGCCCACCCCGCCGCCCGCCTTCGCCGCCTGGCACCGCTTCGACGAGACCGGCGGGACCAGCGCCGCCGACGCCACCGGCAACGACAAGATGCCAGGCTCACCGGCGGCGCCTCCTGGACCACCGGGAGGACGAACGGCGCGGTCGCGCTGAACGGCACCGACGGATACGTCGACCTCGCCGACGACCTCCTGGCCGGGGCCACCGCGTACAGCGTGGCGGCCTGGGTCCGGCTGGACGGCCAGGCCGTGGAGTGGTCCCGGATCTTCGACATCGGGACGGGCGTGACCGCCAACATGTTCCTCACCCCGCGAGCCGACTCCGGCAGGCTGCGTTTCGCCATCACCGCGGGCGGAGGCGGCGCCGAGCAGCGCATCGAGGGGGACCCGCTGCCGACCGGCCAGTGGACCCATGCCGCCGTGGCCTACGGGGCGGGCACCGCCGTGCTCTACGTGAACGGGCGCGAGGCGGGCCGAAACGCACAGGTCACCGTGGAGCCGCGCCACTTCGGCAACCATCTCCGCGCCGCCTGCCTGGGCAAGTCCCAGTACCCTGACCCGTACCTCAAGGGCGCCATCGACGACTTCCGTGTCTACGGCAGGACGCTGACCGCGGCGGAGGTCACGACCCTGGCACAATGACCACGGTTGACACCGAGGTCGAAAAAACCACGAGAACCACATTTGGAACGAGGACGACGCACATGGTCTATCTCGCCGACGAGGGCCGTTACGGCTCCATGCACTACCAGCGCTGCGGCCGCAGTGGCGTGCTGCTGCCGAAGGTCTCCCTCGGCCTGTGGCACAACTTCGGCGACACCCACCCGGTCGAGACCCAGCGCGCGGTGCTGCGCCGCGCCTTCGACCTCGGGGTCACGCACATCGACCTGGCCAACAACTACGGCCCGCCGCCCGGCAGCGCCGAGTCCAACTTCGGCACGATCTTCGCCCAGGACTTCCGCCCGTACCGCGACGAGCTGTTCATCGCGAGCAAGGCCGGATATCTGATGTGGCCGGGCCCGTACGGCGAATTCGGCTCCCGCAAGTACCTCCTCGCCAGCCTCGACCAGTCCCTGACCCGGATGGGCCTGGACTACGTCGATGTCTTCTACTCCCACCGCTTCGACCCGGACACGCCCCTCGAGGAGACCATGGGCGCGCTGGACACCGCGGTGCGGCAGGGCAAGGCGCTCTACGCGGGCCTGTCCAACTACCCGCCCGAGGCCATCGAGCGGGCCACCGCCATCCTCAAGGAACTGCGCACCCCGTACCTGATCAACCAGCACCCGTACTCCATCCTGCAGCGCGGGGTGGAGGGCGGGGTGCTGGAGGCCTCCGCGCAGGCGGGCGTCGGCGTCATCGCCTTCTCGCCGCTCGCCCAGGGACAGCTCACCGACCGCTACCTCGACGGGGTGCCCGCCGACTCCCGCATGGCGGTCGGCCACTTCCTCAAGCGCGAGGTGCTCACCGAGCAGCGGCTCGCCCTGCTGCACGCCCTCAACAAGCTCGCCCAGGGCCGTGGCCAGACCCTCGCCCAGATGGCGCTGGCCTGGGTGCTGCGCGACCCGCGCGTGGTGTCCGTGCTGATCGGCGCGAGCAGCGTCGCCCAGCTGGAGCAGAACGTGGCGGTGCTCGACGCGCCCGCCTTCACCGACACCGAGCTGGCCGAGATCGACCGGCTCTCGGCCGAGAGCGGCGTCGAGATCCCCTGAATCCCCGACGACCGCAGTCGGCGTCCCTCAGCCGGCCGGCCTTCGCAGGTGAGTGGCCCCGGGCTCGCCGAGCCCGGCGGTCCACTCCTCGACCAGCCCGATCAACGCCTCCCGCCGGTCCTCGTGCAGATAGTGGCCGCACCCCTGCCACGCCTCGACACGGGAGTACGGGTGGGCGAGCGCGGCGCGCTCCCAGTCGGCCGCCGCCTCGCTCGAGTACACGCCCAGCACCGGGCAGCGGCGGCGCGCCAGATACGCCCGCGCCGCCGCCCGCGCCCCGAAGGCGTCCGGCGCCAGGTACATCCCGTGGCGGCAGCGGGCGAGCACCTCGGGGTCCATGGCCGCCATCAGCCGCTCATGGCGCGCCCGCACCTCCGGCGGGGTGTGCGGCCCGAAGGCCCCGCGGACGAACCGCACCGCCCACGCGGCGCCCTCGGCGCGCAGCGCCTCCTGCTCCGCGGGCAGCCGGGCCATCTCCGCCTCGTCCGCGCCGTACGCCGGGTCCAGCACCACCACGGCCCGTACGAGGGCGGGGTACTCGACGGCCAGCGCGGTGACGGCCTGCCCGCCCATCGAGTGGCCGACGGCGACGACGGGGCCGGTGTCCAGGCGGTGCAGCAGGGCCGCGAGGTCGGCGGCGAAGTCACGCGGCCCGTAGCCCCCGCCGCCGGGCGCGGGGGAGCGGCCGTGGCCGCGCAGGTCCGGGGCGAGCACCCGGTACCGGCGCGACCACGCGGCCAGGTGCGGGGCCCACTCCCCGGCGTCGCCGCCCCAGCCGTGCACCAGCAGCAGCGGGGGAGCGCCCGTACCGCCCTCGTCGCAGTGGAGCGGCACGGCGGACGGGCGTGTGGTCATGCTGGTGTCCTCCCGGTCGTGGACGGCTGCGGAAGATCCTGCCAGAAAGCGCTTTCCAGCGGCTCGGGGAAGTCCCGTGTCCTTTCCCCGAGCCGCCGGTTCAGCGGCCGGTGAAGCGCGGGGCGCGCTTGTCGAGGAATGCCCGCATCCCCTCGGACTGGTCCTCGGTGGCGAACAGGGCGTGAAACGTCCGCCGTTCGAACAGCAACCCTTCGCGCAACCCCACCTCCAGGGCCCGCTCCACCGCCTCCCGGGCGGCCCTGACCGCGGTCCTGCCGTACGACGCGATGGCGGCGGCCACCTCCACCGCCTCCTCCATGAGCCGGTCGTCCGGCACGATGCGGGAGACCAGACCGCAGCGCTCGGCCTCCTGCGCGTCCATCGTGCGGCCGGTGAGGATCAGGTCCATCGCCTTGGCCTTGCCCACCAGCCCGGTCAGCCGCTGGGTGCCGCCGATGCCCGGGATCACCCCCAGCTTGATCTCCGGCTGGCCGAACACCGCGGACTCGCCCGCGAGGATCAGATCGCACATCATGGCCAGTTCGCAGCCGCCGCCGAGCGCATAGCCGCGGACCGCGGCGAGCTTCGGGGTGCGCAGCGCGGCGAACCCCTCCCAGCCCGCGAAGAAATCCTCCTCGGCCATCTCGACGAAGGACTTGGGCGCCATCTCCTTGATGTCGGCGCCCGCCGCGAAGGCCCGCTCGGACCCGGTGATCACGAAGCAGCCGACGTCCGGGTCGATGTCCAGCGGTGACAGCGCCGCGACCAGTTCGGTCATCACCTCGCTGTTCAGCGCGTTGAGCACGGTGGGGCGGTGCAGCCGCGCGATGACCACGCGCTCATGTTGCTCGATCTTGATGACATCCATCGGGTCTCCTTGGAGGGGCATACGAGTGGGCTGCGGGTGGGCTGCGCGAGCGGGGCCACGAGTGGCTACGAGTCCCAGATGGCGCCGTACGCGGGGATCCCGCGGCGCTCTATGCCGTGGACGACCTGCCAGGTCAGCTTCTTGTTGGAGATGCAGATCACGGCCTCCGCTCCGAAGTCGGCGTACGCGGCGTGGGCCAGCTCGACCATGTCGGGCTTGCCGTGCTCGGAGGTGTCCCAGATGAGCGCGTCGGGCTGGACCGCGAGGATCTCGTCGACCAGCCGGTCGCCGTAGGTCCTGCGCGGATCGCGGGTCGCCCAGACCAGACGGGCCGGGACCTCGCGGGCCAGCAGATGGGGGAGACAGGGGCCGATGCCGCTGCCGGTGGCCACATAGACCACCTTGGTGAACAGGGTCTCGATGTTGGCCACGCCCGCCGTGGTGATGCCCTTGACCCAGACGTGGGAGGGCGCGTCGTCGATGAACTTCCCCGTCCAGTCCCCGGCGCGGGAGATGGTGAGGCGGAACCCCGTCTCGCCGGGGGCGGGCACATTGGCGAAGGAGTGCCACTCCAGCAGCGGGTTGCGACTGATGGCCGTCGACGACCCGGCGAACGGCGTCACGCCGTGGTCGAAGCGGACGAGCGCCACATGTGAGGAGGGGCGCTCGATGGCCACCGGTACCCGGCGCAGCCGCAGCCACGGCAGGGCGACGCTGAAGGTCAGCACGGCCAGGGTCCACAGCTCGGGAGCCGTCAGCAGGGCGGCCGCGGCCAAGGCGCCGCCCCGCTCGTCGAGCGTGGTCAGTACGGTCTGCGCCCACAGCAGGGCGAGCGCCGCCCAGCCGCCGAAGCGGTGTGCCTTCTCGAAGTGGTCGTGGAACCGCGCCCGGAAGGGCGGCAGCGCGGTGGCCACGATGGCCACCAGCAGCCCCAGCAGGACGTACGAGACGGCGAGTGTGGCGGCCGGGGCCCCGTGCCGGGTGAGCGAGCCGACCAGGGCCAGGAACCACAGCGTGCCCGCGGTGGCCCCGCCGACGTGCAGCCCGCCGAAGTGGTAGACCTTGGCCAGTGTCCAGCGGATCCGCAGCGGCCAGCTGGTGGGCGCCGCGGTGGCGAGCCGGAACAGCAGATTGATGACGTACTGCTGGCGGACCACGATCGCCAGCAAAAAATTCGCCAGCGCGGCGTGGGAGAGGGTCCGCGGCCCGAGCCCCCCGTCCGCGCGGTGGGCGAGGAACGCCAGATTGACCGCCCACACCAGCGCGATCAGCCGGTTGTAGTGCATCAGGCGTGGGTGCTTGAGGATCCGCCGCGGCAGCGAGGTCGGCGGCGGCAGCGCCACCTTCGCCCGGGGCGCCGGGGCCACGGTGCGGGCGGGGGTCACGACGCCACCTCGCCACTCGCCCGAAGTTCGGCGGCCAGTCGCAGCAGGGCCGCCTTGTCGACCTTTCCGCGGCTGGTGAGCGGCAGGGCCGCCATCGGGTGCACCGCCCGCGGCACGCAGTAGTAGGGGAGCGCGGCGGCCACGGCCCGGCGCGCCGCCTCGGGGTCGAGGTGGGCGGGCGAGACGAAGGACACCAGACCGGCGTCGTCCGGCTTCAGCGTCACCGCGCGGGCGCAGCCGGGCAGGGACTCCAGCACCGCCGACACCGAGTCCAGCTCCACGCGGAACCCTCGCACCTTCACCTGGTCGTCGGTCCGGCCCAGGTGTTCCAGCTCCCCGTCGGGTGTCCAGCGGCCCAGGTCGCGGGTGCGGAACATCATCCGCTCCCCGCCCAGGAAGGGGTCGGGCACATATCGCTCCGCGTTCAGCGCGGGGTTGTGCAGGTACCCGGCCGACACCCCGTCACCGCCGGCCCACATCTCACCCGTCTCGCCGATGGCGCAGGGCCGCCGGTCCGCGTCCAGGACGTACACGGTGTTGTTGGGGGTCGGGCGGCCGATGGTCAGGCGCAGCGCGGCGGGGTCGTGGCGCTGCATGGTGTTCACGATGGTGGTCTCGGTCGGCCCGCACGCGTTGTAGAAGGTGCAGAAGCGGGCCCACCGGTCGGCCAGCCGGCGCGGGCACGGTTCCCCGGCCACGGCCGCCACCCTCACCTGCCGACACTGGTCGGGGTCGATCCGGCTGAGCACGGTCGGGGTCGCGATGACCACGTCCACCCGCCGCACGGTCTCGGCGATGTCCTTGCCGCGGATGACCAGCGTGGCACCGTGGCTCAGGCAGCCCAGGATCTCCCACGCGGCCATGTCGAACGCCACATTGAGGATCTGGCTGACCCGCGTCCCGGGGCGCATGCCGAGGTCGCCGGGTTCGGTCAGCAGGATGTTGCAGACGTTCCGGTGGGTGACGGTGACCCCGTTGGGGTGCCCCGTGGTGCCGGAGGTGAAGAGCACATAGCAGCCGTCGTCGCCCCGTGCGGGCCGGGCGGGCCGGAACGTCCGCGGGGGCTCCAGGGGCTCGGCCATCACGGTGTCGATCGCGACGAGGACGTGGCCGTCGGGCGCCGGGATCCGGTCCGCGAAGGCAGACGTCGTGAGGATCACGCGGGTCCGGGCGGTGCGGATGACGTGGTCCAACTGGACGCGGGGGGTCAGCCCGGCGTCCTGCGGTACATACGCGGCTCCGGCCTTCAGTGTGGCCAGCAGGCCGACCAGCATGGGGATGGAACGCCGCACGCATAACGCGACGTTGTCGCCGGGGCGCACGCCGAGCCGGGCCAGGTGCGCGGCCAGCCGGTTCGCCTGCCGGTCCAGCTCTGCGTAGGTGATGGTCGCGCCGAGGTGTTCAGCCGCGACGGCGAGAGGATCGGCGGCGGCGTGCCGCTCGAAGGCGTGGTGGACACCGGCCCAGGGCACGGCCGCCACCGGCCCCCGGCCGAACCGCTGGAAGAGGTGGCGGTCCTCCTCGGACAGCTCCTGCAGCGGGTGTGCCGACCGGGCCGGTGCCACGGCCCGTTCGCTCGGTTCCTGGTGCGTCGTCTCCGGGTACATGGTGTCGTTCCCTCCGAGGTGATGGGGCCCGACCGCCGGTGTGCGCGATCGTGTCGAGGCATGGGCGCGCCGAGCGGCGCACCGAGCAGGATGTTCGGTATGTCGATCCGCGTTCGATTGAACGTGCCGGGGCGTGCCAGGACTGGCGGGTGTGGGGGAGAAGTGTGACGAGCCGCATGTGTCGAAGAGTCGGCGCTCCGGCGCTGAGCGGTTTGCGCGGGCCCGGCCCGGGTCACACGGGCATCGTGTGGCACAGGTGCATCAGCCGTCTCTCTTGTTGAGAGCTTAAGGACCTGGCGGGTAGCTGCGGAAGACGGCTGACAGGCGCAAGTCGGCCAGGATCCCACTAGAGTCCGGCGGCGCCAAATGGTAGGGCTTGCGGTGTTGATGCCGACCTGGCGGCGGCGGGAGCGCGGGTGCGGACGAGGAACCGATCGATGGCCGGGCCGGTGCGCGTGGCCGATACTGGTCGCCGCCCGGGGGAGGGTTACGGTTGCGTCCTATGAGCGGCGAGACGGGCTTGCGGGAGCGCAAGAAGCAGCGGATGTACCGGACGATCTCCGAAACGGCGATCTCCCTGTTTCTGAAACGGGGCTTCGACCAGGTCTCGGTCGCCGATGTGGCCGCCGCGGCCGAGGTGTCCAAGCCCACCTTGTTCCGGTACTTCCCGGCCAAGGAGGACCTGGTGCTGCACCGCTTCGCCGACCACGAGGACGAGGCGGGCCGGGTGGTCCGGGGCCGCCCGGCGGAGCAGTCGCCCCTGGCCGCGCTGCACCAGCACTTCCTGGCGGGGCTGGATCGGCGCGATCCGATCACCGGCCTGAGCGACGAGGCGGGCGTCCTGGCATTCCACCGGCTGCTGTACGGCACGCCGAGTCTGGTAGCCCGCCTGTTCGAGTACACCAGCAGATCGGAGGAGGCGCTGACCACGGCGCTGGGCGCAACCGGCGGACCGGACGACCTCGCGCCACGCCTCGCGGCGGGCCAGATCATCGCGGTCCAGCGGATCCTCGCCCTGGACAACTGGCGCCGGATCGAGGGCGGCGCGAGTGCCGAGGCAATCTACCCGGGCGCGGTGGCCGCCGCCGACCGCGCGTTCACCATGCTGCGTACGGGGCTCGCCCCCTACGCCGGATAGGATGAGCCGTCTCAGCCGCGCGCCCACGAGCCGCCGCACACGCATCACCGCAACGGAATCACCACAACGGCATCACTGCAACGGAGTCGCACCCTTGGCCACCAGGCGGATCCCGGTCGTACTTGTCACTGGTTTCCTGGGCTCCGGAAAGACCACCATGCTCAACCACCTGCTGCGCGGCAGCGTGGACACCCGTATCGGCGTCATCGTCAACGACTTCGGAAGCATCAACATCGACGCGATGGCCGTCGCCGGCCAGGTCGACTCCATGATCCCGATCGAGAACGGCTGTCTGTGCTGCGCCGCGGACTCAGCCGAGATGGACGGGATGCTGGACCGGCTCACCGAGCCGTCGCTGGGCATCGACGTCATCGTGATCGAGGCGAGCGGCCTCGCCGAGCCGCAGAGCATGATCCGTACGCTGCTCTCCAGCGTGAACGAACGCATCCTGTACGGCGGGCTGGTCGAGGTCGTCGACGCCGCGGAGTTCGAGAACACACGGGAGCGCCACCCGGAGCTCGACCGGCATGTGCGGGCCGCCGACGCGGTGGTGCTCAACAAGGCCGACCGGGTCGGGGAGCCGGAGCGCAGCCGGGTGCTGGAGGCCCTCGCACGCATCGCCCCGGGCACCCCTGTCGTCACCGCCGAACACGGGCGCGTCGACCCCGGCTTCCTCTTCGACCGCGGCCCCGGCGCGCCGAGCGGGCAGCGGTTCCACCAGCTCTCGTTCGCCGAGGTGTGCACGGACGAGCACGACTGGCACGAACACCTCCACGCCGCTTACCAGAGCGCGGAGTTCACGGCCGACCGGCCGCTGGACCCGCGCAGGTTCATGGAATTCCTCGACGGCCGGCCCGCCGGGCTCTACCGGATGAAGGGGTTCATCCACTTCGCCGCGCCCGGGCACGGTCAGAAGTTCGGCTTGCACGCGGTCGGCTCCTACCTCCGCTTCCAGCCGTCGGACTGGGCGCCCGGCGAGGCGCGGACGACACGACTGGTGATGATCGGGGCCGGAATCGACGCCGACGCCCTCACCAAGGAACTGGCGGGCTGCGTGGCCGCCGTCCCGGAAACCGTCGGCGACCACCACATGATGGGTGTCCTGCGATACGTCCGGGCGCAGACGGAAGAGATGGACGAGGCAGGCATCGAGGAGCCCGGCCCGCCGCGCGACTGACGCGCTTAGTGATCCCCCTACACATTGCGCCGGGCGCACAACCGTCACCGCCGGCCATTGGTCCTTGGGGGTGTACACGAGGTGAACCCTGTGCCAACACGCTGGAGGATTTGTGCGTTACCGCTCCATCTCCACCGTTCTGCGCTGCGCGACGGTGGCCGCACTTCTGACCGCCCCCGCCTTACTGTCCGCCCCCACCGCCGGCGCCGTGGAGCAGGCTGCCGCGCGCGGCTCCTCCCTCGCCGGGGCCGCGCCGCAGGCCGACTTCGACAAGGACGGCCACCCGGACCTCGTCGTCGCGGCCCCCGCGGCCACTGTGGGCGGCAAGACCCGCGCCGGCTATGTCGCGGTGGTCTACGGCTCGGCCACTGGAGCGGACACCGCCCACCGGCAGATCATCAGCAAGGACACGGCCGGCGTCCCCGGCGACCCGGCCGCCGGGTCCTGGTTCGGCCTCCGCACGGTCGCCCGGGACCTGGACGGCGACGGCTACACCGATCTGGCCGTGCAGTCCTTCGGCGACTCGCCCTTCACCGTCCTGTGGGGCTCGGCGGGAGGGCTGACGGGCGGCACCACGCTGCCCGACCCGGCCGGCACCGGCGGCGGCAGCCTGACCGGCGGTGACTTCAACGGCGACGGCCACGCCGACCTGATCGCGGAGGGCTCCGACGAGAGCGAACTGCACGTCCTGTACGGTCCGTTCACCCGCGAGGGCGCCGCGGCCACCGCGAACACCCTGAACACGGGCCGTACCTTCGGCCCGATCGAAGTGATCGCGGGCGACATCAACGGCGACGGGTCCGACGACCTGGTCACCACCCACGCCTTCGAGGAGATGTCCGAGGCGAGCCTCTACTGGAAGGGCGGCGCGAGCGGCCTGGGCTCGGCGCCGACCCGGATCGACCACGCCGCCGCGGGCACCATCGGCGACGTCGACAAGGACGGCTACGCCGACCTGGTCATCCGGACCGTCCCCGGCAATGTGGTGGAGAACCTGCCGTACGACCACGGCACCCTCAAGGTCCTCTACGGCTCCACGGGCGGCCCCGGAGTCACCCGCACCAAGGTCATCGACCAGAACACCGCGGGCGTGCCGGGGGTGAACGAGGACGGCGACCAGTTCGGCTACTCGCTGAGCGCCGGCGACGTCAACGGCGACGGGTACGCGGATATCGCGGTCGGCATCCCGTACGAGGACCTGGACGGCGGCGTGGACGCGGGCAGCACCGTGCAGCTCTACGGCGGCGCGGGCGGCCTGAGCGGCACCGGCGCCCAGGCGTTCACCCAGGACACGGCCGGTGTCCCGGGTGCCGCGGAGGCCGGGGACCACTTCGGCGCTGCCGTGCGGCTCGGGGACACCGACGGCGACGGCAAGGACGACCTGGCGGTCGGCGCCCCCGACGAGGACGGCACCTACACCTCCAGCGGCGCGGCCTGGGTGCTGCGCGGCGGCACGGGCGGGCCGACCACCACCGGGGTCGTCTCCTTCGGGCCGAACGCGCTCGGCGCTCCCGAGGCGGGCGCCGAACTGGGCCGCGGCTTCGCGCGGTAGGGCGACGCCACACCACCGCACAGAGACCGGGGGCGGCGGGCGCCGCGGCCCTTTTTCGGGGCTCGGTTCTCCCCCAGCTACCGCTGGGAGGTGCCCCCGGCCAGCGCGGCGCCCGCGCCTCAGGTCGATTCCCGGATCACGAGTTCGGTGGGGAGGATGACCCCGGACGGCTCCTCGCCGCCGATCTGCGCCAGTAGCACCCGCACCATCTCGGCGGTGATCCGCTCCCACGGCTGGCGGATCGTGGTCAGGCCGGGGCTGGTGGCCAGCGCGGCGGGGGAGTCGTCGAACCCGGCCACGGCGACGTCCTGTGGCACCCGCCGCCCGGCCCGCCGCAGCGCGGCCAGTACGCCCTGGGCCATCAGGTCCGAGGCGACGAAGACGGCGTCCAGGTCAGGCGCCCGCTCCAGCAGCTCGGCCGCCGCCCGCTCGCCGCTGGCGCGGCTGTAGTCGCCGGAGACCACCAGCTCCTCATCCGCCGGCAGGCCCGCCTCGGCGAGCTCCTCGCGGTATCCGGCGAGCCGGTCGACGCCGCCGGGGGTGTCCAGCGGGCCGGTGACGGTGGCTATGCGACGGCGGCCGCTGTCCAGCAGATGGCGCACCATGTTCCGGGCGCCGGCCCGGTCGTCGGCGGCGACGTAGGCGATCCCCGGGCCCTGGACCAGCGGCTTGCCGCAGGCCACCAGGGGCACCCCGGCCTTCCGCAGCCGGGTGGCGAGCGGGTCGCCGGAGTGGCTGGAGACCAGCAGCACCCCGTCGACATGGCCGCCGGTGAGGAAGCGCGTGATCCGCCGCCGCTCCGGCTCGTCGCTCGCGCTCATCAGCAGCAGCGTGATGTCATGCGCGGCCAGTGCCTGGGTGCAGCCGCGCAGCAGCACACTGAAGTTGGGGTCCTCGAAGAACCGCTCCTGCGGCTCGGTGATCAGGAACGCCACCGAGTCCGATCGGCCGGTGATCAGCGAACGCGCATGCCGGTTGACGACGTAACCGGTCCTGCGGATGGCGGCGTTGACCGCCTCCAGCGCCGCCGGGCTGACGTAGTGCCCGCCGTTGAGGACGCGTGAGACGGTGCCGCGCGAGACCCCGGCCTCGCGGGCCACGTCGTGGATGGTCGGCGGCCGTCGTCGGCCGGGGGTGTTGTTGCCGGTGCGGCTCATGCGCGTTCGTATCTCTCCAGACATCGCTTCGTCGATCAGGACTTTACGGCCCCGGAGAGCAGATCGAGACTCCAGAACCGCTGGATGACCAGGAACAGCGCGATGAGCGGAACGACCGCCAGCAGCGCTCCGGTGATGACGAGGCTGTAGAGGGCAGGGGTGTTGGAGCCCTGCTTGAGCAGGGTGTACAGCCCCAGCGTGACCGGGAACTTCTCGTCGTCGCTCAACATGATGTACGGCAGCAGAAAGTTGTTCCAGATGGTCACGAACTGGAACAGGAAGACGGTGACCAGGCCGGGCCGCATCATCGGCAGCGCGACCGAGCGGAAGATCCGCCACTCGCTCGCGCCGTCCATCCGCCCCGCCTCGACGACGTCGGCCGGGACGGCGGCCGCCGCGTAGATCCGCGCCAGATAGATGCCGTACGGGGACAGGATGCTCGGCAGCAGCACCGACAGATAGGTGTCGGCCTGGTCGATCTTGGCTATCAGCAGGTACTGGGGGACGGCGAGGATCACCGGGGGCATCAGTACCCCGGTGAGCAGCACGTTGAAGATGGCCTCGCGGCCGCGGAAGCGGTAGCGCGCCAGGGCGTAGCCGGCCAGGGCCGAGACGGCGCAGGACAGCAGCGCGCCGAGCCCCGCGTACAGCAGCGAGTTGGCCATCCACTGCCAGTAGACGCCGCTGCGGTACCCGGACAGGTCGGCGAGGTTGTCCGCGAAGCCGGTGCCGGGCAGGAAGGTGAAGGTGGAGAAGAGCTCGTGTCCGCTCTTGGTGGCGGCGATCACGACCCAGGCGACCGGCAGCAGGCAGTAGAGGGCGCCGAGCAGCAGCACGGCGGTGGGGATCCAGGAGGCGCGGCCGCGGACCGCGGTGGTGTTCATCGGGAGGCTCCCTGCTCGGTGCGGGCGCCTGCGATCCTCAGGAAGCCGAAGGACAGGACCAGGGTGACCACAGCGATGATCATGGAGGTCGCGGCCGCGGCGTAGATGTCGCCCTTGGTGAAGGCGTCGTCGTAGACGGTCATCAGCGGACTCCAGGTCGTGGAGACCGAATTGGTGAGCGGCTTGAGGGTGGTCGGCTCGTTGAACACCTGCATCGTGGCGATCATCGAGAAGAAGAAGGTGAGGACGAGGGACGGGGCGACCATGGGGATCTTGATGCGGAGCGCGATCTGCAGCTGTGAGCACCCGTCGAGCCGCGCCGCCTCGTAGACCTCGGCGGGTATCGCGCGCAGCGAGGTGTAGATCACGATCATGTTGAAGCCGGTGCCGCCCCACACCGCGATGTTGGACAGGGACACATAGAGTCCGCCGCCGTCCAGCAGCTGGGGCTGCGGCAGCCCCGCCCTGCCCAGCAGATAGTGGAACGGGCTCACATCGGGCAGGTAGAGGAACCCCCACATCAGCGCGGCGACGACGCCGGGGATCGCGTACGGAAGGAAGATCGCCAGCCGGGAGAAGCCGCGCAGCAGGGTGTCCTTGCGGCCCCGCCGGTCGGCGTCGAGGAGCAGCGCGCACAGCAGGGCGAGGCCCAGCATCGTGGGGATGACGATCGCGCCGTACCCGAGGACGCGCCCGGCGCCGTCGAGCAGCTCCGGGTCGTGCAGCGCGTCGGTGTAGTTGGACAGCCCGGCCCACACCTCCTCGCGCGCTCCCTTGCCCAGGCCAAGACCCTTGACGTCGATCTTGTGCAGGCTGAGGTAGAGGGTGTAGCCGATGGGCAGCGCGAAGAGGGCGGCGAACAGGAGGATCGCGGGGAGGAGGAAGACGTACGGGGCACGGCGTGGACCGTGCCCCTGGGGGCGCGGTGTCACTCGGCGACCTCGAAGCCGTGCTTCTTCAGGTCGGCGACGGTGGCCTGCTGCATGGCCCGCAGCGCGGCGCCGAAGTCGGACTTGTTCTTCGCGGCCTTGCCGAAGCTGTCGTTGAAGGAGGCGTAGGCGACGTTGACGTTCGGGCCCCAGGCGGCGGGCGCGATGCCCGGCGTGATCTTCGCGACCTTCTTGTAGAAGTCGGGCTGGTTGGGGAAGAAGTCGGGTGCCTGGGCCAGCGAGTCGTCGTTCTGCGCTTCGGTGGCCGCCGGATAGATGTTGCTCTTCTTCACCAGCGCGGCGACGGCCTTCGGGTCGGTGTTGAGCCACTTCATGAACTTCACGGCGGCGTCCTTGTGCGCGGAGTCGTTGGTGACGGCCGTGGAGGAGCCGCCCCAGCTGCCGGTCCAGCTCGAGCCCCTGCTCCACTGGGGGAGGGGCGCCATCGCCCACTTGCCCTTGGTGTCGGGGGCCGCGGTCTTGAGGGTGCCGGGTGCCCATACCGCGCTGACCCAGGCGATCTGCTTGCCGGTGTTCATGGCCTTGTTCCAGGACGGGGTGTACATCGGCTGGTTGTCGATGACCCCTTCCTTGACCAGGCCGCCCCAGAAGTCGGCGACCTTGCGGGTGGCGGTGTCGTCGATGGCCACCTTCCACTTGTCGCCCTCGGTGGTCCACCAGCGGGCGCCGGCCTGCTGGGCGAGACCCGCGAAGAGCCCGGAGTCATTGGCGGAGAAGGTGGTGAGCTTCTTGTCTGGAGCCTTCTCCTTCAGCTCGCGGGCGGTGTCGGCGAACTCCTTCCAGGTGGTGGGCACCTTCAACCCGTACTGCTGGAACAGGTCCTTGCGGTAGTAGAACATCATCGGCCCGGAGTCCTGGGGCAGGGCGTAGACCGCGTCGGTGCCGAGAGTGACCTGACGCCAGAGGCCGGAGGTGAACCGGCGCTCGCTCTCCTTCACCTGGCCGGATATGTCGGCCAGGACGTCGTTGCTGACCAGGGTGGGCAGCGCCTGGTACTCGGCCTGCACCAGGTCCGGTGCCTTGTGCGCCTTGGCGGCAGTAATGATCTTGGTGATGAGGTCGTCGCCGCCCGCCTGCTTCTTGACGGTCACCTGGATGTCCGGGTGCGCCTGGTTCCAGATGTCCACGACCTTGTCGAGGTCGGGCGTCCAGGACCAGTAGGTCAGCTTGACGGGGCCGTCGGAGTCGGCCGAGTCGTCGGACGAGCCGCAGCCGGTGAGCAGCGCGGTGGCCGACAAGGCGGCCGCGACCGATACCGCGACGACGCGACAGTTCATGAGTGCCTCCTCTGGGCGATCTGTGAGCGTTCACAGTAGAGAAACATGGACAACACTTGTCAATGCTCGTTGCCGTGCGGTTATCTGGGGGCGGCCGCTGCTCTGTGGTCTGTGCACGTTCCCAGTTGATTTCCAGGAGTTCCCATGGCTGGCCTCGCCTACGGCGGCGACTACAACCCCGAGCAGTGGCCCGAGTCCCTCTGGCCCGAGGACATCCGGCTGATGCGTGAGGCCGGGGTGACCATGGTCAGCGTCGGCATCTTCTCCTGGGCGCTGCTGGAGCCCGAGCCCGGACGCTACGACTTCGGCTGGCTGGACCGGCTGCTCGATCTGCTGCACGAGGCCGGCATCGCCGTCGACCTCGGCACGCCCACCGTGGCCCCGCCCGCCTGGTTCTACAGCGCCCACCGCGAGGCCCTGCCGGTCAGCCGGGAGGGGGTGCGCTACGAATTCGGCTCACGCGGCGCCATCTGTCACAGCTCGCCCGACTACCGCCGGGCCGCGGCCGGCATCACCGAGCAGCTCGCCCGGCGCTACGGCGGCCACCCCGCGCTCGCCCTGTGGCATGTGCACAACGAATACGGGGTGCCGGTCAGCGCCTGCTACTGCGACACCTGCGCGGACGGCTTCCGCCAGTGGCTGCGTGAGCGCTACGGCACCCTGGACGCGGTCAACGAGGCCTGGGGCACGGCCTTCTGGGGCCAGCGCTACGCCACCTTCGAGCAGATCAACCCGCCGCGCGCCACCCCCACCGTCGCCAACCCCGCCCAGCGCCTGGACTACGCCCGCTTCGCCGACGCCACCATGCGCGCCAACTTCACCGCCGAGCGCGACATCCTGCACAAGCTGTCCCCCGGCATCCCGGTCACCACCAACTTCATGACCGCGCTCAGCCAGTGCGATTCGGTCGACTACTGGGCCTGGGGCCGCGAGGTCGACCTGGTCACCAACGACCACTACCTGATCACCGACGGCCGCCGCACCCACGTCAACCTCGCCATGGCCGCCGACCTCACCCGCTCTGTGGCGGCCGGCGCGCCTTGGCTGCTGCTCGAACACTCCACCAGCGGCGTCAACTGGCAGCCGCGCAACCCCGCCAAGCGCCCCGGGGAGATGGCCCGCAACAGCCTGGGGCATGTGGCCCGCGGCTCCGAGGGCGCCCTGTTCTTCCAGTGGCGCCAGTCACGGCGCGGCGCGGAGAAGTTCCACTCGGCGATGCTGCCGCACGCCGGCACCGACAGCCGTGTATGGCGCGAGGTCGTGGCGCTCGGCGCCGACCTGGAGAAGCTGGGCGAGCTGCGGGGCAGCCGCACGGTCGCCGATGTGGCGATGGTCTGGGACTGGCAGTCCTGGTGGGCGCAGCGGCTGGAGTGGCGGCCGAGCGAGGACCTGGACGCGCGCGAACGCGCCGACAGCTTCTACGAGGTCCTCTACGACCGCCACCTCACCGTCGACTTCGCCCACCCCGAGGCCGACCTGAGCGGCTATCCGCTCGTCGTCGTGCCCGCCCTCTACCTCGCCACCACCCGCGCCGGGGAGAACCTGCGCGGCTACGTCGAGGACGGCGGCACCCTCGTCGTCTCCTGTTTCTCCGGCATCGTCGACGAACACGACGCCGTCCACCCCGGCCCCTACCCCGGCGCGCTGCGCGACGCCCTGGGCCTGACGGTCGAGGAGTTCTCCCCGCTCATCGAGGGCGGGCGGGTGCGCCTGACCGGTCCCGGCGGGGCCGAGCTCACCGGCGACGTCTGGTCCGAGTTCGTGGTGCCGCGCGGCGCCGAGACCGTATGGACCTACGCTGACGGCCTCGCCGCCGGGCACCCCGCCGTCACCCGCCATCGGCTCGGCCGGGGCACCGCCTGGTACCTCTCCACCCGGCTCGCCCCTCACGACCTGGCGACCCTGCTCGCCCCCGTCTGCGCCGACGCGGGCCTCGGCGACCGCCCCGACCTGCCCCGCGACGTGGAGGTGGTGCACCGCACCGGCGACTGCGGCAGCTACCTCTTCGCGATCAACCACGGCGACACCGACGCCAAGGTGCCCCAGACCGTGTCCGGCACCGAACTGCTCACCGGTGAACGCAGTGCCGGACACCTGGCCGTCCCCGCGGGCGCCGTCCGCGTACTGCGCCTGGACCGCTGAACGACCGCAACCCCGCTCATTCCCCTCCCTCCCGCTCAGTCTTGGCGCGCTCCAACGCGCGGGCTTCCCTCGTCGCTGCTCGCTCCTCCGTCGCTGCGCGGCTCCTCAGTCCAGCCCGCGCAGCACGCCAAGACACGCTCATTCCCCCACTCGCTCATTGTCGAAGGGACTCGACGATGCACGACGCACGGAGCACCACCCGCACCCTGCTGCGAGCCGCCGCGCTGCCCGCCCTCGGCGCGCTGCTGCTGACCGCGCTCCCCGCACCGGCCGCGCACGCCGCGAGCACCCTGGCCAACACCGGATTCGAGGCCGACGGCACCGGCACCGCCACCCCGTCGGGCTGGAGCACCTACTCCGCCACCGGCAACAACAACGCGTCCTACACCGAGTCCGGTGGCCACAGTGGCGGCTACCGGCTGTCCCACTGGTCCTCCTCGGCGTACAAGGTGCAGACCTACCAATACCTGTCCGGCCTCGCGAACGGCACCTACACCCTCAGCGCCTGGGTGCGCTCCAGCGGCGGACAGAACGCGGCGTACCTCGCCCTGCGCGACTGCGGCGGCGCCGAGCAGCGCACCGATCTGCCGCCCACCCCCAACGGCGCGTGGATACGCCTGGTCACCTCGGTCACGGTCACCGGCGGCCAGTGCACCATCAGCCTCAACTCCGACGCGCACGCGGGGGAGTGGGCCAACCTGGACGACCTCACCTTCACCAAAGGCGGCACGGGACTCGCGGTCAAGGGCGGGGACGTGTCCACCCTCGCCAAGAACGAGGCCTTCGGTGCCACCTACCGCTCCGCGAACGGCACCACCGGCGACGCCCTGACCATCCTGCGCGCCTCCGGCATGAACTACGCGCGGCTGAAGGTGTGGGTGAACCCGGCCGACGGCTACAACACCAAGGCCAAGGTGCTGGCCATGTCCAAGCGGGCCAAGGCCCAGGGCATGAAGCTCCTGATCGACTTCCACTACTCCGACACCTGGGCCGACCCCGGCAAGCAGACCAAGCCCGCCGCCTGGGCCGGGCACGACTACAGCCGGCTGAAGCAGGACGTGTACGACCACACCTACGACGTCCTCAGCGCGCTGAAGGCGCAGGGCACCACGGCCGACATGGTCCAGATCGGCAATGAGATCAACGGTGGCATGCTCTGGCCCGAGGGCTCCACCAGCAACTTCTCCCAGCTCGCCGGGTTGCTCACCTCCGGTGCGAACGCCGCCAAGGCCGTCTCGTCCGACACCAAGGTCGCGCTGCACCTCGCGAAGGGCGGGGACAACGCGGGCACGAGGTGGTGGTTCGACCAGGCGGTCGCGCAGAAGGTGCCGTTCGACGTCATCGCCCTGTCGTACTACGGCTACTGGCACGGCCCGCTGTCCGATCTGCAGACCAACCTGAACGACGTGGCGGCCCGCTACGGCAAGCCGGTGCTGGTCGCCGAGACCGCCTACGCCCACACCCTCGCCAATGACGACGGCCTGGCGAACAACGTCGCCACCGCCGACCAGCTCGTCGACGGCTACCCCGCCACCCCCGCCGGCCAGGCCGCCAACCTCCGCGATGTGATGAACGTCGTGGAGGCGGTGCCGGGCGGCCGGGGTCTTGGCGTCGTCTACTGGGAGCCGGCCTGGACCGCGGTCAAGGGCAGCGGCTGGGACCCCGCCGATCCGGGCTCCGGCAACGCCTGGGAGAACCAGGCCCTGTTCGACTACGGCGACAAGGCCCTGCCCGCGATGAGCTGGTTCGGCCACCGCTGACCGGTGAGCGTGTCTCGGGGCGCTGCGCGGGCTGGACTGAGGAGCCGCGCAGCGACGGAGGAGCGAGCAGTGACGAGGGAAGCCCGCGCGTTGGAGCGCCCCGAGGCTGAGCGGGGGGAGGGGTGCGTGTCTCGGGGCGCTGCGCGGGCTGGACTGAGGAGCCGCGCAGCGACGGAGGAGCGAGCAGTGACGAGGGAAGCTCGTGCGTTGGAGCGCCCCGAGGCTGAGCGGGGGGAGGGGCTCACCCGGCCATGTGCCGTCGGATATGTTGACGGACGCTCATGTTTACCCGACGGTAGGTCCATGGCGACCACAGTGACGCACGGGATGAGAGTTCGTCTTCGAACGGGCCGCACACGACTGCTCGGGGCGGCTGCCCTGCTGCTCATGGCGGCGGTCGCCGCCCCGGGCGGCACGGCGGCCGCCGCCGAGCCGCCCTGGTCCGACGGCCCGGCCGCGGACCGGATCTCCGTCCAGAGCGGCCGGTTCACCGATGGCCACGGGCGCGAGGTCGTGCTGCGCGGATTCAATGTCTCCGGTGAGGTCAAGCTGGCGGAGAACGACGGCCTGCCCTTCGCCGACGCCGCCGACGCCCGGAAGTCCGCCCAGGCCATGCGCGGCCTCACCGGCGCCAACTCCGTCCGCTTCCTGCTGTCCTGGGCCCACGCCGAGCCCGAGCCCGGCAAGGTCGACGAGGAGTATCTGCGCAAGGCCACCGAGCAGATGCGGGCCTTCCTGGACGCCGGCATACGGATCTACCCCGACTTCCACCAGGACCTCTTCTCCCGCCACCTGTTCGACAAGGACAGCTGGTACTCCGGCGACGGCGCGCCCGCATGGGTCGTCAAGGCCGGCGGCTACGCCAAGGAGTCCTGCGGCATCTGCGTCCACTGGGGCCAGAACATCACCCAGAACCCGGCAGTCCAGGACGCCACCCGCGACTTCTGGAAGAACCGCGCCCTGCAGACCTCCGCCGGGACGTTCCGGGTCCAGGACGCCTTCCTGGCCACCGGCGAGAAGACGATGGCGTACCTCGCCCGTCACCTGACCGCCGACGAGTTCGGCCGTGTCGTCGGCTTCGACCCGTACAACGAGCCGTACGCGGGCCGCTACGACGACGGCCAGTCCAGCCGAGCCTGGGAGAAGGACGTCCTGTGGCCGTTCTATGAGAAGTTCCGGGCGCGCATGGACGCCGCGGGCTGGGACGACAAGCCCGCGTTCGTCGAGCCCAACCTGTTCTGGAACTCCAACATCGACTTCCAGCGCCACGAGGGCGGCCTGCTCGACGCCGGCGCCATCGGCTCCCGCTATGTGTTCAACACCCACTTCTACGACCAGAAGGCCATCTCCGGAGTCTTCATGCCCGGCAAGGCCCAGGACGGTCAGTACGCCACCGACTTCGCCACCGTGCGCGACCGCGCCTCGGCGCTCGGCACCACGGCCGTCGTCAGCGAGTACGGACACCCGCTGACCGGCTTCACCTCCGACAAGGCGCCGACCGTGGTCAAGGGCCTGTACCAGGCGCTGGACTCCCGGCTCAGCGGCGCCACCTGGTGGAGCCGGGCCGCCGCCTCGGGCCCGGTCCTGTCCGCCAACCAGTGGCAGTGGGACCTGTACAACGGGCGCCACCACGAGGCGATGAACGGCAACCCCGACAAGATCCTCACCGACGGCGACGCCTGGAACGACGAGGACCTCTCGGCCGTCCGGCTCGACGACTCGGGAGCGGCCGTGCTCCGCCAGGACGCCCGGCTCCTGGACCGCCTCTACCCGAGCGCGGTGGCGGGCCGCACCCTCGCGTTCACCTTCGAGGACCGCTCGCGCGACGGCTCCACCACCCTGAGCTGGGACCGGGTCCCGAGCAGCCTGCCCAATGTCGCCCGGCTGGTGGGCTCGGGACGCTACGGGATGCTGGTGTGGCGCCAGAACGGCACCACCGAGGCCCCCACCGAACTGCACCTGCCGCGCGACTTCGACCCCGCCACCACCACCGTCGTCTCCGACCTGGGCACCGTCACCGGCCCGCCCGCCTACACCGCGCACGGGCACACCGCCGACCACCCCGTGGCCACCGCGGCGGAGAGCGGCGGCACCGACGCCCGGCGGCTGCTGCTGTCCGCGCCGTCCGGCGCCGGAACCCTCCACTACGCGCTGGTCACCGACGGCACCGCCGCCCCCTCGGCCGAGCTGCGCGCCGCGGCACAGCGCGAGCTCAGCGGGTGGGTGCAGGCCGCCGGCTTCCCGAACTGACCGCCGCCCGTCGGTGTTACCAGCGGTGGTGCACCTGGGCGCGGATCCGCCGGTCGTACAGGTCGCGGACCGCGTCCAGCGTGCCCTGCTCCAGCGCGGGCAGCGCCGCCGCCGCGGCGTTCGCCCGCGCCTGCTCGGGCGAGCGCGCCCCCGGGATGACCGAGGTCACCCCGGACTGCTGGACGACCCACCGCAGCGCGGTCTGCGCGGGCGTCGCCCCCTCGGGCGCCAGCTCCCCGAACTCCACCGCCGCCTCGACGCCCTCCGCGAAGTCCACCCCCGAGAAGGTCTCGCCCTGGTCGAACATCTCGCCGTGGCGGTTGTACGTGCGGTGGTCGTCCTCGGAGAACACCGTGTCCTTGGTGTACCGGCCGGACAGCAGACCGGACGCCAGCGGCACCCGCGCGATGATCCCCACCCCGGCGGCCACCGCCGCGGGCAGCACCCGCTCCAGCGGCTTGAGCCGGAACGGATTGAGGATGATCTGCACGCTCGCCGTGCCCGGACGCTCGATCGCCGCCAGCGCCTCCTCGCAGGTCTCCACGCTCACCCCGTACGCCGCCACCCGGCCCCGGTCCACCAGCGTGTCCAGCGCGTCGAAGACGGCGTCGGTGGAGTGCACCGACGACGGCGGGCAGTGCAGCTGCACCAGATCCAGGGTGTCCACCCCGAGGTTCGCCCGCGAACGGTCCGTCCACGCCAGGAAGTTGTCCAGCGTGTAGTTCTCCGCGGCCTGCGGCATCAGCCGCCGACCCATCTTGGTCGCCACGAAGATCCGCGCGTCCGGGCGGTCCCGCAGATAGCGCCCTATCAGCCGTTCACTGCGCCCGTCCCCGTACACATCGGCGGTGTCGAAGAAGGTCACCCCCGACTCGACGGCCGCGTCCAGCACGGCCAGCGCGTCGTCCTCGCCGACCTCGCCCCACCCCGCACCCAGCTGCCAGGTCCCCAGCCCGACGACGGAGACCTTACGGCCGATCCGGGCGAACTCACGCTGCTCCATGGTCCCTCTCTCTCCTGTGGTGCGGCTCACCGTACCCGCAGGTGTCCGGCGACCACCCCGACCCCACCGTGCCACGTACCCAAGGGCCTGGGAATACTTGTCAAGTACCTACAAAAACAATATTTGACCTGCGGCGATTGCTGTTGCGGTACCTGGCAAGTAGGCTGGGAGCATGTCAGCTCTCAACGTGGAATTCAGCGATCGGGAACTTGAGGACCTCCGCCAGATCGCCAAGGAGCGTGGCACCACGATGAAGGCCCTCGTCCGGGAGGCGACCGTCGCCGACATCGCCCGCCACCGCGCGCTGCAGGAGGGCGCCGAGGTCTTCCGGCGCTTCTTCGCGGACAACGCGCAGGCGTTCGCCGACGCGTTCCCCGACGACGAACACCGACCCCACGACCCGGGACAGGCCGCCTGACCATGGCCCCGCTACTGCATATCGATGTCCCCTGGCTGCTGCAGCGGCATGAGGAGGTCATGCCCGAACAGCCCTCCATCTCCGACTTCTCCGGACTGGTCGCCGCCGTGGCCCGGCACCGCGTCGACCCGCCGCGCCTGGGCGTCGACCCGGACGCCGCATGGCGCGCCGCGGCGCTGCTGCACACCATCGCGCTGCTCAGACCGCTTCCGGCGAGCAACGCGCGATTCGCCAGCGCCACGGCCGTCGCCTATATGCACGCCTCGGGCGAGGGCATCGATCCGCCGTACGGCGCGCTGATCGACCTGGTCCGCGACATCCTGTCCGGCAAGGCCGACGTCTACGACGCGGCGGGCCGCATCCGCTCCTGGCGGATCTGAGCCTTCCCGCTGCCGGCTCCTGCCGTCAGCCGAGGTCGAACGTGTTGGGCAGCCCCAGCCGGTAGCGGGTCTCGTCGACGCGGCGCAGCGGCTCCAGCTCCGGCGGCTGGTACAGCGTCCAGATGGCGCACCGCGGGGCGCTCGAGCCCTCCGCGTCCAGGAGCGCGTTGACGGCCCGGCGAGCCGACTCGTTGGCGCCCTCCATCGTCGCCAGGTCGATGTCGGTGGTCACGTAGTCCCCGGCGAGGAAGAGATTGGGCACGGCGGTGGCGGCGGTGGGGCGGTTGTACCAGGTGCCCGCCGGGTGGATCAGGAGCTGCTCGCGGTTGGTGGGCGAGGGCCCGCCGAGCCCTTCGACGGCCGGGTCCATGAACCACGCCCGCACATCCGCGTCGCGCAGCACCGTCCGTCCGGTGTCGTGCAGGCTGTCCTTCAATTGCGCCCAGATCTCGCGGACGACCTCCTCGCGGGTGCACTGCTTGGCGGTCTTCCCGTACAGGATCCCCGGCTTGTCCCACTCGGAGACGATGGTGGACAGGCAGTCGGCGACCTGCCCGTCCCCGTAGTCGGTGGGGAAGTCGCGCCCCTTCCAGAACTGCGCCTGCCCGACGGCGGTGATCGACCAGGGCGAGTCCACGCAGTCCACATGTCCGTTCAGGATCGGGGTGGGGGTGCGCAGGTAGAACTGGACCCCGACCATCCAGTCCGTCCGCAGCTTGTCGCAGCGGGCGAGCTGCGGATCGGCGGCCCGCAGCGACGCGCCCCAGGTGGTGCGGGCGTGTTCGACGGGCATCGCGCTGAGGTAGTGGTCGGCGGTGGCGGTGCGGGTCGCGCCGGTGTCCGGGTCCTTCAGGCGCGCCCCGGTGATCCGCCCGCCCTCGTACGTCACCTCCGTCACCTCGGCGCCGAGCTCGAACCGCACGCCCAGCGAGCGCAGATGCGCCTCCCACGGATCGATCCACGCCTCGCTGGTCGGAGCGTTCAGTACCCGGTCCGGCTCTCCGTCGTGGCCCCGCGCGAGGACGTTGTACACGAACGCCTGGAGGATCCGGGCGACGGTTCGGGTGCTGGCCTCCTCCGCCTTGGTGGCGACGATGTTGCGGGTGATGCCGACGGCCAGCAGCCGCTGGTAGTCGTGCGACATCTTTTCGGCCTTGACGAAGTCCCACCACGGCACCCGCTCCCACTGCCGCTCGCGCCGTAGGTCGCAGCTGGTCAAGTGGACCAGGACGCGGTTGGCGAAGTACGCGGTCTCGGTGGCGGGCAGGCCGAGTGCGGTGTCCAGGAATCCGATGAGGGTCTGCAGCAGCGCGTCGGGGGTGAGGGAGCCCGGGGAGGGCGGCGCGGTGAGGGTGCGGAACGGCACCCGTAGATCCGGGGTGCCACCGTCGCGGGCGAGCAGTTCCTCGGTCGCGGCGACCAGGTTGTCCCGGCACCCGCCCGCGTTGCCGGGGAAGGGGATCCGGCGCAGTGTGTCCGGCAGATTCCGGTAGAAACCCGGGAAGAAGCGGAACCCGTGTTCGCCCGGCAGGGCCCTGCGCCCGCCGCTCCCGGTGCCCGGTACGTCCATGCTGCGTGCCTTGCCGCCGAGGGTGCGGTTGCGCTCGTACACCGTGACCGCGTACCCCCGCTCGGCCAGCTCCTGCGCGGCGCTCAGCCCTGAGACACCGCCGCCGAGCACGGCGACGGTGCGGGCCGCCTTGGGCGCGGCCGAGGCGGTACCAGCCGTCGCGGCGCCCAGCGCGAGGGCGCCGCCGGTGGTGCCCGCCGCGGCCAGGAACTGACGCCGTGTCCTGCTGTCGTTCTCCATCGCCACTCGACTCCTCCCCTTGACCCCCGTCCAGGCACGTCCGCGTCACGCTAGCGGGGGTGGTCGGAAGGGGGAAGACGGCCCACGGCCGGGAAACGGCGCGGCGGGTCACCCGGCAGCGACTCAGCGGAAGACGCCGGTGTGGCCCAGGGAGTAGCGGCCCGGCTGAGGAAAGACGGCGAGTCCGTGCGGGCCGCCGCCCACCGGGATCCGGGCCAGCAGCCGGCCGTCGCGAGTGGCGATCGCGTACACCTCGGAGTGGTAGCGGCCGGAGAGCCACAGCACCTTCCCGTCGGCGGAGATCCCGCCCATGTCGGGGCTGCCGCCGCCGGGCAGCCGCCAGCGCTCCACCAGCTTGCCGGTCGCGAACGACAGGACCGAGATGGTGCCCTCACCGCGGTTGGTGATGTACATGCTGCGGGAGTCCCGGCTGACATACAGGCCGTGGGCCCCCTGGCCGGTGGGCAGCAGCCGGGGGCGGGTGAAGTCGTCCCCGTTCAGCACCCACACCCCGTCGGCCACCATGTCGGCGATGTACCAGGTCCGGCCGTCCGGCGAGATCTTCACGTCCTGCGGCATGGCGCCCGCGAGCGGCAGCCGCTGCTGCCCGGTCACCTTCATCCGGGCCGTGTCCACTTTCAGCAACTCGCCGGAGAACTCGCAGGACACGATGAAGTAGCGGCCGTCGGGCGAGAAGTCGGCGTGGTTGACGCCGTAGCACGACACCGGTACCGACTTCACCACGCGCATGGTGTGCGCGTCCCGGAACACCAGGGCCCGGTCCGCGGACGCCATCACCACCGCGTACTTGCCGTCCGGGGTGAAGTAGAGGTTGTACGGGTCGTGGACGTCCACCGGCCGGCCGGCCTTCCCGGTGGCCGGGTCGATCGGGGTCAGGCTGTTGCCGAGGTCGTTGTTGACCCACAGCGTCTTCAGGTCCCAGGACGGCACGACGTGCTGCGGCTGGGTACCGACCTGGAGGGTGCGGATCACCTTGTACGTCTTCGGGTCGATGACGCTGACCGTGTTGGACAGGGTGTTCGGCACATACACCCGCGACGGGATCCCCTTGACCACCGGGGACAGCTTGCCCGGCCGGTCGGCCGCGTACAGGTCGTGCGGATCCAGCGGCGCCGGCATCCCGGGCAGCAGCCGGGCGGCGGCGGCCTTCGAGGCGGCGGCCTTCGAGGTGGCGGCCGACGGCGGCGCGCTGGTCGCCCGCGACGGCTTCTCGCGCGCCGGCCGCGCCTGCTCGTCGGAGGCGGCACAGGCCGAAGCCGCGGCGCAGGCCAGCAGCAGCGCCCCGGCCACCCGCAGCCGCACGGCCCGCCGCCGGGCGCGGGAGGGGCGCGCCACGGTGAGCGGCAGGGCCCACGGACCGCCGGCGCGCGGGGCGGTCGCCCCGCCTTCCGGGCGATACGGGCGGATCGGACCACGGGCCACGGGGTTCCTCCAGCGGTGGTGCGGGCGAAGACGCGGTGGGGGACGCGGCCGTGCCACCGGACGCGGTCGCCCGCTGCCCGGTACGGCCGCGGTGGCCGCTGCCCGGACCGGCCGGGCCGAGGCTCACACTGCCACCGGCGTGGCCCGGCGGCGCGCCCCCGCACCCGACCGGGTGGCGGGCCTCCCCCGCGCGGGGGCACCGCCGACGCCCCCCCGGCCTCTTCCGCCGGCCCGCGCCACGCGGCGTAGGATCACGCCCGGCAGTGGACGGAGCACCGGGAGATAAACGGAGCACCAGGAGATAGAGGGGGCGGCATTGCGGTTCGGACTGCTGGGCACGGGTCACTGGGCGGCCGAGACCCAGGGCGCGGCCCTCGCCGCGCACCCCGAGGCGGAGCTGGTGGGCGTCTGGGGCCGTGACCCGGCCAAGGCGCGGGCGCTGGCCGACCGGTACGGCATCCGGGCCTACGATCGGGCCGACGAGCTGATCGCCGATGTCGAGGCGGTCGCCGTGGCCCTTCCACCGGACATCCAGAGCGACCTGGCGCTGCGCGCCGCGCGCGCCGGGCGCCATCTGCTGCTCGACAAGCCACTCGCCTTCACCACCGAGGACGCCGATCGCGTGGTGGACGCCGTCGAGGAGCACGGGCTCGCCTCCGTGGTGTTCTTCACCCGCCGCTTCGCCCAGCCCGTGGAGGACTTCCTCACCCGGGCCGCGGCCGACGGGGGCTGGGACGGCGTCCGGGTGACGGCCTTCGCCTCGATCTTCCGGCCCGGCAACCCCTACGGGGGCTCCCCGTGGCGGCGGGAGCGCGGCGGCCTGTGGGACGTCGGCCCGCACGCCCTGTCCGTCCTGCTGCCCGTGCTGGGTCCGGTTGCCGAGGTCACCGCGGTCGGCGGACCGCGTGGCGCGGCGCATGTGCTGCTGCGCCACCGCTCGGGCGCCGTCGGCACGCTCGCGCTCACCCTGGACGCCCGGCCCGCCGCCGTCGCGCACACCTGCGACTTCTACGGCGAACAGGGCGTGGCCGCCGTCCCCGACGCGGGGATCACCCCCGTCGAGGCGTTCACCGCGGCCACGGACCGGCTGCTGCGAGGCGCCCGCGCCGGCACCGACGACCCCTGCGACGCGCGGTTCGGCCGCGAGGTGGTGGCCGTCCTGGAGGCCGCCGACGCCTCCCGCCGCATCGGCCGCACCGTCGCGCCGCGCTGAGCCCCTCTTTTTTCAGCGGCTCGGCTCTCCCCCGGCTACCGCTGGGCGGTGCCCCCCGCCGCGTCGCCGATTGGCCGCATACTCCGGCGACTGCTGGGGAACCGGGACCCATGACCAAGCTCCGCCTTCCGGAATCCGTCCGGGCCTGCCTGTTCGATCTCGACGGTGTGCTGACCCGCACCGCGGTGATCCACGCGGCGGCGTGGAAAGAGATGTTCGACGACTTCCTCCGGCGCCGCGAAGGCCCCGCCTTCCGCCCCTTCGACAAGGTCGGCGACTACGACGAATACGTGGACGGGCGGCCCCGCGCCGACGGGGTGCGCACCTTCCTGGCGTCCCGGGGGATCGAGCTGCCCGAGGGGACGGACCAGGACCCGCCCGGCCTGGACACGGTGCACGCCCTCGGCACCCGCAAGAACGCCCTGGTGCTGGAGAAGATCCGGGAAGAGGGGGTCGAGGCGTATCCGGGGTCTGTGCGCTTCGCCCGGGCTGTCCGCGCCGCGGGTCTGCGCACCGCGGTCGTCTCATCGAGCGCCAATTGCCGTGATGTCCTCATCTCCGCCAAAATAGAACACCTCTTTGAGGTCCGTATCGACGGCGTGGTCGCAGCCGAGCGCGGGCTGCCGGGCAAGCCGCACCCGGACACCTTCCTGGAAGCCGCCCGCGAACTGGGCGTCGACCACGCGGCCGCCGCGGTGCTCGAGGACGCCCTGGCGGGCATGGAGGCCGGCCGCGCCGGACACTTCGGCTATGTCGTGGGCGTCGACCGGGTCGGCCAGGCCGAGGCGCTGCGCGCCCACGGCGCGGACATCGTGGTGCGGGACCTCGCCGAGCTGCTGGAGGAGGACGCCTCGTGATCACCGATTCCTCATACGCCGTCGACCCCTGGATGCTGCGGGAAACCGAACTCCACCTCGATGTGCTGCCGCAGAGCGAGTCACTCTTCGCGCTCTCCAACGGCCACGTCGGCTGGCGCGGCAATCTGGACGAAGGCGAGCCGCACGGCTGGCCCGGCTCCTACCTCAACGGCGTGCACGAGCTGCGCCCGCTGCCGTACGCCGAGGCCGGCTACGGCTACCCCGAGTCCGGCCAGACCATGATCAATGTCACCAATGGCAAGATCATCAGGCTGCTGGTGGACGACGAGCCCTTCGACCTGCGCTACGGGCGGCTGCGCTCCCACGAGCGCGTCCTCGACCTGCGCGGCGGGCTGCTGCACCGCACCTGCGAATGGACCTCCCCCTCAGGCACCACCGTCAAGCTGCGTTCCACCCGGCTGGTCTCCCTCACCCAGCGGGCCATCGCCGCCATCGCCTACGAGGTGGAGGCCGTGGACGCCGAGGTCCGGATAGTCGTCCAGTCCGAACTCGTCGCCAACGAACAACTCCCGCAGCGGGCCGGCGACCCCCGGGTCGCCGCCGTCCTGGAGTCCCCCCTGCAGCCCGAGGAGCACGCCGCCAAGGACATGCGGCTGCGGCTGATCCACTGCACCGAGGCCAGCCGGCTGCGGGTCGCCTCCGCCGCCGACCACTTCATCAGCGGACCGCCGCCCACCCGCACCCTGAGCGAGAGCAGCGAGGACGTCGCCCGCCTCACCGTCACCTCGGTGCTCCAGCCGGGCGAGATGCTGCGGCTGGAGAAGCTGGTCGCCTACGGCTGGTCCGGCGCCCGCTCGCTGCCCGCCGTCCGGGATCAGGTGGAGGCCGCGCTGGCCGGTGCCGCGAGCACCGGCTGGAAGGGCCTGGTGGACCAGCAGCGGGGCTGGCTCGAGGACTTCTGGAGCCGCGCGGATGTCGAGGTGGAGGGCGATGCGGAGATCCAGCAGGCCGTGCGCTTCGCCCTCTTCCACGTACTGCAGGCCGGTGCCCGCGCGGAGGAGCGGGCGATCCCGGCCAAAGGCCTCACCGGGGCGGGCTACGACGGGCACTCCTTCTGGGACACCGACACCTTCGTGTTGCCGCTGCTGACCTACACCTTCCCCGAATCCGTCGCCGAGGCGCTGCGCTGGCGGCAGTCCACGCTGCCCGCCGCCCGGGAGCGGGCCCGCCAGCTCGGCCACCACGGCGCCGCCTTCCCCTGGCGCACCATCGACGGGTCCGAGTGCTCCGCGTACTGGCCGGCCGGCACGGCGGCCTTCCACATCAACGCCGATGTGGCCGACGCCGTCGTGCGCTATGTCTCGGCCACCGGCGACGACGACTTCGAACGCGACAGCGCGGTGGAGCTGCTGGTGGAAACGGCCCGGCTGTGGCGCTCGCTGGGCCACCACGACCACCACGGCCGCTTCCACCTCGACGGGGTGACCGGCCCCGACGAGTACAGCGCGCTCGGCGACGACAACGTCTACACCAACCTCATGGCCCAGTCGAACCTGCGCGCCGCCGCAGACGTCGTCGAGCGCCACCCGGCGAAGGGCGCCGTGCTGGGGGTGGACGACGAGGAGGCCGCGGCCTGGCGGGACGCCGCCGAAGCCATGACGATCCCGTACAACAAGACCCTGGGGGTCCATGAGCAGTCGGCCGACTTCACCGACCACCAGGTGTGGGACTTCGAGGGCACGCACCCCGACCAGTACCCGCTGATGCTCAACTTCCCCTACTTCGACCTGTACCGCAAGCAGGTCGTCAAACAGGCCGACCTGGTGCTGGCGATGTATCTGCGCGGCGATGCCTTCACCGAGGAGGAGAAGGCGCGCAACTTCGCCTACTACGAGGCGATGACCGTCCGCGACTCCTCCCTGTCCGCCTGTGCACAGGCCGTCATGGCCGCCGAGGTGGGCCATCTGCGCCTGGCCTACGACTACTTGGGCGAAGCAGCCCTGATGGACCTCAGGGACCTGGAGCACAACACCCGCGACGGACTGCACATCGCCTCGCTGGCCGGCACCTGGATCGCGCTGGTGGCCGGATTCGGCGGCATGCGCCACTGCGAGGGCACCCTCGACTTCTCTCCCAAGCTGCCGGAGAAACTGGCCCGGCTGGCCTTCATCGTCCAGGTGCTGGGCAGGTGCCTGCGGGTGGAGATCACCAACTCCACCGCCACTTACACCATGGTCCGCGGCGCCCCGCTGGAGATCTGCCACTACGGCCGGCCGCTCACCGTCACCGAGAAGTCGCCGCAGACCCGCAAGGTCCCCGAGCACACCGCCCGGCCCGAGCCGCGCCAGCCCCCCGGCCGCCGCCCCGACCGCCGCGCCTGAGGCCGCGGGGCACGCGGGAGACCTCGGCGGAAAGGCCTCGCGGAAGGGGCTCTTGCTCTTCCGGGCGGGTGGCATGGGGTGCCAGACTTCTCGGGTGCCCGATTTTGCCATGCTCGTGATCGGATCCGGCCCCGGTGGCCAGAAAGCAGCCATCGCCGCGGCCAAGCTCGGCCGCCGCGTGGCCGTCGTCGACCGGCCGGACATGGTCGGCGGCGTCTCCATACACACCGGGACCGTCCCCTCCAAGACCCTGCGGGAGGCGGTGCTCTACCTCACCGGGCTGACGCAGCGCGATCTGTACGGCCAGAGCTACCGCCTCAAGGACGAGATCACCGTCGCCGACCTGACGGCCCGTACCCAGCATGTGGTCAGCCGCGAAGTGGACGTCATCCGCAGCCAGTTGTCCCGCAACCGGGTCGCGCTGTTCGCCGGGACCGGACGCTTCGTGGACGACCACACCGTCGCCGTACGCGGCGCCGACGGCCACGATCAGCTGCTGACCGCGCGCCACATCGTGATCGCTACCGGCACCCGCCCGGCGCGCCCGGCGTCCGTGCAGTTCGACGAACGGACCATCATGGACTCCGACAGCGTCCTGAACATGGAGCGGGTGCCGCGCTCCATGGTCATCGTGGGCGCGGGGGTGATCGGCATCGAATACGCCTCCATGTTCGCCGCCCTGGGCAGCAAGGTCACGGTGGTCGAGCAGGGCGAGGGCATGCTGGACTTCTGCGATGTCGAGGTGGTCGAGGCGCTGAAGTACCGGCTGCGGGACCTCGCCGTCACCTTCCGCTTCGGCGAGACGGTCGCGGCGGTCGAGCGCCACGCCCGCGGCGCCCTGACCGTGCTGGAGAGCGGGAAGAAGATCCCCGCCGACGCGGTGATGTACTCCGCCGGACGCCAGGGGCTGACCGACGACCTCGACCTCGCCGGGGCGGGCCTCACGGCCGACCGGCGGGGCCGGATCGCGGTGGACGAGCACTACCGCACGGCCGTGCCGCACATCTACGCCGTCGGCGACGTCATCGGGTTCCCCGCGCTCGCCGCCACGTCGATGGAGCAGGGCCGCAGCGCCGCGTACCACGCCTGCGACGAGCCGGTGAACCCGATCCACGACCTGCAGCCCATCGGCATCTACACCATCCCCGAGATCAGCTTCATCGGCCGCACCGAGGACCAGCTCACCGACGCGTGCGTGCCTTTCGAGGTCGGCGTCTCGCGCTACCGCGAGCTGGCCCGCGGCCAGATCGTCGGCGACTCGCACGGCATGCTCAAGCTGTTGGTGTCCCCGGAGGACCGGCGGCTGCTGGGGGTGCACTGCTTCGGCACCGGCGCGACCGAGCTGATCCACATCGGCCAGGCGGTGATGGGCTGCGGCGGCACCGTCGACTACCTGGTGGACGCGGTGTTCAACTATCCGACCTTCGCCGAGTCGTACAAGGTCGCCGCCCTGGACGCGACGAACAAGATGCGGGAGATCGACCACCTGGGGGACTGACCGCGAGCGTGGCACCCGCCCGGCGGCCCGCCCAGCCCGGGGCGCACACTGGAGGCATGTGCCGCAGCATCAAGACGCTCCGCCCGCCCATGACGCCCGAGCTCCACGACGAGGACATCCAGGCGGCCGCCCTGCAGTATGTCCGCAAGGTGTCCGGGTTCCGTGCGCCCGCCGCCCACAACCGCGAGGTCTTCGACCAGGCCGTCGAGGCGGTGGCCGAGGCCACCCGCAAGCTCCTCGACGGACTCGAAGTGCGGGGTGTCGGCGGTCGCCCGAGCTGAGCCCACGGGTGCCGTGACGAACAGCGTCATCGCGAGCACACCGCTGATCCGTTCCCCGTCTCGCGTACCCTGCGGGAGTGTGGCCGTCCCCGACGCCAGGGCTTTGGCGACCGCTCTGCAATCGTTCCCGCACATTTCCACCTGACGTGCACGTCAGACGCCTCGTCACGTCACTATGGCCGTTGACGCGTCTGCAAACGAATGCGACTCTTCCGTGCAGTTTCAGTCAGCCCAGCAGCGGGAGAGGAATCGCATGGCCGCCACCACCACAGCCAGGCGCGTCGCCATCGTCGGCACCGGCCACCGAGCACAGACCTTCACCGAAGCCTTCTCCCGCCGCCCGCAGCTGCATGTCGCCGCCCTGTGCGACCCCAACCCGGTGCGGATCGCCCACCACAACGACCTGCTCGCCGCCGCGGGCCGCCCGGCGGCCACGGCGTACGGGGCGGAGGACTTCGAGCGGCTGCTGCGCACCGAGGACATCGACGAGGTGCTGGTCACCACCGTGGACGCGCTCCACGATCACTACATCGTCCCCGCCCTGGAACACGGCGCGCGCGTCGTCACCGAGAAGCCCATGACGGTCGACGCCGAGCGCTGCGCCCGCATCCTTCAGGCCGTGGGACGCACCGGCAACAGCCTCTCCGTGGCCTTCAACTACCGCTTCAACCCCGTCCATGAGCGGGTGCGCCGGCTCCTGGCGGAAGGCGCCATCGGCGATGTGCTGTCCGTGCACTTCGAGTGGCTGCTCGACGTGCGCCACGGCGCCGACTACTTTCGCCGCTGGCACCGCGAGAAGGCCAACAGCGGCGGCCTGATGGTGCACAAGTCGAGCCACCACTTCGACCTCGTCAACTGGTGGCTCGGCGCCCGCCCCGAGCAGGTCTTCGGCTACGGGCGGCTCGCCTTCTACGGCCGGGAGGCGGGGGAGCGCGCCGGCTACCGGCGGGAGTACGACCGGGCCCACGGGGCGCAGGCCGCGGCTGACGACCCCTTCGCCGTCCACCTGGAGGACAACGAGGCGCTGCGTTCCCTGTATCTGCGGGCCGAAGGCGAGGACGGCTATCTGCGCGACCGCAACGTCTTCGGCGACGACATCAGCATCGAGGACGACATGGCGCTCCTCGTGCGCTACTCCACCGGCGCCACCATGACGTACCACCTCACCGCCTACTCGCCGTGGGAGGGCTACCGGGTGATGTTCAACGGGACCCGCGGCCGCCTCGAACTGCAGGTCGAGGAGAGCCTGTGGCAGTCGCCCCAGGCCCGGGTGTCCTCCGCCAAGGGCGCGGTCCATGGCGACACCGCGCTCGCCAACGCGGGCGGCCACCGCATCACCGTCCACCCGCTGTGGGAGCCCCCGCAAGAGGTGGCCGTCACCGACTTCGACCATGCCGGCCACGGCGGCGGCGACGCGCGCATGCTGGACGCCCTCTACGGGCCGGCCGACCCCGAGGCCGCACCCGACACCGGTGACGCGGCAGGGCTGCGGGCGAACGAGGTCGACGGCGCGCTCGCCCTGGCCGCGGGCCTGGCGGCCAACCAGTCCTTCGCCACCGGACGCCCCGTGGACATCGCGGACCTGGTGCGGGTGTGACCCGGTGGGAGGCGGGCCCCGTCGGCCCGCCTCCCACCGCCACCTGCCATCCGGCCCGCTCGGGCCTCAGGCGGTGTGCAGCCGCAGGCCGTACACCGACAGGATCTCGTTCACCGGCTGGAACCAGGTCTCCCCGCCGCTGCCGCAGTTGCCCCAGCCGCCGGAGGTCACGCCCTGGGCCTGGTCGCCGCTGATGAACGAACCACCCGAGTCACCCGGCTCGGCGCACACATTGGTCTTGGTCATCTGGTACACCGCGCCCTGGCTGTAGTTCACCGTCTCGTTCTTGGCCAGCACCGTGCCGCAGTGCCAGTGCGTGGTGGATCCGGAGCGGCAGATCGAGGCGCCGACCGGGGCCTCCGCGGAGCCGCGGACCAGCGCGTCCGGCACCGTGCCCCAGCCGAGCACCACCGGGACGGTCCACCAGCCGCTGCCGACGCTGACGTACGCGTAGTCGTTGCCGGGGAAGGACGAGCCCCGGAAGTTGCCGACGTACGAGCCGTCCCAGCCGTTGACGGAGGCACCGGCCTGGCCGCAGTGGCCGGCCGTGACGAAGCCGCCCTGCACCGAGAAGCCGATGGAGCAGCGGACGTTGCCGGTGTAGTACGGGTCGCCGCCGACCGTGCCCGCGGCGAAGGTGGTCGGCGCCTGCGCGGCGGCCTTCGCGACCGTGACCGGGACCGAGCCCGCCCGCTTGCCCTGGTCCTTCGCCGCGTCGACGAACGCGCGCACGGCGGAGTCGCGCTCGGTCCCCTGGCGGACCGAGACCACCACGCTGCCCGCCTTCGGGTCGACGTGCCAGCCGGCGACCCCGGCCGGAGCGGCGTTCTTCCCGGCCTTTTCGTCAAGTCTCGCCTTCACCGCGTCGAGATCCTTCGCGGTGTGCCGGACGGTTCGGGCGGTGGCGCCGGTCGCCCGCACCGCCGCGGCCTGCTGCCGGCCGGTGACGCCGACGACCAGCTCTCCGGTGTCCGCGTCGAACCAGGAACCGCCGAACGCCTTCCCGGCGGCGCGCTCGGCCTTCGGCGCCAGTTCCATGGCCGCCGCCTCCTGACGCAGGCGGGTCTTCGCCTGTCCCTCCGTCAGGCCAAGGTCGCGGCCAAGGGCGCTGACGAGTTTCGCGGAGGGCGCCGACGAGTCGGGGCCGGGGGACGCCGCGGCGGCGGAGAGCGCGGTGCCGGCGCCCGACAGGGTGCCGAGGACGAGTAAGGCGGACAGGCCGACACGGACAGCGGTCGTGCGTCGCATGGCAGTTCTCCTTCTGTTGCGCTGCGGAACGAGGGCAGAACAGGGGAGACCTGAGAGCGCTCTCATGGCCGATCGCGGAGGAGCCTAGAGCGGGCGGAGGTAATAAGTCCATACCAATGGAGGCTGTGGTTTCCGGCTTGAGGGAATCCCTTAGGGGTTCCCTCAAGTGTCATACGGCCCGGCGCGTTTCAGCCGGTGCCCCCAGATTCATCCTCCGCCCGGCTCATCGGCCGCCGGGGACGACGAGGCCGGACTCGTAGGCCAGGATGACGGCCTGGGTGCGGTTCTGGGCGCCCAGCTTGGTCAGCAGGTTGCTCACATGGGTCTTGACAGTCTCCAGACTGACCGTCAGACGGCCCGCGATGTCCGGGTTGGACAGGCCGGTCGCCACAAGCCTGAGGATCTCGGTCTCACGGGCGGTCAGCGGTGTGTGGCCGGTGGCCGGGACGGCCGGGGGCAGCGGGCGGGCCGCCACCAGCCTGCGCACGGCGTCGGGGAACAGCACCGAGTCGCCCGTGGCCACCAGCCGTATGGCGTGTGCGATCGCCTGCGACGGCGTCCGCTTGAGGATGAAGCCGTCGGCGCCCGCGCGCAGCGCGTCATAGACGTGTTCGTCGCTCTCGAAGGTCGTGATCACGACGACCTTCGGCGGCTCCTTCAGGGCCGACCGCAGCTGCCGGGTGGCCTCGATGCCGTCCATCCCGGGCATCCGCACATCCATCAGCACCACGTCCGGCCGGGTCCGCCGGACCAGGGACAGCACCTCGCCGCCGTCCGCCGCCTCACCCACCACCGCCAGGTCGGGCTTGGCGGACAGCAGGGTCCGCAGCCCGGTGCGGGTGAGTTCCTCGTCGTCGGCGATGAGCACGGTCACGGGCGTGGTGTTCATGGCGCCGACCGTAGCGGAATCCGGGCCAGCAGCCGCCACCGGCCGCCCGGTACCGGACCGACGCTGACCTCGCCGCGCAGCAGCCGCATCCGCTCGCCGATCCCGGCCAGGCCTTGCCCCCGCCGCCCGGGGCGGGTGAGGCCGAGGCCGCGGCCGCCCGCCAACGGGTTGGTGAGCTCCGCCTCCAGCCAGTCGTCCGTCACCGTCACGCGCAGCGTCACCGGTGCCCGATGGGCGTGGCGCAGGGCGTTGGTCAGCCCCTCCTGGACGATGCGGTAGGTCTCCCGGGACACGGCCGCCGGCACCCGCGCCCAATCGCCGTGGAGGTCGGCCCGCACCTCGGTGCCGGTCTGCCGCACCCGCTCCAGCAGGGCACGGAGATCGCCGAGCGTGTGCTGCGGGGCCGTCGGGGCCTTTCCCTCCCGTAGCACGCCCAGCACATGGTCCAGGTCGTCCATCGCGCTGCGCGAGGACTCCTCGATGCTGCTGAGCGCGCGCCGGGCCGCCTCCGGCTCCCGCTCCATCAACTCCGCCGCCACGGCCGCCTGGATGGTGGCGGCTGTGAGCGTGTGCCCGATGGAGTCGTGCAGCTCCTGGGCCAGCCGGTTGCGACCGGCCAGCAGGCGCGTCCGCTCCTCGAGCGCGGCGAGCCGCTCGGCCGGCCGGGGGCCGAGCAGGGCCGGAGCAGCCGACCGCAGCACGGCCACCGCGCCCGCGCAGACGCCCGCCGCCGCCACGAGGCAGCCCATCGCGGCGAGCGGGACCCACCCGCCCCGCCAGCCGCCCGCCACCCGCACCGACAGGCCCAGCAGCGCGACCCGATCGCCACCGTGGAACCAGACCCCGGCCAAGACCGCCGCCACCGCCGCCAGCAGACCCGTCACGGCCGCCACCGCCCAGCCCACCGCCATGTGCAGCGCCAGCCACGCCGAGGTGCGCACGAGGTCCGGCCGCCCGCCCCCGGGTGACGCGCCGGGCGCGGGCAGGCCCGTGCACAGCAGCCGGTTGGCCAGCCGCACACACCTCGCCCGCACCGCACGCGGGAAGCCGCCGGCCGCGAGCAGCGCCACGAACACCGCCCCGAAACACACCCACCGCAGCCCCACCGGCCACGACCGCGCCACCCCCGCCGCCACGGCCAGCGCCACCGCCGTCGGCGGCAGGCTCCAGGCCGCGCCGGCCAGCGCGTACACCCAGCCCCGCACGGTGTCCGCGCGGAACAGCGGGCGAATCGGTTTCCACACGGGGGTCTTCCACACGGGCGCTCTCCACACGGCCGCAAGTATGGCGGCCACATCGAGCCGCCCGCCTCCCCCCTGAGAGCCAGAGGCACCTTCCCCCGGCCGGGGGAACCGGAATTCCCTCTCCGCCGCGCACCGCCCGCACACCCCGCCCGGCGACAGTGGCCCCATGCTCGAACTGATCGATGTCAGCAAGGTCTACCGGGGCGGAAAACGGGCCGTCGACAACATGACGCTGCGTCTGGGTCCCGGCCTGCTGGGCCTGCTGGGCCCCAACGGCGCCGGAAAGTCGTCACTGATGCGGATGGCCGCCACCATCACCCGCCCCACCAGCGGAAGAATCCTGTTCGACGGGGTGGACACGGTGGCGCGGCCAAACACTCTGCGGGAGGTGCTCGGCTGTCTGCCGCAGGACTTCGGCGTCTACCCCCATCTGAACGCGCGGGAGTTCCTCTCCTACCTCGCCGCCGCGAAGGGCATCTCGGCCCGCGCGACGCCCGCGCACGCGTCGACGAGCTGCTCGAACTCGTCAACCTCACCCAGGCGGCCGGACGCCCCCTGGGCGGATACTCCGGCGGCATGCTGCGCCGGGTGGGCATCGCGCAGACCCTGCTCGCCGACCCCCGGGTCATCGTCGTCGACGAGCCGACCGCCGGCCTCGACCCTCAGGAGCGGGCGCGCTTCCGCAACCTGCTCAGCGAACTGGCCGCCGACCGGGTGGTGATGCTGTCCACCCACATCGTCTCCGACGTCGAATCGGTGGCATCCGACATCGAGGTGGTCGCCCACGGACGGCTGCGCCGCCGCGGCACCCCCGAGGACCTGCTGGGCGGAGGTGGCCGGGCAGGTGTGGGAGGCGCTGGTCGGTCCCGAGCAGGCAGCCGCCGCGCAGTCGCGGTACCCGGTCAGCCGCGCGGTGCGCACGGCCGCCGGGGTACGGCTGCGGCTGCCGGCCCCCGAGGCGCCGTACGCGGACGCGGAACCGGTGGCCCCGGACCTGGAGGACGCCTATCTCGCCGTCATCCACCAGCCGGGCGGTCCCGGCCCCCTGGCCGGCCCGCCGCGGGCGGTGCGGCGATGAGGGCGGGCCCCCGGGGCACGGCCGGCCGGCTCGGCGGAGGCGTCGGCCGGCTCGCCCTCGCCGACTTACGCGAGCGGGCACGGCGCCCCGCCTACGCGCTGACCCTGGCGGCGGCGGTCGCCCTCGGTTACCTGGCCGTGCCGGACCCCGGCGCCCGCTGGGTCATCCTGCAGATCGGCGACCACCGCGGCGTCTACAACAGCGCCTACACCGGCACCGCCACCGCGCTCGCCGGCGCGTTGTGGCTGACGCTCGGCGGCTTCTACGTCGTACGCGACACCCTTGCCCGGGACGAGGCCACGGGCGTGGGCCGGCTCCTGGCCGCGACACCGCTGCGCGGCACCGGCTACCTGGCGGCGAAATTCTTCAGCAACGTGATGGTGCTCGGCTCCATGGCGGGGGTACTCGCGCTCACCGCGCCCGTGATGCAACTGGCCCGCGGCGAGTCCGGCACCATCGAGCCCGGCCCGCTCCTGATGCCCTTCGCCCTGATCGCCCTGCCCCTGGTGGCCGCGACGGCTGCCGCCGCGCTGCTGTTCGACGCCACGCCCCTGCTGCGGAAAGGGCTGGGCAACGTCGTCTGGTTCTTCGTGTGGCTGGCCGCCGCGCTGGGCGGCCAGGGCCCCGGCGCTCCGCTCGGCGGCCTTGGCGTGCACGGCGTCGTCGCCTCGATGCGCGCCGACATGGCGGCCCGCCACCTCGATCTGTCGGGCCAGGAATTCAGCCTGGGCCTGACCTGCATCGAGCAACCGCTGCGGACCTTCGACTGGGGCGGGTTCACCCCCGGCGCGGACTTCGTGGCCGCGCGGACGGCCCTGGTCCTGGCGGCGGCCGTGGCGGCGCTGCTCCCCGCGCTCTGGTTCCGCCGGTTCGATCCCGCCCGGGACGGCCGGGCCCAGCCGCCCCCGGAGGACCGGCCCGGCGCCACACCGCCGCCCGCGCCCGCCGAAGAGCCGACGGCACCGGTGTTCACCGGGCCGCCACGCACCGTGGCCCGGCCGGGCGGCGCCTTCGGGCGGCTGCTGGCGGGCGAGCTGCGGATCCTCCTCCAGGGCACATCACGGTGGTGGTGGGCCGCCGCCGAGGCCATCACGGTCGCCGGCTTCGCCGCGCCGCTGGCCGCGGTGACCTGGTTCGCCCTTCCGACGGCGTGGATCTGGCCGGTCCTGATCTGGTCCCGCCCGGGCACCCAGCGCCATGAATACGGCGTGGAGTCGCTGCTCGGCGCCTACCCGGCGGACCGCCGCAGAACACTGGCCGAATGGCTGTCCGGGCTCGCGATCACGGCACTGGCCGCATTCGCCCCGCTGGTCCGCCTCGTCGCGGCGGCCGACTGGGCCGGGGCCTGCGCCTGGGCCGGGGGCGCGCTCTTCGTCCCGTCGCTGGCGCTGGCACTGGGCACGCTCAGCCGCACCCACCGGCTCTTCCAGGCCGTCTACTTCCCGCTGTGGTACGCGACCGCCAACGGTCTGCCGCTGCTCGACTTCATGGGCGCGGTCCGCGCCGACGGCCACCCGGCCGGCCCGCCGGGACCGGCCATCGCGGCCCTGTCAGCGCTGCTGGTCTGTGCCGTCTTCGCGGCAGGTGCCGCGCGGCGGGGCAAGAGCTGAGCCGCCCTCAGGGCCCGGCGCGCAGCGTGCGCACCACGGACCAGACAACGGACACCATCGGCACGGCCACGATCGCGCCGATCACCCCGGCGACGAGGCTGCCGGCGATGACCGAGATCGCGACCACCACCGGGTGCAGCTGCACCGCCCAGCTCATCACCAGCGGGTGCAGTACATGGCCCTCGATCTGGCCGACGACGACGATGAGCACCAGCACGATCGCGGCGATGACCGGGCCCCGCCCGGCCAGCGCCACCACGGTCGCCACGGCCAGCGCGATGGGCGCGCCGATCAGCGGGATGAAGGTGGCGAAGAACACCAGCACCGTCAGCGGCAGCGCGAGAGGCACCCGCAGCAGGACCAGGGCGATGCCCACCAGCGTCGCGTTGGAGGCCGCCACGATGATGATGCCGCGCGTATAGCCCGCGAACGTGGTCCACGCCGCCCGGGCCGCCCGCTCCCACGCCGACCGGGCGGTCTCGGGCAGCTGGGCATGGAACCACCGCCACATCCGGTCGCCGCCGTAGATGAAGAACACCGAGCAGAACAGGGCCAGGGCCGCGCCGGTGAGCGCTTCCACGGCCCGGTTGGCGCCGCTGACCGCGCGGCTGATCAGCGCCCCCCGGTGGGCCGAGAGGAAGGCGGAGATGCGCTCGCGCAGCCCCTGAAGCGAGCTGTGGCTGATCCGGAACGGCGGCTGCTCCAGCCAGCGGCTGATCCGGCCCACCCCGCCGCGGAACTCGCCCACCAGCCTGCCCGCCTCCGCGGCCACCACGCTGCCCACCAGCGCCAGCAGACCGAGCACCACGACGATGCTGCCGATCAGCGCCACCGCCACCGCGAGCGGCCGTGGGACCACCCGCGCCAGCAGATCGGTCGGCGGCCGCAGCAGCGCGGTCACCACCAGCCCCAGGAACACCGCGACCGCGACGAGTTCGAAGCGCCCCAGCACCTTGAACGCCGCATAGACGACCGCCCCGACCGCCAGCAGCCGCCACGCGTACCCGGCCGCGAGGCGCAGCCCGGGGTGCACCCGCTCCTCCCCGGCGCGCCCGGCCGCCGCGCGGCCCGGCGCGGCGGCGCGGGCCCCGGCCGCCGAGGCCCGGCGGCCGGGGCGGCCGCCCCGTACCACGCGCCGTGGGCGTCGGCCGTCCGGAGGGCGAGATGTGCTGCTCACCTGGGCGCCACCGCCTCCTGCGTCCCGGTCCCGCGCGACCGACACGGAATGTGAATCGTCCCTGTATGGGCCGATTCAACCAGGCAGGTGCCGCCACGTGCCGCAATCGGCGGCGGCGTGGCGGAGCGGGGAGCCCGCTACGCCTCGGGCCTGCGCAGGATCAAAAAGACGAAGCCCAGGGAGTCCCGGTAGTGGCGCAGCCATTGGGAGCGGTGGGTGGCGGCCGCGTCGAGGGCCTGGGCGCTGCCGGGGTCGTCGGGGTGGTCCAGGGCCCAGGAGGCCAGCGACCCCGTCCAGGCCCATTCGTACGCGTCCCGCTCCTCACGCGTGCTGACGTGCCCCTGGACGGGCGTCCACCCGTCGGCGACGACCCGGTCCACGGTGGTCGCCAGGTCGGCGAACTCGCCCAGCATCTCGACCGCCTCCGGGGACGGCTCGCGCTCCCAGAACCCGTCACCGACCAGGACCCGTCCGCCGGGGGCCAGATGCCGACGCGCCGCCGCGAGGGTGGGCAGCAGGCCGCCGAAGGCATGGGTGGCCCCGACGCTGAGCACCAGGTCGAAGGGGTGCGGGGAGGAGAACCCGGCGGCGTCCTCGCGGTGGAGGGCGAGCCGGTCCGCGGCCCCGAGGTCCTCGGCCGCCGCCCGGGCGTGCGCGAGGGCGCCCTCGGAGATGTCGACGCCCTCGGCCCGGACCTGGGGATAGGCGGCCAGGGCACGCAGCAGCCACTCCCCGCCGCCGCAGCCGAGGTCGAGTATCCGTTCGTCGCCGCGCGGCAGGACCTCTTCGAGCAGCCGACGCACCGCTTCGTCGCCGATCGGGGCGGCTATCGGATGGTCGGCGTGGGCGAGTCTGGAGATCAGTTCACGATTCACCGCGGCAGCCTGGCAGCTCTCGCGCCGCGCCCGCACATGGTTTTCCCTCGCGGGCGCGAAGCGGCCGCCGGCTAGCCCGGGATCATCCGGGTGCTGATCGCGATGCGGTTGTACGCGTTGATGACGACGGCGGCCCAGATGATCGCCGCCACCTGCGGCTCGTCCCACACCGCGCGCGCGGCCCGGTAGACCTCGTCGGGCACATGCCCGTCCTGAACCGAGGTGACCGCCTCGGTCAGCGCGAGGGCGGCCCGCTCCCGGTCGGTGAAGAAGGGTGTTTCCCGCCAGGCGCTCAGCGTGTGGAGCCGCTGGTCGCTCTCGCCGTGGGCGCGGGCGTCCTTGGTGTGCAGGTCCAGGCAGAAGGCACAGCCGTTGAGCTGCGACGCGCGGATCCTGATCAGTTCCAGCAGCTCGGGTTCGACCCCCGCCTCGGAGGCCGCGAGCGCCGCCGCCGCGCGCAGTTCGCCCATCGCCGCCGAGACCTTGGGCGTCAGCTGCTTCAGATTCATCCGGGGAGTGGGTGAGGCGCCGGGGGCCATGGTCATCGGGAAACTCCATTCGTCTGGTTCAGTGGTTCCGCTGCGGTGTCGAGCCAGGCCTGCCAGGAGGCCGCGCGCCGGGCCGGCCCCGCGCGCAGCGGGCTGCCGAGCCACTCGGTCACCGGCCGGATGCCGTGCAGGGCGTTGACGAACCACACCTCGCGGCCGTCGAGGTCCGCCACGGTGGGCCGGCGGTGCTCCACGGGCACGCCCAGCCGCGCGGCGCGCTCCTCGATCAGGGCCGACGTCACGCCCGCGAGGACCGGCAGCTCGGGCGAGGGAAGGCACAGGACGTCCCCCTCCCACCACAGGACGTTCGTCGTCGTCCCCTCCAGCACCAGCCCGTCCGGCGAGGTGAGCATCAGCTCCTGCGCCCCCCGCTCGGTGGCCCGCCCGCGCAGTTCGGCCAGGAGGGACAGATCGGGCCCCTTGCGGCGGGGAAGGACCCGCGGGTCGGCCTCCTCGTCCACCCACACGGCCACGCTCTCGGTGCGCGGTGGCGCGGGCCGTATCCGCAGGAACAGCCGGGCCGGTTCCGGGCCGGCGAGTTCCACCCGGGGAAACCACACACCGGCGCGCGGCAGCAGGTCGACCGCCTCCTGCCAGAACCCCTCGATCCGGGCCGGAGAGTCGCCCGTCGCCTCCGCGCAGGCCGCCACGAACCGGCGGCGATGCCGGTCCAGGCCGCGTACCCGCCCCTCGTCGAGCAGCCAGGAATCGGCGGCCAGCAGCGCGGTGTCCGGGACCGGCCGGCACGGCGTCAGACCACGGTCCTCGCACCACATCAGCGCCCGGATGTCCGGCTCCCTTCCTACGTCCTGGCCGATCTGCCACACCGCGGCCATCTCCATCCTCACGTGCTCCTTCATGTTCGAGCCGGGTTCAGTATCCACCGGGCGAGGGGCTGCCGGGCGACGCGCCCGGTGGTCCGTGGCGCGGCCCATAGGGCGCATGCTCCAGCCACGCCCCGCACCGGGGCACCACGGGGGCCAGCGTCGCCGCCACGCGTTGTCTGACCCGCCCCCAGCGCCGGGGCCGCAGATGCGCGAGCGCCGCCCCGGCGGCCGCGCTGTTGCACACCGCCGCGGCGCGGCGCACCGCGGCGAACTCGCCGACCGCCGCCGTCGCCCGCGACGGTTCACGGCACGCCACCGCCACCGCGTCGGCCATCCCGCTGTTCATCCCCCGCGCCCCGAAGGGCGGGAACAGGTGCGCCGCCTCTCCGACCGCCGACCAGCGGAGGCAGCCACCGGCGCACCGCCTCCTTGCTGTCGTAGGACTCCGGCGGGTCGTCGGCGCGACACTGCAGATCCACCTGGAAGCCACCGGTGAACGGCACGCGCAGCACACTGCGGCCGCCGGTGCCCGGATGCTCGTAGTGGAAGACCCGCTCCACCGGCAGCCCGTCGTCGCCCGGCTCCGCCACGTCCACGACCACGTGGTACCCCTCGGACCGGTCGCCCTCCAGCGGGATGCCCAGCGCCCCACGCACCGCGGACCGCGCGCCGTCGGCCGCCACCACATGGCTCGACGTCCAGGTCCGGCCGTCGGCAGCGGCCACCGCCACCTCGCGCCCGGCCACCCGGGCGCCGCTCACCTCCGCGTCCCAGCAGAACTCCACGCCCGCCGAGACACACGCCTCGTACAGGAATCGCTCGGTGTCCACCTGGCGGAGGCTGGCGAAGGCGGGCAGCTCCTCGCTGTCGGCGGCCGGAGTGTTGGTCCGCGCGAACACCTCGCGGCCGCGGTAGAGCGTGCGCCGGGTGCGCCATGTCGTCCCGTACGCCGCGATGCGCGCGCCAGTCCGGGCCGTGCCCGCTCCAGCAGCAGCAGCGACTGCCGGTGGACGAACAGCGCCCGGCTGCCGGGCCGCACCCGCCCCCGCGGCCCGGCCTCCAGCACGGTGACCGGTACTCCGCGCGCGGCGAGGGCCGGCGCGGCCGTCATCCCCACCGGCCCGGCGCCCACCACCAGGACCGGCCGCCGCTCCGCCATGTCAGGCCCCGGTCCGCGCCGGGGAAAGCGTGGGCAGCTCACCGGAGGCGAGCAGCCGGGCGATCTCCAGGCGCTTGATCTTCCAGGTGCCGGTTCTCGGCAGGTCCTGGAACCGGCAGTGCACCGGTGCGGACAGTCGCGGGAGGTCCGCGGTGGCCCGCCGCCACCGGCTGTCCTCCAGCGGCTGGTCCCCGCGCGTGCACACCAGCGGCACGGGCCGGGTGTCGGCCGCGGGTCCGTCAGGACCGTTCGGCCATGCTGTCCAAGTGCGGCAGATGGTGATCGAGGCGGTCCGCCTTGGCCCGCAGATAGGCGAAGTTCTCCTCGCGCGGAGGTATCAGCAGTGGCACCTGCTGCGCGATCTTGATGCCATGCCGCAGCAGCGCCTCGCGTTTGCGCGGGTTGTTCGACAGCAGTCGTACCGACCGCACGCCGAGATCGTGCAGGATGTCCGCCGCCACCCCGTAGTCACGGGCGTCGACCGGGAGACCCAGCGCGAGGTTCGCCTCCACGGTGTCCAGCCCCTCCGCCTGGAGTTGCATCGCCCGGAGCTTGGCCAGCAACCCGATGCCGCGCCCCTCGTGACCCTGAAGGTAGATGAGAACGCCCCGCCCTTCGCTCGCGATGGCGCGCAGCGCCGCGGACAGTTGATCGCCGCACTCGCAATGCCGGGACCCGAAGGCGTCCCCGGTCAGACACTCCGAATGCACACGAGTAAGCGTCCGGTCTCCTTCGGCATCGCCGTAAACCAGCGCTATTTGTTCGTCCCCGCGAATGCTGTCCAAGTAGCCGACCGCCAGGAAAACGCCGTACTCCGTGGACAGTTGGACCTGCGCCACTCGTTGGACGCCTGACGGTCGAGCGTTCTCGCCGAACGGGCCATCGCTTTCTGTCATGTCCCGATCCTAGCCGGAAAACCGCAAACTACCTGCGGTGTGCGCGAAAATGACAAAGGAACACCAACCCGCTGCCCGGTTCATCACATTCGACCGGTAGGCGCGCGCCCGACCGCGTAGCCTGGCATCCACGCCACGAAGAACCCGCACAACGCGGCACACGGAACGCAGAGCGAAAGGCTCCAAAAACATGAGCGGTTCGGGAAGGCGACCGCAGGCCCCGAGCCTGCTGCCGCCGGACACCACCGAGGACGCGCGGGCCGCGCAGGCCCGCGTCGCGGTCCTCCCCATCGGCAGCTTCGAGCAACACGGCGCGTTTCTGCCCCTGGTGACCGACACGGTCATCGCCTGCACCATCGCCCGGGAGATCGCCGCCGCGTACCCGGTCCACCTCCTCCCGCCACTGACCATCTCCTGCTCGCACGAGCACGCGGCATGGCCGGGGACCGTCAGTATTTCCGCCGCCACCCTCCACGCCGTCGTGCGGGACATCGCCGAATCGCTCCGCCGGTCCGGTATCGGCGCCCTCATTCTGGTCAATGGGCACGGCGGAAATTACGTCCTGCGCAACGTGGTGCAGGAATCCGCGGGCACCGGTACCCGTATGGCACTTTTCCCGGGATCGGCGGACTGGGACGCCGCGCGCACCGAAGCCGGAGTCCAGACCCCGTCGCAGAGCGATATGCACGCGGGGGAAGTCGAGACATCCATCCTCCTGCACGCCCACCCGGAACTCGTCCGCCCCGGCTATGAAACATCCGATTTCCTCGCCGACGATCGCAGACATCTCCTCACCCTCGGTATGTCGGCCTACACCGAATCGGGGGTCATAGGCCGCCCGTCACTGGCAACGGCCGGTAAGGGAAAAGAAATCCTCACCGCACTCGTCGACTCCTTCGCCGAGTACTTCTCCCTGCTGGCCCCGAAGGAGGCCCGATGACCATGCTCGACGAGACAGCGGTCTGGGAACGGCTTCGCGCCATCCGATCCGAGGCGGACGCCGAGGCCGCCGGCCTGATCCGCGGCCCCGACGGCGGCCGGCAGTGGTGGCAGGAAGCCTCAGCCGAGGCGCGCACACTCACCGACCGCTATCTGCCGCTGTGCCTGGCCGGCCCGCGCCTCGTCTTCGCGCAACTCGGGCAGAGCCTGGACGGCTTCATCGCCACCCGCACCGGCGACGCCGACTATGTCACCGGCGAGGAGGACCGCGCTCATCTGCACCACCTCCGCGCCCTCGCCGACGCGGTGGTCGTCGGAGCCGGTACCGCCGTCGCCGACGACCCTCAGCTCACGGTGCGCGCGTGCACGGGGACCAACCCGGTGCGCGTCGTCCTCGATCCGCACGGCCGGGTGCCGTCGCAACGCCGGGTGTTCACCGATGGCTCAGCTCCCACCCTGTGGGTGGTGGCCGCGGACAGCGGCCGCCGCCAGGACGGGCCGGTCGGTGTCGGCGGCAGCGGCGGCGATGGCGGCCTCGGCGGCCACGTTGACGTGCTGACCCTGCCGGACCGCGAGGCCTTCGCGCCCGGGCGCCTGACGGAGGCCCTCGCGCGACGCGGCCTGGGCCGGGTGCTGATCGAGGGCGGCGGCGTCACCGTGTCGCGCTTCCTCCACGAGCGGGCGCTGGACCGGCTCTACGTCACCGTGGCCCCGGTTCTGCTCGGCGACGGCGTCCCCGGGCTCCGCTTCGCCGGCACGCCCGTCATGCGAGACGCGCTCCGCCCGCCCATGCGCCGCGCCCACCTCGGCGAGGACACCCTCTTCGAGATCGACCTGGGGACGTCGCAACCCGGCGAACCACTGCCCCACGAGCACGGCGGAACCAGGCAGGCTCGCGGCGAAGGTGAGCACTCCGTAGACCACGGCGACGGTCAGCCCCTGGGCCGCGCCCAGGCCCGCGGCGCCGAAGGCCCACGAGGTGACGCCCTCCCGGGGCCCCCAGCCGCCGACGTTCAGCGGCAGCGCCATGGCGAGCAGCGCCAGCACCATCAGGGGCAACAACTCGGCCAGCGGCGCCCTTGATCCGGCGGCCCGGGCGGCCAGCAGGAACATCCCCAGGTGCCCCGCCAGCACCGCGACGGACGAGACCACCACCCCAGGCCAGCTCCCGCGGGCCAGCAGTCCGCGCCGCGCCTCGCCCAGCGCGGCGCGGACCGCGCCGCGCCACCGCGACGTACGCGGCCCGCCGCGCAGCCGTACGGCGGCCACGACCACCACGGCGCACACCACGGCCAGGAGCGCCACGGCGCCCGGCGCCGCGGCCAGATGACCGGCGAGGCGGCGGGTCTCCGCCACGGCCAGGGACGGCCGGGACAGCACAATCCCCACGCCGACCGCGGCCAGCACCACCTGGCCCGCGGCCCGCTCCAGCACCACCGCCCGCACCCCCCGGCCGACGTCACCTGCGTCGCGCCCGTGTCGTACCGCGCGGTGCACATCGCCGAGGACGCCGCCGGGCAGCGCCGCGTTCAGGAACAGGGCCCGGTAGTAGTCGGCGACGGCCGCGCCCAGCGGCAGCCGGATGTTCAGCGCCCGGGCCACCAGGCACCAGCGCCACGCGCTGAAGACCGTGGTGAGCAGGCCGAGGCCGAGCGCGGCTGCAAGAGTCGCGGCATCGATCCGGCGCAGGCCGTCCAGGAAGGCGCCGGTGCCCACGCGCCACAGCACCACGCCGAGGATGGCCGCCCCGGCGATCGTGCCGAGCCGCGCCTTCAGTCCCTGCCCGGTCGATCTTCTCCAGCCCGTGGCGGGGCCCGCGACGTCGGCCGACGTCGCGAGCGCCGTCGCGTCAGCCGTTGACATCGCCGTCCCGGAGATCGTCCGGACAGGGCCCGGCGCCGGCGCGTTCACGACACCCCGCCCGTGGTCCGGGGCAGCGCCAGCAGATCGTTGTGGTGCACCACCACCCGCAACTCGCCCGCCGCGCACGCCGCCAGGCGGCGCCGCAGATACGCCTCGGCGCGCGGCGCCAGATCCGGCCGCTGTTCGCAGGCCGCCCCGATCCAGCCCCGCAGCCACTGAGCCGTCAGCGCGGACTCGCCCGCCCCGAGCCGCCACGGGCTGCTGTGCACCCGCACCGCCGCGCCCTGCCGTACGAAGGCCTCCGAGGCCACCGCGACCGCGTCCGGGCCCAGCAGACCACCACGGCGCTGGTGGGCGTTGAACGCCTCCGCTATCTCGCCGTCCAACGGGTCGGCCGGGGAAAGCTCGACCCGCCCCGTCACCGACAGCGCCAGCAGTACCGGGCAGCCGGCCCCGGCGCAGGCGGCGATCAGCGCGTCCACCTCGTCCCGGGTCAGTACGTCCAGCAGAGCGGAGGCCGTCACCAGCGAGCTTCCGGCCAGATCGTCCGCGGCCAGCCCGCCGAGGTCCCCACGCCGGGTCAAGGTCGTGACACCGCCGCCGTCGGCGGTCTTGGCGGGCGCCTGCGCGGCAGCCCGGCCCAGCAGCGCCGGATCGCGGTCGTACAGCACCCAGCGCTGGGGTCCGGGCAACCGGGGCGCGAGCCAGCGGCCCATGGAACCGGTGCCGCAGCCCAGGTCATGGATCACCAGCCCGCCGGCCCGCCCGGCCTCCGCCAGCCACCCGCGCAGCGGGTCGAGGAGTTCCACGGCGCGGGCCGCGGCGTCGGCGCTCTCCCGCAGCTCCAGCCACTCCGGCTGGTACAGCGGCACGTCGGTGGTGCTCATGCGGCCCTCCGTGGTTCACATCGAAGTTGTTCCAGCACCTCGGCCATGCGCCGCGCCGTCGTCTCCCACCCGTCCAGGGCGGCGCGCCGCCCCCGCGCGGCCGCCTTCAACCGCCTTCGTACACCCGGCTCGCCGAGCCAGCGGCGCAGTGCCTCCGCGAGCGCCGCCGGGTCCCGCGGGGGGACGAGGACGCCCGGCAGTCCGCCGTCGGGAGCCCGCCCCAACGCCTCCGGGACCCCGCCCACCTCCGTCGCCAGCACCGGGATACCGCGCGCCAGCGCCTCGGTCACAGCCATGCCGTACGTCTCGGCGTACGAGGCGAGCACCAGCAGGTCGGCCGCCGCATAGCTCGCGTCCAACTCCGCACCGGCCCGCGGGCCGGCGACGCGCACCTGGTCGCCGAGGCCATGCTTGTCGATCAGTTCGCGCAACCGGGTCACATAGCCGGGGTCCTGGCCGAGGCCGCCGACACACAGCAGACTCCAGGGCAGATCGGCCACCTCGGCCAGGGCCTCGACCAGCAGGTGCTGCCCCTTGCGCGGGGTTACCGAGGCGACGCACAGCAGCCGCGAGGCGCCGTCGGTGCCGGGGGCCAGCGGCGCGAGGTCCGCGCCGGGCGCGGCGACGTGCACCCGGCCGGGGGCGAGCCCGTGGTGGGCCACCAGCCTCCGGGCCGCCCAGCCACTGGTCGCCACCACCGCCGGGACGGCGCGCAGCGTCTTGCGCTCCAGCGCGTCCAGGTCCGCCGCCCGGCCGGGGGCGAGCCCCGTCTCGTCGCCCAGCGGCAGATGCACCAGCACCGCCAGGCGCAGCCGCCGTGCCTCGGGCACCACGATGTACGGCACGGCGCAGGCCACCAGCCCGTCGAGGAGGACGACGCTGCCGTCCGGCCGCTCGGCGAGGACACGGGACAGCTCCGCGCGGGCGTCGGCCTCCGGCTGCGGCCAGGTGCCCGCGACGGCGTGCTCGTGGACCTGCCAGCCGACACCCGGCAGGTCCCGGCACACCCGGCGGTCGTAGGTGTTGCCGCCGCTCGGCGCGGCCGGATCGGCCACGCCGCCGGGCATGACGATGTGCACGGAGCGCAGGTTCGTCGCGGTGACGTCGGCGCGGCTCATCGGGCGCGCCCTCACAGATCCCGCTCGTAACTCGCCCAGGCGATATGCGACTCGTGCAGCGTGACCGTCAGACCCGAAAGCCCCAGGGCGCCCTCGCCCAGCGCCCCGGCGGCCACCCGGTCGGCGAGGCGGTCGGCGATGACCTTCGCCAGGAACTCCGTGCTGGTGTTGGTGCCCGCGAAGGCGGGCTCCTCGTCGAGATTGCGGTAGTTCAGCTCGCCGACCACCGCGTTCAGCTGCTGGGTGGCGAGGCCGATGTCGACCACGATGTTGTCGGCGTCCAGCTCGGCGCGGCGGAACGTGGCGTCCACCAGGAACGTCGCCCCGTGCAGGCGCTGCGCGGGCCCGAAGACCTCTCCACGGAAGCTGTGAGCGATCATCAGGTGATCACGGACGGTGATGCTGAACAACGAACGACCCTCCAGGTACGGCACGTCTGGCGGCCCTCGGCCGGGCCACGTCATGTAGTACGGCCAACCGGCCGCCCTGGTTCAGAGCCGCGCCGGATTGTGCCGGATTGTGTCAACTGTTGGGGTCGCTCGGGCCGCTCACGCCACTCAGGCCGCCTTTCGGACGGCTCAGGCCGGATCCCCCGCGGGCCCGTACCGCACACGATGGCACAACCCCGGCAGCTCCCCGGACGCGAGGCGGGGCAGCACCTCCGGCAGCTCCTCGAAGGCGCACTCCCCGGTCACCAGCGCGTCGAAGGCCGGGTCGGCGAGCAGCTCCAGCGCCAGCGCCAGCCGGTCGGCGAAGGTACGGCGCGGGCCCCGGGCGGGGGACACCGTCCCCACCTGGCTGCTGCGCACGACCAGGCGGCGGGAGTGGAAGGCCTCGCCCAGCGGCAGACTGACCCGCCGGTCGCCGTACCAGCTCAGCTCCAGGACCGTCCCCTCCGGTGCGAGGAGTTCGAGGGCGCGCGCGAGCCCGGCCTCGGTCGCGCTGGCGTGGACGACGAGATCGCAGTCGCCCGCGGCCTCCTCGGGGAGCGCGAAGTCGACCCCCAGGGCCCCCGCCACCCCGGCGCGCGCGGGCTCCGCGTCGACCAGCTGGACGCGCACGGCCGGATACCGGGCGAGGACTGCGGCCACACTCGCGCCGACCATCCCCGCCCCGACCACCGTGATCCGGTCACCGAGCAGCGGCGCCGCGTCCCACAGGGCGTTCACCGCCGTCTCCACCGTCCCGGCCAGCACCGCCCGCGCCGCCGGCACCGCCTCAGGCACCGGAGTCACGGCGCTCGCCGGGACGACAAACCGCGTCTGGTGCGGATACAGGCTGAAGACCGTACGGCCCAGCAGCGCGGCCGGGCCCTCTTCCACCACGCCGACGTTGAGATAGCCGTACTTGACCGGCGCGGGGAACTCGCCCTCCTGGAACGGCGCCCGCATCGCGGCGTACTGGCTCTCCGGCACCCCACCGCGGAAGACGAGCGTCTCTGTCCCCCGGCTCACCCCGGAGAACAGGGCGCGCACCACGACGTCATCGGCCCCGGGCTCCGGCAGCGGGACGTCCCGCACCTCACCGCGGCCGGGGGAGCGGAGCCAGAAGGCGCGGGCGACGCGCTCCATCGACGTCCTCCAGAAAGATCGGGGCCGACAACGGGCTGAACACTTTGCCCGTGACGCACGTACTGACCATTATTAAGCCGCGAACACGGTACGCGGCACTCAACGACTCCGCCACAACAGCCGGAGGGTGCACGGTGGCTGCCCTGAACAACACATACGACACGACGCTGTTGCGGCAGGAGACGGCCGTGGGAGCGGTCGCGCAGATAATCCTGCTGGCACTCCTCGGCACCGCACTCGGCCTGGGGCCCGCTGGCTGGCTGACGGGCCTGGCGTTCGCGTTCGCCACCTGGGCCGTGCTCACGCGCGCCGTGTGCCGCTCCTGGCTCAGGTCCTTCGGCGCGGCCAACCGCGTCACCCTGGCCCGCGCCACGCTCGTCGGCGGCGTGACCGCGCTGGTCGCCGACTCCTTCCAGAGCCCGCCTCGCGTCCCGGTCCTCGTCGCCCTCACCACGGTGGCGCTGATCCTCGACGCCGTCGACGGCAAGGTCGCCCGGCGCACCGGAACGGCGTCCCCCTTGGGGGCACGCTTCGACATGGAGGTCGACGCCTTCCTGATCCTGGTGCTCAGCGTCTACGTCGCCACCTCGCTGGGCCCGTGGGTGCTCACCATCGGCGCCATGCGCTACGCCTTCGTCGCGGCCGCCCGCGCCCTGCCCTGGTTGAACGAGCCACTGCCCGTGAACACCGCCCGCAAGGCGGTCGCCGCGCTGCAGGGAATCGCCCTCCTGGTGGCCGCCGCCGCGATCCTCCCGCACCCGGTGTCGTTCGCGGTGGTCCTAGTGGCACTGGCGCTGCTCGTCTGGTCCTTCGCACGCGACATCAGGTGGCTGTGGCACACGAGGACCCGCCACGCCGCCACCGGTCGGTCCGCCGCCGTGGTCCGACGCATGACCCACGCGGACGCCTGACACGTGCGGCCGACGCCGCGGCCCCCGGTGGGCCACTGGCCGGTTGGTGACATCCGCCGGGGAGGCATGCGGCAGGATGGCAGACCGCGTCAGGGTCCCGGTACGAAAGCCCCGGCGCAGCCCGACATCCCAGGCACGAGCAGGTGACACGGTGACAAGACAGCACTCCGAACTCCCCGGCAGACCCCGCCGCGAGGGCGCACCCGGGCCGCGGCCCACCACCCCGCACGGCCGGACCTGCCGCACGTCGCGGCGCACCTCGCGGCGTACGGAGAGCGGCCGGTGACCCGCGCGCTCACCCTGCACGACCTCATCGTCGTCTGCGCCGCGCTGGCGGCGGGCATGGCGATGGGCCTGTTGTCCCGCATGGCACTGCGCTGGCTGGGCGAACGGGCGCGCAGGACCCGCTGGACCGGCGACGACATCATCGTCGACGCGCTGCGCACCATCGCCCCCTGGGCGGCCCTCGTCGCCGGCGTGTCCGGGGCGGCCGCCGCCCTGCCACTGAGCGCGGCCGTCGATCACAGCGTCCACCAGGTGATGACCGCCGTGCTCATCCTGGCCACCACCATCGCCGTGGCCCGCGTGATCGCCGACCTGGTGCGCACACAGGCGCTGTCCCGGTCCGGCGTGGCCGGCAGCGCCACCATCTTCGTCAACATCACCCGCGTCGCCGTGCTGGCGATGGGCGTCCTCATCCTGCTGGAGACGCTCGGGATCTCGATCGCCCCGTTGCTCACCGCGCTCGGCGTGGGCGGCCTCGCGGTCGCCCTGGCGCTCCAGGACACGCTGGCCAACCTGTTCGCGGGCGTCCACATCCTCGCCTCCAAGACGGTGCAGCCCGGCCACTACATCCGGCTCGGCAGCGGCGAGGAAGGCTATGTCGTCGACATCAACTGGCGTAACACCACCGTGCGCCAGCTGCCGGACAACCTCGTGATCATCCCGAACGCCAAGCTCGCCGGTGCCATCACCATCAACTACCACCAGCCGGAAGAGGAGATGTCGATCCTGATCCAGGCGAGGGTCGACTACGACAGCGACCTCGACCACGTCGAGCGGGTGAGCATCGAGGTGGCGGAAGAGGTGATGGCCGAGGTGTCCGGTGGCGTCCCGGATCACGAACCGGTCGTCCGATTCCACACCTTCGGCGAGGCCGGTATCGACTTCTCGGTCATCCTGCGCGTCCAGGAATTCAGCGACCAATTCCTGATCAAACACGAATTCCTGAAGCGGCTCCACCGGCGCTACCAGAACGAGAGCATCGAGATCCCCCTGCCGGTACGCACGGTCGTCCTGCACCAGCCGGGCCAGGTTCCACTCCCCGGCCCCCGAACCCCGGAGGCCGACCCGGGGCCCGTGACCAAGCCACCGGTGCCAATGTCGAAGGCCGGTCACTGAAGAGCGTCCGGCTCCCTGGGGCCCTGGGGCAGCAGGGAGCCGGTGCCCTCGCCTGTGCGTGGAGTTCGGTCTACTCCTCTAACCACACCGCCAGGCGGACGTTGGCTTCGCCATGGACACCGGCGGGCGCACGCATGACGGCCCACACCGGCTGCCATGTGCCGTCGGCCGGCACCGCGTCGCGACGCCGGGCGCGTTCGGCGCGGAACACCGTGGTGCCCACCTCGCACTCCGTGCCCTCGTCCCACAGCTCGCCGATCCGGTCGGGGCGACCGCCAAGGTGTTCACCCCGCTGGCCCTGGCGAACCCGCGGCTCCACACCGAGCGGTGCACCAGCTTCAGGGAGCCGTCCGGCTGCCGCCGGTACCGTCTCGCCCATCGCGAGGCCAGGGCCCCACGTGCGGCACTCCACAAACCCTCTGATGTCCGTTCCCACGGGGCGATTGTGCCGCGGCGGGATGGGGGCCGGCGGTGTGGTCCCCGCCTTGGACACCTCGCGCATCCTGCGGGTGAGGCCCCGCGCAGGCCGAGCCGATCGGCCGCACCGGGGGCGCCCCGGTCCCAGCCGATGCCGCGTCCTTCCGGGGTGAGGTCCAAGAGCGGCCGCACCGCGCAGCTGAAGCTCGAGGATGGCCCTTGTCCCTCCTGCACGGTACTGCTCGACCAGCTGGACGGCGCGGTTGAGCACGTCAGCGACCATCCAAACTCGCGGTCGTGGCGAGGACGCCGCTGTCACGGCCTCTGACATTCGCTCAAGAGCGCAGCTGGCGACACCTGCGCCTGCTCTCCGCGGCTGACAAAGCCACAGCCGCGACTACCTGGCCGAGACGGCGGACGACTCATCGACGCCCATGCGGCCGGGCCGCGTGCCGCCGAGCGGCACCGCGCCTCGCGGCGGCCACCGCTTCGGATGGGGCCGGATCAGGGCGGGGTGAACAGAGTGGCGAAGCGAGGGGCGAGCCAGGGCTTGCGGCCCCAGGCCAGGACGCGTCCCCGGGCGAGGGCGCCCCACGGGCCGAGGCGGCCCAGCGCCACCAGGAGAAAGGCGACCGGCTCCATGAGGATGGTGCAGTCCGGGCGGCCCGGCGGCCGAGGACCGACGGCCACCGCGCCGTCGGTGAACGCGGCACCGAAACAGGCGCCGCCCCCGAGGCGGACGGTGTAGCGGGCCGTGTGCCCGGCGGCGGCAGGGCTGACGACCCGGTCCATCGCCACCATCAGGAACGGCAGGGACAGCTCGGCCCGGGCCCGGCTGACCATATGCGGACGGCCCAGCGCGCGGGCGAGGTCATAGCCGTGGCCGAGCATGTGTGTCAGCAGATACGACCCCAGTACGTCCATGCTCATCGGGCCCATCGGGGTGAGCAGTTCGCCGTGCGGCGCGGGCCGGGCCGCCGCATCGAGGAACGCGTCGGCCTGCTCCACGATCATGGCGGCCAGCGGGACGGCCCCGCGCTCGGCGAACGCGGCGAGCGCGACCTCGTTGGCCTCGGCCAGCCCGCCCGGCGTGCCATCACCGTAGGGGCGTGCCTTCCCGGCCGCGACATCCGCCATCAGCTCATTGGCCTGCGCCAGATGCGCCGCCACCTCCCCGAGCGACCACCGAGACCGGGGCACCGGAACCCCGGTGTCGGCCGCGCCGCGCAACAGTACGGAGATATCCCCGGCCGTGGCGCGTATCGCCTCGGCCAGTCCCGTGGGCCACATGCCCCCGTTGTCCTGCCCATTCACGGTTCCCACCGCTCTGCCTCACTCAGCCGGACTGCGCCCACCCACTCCTCCCACACACCGGCCGAGACCGCCACCGGCTGGACGTATAAAAGGAACCGCGCGTGGACACAAAGGGACCGGGAGGGTCGGCCATGGGCCTGTGGGGCAGGGCACTCGACGCCGCGGGGATCAGCGATCCGACGTTGCGTGACGACTACGCGCGCCAGCGGAAGCTGGTCGCGCGCTACAGACGCAGCTCCTACCTCGCGGCGCGCCTGCTCCTGCCCCGGCCGCTGCTGCCGCACCTGATCACGGCGACGGCCTTCATGCATCACACCGACACCCTCCTCGACAGCGGTCCCGAGGCCGGGCGCGCCGTGGCCTACGCACAGTGGGAGAAGGAAGTCCGTGAAGGCCTGGCCGCCGGCGCAAGCGATCACCCGGCCGTCCGGCCGCTGCTGCACACCGCCTCCGCTCACCCCCACTTCCGCGCCCGCGTCGAGGACTTCCTCGCCGCGGCCGCCACGGAGCTGGAGTTCACCGGCTTCGCCACCGAAGCGGACTACCAGCGCTACCTCGACCAGTACGCGCTGCCCGCGTTCATGCTGATCGCGGGTCTGATCGCAGGGGAGGACCCTCCGGCGGGCTACCGCGAGGCGTGCCGTACGTACATCGACGGCAGCCAGCGCCTCGACTTCGCCAACGACCTGTCCGAAGACCTCGCGGACGGGCGCCTCAACCTCGTGCGCAGCACGCTCGACACCCACGGTGTCACCCGCGCCGACCTGGAGAACGCCCGGGACACGACCGGAACCCGGAGCCTTCTCGAACACCTCCTCGGCCAGGCTCGCCAAACCCTGGCCGCCAGCCGACACCTGGTCGACCTCGCACCGCCCGAGGGCCGCCCATTGTTCCGCGCCATGATCGAAATCGAGGACCTCACGGCCACCGCGGCCGCCACCAAAGGCCCCGCCCTCCTCCGGGCCCCCGCCCGTCCACCCGCGCCGGCCACCGCGCGCGTGCTCCTCCGGGAGCGCCGCGGTCGGTTCCACTTGTCGTGACGCGCAGGTTCACCTCCTGCCCGCAAGCAGCACCTGTTGGGGGAGTCGGACCGGCCGGTGGCCGGTCCGTACCAGCTGGTGGCCGAGATGGGGCGGGTGCTGCTCGGTGTCGCGCCGATATTCCGTACGCGCTTCCGCCGCGAGGTGGAGGCCTCCCGCAGGGTGTCCGGCGCGTATACCGCCGCCGTGGTCGACGCGGACGCGGACGCGGACGCGAACGCGCCGCCGCCGTGGCTGGCGTCGGTGTTCGTCCCGGGGCCGTCACTGCGGGAGGTCGTGGAGACCGTTACTCCGTTGCCGCCCGAGTCGGCGGCGCGCCTGGCCGCGGGTCTCGCCGCCGCCCTGGCCGCCGGCCCACAGGATCCCGCCCTTCCGCCTGGCTCCGGTGCCAGTGCCGCCGTCGCTGTCCCGCTCGCCCTGGACCGGTTCTCCGGCTCCTCGGCCAAGGGGGCTTCCGGGGAGCCCTCGTCGCCGAGCGCATCGACGTCGCGCACGGCGAGCCCGAGCGCGTCGCGGTCCGGGTCGCCCGCCTCCGAGCGGACATCCAGGTTCACCGTGTCCGAGCAGTTGGCCACCACGGAGGGGAAGCTGCACTCGCGGTCAGCCCGGACGGCAAGGTGCTCGCGGCTGACGCCGGGCTCGAAGGGGTCACGCTGTGGGACGCCGGCAGCCGCACGAAGATCGACACCCTGACCTTCACCTCGGAAATGATCGGCACCGTGGCGTTCCATGTCGTGTGGCTCTTACGCGGGTTCCACATGGCCGTCCCGCGCCTCTCGCGGCTTTTCCGGTTCTTCGTGGAGATTCTGCGACCGTGCTCCCCGGATACGCAGCCCCACGACACTCACGACGAACCCGATGAGGGCCAGTACGGCGGTCCAGAGCGTGGCCGCGTACATCGCGTCGAGGAAGGCGCGGTCGGCCGTCTCCGCCAGTTGCGGCAGTCGTAGCGAATGCGCCAGCGAGCGTGCCGCCTCGGCCGAGGTCCGGGCCTGCTCCTCGGCGCCGGGCGGCAGTTCCCGCGAGCCGCCGGGCAGCGGGGCACCGGCCATCCGCTCGCGGTACACCCCGGAGAGGATCGAGCCGGCCATCGCGACCCCGAGTGTCCCGCCCACCTGCCGGGTGACACTGTTGACGGCGGATCCGGCGCCCGCGAGACGCTGCGGCACCCCGCTCATCATCACGGCCGTGACCGGCGTACCGATCAGGCCCATGCCGAAACCCTGCACCCACAGCAGTGCGGCGATGGCCGGGACCGGGGTCCGCTCGTCGAACCACAGATAGGCGAGGTACGTGGCTCCGGTGGCCAGCATTCCAGCCGCGACCGTCCACCGGGCCGACAGTTGCCGACTCATCGCCGGTGAGGCCTGACTGCCCAGGACGATGCCGATCGCGGCGGCGATCATCACGGTTCCGGCGCGCGCGGGGGAGAGCCCGCAGGGCCCCTGGAGATAGAAGGCCGCGTAGAACAGATGCCCGGCCAGCGCCATGAACGCGAGCAGCAGTACCAGGCTCCCGGCCGTGAACCCGGGCTGCCGGAAGAGCCGCAGATCCAGGCTGGGCGCCGGGGACCTGCGCTGACCGGCCACGAAGGCGGCGAGCAGCGCGCCGCCCAGCAGCAGCGGGAGCAGGACGTGCGGCCCGTACCAGGTCTCCCGGTTGCCGAGCTCGATGACCCCGTAGACCAGGCCGCCAAGACCGAGCACCGACAGGGCCAGCCCCGGCAGATCAAGCACCTGGCGCCGTGAACCGCCCAGCTCAGGAACAACGGCCACCACTCCGGCCAGACACAGGGCCACGATCGGCACATTGACCAGGAACACCGACCCCCACCAGAAGTGGCTGAGCAGCGCCCCGCCCGCGACCGGGCCGACGGCCACGCCGAGGCCGCTGGACGAACTCCAGATCGCGATCGCACGGGTGCGCTTCTCCTCCGGAGTGCTCCGCACGATGATCGACAGCGTCGCGGGCATCAGCAGCGCACTGCCCGCGCCCATGAAGGCGCGCGCCACGATGAGCCAGGCCGGATTTCCGGCGAACGCGCCGGCGCCGGAGGCCGCGCCGAACAGCGCCAGACCGGCGAGCAGGGTGGTACGGGGCCCGAAACGGTCGGCCAGCGCGCCGCCTGCGAAGAGGGTGCCGGCGAAGACCAGGGTGTACGCGCTCGCCACCCACTCCAGTTCGGCGGGGGTCGCGCCCAGGCCCTTGGACGGGTCGGCGAGGGTGGTGACCGCGACATTGAGAATCGAGGTGTCCAGCCAGATCAGCATCTGGGCGCAGACCACGACCAGGACGACGGCCCATGGCCGGGACGGGGCGGCTGTCGCTCCCGCCCTGCTCACCTTGCTCATCGGGCGTCTCCGTCCTCTCTGCCGCCGTGGACCCGGTATCCGCGCGGCGCGGCCCGGTCGATCAGCGCGTAGGCCGCGGTCATTCCCCGCCCAGCCCGTCGCGCCAGCTCGGCCGCAGCGGTTTCCAGCCCAGCGCCGTACGGGCCCGGTCGTTGGCCGCCCCGCGCGCCGCGGTGAGCTGGTGGGCGGTGAACCAGCCGAGCAGCCGGGGCGCGAGAGCGGCCGGGACCGCGCGCGGGGGCGGGCCGCCCAGCGCACGGGCGTAGGCCGGAAGCCACTGCGCGGCCGGGGCCGGCTCGTCGTCCGTCACGTGGAAGAGGCCGGTGGCGTCCGACTCGACGGCAGCCACCGCGGCCCCCACCGCGTCTTCCACATGCAGGAACGAGGTGATCCCGGACCCGCCCTCGGGCAGCGGGAGCCGGCCGGCCAGCACTCTCTGCCCGGTCGCGCCGGTACGGGCGTACGCGGTCCCGGCGCCGTACAGCGTGCCGTACCGCAGCACCACGCCCGCGAGGTCAGGGCTGCCCAGGACCAACCGTTCCAGCTCGGCGACGGCCCGTACGGTGGCGGCCCAGCCAGGGTCAGGGGCCTCCACGTACAGCGGCGCGTCCTCGTCGAGGACCGGACCCCCGGCCGGTGCGGCGGCGAAGGCGATGCTCTGCGCGACCAGCCGCCGGGCACCGACCGCGCGGGCCGCCGCGACCAGATTGGCGGTGCCCTCGGTACGCAGCCGCGCGGTCAGCGCGAAGGCCCCCGCGGGGTCGTTGCGCAACAGCCGCAGCGCGGTCATCTGGTGGACGACCACCTCGGGCCGGGCGGCCGACACCGCCGACAACAGGGCCTGAGGGTCCAGGGCGTCGGCGACCACGACCGCGTCCGCGTCCGGGGCCTTCGCCCGGGACGCCTCCCGCACCAGCGCGCTCACCTGGTGACCCCGCGCCCGCAGCGCGCCCACCAGCGGGTGTCCGACCACTCCGGTCGCCCCGGCGACAAGTATCCTCAACGCTCAGCCCTCCGCACCGGGAGCATGGGGTGTGCGCACCCGCATCAGCAGGCGGCACGCCGGGTCGCCCTCCCGCAGACAGCTCGTGGCCCGGTTCTCCGTCAGGGTCACGCCGAGCCCTTCGGACCAGCCCGCGTGGACGTCGGTGCACGGGCACTGGTAGCCCTCCATCGAACCGGCCATCCGCACCATGGTGATGGCGAAGTTCCGCCGCAGCGTGAGCACGATCAGATCGTCGTCTTCCACCCCGGTGGACGCATTGCGCAGTTCCCGCGGGAACATCCGGTCACCGCATTCGTCGTACCGGCGGCGCAGCTCCTCCAGGTCCTTGCCGCTGTCACCGCTGCCGGGGAGCGCGCCGCACCGGCGGGCGACCTGCTGCCCGACCTTGAGGGCGACCTTGCGCATCGCCTCGGCGTTGATCTCGTTCGCGGCCTGCTGCCCGAACCGCCTGGCCACCCCCTGGTACCAGTGGGCGTCGTGCTGCCACCACAGCCGGTACGCCTCCACCGTCTGGGCGCGGTGATTGACCCCGTCGCCACCCGTTGCCGTGTTCATGTGTGCTCCTTGGCGGTGAACTTGTCGCGCATCACTCGTTTGAGAACCTTGCCGGTGGCGCCCTTGGCCACGTCGTCGGGCTTCATCCGCAGGGCCCGGGCCACCGGGGGGAATCCGGCCCCCGCGAGGGCGGCGTTGACCCGTCCGGTCCACGTCTCGTCGCGCTCGTCGTCGCTGCCGCCATCGTCGCTGCCGCCGACGCTGTCGTCGCCGTCGTCCGCGAGCTGGAGCAGCGCGTACGCCTCGGCTTCTCCATCGCCGTCCCAGTCCGCCCGTACCCCCTCCGGGGCGACGCCGACGAGGGTGCAGTCGGCCAGCTCGGGCAGCTCCCGCAGCAGCAGTTCCTCGGCGCGGGTGCTGAACAGGATCCCGTGCCGGGTACGGATGGCGTCCGGCGCCCGGTCGAGGTGGTAGAAGTTGCCCTCCTCGTCCTGGTAGGCGAGGTCCCCGGTGAGCCAGTAGCCGCCCAGCCGCAGCCGGTGGAAGGTCAGCGAGTCGTTCCAGTACCCGGGGGTGAGCGTCGGCGACTGCAGCCCCAGGCGGCCGACCTCTCCGGGCGGCAGCGGGGTGCCGTCCTCGGCGAGCACGGCGGCCCGGGCGAAGCTGATCGGCTTGCCGACGCAGCGCGAGTAGGCCGAGGTGTCCTTGGTATGCCGGTTGTGGAAGACCGAGTAGCCGGCTTCCGACGAGCCGAGCCCGTCCACGAAGACCGAGCCCTCGACCCGGGTACGGCGCAGGTCCCTGCCGATCCGCTCGTGGCTGCCGTGCTGTACCAGGGCCCGGATGTGCGCCTCGTGTGCCGCGTCCCCGGTGTTGAACCACAGCTGCACGCTGGACAGGTCACGGGCCGTCAGGTCCGCCGCGGCGATCTCGCCGAAGGTCGCGGCGAAGGCCAGCACCGTACTCGGCCGGAACTCCTCGATGGCGTCCAGCACATCGGTGCCGCGCCGGCTGGAGAGCAGCTTGATGTCCGCGTGCAGCAGCAGGCAGTACAGCAGTGTCGCCACCGCGGCGTTGTGCGCGCCCGGCAGCCCCACCAGCGTGCGCTCCATGTCGGCCCCGGTGGAGTAGCGGAGCCGGTGCACCTGCGCGTACATCAGCGTCCGGTGGGTGTGCGGCACGCCCTTGGGCATACCGGTGGTGCCCGAGGAGTGGGAGATGATCACCGGGTCGGTCGGGTGGTGCCGGTACGGGTAGGACCGGGGTAGCAGCTCGCGGTGCGCCGGCCGGATCTCGGCGGCGGTCACGCAGAAGCCCAGCCCGGACCCGGGCAGCACGGCATGGTGCTCGCGGTCCGTGAAGGCGCCCACCGCGCCCTGTCCACGCACGTACTCCCGGGCGGTTTCAGGGGACAGATCGCCGTTGACGAACGACGGGATGGCGCCGAGGGCCGTCAGCGCCAGGAAGTTCACCGCGAACTCGGTGCTGGAGGAGGTGTGCACGGCGACCGGGTCGCGGGGCCGCACGCCCTGGGCGGCGTACCAGCCCGCGTAGGTCTCCACCGCCTCGTGCAGCTGACCGAGCGTCAGCGTCTCGGGATGGCTGCCGTCCGGCGCCTGCCAGCTGCCATCCGTCCACAGCACGGACTCGTCGAGTGGGCGGCCGTATGCCTTCAGGCGGTGCAGGACATTACCGGCACCGAGCTCGGTGTCGGAGCAGATCCGCCCCCGCTCCTGCCTAGTGATGAGCATGGGTCTCCCTCTCATCCCTTACGGCGCGCGTGTTCGTCGGTGCGCTCGTGGGAGCTTCCGTATCGGCGGTGAGGACGAATGCGGCCGGGCCGCGCCGCGCCCCCGGCTCCGTCACCAGGAGGTGACTGCCGCCGTCCCGCAGCAGCCGCCGGTGGGCGGCGGCCAGGTCGAACAGGCCCAGGATGGATCCGGGATACCCGGCCGCCGCAGCGCCGTCGGCCTCGTGGTGGGCGTCATGCGCCTCGGTCGACCGGACCGAGACGGGCGCCTCGGCGCCTGGACGGCCGAGCAGCACCGCAACCGCCAAGTCGGCGGGCGCCCGGGGGGGCGGGACCGGGCGGCCGCTGTGGGCGGCCAGTTCCCCGTACGCGGAGGCCACCCTCCCCCCGGCTGCCACCTCGCCTCGCTCGCCTCCCCCAGCTACCGCTGGGCGGTGCCCCCTGCCCAGCTCCACGCCCAGCACCAGGACCCGGTCCAGCTCCCGGTCCTCCAGCAGCAGATCCGCCATGGCCAGCAGTTCGGTCACCGGATCCTCGAGGGTGGAGAGGCTGAACGTCTGCCCGGTGATCCCGAACTCCCGGCTCGTGTAGCCCAGTACGGAGTTGGCGGTGGCCTGCATGAACAGCAGCGGGTTGTGGACCTGCCCTAAGACCATGCGCCGACTGGCCAGATCCGCGGTGGTGGTGTCCCCCATCAGGCTGGCCAGCGCCACGGCGGTACGTGAGCCGTCCCCGGGCCGTTCGGTGAGGCACTGCCTGCTGACCTCGTACGCCAGCGGGCTGAAGGCCGACTCCACGAAGCCGGGCAGCCTCGGCAGGGCGAGGTCGTCGTCCCGCCCGGTGCCGAGGGTCGCGGTGGCGGTCGAGAGGATGCCGAGGGGTGAGCGGAGCACCGCCTTCCCGGTTTTCACGGCCGCTCCAGCACGAGTGCGGTGTTGGCGCCCCCGAAGGCGGCGTTGACGTTGAGGGCCCGGCGCAGATCGACCGCACGGGGCTGGTTCGGCACGTAGTCCAGGTCGCACTCCGGATCCGGCCGGGTGAACCCGGCGGTCGGCGGCAGTACGCCGTCCAGCAGGGCCAGCATCGTGATCACGAACTCCACCACGCCCGCGGCCTCCAGAAGGTGGCCGGTGGTGCTCTTGGTGGAGCTGATGGGTATCGCTTCGGCCCGCTCGGGGAAGGCGGCCCGCAGCCCGCGGGTCTCCGCCCCGTCGTTGTACTTGGTGCCGGTCCCATGGGCGTTGACATAGCCGAGGGCCGCCCCGTCCGCGTCCCCGGCGAGACGCATCGCCTGGCGTGTCGCGCGTGCCAGCCCGACACCCTCCGGGTGCGGTTGGGCGATGTGGTGGGTGTCCGTGGCCGCGCCCCAGCCCACCACGGTCGCCAGCGGCCGGGCACCGCGGCGCCGGGCGCCTTCGGCGGACTCCAGCACGACGGCCGCCACTCCGTCGCCCAGCAGCAGTCCACTGCGGTCGGCGCTGAACGGGCGCACCATGCCGTCGCGGGACAGCGCCCGGCCGGAGTCGAACTTGGCGAAGGTCTCTTCCTCCACCAGGTAGCCACCCGCGCAGACCGCCGTGTCGATCCGGCCGGAGGAGATCAGCCGACAGGCATGGATGATCGCCGCGGCGGAGGCGACACAGGCATTGGTGAACGTGAGCCGTGGCCCCGTCAGCGCGAGGTGCCCGGCCAGCAGCTCGGCGAGGTGCGCGGGCACGGCATCGGCGGCCCGCCCCGCCGCCCCGCCCGCGGCGTGCCGGGCCGCCTCCCCGGCCGCATGGCGCCCCGGTGCGGCGCCGCTGTCCTCTTCGGAGGCGGGCGGGGAGCCGGCGACGGTTCGCCAGTGGCGGGTGATGCTGGTGTGGTCGCCGGCGACGCCGAGCAGCACCGCGGCCTTCGTGCCCGGAGGGAGGCCGGCCATGTCGAGGGCTTCCGCGCCGCACCGCGCGAGCGCGTGGCGCAGCGCCCAGTCCTCGACCGCGTCGGGTCCGTCCGGGGCGGCGCCCGCCATCGGCGTACGGTACGGGCCGGTGTCGAACCTCGTGGTGGCCGTGAACGAGGGGACTCCCGCGAACACCCCGCGCCGGAGGGCCTCGGCGCCCGTGCCGAACGCGGTGCGTACGCCGAATCCGGTCACCGTCACCTCACCGCTCATCGCGGCCGTCCTCGCCCGCCCGGTCCGTCTGGGCGGCGCGCAGATACTCGGTGAGCCGCCGGAGCGAGGTCAGCCCGACGATGTCCTCGTCGGTGGGCTCCACGACCAGGCCGTAGCGCTCCTCCACCACATGCAGCAGCCACACCAACCCGAGGGAGTCCAGGACCAGTTCGGTGTCCTCGTCGAGTTCGGCGGGCACCCCCGGGAAGACCCTGCGGTCCGACAGCAGTTCCCGGACGGTGTCGGTGGTGATGGGTGACAGCGCAAGGCCCCCGTCGCTCGCCGCGGCTCCCGTGCTCATGCCTTCGCACCGCGTCGGGCGACCTCGGAGACGAGTTGGCCGAGGTTCAGGGAGGCCAGGGGCTCGATGTCGGCGTCCGGGATCTCCACGCCGAACCGCGACTCCAGCCGCAGGGTGAGCTCGATCAGGCTCAGTGAGTCCAGCTCCAGCCCGCCGACGGTCACCGGGCTCTCGTCCGTGATGCCCTCGCGGCTCGTCAGGATATTTATCTCGTCGATGACCGTGGCCAGGACGAACTCGCGGATCTCGCCCTCCAGAATTGGCGTGCTCATGATTGAAATCCTCACGTGAAAGAGTCATACGAAAGGTGTGAACAACCCGGCCGACTACCCTCCGACCGTCGCGGCCGCCTGCAGCGTGGCAGCCTGGCGCACCAGCTTCCCGTTGGACGTGCGGGGCAGGGAATCCAGTAGCCGGATCACCCGCGGCAGCTTGTAGTCGGCCAGCCGCTCCCGGCACCAGCGCAGCAGCTCCTCGGCGGACGGGCGGTCGTCCCCGGCGGTCACCGCGACATAGGCCTCGGTCACGCCCTCGTGCACCAGGACCGCCTGCGCGACCCCGGGGTGCCGGCGGAGCACGTTCTCAACCTCGGTGAGATCCACTTTGAGGCCGCCGATCACGACGAGGGAGTCGGCGCGGCCGTGCACCCGGACCGCCCCGGTGCCGTCCACCGTGGCCCGGTCCCTGGTGTGCAGCCAGCCGTCCGCGAACTGTGTACCGCCCGAGTCGAAGAGATACGGCGAGTCCTGGAGCGCGACGTCGAGTTCGCCCTTGTGCTCCCGTATCACCACACCCGGTGCGGTCCGGCCGACCGACGGCCGCAGCGCGCCGCTGACGTCCATGGCGATCACGCCGGTCTCCGTGGTCCCGTAGGACTCGCCGACCGGTACGCCGTACCGTTCGGCGAACCGCGCCGCGGTCTCGGGGGGCATGATCTCGCCGCCCGACACCGCGACCCGCAGCTCGGGCAGTTCGGGGGGATCGATGGCGGCGGCGAGCAGTTCGTAGTGCATCGGCACCCCGAACAGGGCGGTGATCCGGTGGTCGACCGCGGTCCGCAGGATGTCGCGGGCCGAGACCCGGGGCGCGAAGACCACGGAGACACCGGCCGCCAGCGAGTGCAGCAGCCCGCCGATCAGACCGAAGCTGTGCGCCGTCGAACTGAGCAGCAGCAGCCGGTCGCCCTCGCCCGGCATGCCGGTGATCGCGGCGAACCGCTTCACTTCGGCCTCGATCGATCGGGCGGTCCTGCCGATCACCTTCGGCCGTCCGGTGGAGCCCGAGCTGAACTGGACCAGCCGGTGCCCGGTGGTGGCCGGCCGGCCGGTTCGCCGGCACTCGGTGATGACCTCGTACTCGGGCCGGAAGCCGGACGCCCCCTGGACGTTGGAACCGGCCCGGACCATGAACTGCGGTCGGCAGGTAGCGCAGAGCGCCTCCACCTCGGCCGGTTTGAGCCGGAAGTCGAAGAGCATCACCTGGGCGCCGAGCCGCCACAGCGTGAGCAGCACCTCGACCTGGGTGAAACTGGGCGGTGTCCGCAGGCCCACGGTGCTGCCCGGGCCGATGCCGTATCCGGCGAAAACCTCGGCCTGCTTGGCCACCCGTTCCCGTAACTCGCCTCGTGAAACGGTCTCCTGGCGGTGCGTCAGATAGCGAAGGCTGTCATTCCGCCCGTCGAACAGCCTCTGGACCACGGGGCCCATCCCGCCGTCCGCCCGGTCGCCGGACAGGCCCTCGCGCGCGTCGTCCGCTTCAGCCGTGTCATCCGTGTTTTCCACGTTGCTCACGTTGCTCATCAGGATTCCTTGCAGAACTCGCCGATCGGCAGGCCCACATGGCGCTTGTCCGTGGCCAGATAGCCGAGCAGTTCGTCACCGGTCTGCAGTTCGGTGACGTTGAGGACCTTCCCGCCCGGGCCGAGCACCCGTACATGCCAGTCGTCCTGCACGGTCAGGCTGACCAGCTGTCCGTCCTCGGCGTGGGCGCGGATCTCCAGCAGCGGCCGGGACTCCAGCTTGGCGCGGCCGACCACGACCCGCCGGGTGCGGCCGTCGGCGCCGACCGCCAGCAGGGCGCTGCCGGAGCCCACCTCGCTCAGATAGCTGGTGCGGTTGTCGGGCCCGAGCGTGTACGAGTGCAGGGCACCGGCGTTGACCCGGAACGGCCGGGTCGGCATGTACGGCAGTGGGTGGGTTTCGCTGCAGCAGAGTATGAACCCGGAGGAGTAGGAGCCGACGAGGATGCCCTCGTCCTCCTCGAAGTGCGAGCAGGTGTCCACACAGACCCGGTCGCCGAGCCCGACGTGCTGGATGCTCTCCACGGTCAGCGTGGCCAGCTCCAGCTGCGGCGTGGTGGCCTCCAGCAGCCGTGCCAGCGCGAACACCTCGTCGGCGGTGCGCGGCGTGTACACGATGCCGTCCGAGCCGCGCTCCAGCACGTCGAAGACGATGGCCGCCTCTTCCAGGTCGGCGACGGTGGTGAGCAGCTTGCCGTCGGCTGACTCGGCCGCGGCGAGCACGATCTCCAGCGGGATCTTGGTCGGGTCGGCGAAGTGGATGACGGTGTACGGCAGCGCCATCGCCGCCGCGCACGACAGCTGCAGCGTTCGGTCGTCGCGCACGTCGATGAAGCCGGCGGTGGGCGTGCCACCGGCGGCACGGTTGTCCGCGGCGAGGGCGTCGAGCTCGTCCTGGGTGGTGAACTTCCGCAGCAGGACGTCCCATCCGGGTCCGGCCGGGGAGGTGGCGCCGGCCGTGGACTTCGCCTCGTCGGAATCCTTGGCGCTCTTGGATTCCTTCCTCTCCTTGCCGCCGGGCTTCTTCGCGGTGTCCGTGGCCGGATCCCCGGGGGCCAGCACCCGGGTGACGGTCGGGGGTAGCGTCCCGAGCAGCTCGGCATCGGTGGCCAGCACTCCGGCCATCCGGGTGTGGACGGCCGCGTCCACCACCGCCTGGAGCTGCGGCCGGGGGACTTCACGGAGATCGATCCATGCAAACCTCATGAGACACCTGCCACCATCGTCGAGTACTGGGCCATGTCATCGGTCAATCCGTCGGGACGCGTCGTCGGCTCGGTGCCATCGCTGCTGCTGCTGCCGCCGCCGCTGCCGCCGCTGCCGCCGTGCACGACCGCGGAGAGCCGGGACACCAGCGAAGCGGGTGAGGGGGACGAGAAGACCCGGCGGCCGATGGCCAGTCCCCGACAGCCGGTGGCCATGACGGCGGTGCCGTACTCGATGAGGTCGGAGCCGTCCGGCGGGCCCCCGGCCGCCAGGACGGGGATGGGGCTGTTGGCCACCACCTCGGCCATCCGGTCGAGCGGCAGGGCGACGGAGGTCTTCACCATGTCGGCACCCAGATCCGCGGCGACATTGACCAGATGCGCGAGCAGGGCGGGATCGTGTGGGTTCTCGATCCGCGGGCCCCGAGGGTAAACCATCGCGATCAGCGGCATGCCCCACCCGTCACAGGAGCGGGCCACCGCCCCCAGATCGGCGAGTTGCTGCCCTTCCGTGTCCGAGCCGATGTTCACATGGACGCTGACCGCGTCAGCGCCGAGCCGCAGCGCCTCCTCGACATCGCCGACCAGCACCTTGGCGTTGACATCGGAGGAGCAGGCGGTACTGGCGCTCAAGTGGACCACCAGCGCGCAGCTTTTGAGCACGTCCGGCGCGAGGGCGCGGGCGCGTCCCTTGTGAACGATGATCCCGTCCACCCCGCCGGCCACCAGCGCCCGCAACAGATCGTCCCACTGACCGGCGGGGACGATCGGGCCGTCCGACACGCTGTGGTCGAGTGGGACGAGCAGGTGCTTGTCGTCACCCGCCAACGACAGCCGTCTTAGGCGAAATAACTTGCCGGTTTTCAACATGGGTAATGCGCCTTCCATGCCCAGAGGCCGCATGGCAAGGTCTGGCAGCGGCTTCGAGTGAAAATCCTGGAAAAGTGGAACTGCGGCATCCCGTTGGGGCCTTCATGGCCGAAAAGGAGCGGTCATGAAACTTTCAAGTTCTTGCCCCGCATCAGCATTCACCGGGTGATCGCCCGTTGGCAAGGTGTGACTGCTGGCGAATTTTTACGCCGATTCATGCATAATTATTAGCTCGTGGTCGAGTGGATGGGCGCTGATCCGTGCTCGCGGTGGGTCGTTATGCGGTAAGTGGTGGGGTGGTGTGGCATGGTGTGCTCTGGGTAAATTTTGGAGATGTGTCCACCCGTAGCGGCAACGGACACTTTATGGCTGTTGAGATGCGCGAAGAGGCGCTTATTCGTCTCCGGACCTGCGGCATCCCCCGACTAAATCGGATGAGCCGCCTTCCCTTGTCGAAATCGAATTTCCGGGTTTAGAGTAGGCGCGCTCCGATTCGTGTTGCATGCGAGGCCGTCCCCATCTGGACCCGGACCGTTTGGATCCGGGCATACCGGAAGTGAACCCCCATGCCCGATTCCCTGTCCAAGACCGCGCTCGAGACCGCCGGGCCCAGACCGGCCGCCGCGCCACCGCCGGAACCGAAGGGCAAAGCGTCGCGGATCGCCGTCGCGAGCCTGATCGGCACCACGATCGAGTACTACGACTTCGCCGTGTACGGCACCGCCACCGCGCTCGTCCTCGGTCCCGCCTTCTTCCCCTCCGGCAACGCCACCGTCTCCTCCCTGGCCGCGTTTCTCACGTTCGCCGCGGCCTTCCTGGCCCGCCCCCTCGGCGTCGTACTGTTCGGGACGATCGGCGACCGGCTGGGCCGCCGACGGGCCCTGGTCACCTCTCTGTTGCTGATGGGCGTGGCAACGGTGGGCGTGGGACTGCTGCCGACGTACGAGACCGCGGGGCTCCTCGCTCCCGTCCTGCTGGTGACGCTCCGTCTGCTCCAGGGCGTGAGCATGGGAGGCGAGTGGGGCGGGGCGGTGCTCCTTTCCGTGGAACACGCGCCGCCCGGACGCCGCGCGCTGTACGCGTCCATCCCGCAGGCCGGCCCCTCGCTCGGCTTCCTGCTGTCCAGCGCCGTCATCCTGCCCACCCTCCACCTCGCGGGCCGGGACGGCTTCACGAACGGCGCCTGGCGGATCCCCTTCCTGCTCAGCACTGTCCTCGTCCTGATCGGCCTGTGGGTCCGTACGACGGTCTCCGAGTCACCCGTGTTCAGCTCGGCGGCCCGCCCCGCGACCTCGGAGCCGGCGCCCGTGTCCCGCTTTCCGCTCGGTGTAACCCTCAAACGGCATCCCGGCCGGCTGCTCCTCGGCGTCGGCGCGGCGATCGGCGGCTCGGCCGTCTACTACCTGACGATCGTCTACAGCCTCTCGTACGGGCCGAAGACACTCGGCATCCCCCAGAACACGATGCTGACCGCCGCGAGCGTCGGCGCGGCGGCCGGAATCGCCATCACCGTCCCGGCCGCGAGGCTGGCCGACCGGATCGGCCGCCGTCCGGTGATGCTGACCGGAGCCGTCGGCTGCGTTCTGTGGGCCGTGCCCATGTACGCCTCGCTGGACTCGCGCGACGCGCTGACGATCACCGGCGCCTACACGCTCGGACTCCTGCTGCTCGCGCTGATGTTCTCTCCGGTGGCGGCCTTCCTCGCCGAACTGTTCCCCGCCCGGCTGCGCTACACCGGCGCCTCCGCTGCCTTCATCCTTGCCAACACCCTCGGCGGCGGCTTCGCTCCACCCATCGCCACCTGGCTGAACAGCCAGTGGGAATCACCGCTCGTGCTCGGGTTCTACACCGGCGGGCTCTGCCTGCTGAGCCTCCTGTGCCTCCTGGCCCTGCCGGAGACCCGCGACTGCGAGTTCGACACGTAGACGGTTTGTGTCCCGCGCTCTCCAGCCGCACCCGGCCAGGTCCACTACGGCCGACGCCTCGCCCGCTCGCTGTGCCGGAAGGCCGGGTGTGTGCCGAGCGACGGCACCGGGACGAGCGAAGAAGCGCGCAACGGTCGGCTCGCCGTGGCGGCCGGCCTGGACGGGGAGCAGCCCCTCGACTGGTGCGCGTCGTTCGCGGCGATGAGTGCGCTGGAGCTCGCGAGCAGGGGAACGCGCGGATCGTGTTTCACCCCCCACCCGCACTGCGGGCCGCGATTACAGCAGGTGCTAGCGTGAAACGGATCCGGCCGGGCCGTCCGGCGAACCTGTGTCCTGACGGGGGACCTTCCGCCATGCACCACCTTCCTCGCGTCGCCGCGTTCGGCGCCCTCGCCGCCTCCGCCCTCCTCGCCCTCTCAGCCTGCTCCGGCGGCGACTCGGGCGACGCGTCGTCCCCCGTCGATGGGAAGAACGGGAAGGAGAGCGCGAGCAGCAGCGGCTCGCCGAGCTCGAAGGCCACGTCGTCGCCGTCCGCCGGGGCGAGTGGTTCGGCCGACGGATCCGGCGCCGCCCAGCCCGTCACGTCCAAGGTCGAGGTCAGCGTCAAGTCGTGCCAGCTGCGCGACGCGTCCAAGTTGTTCGCGATCGTCCAGCTCGACAACATGAACGGCGCGGCGGACTACGCCTACACCGTCAAGGTCCGCTTCGTGAACTCCGCGCACCCCGACAAGGCGGTCTACGCCACCCTCACCGGCCAGCCCGTCCAGGTCGGAGCCGTCAAGAGCGCACTCGCGTCCGCCGCCTGGAAGGGCGATTCCAACGCGATGCCGCAGACCTGCCAGATCGCCAAGGCGACCAAGGTGAAGATCGCCGGCTGACTCCGGCCGCGGCCGCTTGCGGTAGCGCCATGGAGCATCGCACTCCAGGCCGGAGCGGACTGATCGTCGGTGGGGATATTCCAGCCTGAAGTGGCAGGTCACCGGGGCTGGTGCGAGGCGTTGAGGGGCACTTTGCCTTGCCAGGTGGGCGTCGAGCGGGACCCCTCCCGGTGGCGGCGGCGAACAATGGGCAACGGCCCCGCTCGACGCCATGTGACGGCGCGCGTCGGCTGGACGCTTCGACAACGCTGCTTGCCGAAGCGTCCAACGGCACGCCAGGGTCCAGTTCTTGCACAGACAGCGCTTCGCCACACGCACCGAGGTGGCCGAAGTGGCATCACGACGTCTCCACGCTTCGAGGGAATTGACAGTCGTTCTGTCCCCCCGAACAGGAAGGAAAGCCCCATGCCGCGCATGCGCATCATCGTCCTCGCAGGCATCGCCACAGCCGCCTCGACGGCCGCCCTCGTGCTCCCCGCGCAGGCCGACACCCCCACCCGTCGTGACGCCCCGGCCGCCCCGTGCAAGTATCCCGCCGACGTGCTCGACCTCACCAACTGGAAGATGACCCTCCCCACCGGCGACGACGAGGACCCAACCGAGATCACGCAGCCCCACCTCGCCACCTTCTCCGCCAAGCCCTGGTTCCAGGTCAACGAGGAGTGCGACGCGGTCCGGTTCCGAGCGGCCGTCGACGGCGTGACCACGGGGGGCTCCAGCTACCCGCGTGCCGAATTGCGGGAGATGACGGACGGTGGGGAAGACGAGGCCAGCTGGTCGGCCACGGAGGGCACCCACACCCTCGTGGTCACAGAGGCGTTCCTGGCCCTCCCCAACGACAAGCCGCACGTGGTCGGCGCCCAGGTCCACGGCGGGGACGACGATGTCACGGTCTTCCGCCTCGAGGGCAGCAAGCTCTACATCACCGACGGTGACGACTCCCGCCACCACCTCGTCACCGACGACTATGAGCTGGGCACCGAGTTCGAGGCCAAGTTCGTGGCGAAGGACGGGGAGATCGGCGTGTACTACAACGGGGACCTCGAGACCACGATCTCCCACGACGGCGACACCAACTACTTCAAGGCGGGGGCCTACACACAGGCCAACTGCGGAAACTCGGACCCGTGCGACAGTGACAACTACGGCGAGGTCCAGATATCCAGCATCGAAGTCACCCACTCCTAGCCAGGGGGATCACGGTGCCGGGCCCCCTGGCTAGGAGGTCCGGCACCACCACGACCACACGGGTGGCATGTGACTCCAGCACCTGCCCAGGTCGCGTGCGCATCCCGGCGTCACAACCTCCACACAGGTAAAGATTTCTGGAGTGTTACGTGAATTCCCTTCTCAACCAGCCATGTCCGGCGCGCCACGGACACGCGCCGAGCCCGATGTCGCCCTCAAGAGCGCCGGAAACGGTGTGTGTCTCTTCCCATACGCAGTAAGTTCGGTCCGCGTGCCTGGTTACAGCAGGCGTTCTGGTCTTGTGCGAGGGGAGTGTCGTTGTGCGCCGGGGGGAGAAAGTGGGCAAGTACCGGCTCACGAAGGGGCCCGTCGAGGGAGGGAGAGGAGCGGTCTGGTTCGCCGTCGACACGGAGCTGGGCCGTCCCGTCGTCCTCAAGCGGGCCGTGCTCGAGGACAACAGCCGGGCCGACTTCGACCAGCTGCTGGCCGAGGCGCGCGCTCTGGCGAAGTTCAGCCATCCGCATGTGGTGACCCTCTATGACGCCGTCCGCGCGGGCAAGGGCAAGAAGGCCACGTTCTGGCTGGTGATGGAGCACGTCACCGGCGGGAGCCTGGATGTTCCGGTGAAGATGGCCCCCGAGCTCGCGGCGCACATCGGCGTGCAGATCGCGGCCGCGCTGGCGGCCCTGCACACCAAGGGGATCGTGCACTGCGACGTCAAGCCCGGCAATATCGTGATCACCCATGACAGAGTGGCCAAGCTGGCCGACTTCGGCGCCGCCTACAGGGTGGACGGCAGCGAGACGATCACACCCAACGGGGCGATCAGCCTCACCCCGGCCTACGCCGCTCCCGAGGCGTTCCGGGCAGCGCCCGAGCGGGCATCCGATGTGTTCTCCCTCGGCGCCACCCTGTACTGGCTGGTTACGGGGACTCCGCCGCTGCGCGGCCCCGGACGCGTGGTCCGGCTCGAGGCCGTAGGCCCCCAGGTCGGGCCGCTCGGCGGGGTGCTCACCGCGATGCTCCAGCGGGACCCCAGGGCCCGTCCCACCGCCGCTGAGGCGCTCAGCGCGCTCGCGGGCATCGCAGGGTCGCCGGACCAGCTTCCGACCCTCCCGTTGACCTCGGTGACCACGCCCTATACGGACACTGTTTCCGGCGGCGAGGACCCGCCGTCGGGAGGACAGCGGCGCCGGACGACGACCCTCGTCCGGCGCCGCCCGCTGCTCACGGCCGGCGTCGCCGCCGCCACGGCACTGGCCATCGCCGTTCCGTTCATCGTGATAAGCCTGGGTGGCGAAGCCGGAGCGGACAAAACCGCCCCGCCGGCGGGCAGCACGCGGCCCAGCGCGTCGGGCTTCATCGGCGACCCCCGTACGGCCGACCCCTGCGCCTTACTGAAGGCCACTGTGTTCGATCGCTACGAAGTGGCCGAACTGAAGCGTGATGAGGGCAACTTCAACCGCTGCGACGTCAAACTGAAGGAGCGCGACGAGGAGGTCGTGGGCGTCAGGGTGGAGCTCGACGCCGACCCGCTGCCGGAGGCCGTGACGAGGAAGACCACGGGCAGGGTCACCGTCGTCGAGCGCGCCGCCGAGGGTAACGAGTGCGAGCGGGCCATGGCGGTGACCGGCGCTCGCGACAACAGCCTTCGGATCACCGCGGTCGCGAGACGGCCTGCCGAGGTCAAGCAGCCTTTGTGCGACACCGCCGATGTCGCCACGCGATTCGCGGCCAAGGTGCTCAACCGCGATGAGATCCCCCGGCGTTCCCCGGAGTTCCCGTCCGATTCGCTGGCGCACCAGGATGCGTGCACGCTGCTCGACGTCAAGGCGCTGGAGAAGGTGCCCGGTATCGACGCCAAGGACCCGGACGTCGGATTCGGCCGATGGGACTGCCAGTGGAAGAGCACCACCAACGACCTCGAGGTGGACGTGCGATTCGACCAGGGCAGCATGCCGAGCGACAAGAATGCCCGGTCGACCGAGCTCAGCGGACGCCAGGCCATCGTTCTGCCGGAGTACGAGGGCTCGGGGAGCTGCCGCATCGAGGTGGTCTACCGCGATTACACCAGCGTGGACCGGGTGAAGGGGACCGAGCGCGTGGCCCTCGTCATCAAGGGTGCGGGCTCCAAGGGCAGGCCCTGCGAGCTGGCCACCAACCTCGCCGGGGCGGCCGCCGCCGCGCTGCCGTCCGTCTGACCGCCGTCGCAGGGTGCCGCCGGTGCGGGACGGGCTGGACGCGGCGGAAGGGAGCCCTTGGAGGGCTGGTCAGAAGTGGGTGTCGATCCCGAACGCCTGCCGGAGCCGGGCCATGTCGTGACGGTCGTGATCAGCCGGTTCGTAGCCCTGGTGGAAGTAGACCTGCTGCTCCGGAGATAGGCACGGGACGGTGGCCCCCTGGATCGTGCCGGTGACGAAGCACGAGGCGGGATAGACGAACGGGCGGTCAGGGTCGGGCGACCTCTGCACGGCGGATCCGTCCGCAGCGAAGATCAGGGGATGAAGGTCGATCTCTCGACCATGGGCGTCGGTGACGACGAACCGCACGGGGCGCCAGTCGAGGGTCTCGGCGAACCCGGCATCCGCGAGAGCCGCCACGACTGCCGGTTCCTGGTTCGTGCGGTGCATCAGGTCCAGGTCGTGGTGATGGCGGGTTTGCTTGCCGACCAGGGCGTCGATGCCCCAGCCGCCACCGATCCAGACGTCGACGTCCGCATTCCGCAGCACGGCAAGGATGGACAGTGCGTCGTTGGCTGTCATCATCCGCACAGGCTAGCGTAGGCGGCTAGCTTGCTAGGATGCTAGCATTGCCCTCGTGGGTGATGAGGAAGTCAAGCAGTTCAACGTGTACCTGCCGATCGGGCTGATCAAGCAGGTCAAGTACCGCGCCATCGAGTCGGGCATGTCGTTGTCGGCGCTGGTCGCTGACGCGCTGCGCGCCTATCTTGACGACGCCCATGGGCAACAACAGTCATCAACTGAGAAGGAGACCTGACATGACGACTGAGGGAATCGAGGCTGTGTTCCTGGAGACCCACAACTGGGGTAAGGCGGCGAAGTTCTTCCAGGCGCTCGGCTTCGATCTGGAGTTCTCGACCGACCACAACTCCGGCCGGCTTCGCAACGGCGACGGCCCGTACGTCTTCATCGCCGAGATCCCCGAGGACCGAAAGCCCCAGACGCAGATCGTGCTGAAAGTGCCGGACGCGGATGGCTTCCGCCCCGATCCTGACGTCGAGGTGGTCACGCCGTTCGAGGACACCCATTACGGGACCAAGGAGATGACTGTCCGCGACCCCGACGGGCGTCTGTGGAGCCTCCAAGCTCCCGCCGAGAACTGACCTGACCGCAACGAGAGGGGAACACCATGGCAGACGAGCAGACCGAGGCGCCGGACAGCACTGCGGAGCGGGTCGCCCTCTGGCGGGCGATGCACGTCCAGGTCGACCCACCGCCCCACGTGCTCGAGGACGAGATCGGCTGGCAGCTGGCGGCCCCCGACGATGACCGGCGCCGCCGCCCGGACATGGACCCGCGCGACCAGCGGGTTCCGGGCAGCCGTTGTGGCCCGTGCTCGTTTCATCGAGGACCTGGTCGCCGAGCAGGCCGACCGTGGCGTCGCCCAGTACGTCATCCTGGGAGCCGGCCTGGACACCTTCGCCCAGCGCAAGCCGGAGATCGCCTCCCGCCTGCGGCTCTTCGAGGTCGACCAGCCCGGCCCCCAGGCCTGGAAGCGCCACCGCCTGGCCGAACTGGGCTACGGCATCCCCGACTGGCTGCACCTGGTGCCGGTCGACTTCGAGGCGAGCCGGTCCTGGTTGGAGCAGCTGACCGCTGCCGGCTTCGATCCCGGCCGGCCGGCGGTCATGGTCTCCACCGGTGTCACCATGTACCTCACCAAAGAAGCCACCGCGGCCACCCTGCGCCAGATCGCCGGGCTCGCACCCGGCTCGACGCTCGCCATGACCTTCCTGCTGCCGACCGACCTCGTCGACGACGCCGATCGCCCCGGCCTCAGTGCGAGCGAGGAAGGCGCGCGCGCATCCGGAACGCCGTTCATCAGCTTCTACACCCCACAGGAAATGCTGGCATTGGCCCGCGAGGCCGGCCTCCAAGACGCCCGCCATGTGTCGGGAGCTTCGCTGGCCGAGCGCTACTTCGCCGATCGCACCGGCGGCCTTCGCCCGTCAAGCGGAGAGAACCTGCTGCTGGCCACCACCTGACCTCTTCGCGGGGCGAGCGGCGGTGGTGTTCTCCACATGGCCTGCCGCAAGCTCACCAGGGCGCCTGTTGTTTTCGTCATCTTGCCCATGGTGGGCAGAACTCCACGTGCATCTGTTCCCAGAATGGCGTACCAGGGGGTTCCCAGTCGTAGATGGCTCGGCAAACGTGGTAGTTGCAGGCGCCGGGAATGTGATGTCCGGTCGCGGCATGGGGTGGTCCATCCTTCGTGACGGCGAATATCTCCTTCGCTCCTTGCCGGAAGGCCGCGGTTCCGCCGGTCAGTAGCAGCGTCTCGGCGTAGACGTGCTTGCGGGGCGGGACCTCGTTCGCCTCCTCCGGGTCAACCGGAACGCTGTACTCGGCCTCAAGGTCCGGCAGGTCTCGCTCCGGCACACTCGCGGTGCGTACCTCGCGTGGAGCATTCGCCGTGTTGAGAAGCTTGCGGATCCGCTTCCAGCGGGAAGGACGCAACTGCACTGCGCGAGGGGCCAGCACGAGATCGAGTGGCTGCTCATCTTCCCAGCCGGTACCAGGTGCGGCGGGAGCGGTGCGCATCGGAAGGTAGACCAGCGATCGCGGTGATCGCGCTGCGAGCAGCCACAGGGTGCCAATGCGCCTGCCATCCGTTCGGTCCACATACATGTCGTAATGGCCGCGGGCGTTGTAAAGCGCCCCGTTCTTCAATGGTCTGGCCGGCCGGATCACGCGGTATTCCGTACCTGCGAGCCGCACCCGCTGCACGACAATCTTCACCCGCAGGCTGTCCCGGGTCAGGGGCGCCCTTGACGCGGTCATGTTGGTATCTCCTGTTCTGCCAGTCCGGTCGGGCACATCGGTGGCTCGTTGCCGGTAACCGGGCCGGGGTGGTCGCCGGTCAGTGTGGACGTCGGGTGGTGCGGTGTCCGCTCGTGTGAGCGGAGCCAGATCTCGCAGCCCACCGTGGACATCAGCGGTGCCAGGTCGGCCATCGAGGCGTGCGCGTGCGCGACGCCGCGCAGGCGGTCGGGGTCGATCAGGCCGGCCTCGGCCAGCAGCGAACCGTCCAGAAGAGTGAGCATTTCGCCTCGCTGCCGGTGTAGCGCGCGGTAGAAGTCCGCATAGTAGGGGCCCTTCGTGGTGCGCCGCAGGACCTTCTCGGGAACGATGCCGGCCATCGCGGCCGTCAGCAGCGGTTTGAAGCGTCCCGGGGCCGCGGCCTCCTCCGGGCGGGCGGACGTCGCGGCGGCCACCACGGCGTCGTCGGTGTAGGGCAGCGCGAGATCGGGGCCGGGCAGGGACTTGTTGATCAGGCGGACGGTGTTGCCGCCTTCCCGCACCTGATGCAGTACGGCGTGGACGCTGCGCTGGGGAGCGAGTGGCCCGGGGCAGCGTTCGGCAGCCTCCCGCAGTACGTCCCGCGCTGACCGGGCGGCTTGCGGGGAGGCCCACGCGGGCATGCGGGGCACCGGCTGCCAGCCGAGTTGATCCGCCGGCTCATGCGCATGCTGGGCGGTCAGGTGGTCGGCTGTCTCCAGCAGCCACTGACGATAGCCGCGCCGGTCCGTGAGCGCCCGCAGCACGGCCCAGCGGCTGACGCGCCAGTCGAGGCGTTGACGCCGGGCCCGCTGGAGCACCAGCCTCGGGTGCTTTGTCAAGGTGTCGATCCAGTGGGAGGGGGACGGGGTGAACAGTTCGTCGCCGACTCCGCCGCCCAGATGCAGGCGGGATCCGCGTGCTTGCACACGGCGCAGAATATCGCCCAGCTTCGCGACATCCCGCGTCCAGGAGCCCGGTTCCTGCGCGGCCAGGCGCAGCGGCCCTATGCCCGCGAACCAGTCGGGCGTCTCACGCTGCCCGACCACCAGATGTGTGGCCTCAGGCAGCGCCCGAGCGGCTTGGGCAGCCCATTCGGCTTCGTCATTGCGCGCGTCCACACCCTCCCAGCGCGCCGTCACCAACTCGGCGTCACCGCGCACGGCCAGGAAGCACAGGCTCGTCGAACCCAGCCCGCCGGACAGGTCGGCGCTGACCGTTCCCCTGTCCGCCGTGCACGTGGCCACCGCATCCACCAGCGCGGCGCGTACCGCCTGCGCCGCCTCGCCCAGAGGGAGGACAGGCTCGGGAGGACACCACCAGCGCACCGTGCGTCCGCTGCCGTCGCGGTGCCACATCAGCGCCTCGTCCGGCCGTACGGAATGCACTCCCTGCCACATCGTGCGCCCGCCCAACCCGGCCCAGGACACGCCGGGTTCCAGCAGCCGCGCGGCCAGCACCTCCATGTCCGGCGCCGAACCGACCAGCTCGGCCAGCACATCCGTGTCCGAAGCCGCCACCGGCACGCCGTCCACGCTCGCGGTGAAGACGCGACACGCGGCCGAAGCCGCCCCCCGTGCCCATACGCTTCCGCCCACCGAGGCCAGCACGTGATAGCTGCCCGCCAGCCCAGCGACCGCCCGCTCCACCTCCTCCGCGCTCCGCACCCGCGCGACCTTTCGCCGCAGCACCTCCGGGGAAACGGTGAACCTGCCCGACAAGGCGAGCCGCGTGTCTCCCGCTTCGACGACGAGCATGCGCTCGGCGGCTCGCCGGCCGACCAGCCACGGCCTGCCCGACGCGTGCCGCAGACAGTCCGATGCGCCTTGGTCGGGTTGCCCATGCCACAGCCGACCCGCCAACGCAGCGGCGGCCTCCGTATCCGGCAACACCACCCACCACCCGTCCACCACAAAGCTCCTCCGCCTCGACCGAAACCACGCTCAGCCGCTCGGCCCGCTCCTCCGACTTCACGAACTGGAAGACGAAAGGCGGCAAACCGCCACCGCCGCTGCCGACCCGTCCGCTCCAGGTGTACCGGCTCAGGCATTGTTCGAGCTCGGAGCCTGGTGCCGAACAAACGAGTCCTGAAAAATGTGACGACGCCGCGCAGGCCATGAAACATGCGAGAACAACGGGGGAGGTGCGGCGATGCCGCGCAGAGAGCGACCGCTGGAGTTGGGGGACAGCCCGTTACTGGAGTTCGCCGCGGGCCTCCGGCAGCTGCGGCAGAAGGCCGGCAATCGGCCGTACCGAAAACTGGCGGAGCAGGCGCACTACTCGATTTCCACCTTGTCCTCCGCGGCGTCCGGGCAGCGGCTGCCGACGCTGGCGGTGACGCTGGCGTACGTGCGCGCTTGTGAGGGGGACGTGGAAGAGTGGGAGCAGCGTTGGCGGGAAGCGGCGGAAAGCCTCGGTGAAGGGCCTTCCGCCCTCCACCCGGCGGAAGAGTCCGGCACGGCCTCGCCGTACGCGGGTCTGCGGTCGTTCCGGGAGCAGGACGCGGAGTGGTTCTTCGGCCGGGAAGAGTTGGTGGACGAGCTGGCCGAGCGACTGGAGCGACAGCGGTTCGTGGTGGTGATCGGCGCTTCGGGTTCGGGCAAATCGTCGCTGTTGCGGGCGGGCCTGGTGCCGCGCCTGGGGGCCGCGGCGACAACGGTGGTGCTGACGCCGGGGCCGCGGCCACTGGAGGAGTGTGCGGTGCGGCTGGGGGCACTGACGGGCGTCACGCCAGGCGGACTGTACGAGGAGTTGAAGGAGGATCCGAAGAACCTGGGCCGCGTGATGCGGCAGATCACCGTCCGTTCGGATGCGGCCGGCGGCGACGTGGTGCTGATCGTCGACCAGTTCGAGGAAACCTTCACACTGTGCCCGGACGACGTCGAGCGGGACTGCTTCATCGAAGCACTGGTCACCGCCGCCTCGGCCGAGGCCGGCCGGTGCCGGGTGGTGCTGGGGGTGCGGGCCGACTTCTACACGTACTGCACCCACAACGCCCCGCTGGTGAAGGCGATGCGCGACGCGCAAGTGCCGGTCGGGCCCATGAGCCTGGACGAGCTGCGCCGGGCGGTGGTGAAGCCGGCACAGCGGGCCGGACTCAGCGTCGAGGGCGCGCTGCTGGCGACGCTCACGGCCCAGGCACACGCCCAGCCCGGGATGCTGCCGCTGCTGTCCCACGCGCTGCTTCAGACCTGGCGGCGGAGACGTGGCAACGCGCTGACGCTGGAGGCGTTCGAGGCGGCGGGCGGGCTCGAGGCCGGCCTGGTGCGCACCGCGGAGGAGTTCTACCAGCGACTGGACGGGGAGCACCGGAAGCTGGCCCGGCGGGTGTTCGTGCGGCTGACCGCCCTGGGAGAAGGTACACAGGACACTCGGCGGCCGGCCCGCTTGGAAGAGCTGGAAGGGCTGGCCGAGGCCGGCGGCGGCGGTATCGGTGCCGTACTGGATGACGCGGCCGGCGCGCGGCTGCTGACGCTGGACCGCGAGCGGGTGGAACTGGCCCATGAGGCTCTGATCCGGTGCTGGCCTCGGCTGCGCGGATGGCTGACCGAGGACCGCGAGGCCACGCGGACCCTGCGCCAGCTCACCGACGCGGTAGAGGTCTGGGAAACGCTGGAGCGGGATCCCGGCGCGCTGTACCGCGGTGCCCGCCTGGCCATGGCCACCGGACTGGACCGGACTTCTCTGTCCGCGCCGGAGCGGGAGTTCCTGGACGCGAGCTCGGCCGCTCAGGTGGCCGAGCATGCGGCGGCGCGGCGTCGCGCCCGGCTGCGACACCAGGCGGTGGCGCTGCTGAGCGTCCTGCTCGTGCTGGCGACCACGACCGCGGCCCTCGCTGTTCTGGCGCAGCGGACGGCGGATCGGCAGCGCGACGCCGCCAGTTCACAGCGCGATGCCGCCAGTTCACAGCGGGCCGCCGAAAAGGCCGCGGCAGTGCGAGCGACCAACCCCGCCCTGGCCGCCCAGGTGAGTCTGGCCGCCTACCGTCTGTCGCCCACCCCGGAGGCGCGCTCCGGTCTGCTCAGCACTTTCGCCACCCCCTACGCCACACAGCTGACCGGTCGGCGGAGCGTGGTCACCACGGTGGCGTTCAGCGCCGACGGCCGCATCCTGGCCACCGGCGACACCGACCGGACCGTGCGATTGTGGCGGACCGCGGATCCTCACCGGCCGCGTGAGCTCGGCGCGCTGCCCCGCCTGGCCGGTCCCGTGCGTACGGTCGCCGTCAGCCCCGACGGCCGTCTTGTGGCCGCGGGAGGCGAAGACGGCGCGGTGGTGGTGTGGGACATCGGCAATGTGCGGCAGCCCCGGCTCGCGGCGCGTCTGTCGGCCGGCGCCGGCCCGGTCGTCGGACTGGCGTTCGACTCCGGTGGGCGAACGCTGGTGACGGTCGCCCACCACAGGATCCGGCTGTGGCAGCTGTCGGATGCCCACCGGCCGCGCGAACTTGCCGCGTTGGATGTGCGTGCGGCCGTGTCCGCGGTGGCGTTCAGCCGGGACGGGCGGATGCTGGCCACGGGCCACGCCGACCGTACCGTGCGGCTGTGGGCGGTGACCCCGTCAGGCGGGCGTCTGTGGGAGCTGCCGGCCGCGGTCGGCCACAGCGGCGCGGTGAACACGATGGCGTTCGCCCCGGACGGCCGCAGGCTGGCCACCGGCAGCAGCGACTTCAAGGTGCGGCTGTGGGACGTGGCCACGCCACGCCAGGCCCGTCTGGCGGAGGTGCTCCCCGGGCACACCGACGCCGTCAACGCCGTCGCCTTCAGCCCCGACGGCCGCACGCTGGCCAGCGGCAGCACCGACGCCACCGTACGCCGGTGGGCGGTGAACGGCCCCGGCCACTCCCGCGAACTGGGAGTTCTCTCAGGCCACACCGGCAGTGTGGGAGCGCTTGCCTTCAGCCCCGACGGCCGCACCCTGGCCACCGGTAGCGCGGACCAGACCGCACGTCTGTGGGATCTCCCCGGACCGGCCCTGACCGGCCACAGCAGCTCGGTCTACTCCGTCGCCTTCAGCCCCGACGGACGCCTGCTGGCGACCGGCAGCTACGACCGCAGCGTGCGCATGTGGAGCCTCGCGGACGTGCGCCGCCCCCGCGAGCTGCCCCCGCTCACCGGCCACACGGGTCCGGTCAACTCCGTGGTCTTCCGGCCGGACGGGCGGGTCCTGGCCAGTGGCAGTGCCGACGGCACGGTACGGCTGTGGGACCTGGCGGCATCGCACCGTCCCCGCCTGCTGGGTGTCGTGCCGTCTCGTGTCGGCCACGTCAACACGGTCGCGTTCAGCCCGGACGGCCACACCCTGGCCACCGGCGGTGAGAGTGGCACCGTGCGGCTGTGGGATGTGACGAATGTGCGGCGTCCCCGCCTTCTGGCCGCTCTGCGGAGAGCAGGCGCGGTGGACTCCGTGACGTTTTCCCACAACGGCCGCACCCTGGCCGTGGCCGACCGCAACCGTACGGCCACCTTGTGGAACCTGACCGACCGACGGCACCCGGGACGCCTGGCTGTCCTCGTCGGCCACACCGACGCGGTGAAATCGGTCGCGTTCAGCCCCGACGACCGCACTTTGGCCACCGGCAGCGAAGACCGCACCGTACGACTGTGGGATCTCACCGATCCACATCATCCGGTCCTGCGGAACCGGCTTTCCGGCAACGCCGACGGCGTCATGTCCGTCGCCTTCGCCCCAGGCGGGCGGACGCTGGCCACCGCAAGCTCGGACAACACCGTGAGGCTCTACGACGTCAGCGGTCAGGGCGACCCCCACGAACTGGCGCTTCTGGCAGGCCACACCAAGCCGGTCGACACTCTCGCCTTCAGCCCCGACGGCCGAACCCTCGCTACCGGCGGCGAAGACTGGACCGCACTCCTGTGGGACCCCAGCCCTCAGCGCGTCGCCTCCCGAATCTGCGACACCGCCTCCCCAGCCATGACCCAGGCCGAATGGCGCCAATACTTTCCCCAGTATGAGTACCAGCCACCTTGCTGAGAGGTTCGAGCCCCACAGGGATACGACCCGCTCCGGAACGCTACGCAGGCGACATCAGCCGTACCAGGTGATGTTGCAGACGTAGATGCAGTGGTGGCGTGGTACGGCGAGGAAGCTGATGAAGCCACGCCCGCTGAGAATGTCGAATTCCCGGAGTCCGCCTTCCCGGTCCAAGGGCCTGGTGTGCAAGGAGAGCTGCCAGTGGGGCGGCGACCCGAGCCGCGCTTCGAGCGCCGCGATCTCCTTGACCAAGCCCAGCAGGTTCATCCCCGGCGGCGTCATCGGCCGCCGCAGCTACTCGTCGCCAAGGTCCTCGAGCTTCCCCAACACCGCATCACGATGACGGACCGTAGCAGTCACCTCGGACACGGCCCTCACGCGAGCAGGACACGCATTCATGACTCCTCCGTGTCCGGCACCGGTGCGATCGTTGCACCGGCCGACAGCAGTTTCTCCGCCAGCGCGCGACAGCGCCTTCCGAGCTCCGGAGGGTCGAGTACCTCGAAGTCGTGCCCCAGCAGGAGCACGTGCATGAGCACGAAGTCGAGGCTGGCGGCGCCACTGAGCACTTCGCAGAGCTCGCTCCCTCGCCGCCGTACGACGGCCGCCGACGCCGAAATCTGCGCGCGTACCGTGTCGGCCGACGCGCGCACGAGGAAGCGTGCCTGGTGCGGGTAGACCCGACTCGCCACACTCTCCTGCACGTACGTCGCCGCGTCGGGCGCCGCGCGCGGGCGGAAGCGCCAGGTCCGTGCGGACACGGCGGCCATCCGGTCCACGCGGAAGCTGCGCCAGTCGTCGCGATCGAGGTCGTAGGCGAGGAGGTACCAGCGCCGGTCGGAGGCGACCAGGCGGTAGGGCTCGACCCGCCGCTGTCGCACCTCGCTCCCGGACGGGTAGTCGAAGCCGGCCTCAACCTCGTCGCGGCAGGCTCTGGCCAGGGTCATGAGCACCTCGGGGTCGACCGTTGCGCCTCCGCCGAAGGACTCCACCGAGCCGGAGAGCGCGCGAACCTCGTGCCGCAGCCGGGTGGGCAGCACCTGGTCGAGCTTGGTCAGCGCCCGGAGCGCGGCGTCGCCGGCGCCGACGACCGCGCCACCCGCGCCGGCGAGCAGCGAGACCGCGGTGGCGATCGCCTCCTCGTCGTCGAGAAGCAGCGGCGGCAGGTCCTGCCCCTGGCCCAGCTGGTAGCCGCCGCCGACGCCTTGGCTGGCATGCACCGGATAGCCGAGCGCGCGCAGCCGCTCGACATCACGCCGAACCGTGCGCGGCGTGACCCCGAGCCGGTCGGCGAGCTCGGGGCCGGTCCAGACCTGGCGCTGCTGCAGCAGCCCGAGCAGGGTGAGTACCCGCTCCGTCGTACCCCGTTCGTCAGCGCTTGCCGCGTTCATGCCGCCCACCTTGCCAGATAGCGGACCGATTCTGTCCGCTAGGGGTGTCAGGGTGGCTCCGTGGATGCAGACGAACTCGATGGGAACCGGACGCTGCGCGAGCAGTGGGGCCTCCACTGGGGTCATCAGCTCAGCGTGCTCGCCGCGTGCAACGCGGCGCACTTCGGCGCGTCGCCGACGTCGTACGAGACCTGGGGATATGCCGGCAGCCAGGACATCACGCTTGACCAACTCGAGGCCCAGCACGACGTCGGACTGGCCGGGGCGCGGCCTCGGCGAGGCTGGGGCCGGGTCCTGGTCGGGGCGAAGGAGTCTTTCCCCGAGGTGCCCATGGCCGATCTGGTGCTGCACATCCTCCGCGAGCTGATCCACCACCCGTCCGAGGTCTGCCTGCTGCGCGACCTCGGCCTGCACACGAAAGCCGCTATGAACGGAGCAACCCGATGAGCCGCCACATCCAGATCACCTTCGACGCCCACGACCCGCAGGCGCTGTCGTCCTTCTGGCGCGATGCGCTGGGCTATGTCCACCCCGGCCCGCCCGGAGTCGACCTGCCCGAGGACGCTGACCCGCTGGCCGCGTGGGACGACTTCCTCGAGCGGGTCGGGGTACCGGAGGAGGAGCGCAACACGAGGTCGGCCATCGAGGACCCGGACGGGCACGGCCCACGGCTGTTCTTCCAGCAGGTGCCGGAGGGCAAGGCCGCCAAGAACCGCCTCCACCTCGACGTTCGTGCGGCTCCCGGACTGCAGGGAGAGGAGCGGATGGCGGCGCTGGAGGCCGAGTGCGACCGGCTCGTCGGGCTGGGAGCGGCGCGGGTGCGTCGCCACGAGCCCGCTCTCCCGATGAGCGCCGGCTTCATCGTGATGACCGACCCCGAGGGCAACGAGTTCTGTCTGGACTGACGCAGCTCAGCTGCGGCCGCGGTAGCCGACGGTGACGAAGCGTCCCATACGGCCAACCGAAGCGCTCAGGAGCTTGTGACGTGCTCCCAGCAGGGTCGAATGGTCACCGGTCAGCTGTTCACCGGAGTGAGGGCCGGGCCGCGTGGCTTGCGCACCCGCGGCAACGCGCCCGCCGTCTCGTCCGCTGGCCGGCCGTCACGCCGCCCAGTCCGGCCGCCGCCCCAGGTACTTCGACGGCTGCCCGGTGGCGACGGCGATGTCCCAGGCGTGCACGGCGGCGTCCAGGGCGCGGGCGCTTGTGCCGAGGCCGCGGGCATCTTGTTCGACGGCAGCGGGACGGGGACCTCCTCTTGGTCCGCAGGCACACGCGACCACGCCGCGGCCGCTACGCGCACCGCCGCCTCCGCGACCGCCAGCGGTTCGTCACCCAGCTTCCCGGAGGGCGCGAACGGGTCCTCGGCAGGGCCCGCGCCCTCGCCGAGGAACGCGGCGCAGCCGAGCTGGTCACCCGCCGCGTGCTGCAGCACCTGGATGGCATTCCACTCGCTGCAGGGGGTGGGCCGGTCCCAGCAGGCCGACGCTAAAGTCCACCCTGACAGAGCCCCGGCCCCGTGACCACGGGGTTCGGCGCATGGGAGAAAAAACTGCCACGGCGGGGCGACCCCGTGGTGTGGAACGCGGTGACCGGCGAACAGGGGCCCTGACGGGCGCCCCGCTCGCCAACCCGACCGACATCGCCGACGACGGCCGTGTCGTGGGCGGGCCAGCTCGGCCAGGGCGTGGTGCTGTGGAACGTGGACGGCACCGTGACCCCTGTGGGCCTGCCGCCGGGCGAGACCTTGGCCGGCATGACCCGGCTGGGCGAGCACGGCCCCCTGCTGGTGACAGCGTCCCACCAGTTCATCAACTGGCCCGGAGGACACCCGCGCGTCACCGCGCGTATCGCCCGTGCCGGCAATCCCCGGGGGACTGAACCACCGACCATGATCACACACCTGTCCGCGCCACCTTCTATTCAGTGAGGGGCAGGGCAGTAGCACGAATCTTGGTAACTCGGCACCATCAGGTCGAGGCGGTCCGCGTATGCGGGTCGGCCGAGATCTCGGTAGGCGCGCCCCCACAACGGTTTGAGGTCAGCGAAGTAGCAGCTCGGTCCGTTGACGAAAGTGTCTTTGAGCGCGAGCAACGCGGTCGCCGGGTATCCGGCATCGAGCCAGCGTGCGGCGGCGATGAGCTCTGGTTCGAGCGCCGGGTCCTCCGTGACCACCGGCTTCCGATCGGCGTACGCGTCAGCTGGCGCGAGCACGCCGATGCCGTCCGCACCGGGCTCGTGCCGCCACCCCTCCGGTAGGTCAAACACGATGTCGTACTCGGTGTCCCCCTTGACGGTCGTACCTCGCCACCATGAACCGGCAAAGGTCCGATCCGGGTCCGGATGCACGCGCAGTTCGGCGGCCAGCCGGTCAACAAGTCTCCGGTCTTTGGCGCGCGCATCGATGCGCCACCGGTTTTGGGCAAGCCACACCTCTGGGTCGCGCCCCGCCGGGGGCTCCGGCACCGGGTTCTCGCGCCACCGTCGCAGGGCCCACGACAGCATGAACTCCAGACCGGTACGGGTGTCCGCGCCGACCAGGGTCACGCCGTGGTCATGAGCGTTGGCCAGGGCAACCGGATGGTCCAGCCGCCCGAGTTCCGGCGCGGGTACCAGCCAGCCGACGTTGCCGCCGTCGCCGAGGGAGCCGAAGGGCACGAACTCCGGCGTCGCGAAGTGTGGTATCGGTAGCTGCCGATCCTGGTTGCCGAACTCCGGGTAGCCGTCGCAGCCATCGGGCGGGCGGGGAATCGTGGCCAGGTCGAACATGAAGTCATAGTGGGTTTCCAGCAGGGTGCAGTCATAGCTTTCGTTTTCTTGGAAGAAGTCGTACGCGGCCTGCCAGGCGATGTCGATCAGCGTGCGGAGCGCGGGCGGAGTGGGGAACGGGAAGAGGTCGTCAACCCACGGCGGCGGTGTCGAATCGGTCACGGCACCAGAGAGTACTGGCCGACATCAACCGCTCAAATGTGGCCTCTGGATGGGCAGTTCCACCGTTGCCTGGCAGCCGCTTGTGTTCCCGACACGAGATACGAACAGAGCGCGTCGCTGAGGCATCGATGGCCCCAGACGGGGTTTGAGGTCCTCATCCCGCGGTCGGGTTCTTCTTTCGCCACATCCAGTGCCAGAGCGCGCTGGCCCCGTGGTCGTGATCGAAGTCAGGCATGCGACCATACGGTGGCAGGATCAAGGGGATCAATCAGTGGACCGGTACTGGGCGGTCGCTTATCGTGAAGTTGCTGTCCCGGCGGGGACGGCGGGTCAGGTGTGGCGAGGCCGGCGGACCGAGTCGGTGCCCGCTGCCAGGGTGATGGTGACAACGGCCAGGGCGGCGGCCGTCCAGGCGGCGGTGGTGTAGCCCGGCTCACTGGGAACGAAGTGCCCGGATGGGGTGTAGGCGGCGAGCGTCAGGCCGCTGAATGCACTGCCGACGGCGATGTCCCATGCAACCCACCCCGGGCGAACTCCTCCGCCGCCAACTCCAGCAGTTGCTCCCGCCGCTGCTGCCCCGACATCCGCTCGGCCGAACCTCTCCTCATGACAGTCAAGTCAGCAGACAGCAGTTACTAACCACTAACTTGGACCCCGCACGTCAGCGACTCTGCGATTCCTGTCCGGCCTGCTGATCGCCCGTCGTCGAGAGCGGCACGCGCTGGCGCGGCTTCCGGTAGTCCAGCAGGCCCTGCTCGTACCGAGCCGCCGCGACTGACCGGCCTTACGGCGCGTTTGCCGATGACCGAGCCCCCGGGGTGTGGGTGCGGCGCGCGTCACGGCGCGTGGAGCGACGCCGAGACGCACGCCCCAGCCAGACAGGTCAGGCGGCGCGAGGGGAACTGGCGAAGTTGTTCAGGTTCACCGTGCCCTCAAGGCTCTGCCGAGCCCCGGGTGACCACCTTCTCCGGCCGTCCCTGTACTTGGTCAAGTCGTACATCTCCCAGGACCGGCTCGTGCGGTTCCACGTGTCGAAAATGCAGTAGTAGCCGCTGGGACACTGCTCGTATCCGCCTGCGGCGGTGACGACACCCAACTGCGGCGCGGGGGCGGCCTGCTCCGAGCCGACCCCACCGCGGCCGACCTGCTCGGCCAGAGCGTCCCCTGCCTGCAGGGAACCCGCCTGTGGGAGTCGGCCGGGTGGCTGAACCACCCCATGTACGAGCACCGGCACCAGCTCGCCGTCGCCGGCCAGCTGCCGACCTCCTACACCCCGAACAGTACCCCGGCGGCAGGCATCTGCTGTTCCAGCTCTATCCTGACCGCACCGGCGTGAGCGTGCGCATCACCTGTGCCGACGGCATCCGGAGCCCGGAACAACCGAGCCCCGTCGGCGCCGACGCCATGACCGGCTCCGCCCGAATGGACGCGCTCTACCATCTGATGCATCTCTCCGGCGCCCTGGCCGAAGCCGCCTCCGTCCACGAAGTGGTGGACCAGGTGGCTGACCACCTCTTGCTCGCCCTGCAGGCCCAGGCCTTCGGGCTGCTGGTCGCCGAGGCGAGCCGGGCCCGGGTCATCGGCCACCGCGGCTTTCCCTCGGAGCTCGTCGGCCTCATCGACAGTGACTCCCTCGCCCCCCGTGTCCCCGTCCCGGGACTGACCGCCGACGCGCCCTCTTGGGAGCTGCCCGACGGGGTGCCGTCCTTCTTCGCCGACCGGGAGGAACTGCGCACCGCCTTCCCCGAAGGCGCTGACATCGACGACGGCATGGGCGCGTGGGCGTGGCTGCCTCTGATGGTCTCGGGACAGTTCGTTGACATCTGCGTCGTCGGCTACGCCCGGCCCCGCCACTTCACCCTGCCCGAGCGCACCACCCTCACCTCCATCGGCGCCCTGATCGTCCAGGCCCTGCACCGGGCACGACAATAGGATGCCAAGCACCAGCTCGCCGAGGGCCTGCAGGCCCGCCTGCTGCCCCGCGCCCTGCCGCGTATGGCCGGCCTGCGAGTGACCGCCCGGTACCTTCCCGCCAGCCACGGCATGGACATCGGCGGGGACTTTTACGATCTCATCCGCTTGGGGCACCGGCGAGGCAGCCGCCGTCATCGGCGACGTCCAAGGCCACAATGTCAGCGCCGCCAGCCTCATGGGCCAGGTCCGCACCGCCATCCACGCCTACGCCGTCGCCGGGGCGCCCCCGGAGAGGTCCTCGCCCGCACCAACCGCCTACTCGGTGACCTCGACCCCGATCTGCTCACCAGCTGCCCGTACGCACACCTCGACATCACCGACCACCGCGCTCACCTGGCCACCGCCGGACACTGCCAGCCCCTCCTGCGCCACGCCGACCAGCACACCACCGTCCTGGCACTGCCGGCCGGACCGCTGCTGGGTGCCGATCCCGAAGCACACTGCCCCGGCACCGAGATCGCCCTGCCTTCCGGCGCCGTCCTCGCCCTCTGCACCGACGGACTCATCGAAACCGCGGGCACGGACCCCGACACCAACCTCGGCGAGCTGGCCGCCCTGCTCTCCCACCCCGTCGACTCCCTCGGTACCCTCGCCAACTCCCTGCTCCACCACGCGCGGCCCTCCGGCGATCGCACCGACGACACGGCCCTGCTGCTGACCACCACAGCGAGTCCCGGCACTTCCGTGACCGTCGGCCGACACCCGCGCCTGCCCGTGTACTGAGCTTGTCTTTCAACCTCCGTCCGCGTTGTACGGCGCAGACGGAGGGTTCAGACGGCGTCGAGCCGGCTGACGATCTTTCGGGCCTGCGGGCGCCTTGCCGATGTGGCACCGCTTCCGATCACGCGGAAGGGGAGAGCTGTTCGCAAACCCATTCTGGATCGGGGTTGACGTGCGGCTGGCCCGCTACGACGACAGTCGGCACGGTCTCATTGCCGTCGTTGGCTGCCCTCACCGCTGCCGCTCCAGCCGGGTCACGCCAGATGTCGACCCAATGCAACTGGCGGGCGCTGCGGCCCAACCGGATGCGCAGTCGGAGGCAGTACTTGCAGCCCGACCGCCAGAAGACGACCGGCCGGCCGTCGGCCGCGCTGCGGCGTTGTGCCTCCAGCGCACCGATCGACCTCGGGAACATCAGAGGCGAGTTCACGCCTGCGAGCAGCACAAACACCAGCAGGAGTGCTGCGGCTGCGCCAGGGGTCCCCCTGAAGATCAGCCCAGTCGCAACGACTGAGCCGCAGAGCACCAGCAGCATCGGCAGGATCCAAGCGCGCGTCATGAAGACGAAGGCTATCGATGAGTCGAAATGTTCCTCGAACCAGGCCGATCACCCAGGCGTTCGCCGACCGCTGGAGCGGCCCTCGCCTGATCATGTGCTCCGACGTCTCTCACATCAGGCCTTGAAAGAGTGCAGGTCGGCTACAGCAAGGGTTTGCTCCGCGCCATGGGCCTCGAAGGTGCCCATGCGCTGGAAGCCGAGGCGGGCGGCGAGCTTGAGTGATCGCTCGTTGGCCGTCTGGGTCACCACCAGGACCGGCTGGTCGGGCAGTTCGCCGGCGGCGGCGCGCAACATAGCCGTGGCGGCCTCGAACGCCAGCCCCGCACCCCAACTGCCGCACCGGAGCAGGTACGTCAGCTCCAGCTCCGTGCCTTCCTGGGTGACGTGTCCGGGAAGGTCGGCGGAACGGCGGTCGAGTACGAGTGTCCCGATGAACCGGTTGGTTTCCTTGTCGGCGATGACATAGGTGCCGGGCTTGCTGGTGATGGCGCTGATGCCGTTCGCGTCGAAGTACTGCTCGACGACGTTACGTGGCCGCGGGCCACCGAGGTGGGCCCGGACTTGCGGATCCGTCTGGAGCTCGATGAGGCCGTCGATGTCGGTGTCGTGCGCTTTTCGCAGCCGGAGACGATCCGTCGTGATCTCCATGGCAGACAGCGTGGGCAATGTGTTCATGCGACCCATTGTCGTGGCTCATTGGACTGAGCTCACCAACCCCGGGGCAGCGGCCGGCTCGCCCGCGGGGATGCGCGGTCCGGGCACTACCGCTGTCCGAGCGGTCAGGTCCAGGTCGGCGCTGTGGGTTTTGCCGATGCCGACCGTTATCGACGGGTTGGCACTAGATTACGCATGGCCGGTCACTCTCGGGTTGTCGTATGCCGCGATCATTGATGTGGCGACCCCGTTTGTCGCGGAGGCCGGTCAGCCGGTGGCCTGGAAGCGGCTGGATCAGGACTGGGAGAGCTACTTTCCCGACGATCTCTCTCGCATCCGTCAGCACGCAAGTTGGTTGGCTGATCGGGCGGGTCGTGACTGAGGAGCCGCTCTGGTAACGCCACGGCGAGCGAGTTCGCGCCGGAGGTCGGGGTTCTCGCCGTGTGCCTGCTCGAGTGCGTCACAAAGGGCTTGATGCTCAGGCCGGACGTGCGGCCGCAGGTGCAATCTCCTCGCTGACGAAGGTCAAGTAGGCGAGGTCGTAAAGGTGGGTCATGCTTGCTCAGACCGCCGCGGCTCGGGGCCAGGCGGTTTACAGACCGCGGAGGGTTCCATGGCGACGAGCGGGCGTGCATCGGCATACCGTGGCCTCGCGGCGGGCATGCGCCCCACCTTCGAGAACGCGGGCAAGCCCCCTCGATCGGCGTGTCCACAGCGTTTCCCAGACCTGCCGAGGAGTGCACGTTGATCAGAGCCGGGCGCCTGGTGATCTGGGCGAAGTCCTCGGCCATCGCGATGACGGTTCACCGTAGCCTGCCACCTTTCGTGCGAGTGCGATCGCGAGGGTGGATGTACGGGTGTAGGTATCCCGCCCTTTGGGCCGCGGGGATCGTATGTGCGCATCGGCAAACACGACGCCAGGGGGTGGACAGCGCTGCAGTCGCAGGCCTTCGACGACGAGGCCTGCCCGTCCGGGCTATTGTTCAGTCGCTGCTGGCGAACGCCGCGGCACTGCTGGACTTCACGATCATGCTCATTGTCGGTGGGCGGCTCTCGGACCGGTGGGGCAGGCGTGCGTCGCTGATCGGCGGCAGTGTGCTGATGACGGTCCTCGTCTGGCCTTCGTTCATGCTCCTGACCAGCGGGAACCTGGCAGGTGCACTGGCCGGACAGGTGCTGCTCGCCGTGCCGCTGTGTCTGTACGGGGGTGCCAGTTACACCTTCTTCGTGGAGATCTTTCTTACGGCCACCCGGCTGACCGGCGCTGCGATCTCCTACGACCTCTCCATCGCGCTCTTCGGCGGCACTGGCCGTGGCGGCCGAAGGGCTCGTCGCGGCCGTCGCGTCGATTGCCCATCATTCCCCGCGGTTCCCGCCAGATCGGGCTCGCGAGGGGCACGCCGACTCGTTCGATGCGAGTTTGTGGCGGGACGGTCGCTGAGGTGACTTCGGTTGGTCAGCTTGCTGTCGGGCTCTGTGGGACCTCCGCTCGCATGAACCCGTGGCTCCGCTCCACTTTCGCCACATGCAGCGTGTAGCTCTGGTACCACTCGGCTTGCCCGCGCTTTTGCGCCGCGCGGTGCTCGGCGTTGCACCGCCACTCCGTGAGGGCGTCGGCGTCGCGGAAGTACCCGACGGTGATGCCCAGCCCGCCAGGAGTCTGCGCGTGGTCCATCCCCAGGAACCCAGGGACGTCCTTCACCAGGTCTTCCATGCGTGCGATGGTCTCGCTGTAGCCGCTCTGGTTCTGGGTTCGCACGGTAGTGAAGACAGCCACGTAGTAGGGGGGTTCATAGGCCTCGACGGGCGTGACAGGCGCTTGGGAGTGATTACTCACGGCGCCACTGTAGGGGAGGGAATGCCCAACGATCCGGCGTCCACCCTCGGTTGGCCGCCGCGCGTACACCTCGATCTCGATCTTCATGCGAGGGTCGGCAAGGCCGCACATGAGCATCGAAGCGGCCGGCCGAACCTCGCCGAAGCAACGGCGCAGGACCGGCCAGCAGGGCTCGAAGTCTTCGCGATCGGGCAACAGATAGCGCACCCGCACCACGTCGGCGAAGGTGCACCCCGCCTCGGCCAGCGCGGCCTCGATATTGCGCAGGCACTGCTCGGCCTGCTCCACCACATCGTCGGAGATCGTCATGGTGGTGTAGTCGAACCCGGTCGTCCCGGACACATGCACCCAGTCGCCGTCGACCACGGCACGGGCATAGCCGATCTGCTCCTCAAAGGTCGAGCCGCTGAGGATCGCACGTCGCTCTGTCATGCGCCGAACGCTAAGTGACCAGCATGGATACGTCTAATACAGCATGAGGCATAGCCTGATATCTCTAGGCGTATGGAGCGCCCTGAGCTACCCCTGCAGCAGCTGCACCCTTCGTCGTGCTCGCCGAAGAACTCCACTTCGGCCACGCTTCGGCATTCAGAACGACCTGCCAAACCACTCACGCCGTAATCATCGGAGAGCCGGATGACAGGGAAACCGTCATGTCCGGTTCGGCGGGAGGCCGCGCGGACAAGGACTCACCTTGGTGAGAACCTCGCTGCGCGGCCCACCCAACTGCTTGGCTACACCAGTTCAAGCGGCTGCGAATCCGCTACGAGCGGCGGGCTGATCTGTACCACGGCTTGCTTGAACTCGCTTGTAGCATCCTCTGCCTCCGAAGACTGAGTAGGTCATTTTGAAACGATCAGGTGCGACACGAGGTCGCTCCAAGTAAGTAAGGACAGCCACGTGGAGGAGGTATCAATCGGCTGAACTTCGGGTCAGTGTCCAAGGCTCGTCCCCGCGCTCACGTGCGTCGCTGGTAACGGCGGGGTGCGAAGCTGAGCGTTCAAGTCCAAGGGCCCCTCGGCCATCGAGGAGCCACAGGTGAGGGGAAGGCTGGACGGGCGAACGCAAGTGAACCCCTGATGACACTCCGTGGCTTTCAGACCGCACGATGGCACGCAAGCGGCGGTTGCAGGACCCGGTGCTGCGAGGCACCAAGCGACCCTCAGGAAGCTGAATCCCGAGGGCAGGACACCGCTGGCCCCGGGGTAAAGGGGGCGCCCACCCCAGCCGTGACTTACTGGTGCGAAACGTGGAAACCCCGTCGAGGTCCAGGCCCTGCCTGGTAGGCCGACCGCAAGGAAAGGCTCAACTCCTTGGCGGGAGAAGGATGATCCAAGAAGCAAAGGCCGGCGGGCCGAAAGGCCAGAGGAAAACGAGAGACGGGACCTTCACCTGTCTTTCGCATAACTCGCTGGATACGGGCCCTGGTGGCCCGGCCCGAAAGGGAGCCCACGTGGATCAGGTGAGCCTATGAAGTCACCACTGCAAGGAAGCTGCAACCGAGGGCATACCTGCGGTGAACGGACCCGAGGGCGATCTACTCGACTGGCACGGGATCGACTGGGCCACCCGCGAGGAGAACGTACGGCGGCTGAGGCAGAGGATCTTCAAGGCGACGCAGGAAGGGGACCTCAAGAGGGTCCGCAACGTGCAGAAGCTCATGCTGAGGAGCCGCAGTAACACGCTGGTCAGCGTGAAGCGGGTGTCGCAGCAGAGCAGTGGTCGCAAGATCGCTGGCATCGACGGGGAGCGAGCCGCCACCCCTAAGGCGAGAGGCGAACTGGCGGCCGAGGTCCATCGGTCGTCCCAGCCCTGGAAGGCCAGGCCGGTCAAGCGAGTGTTCATCAACAAAGAGAAGACCAAGGTCGTCCATCTCGGAGATGGATTCGACTTCCTCGGGTTCACCGTCCGCCGGACGGGCGGCAAACTGATCATCAGACCGAGTGCGGCATTCTGCAAGAGGCTCCGGGCGCGGTTACGGACCGAGGTGAAGGCCCTGAACGGGGCCAACGCCGAGGCTGTCCTGCGCAGGCTCGTCCCGATCGTTCGCGGTTGGGCAGCCTATTACCGGGGGGTGGCTTCCACGACGACGTTCGCGTCGCCAGACCCCTATATGTGGCGCCTGACCTGGAGCTGGGCCAGGCGAAGCCATCCCAAGAAGTCGAGATACTGGGTCGCAGACCGGTACTTCGGCAAGTTCCACCCATCCAGACGGGACCGGTGGGTGTTCGGCAACCGCAATAGCGGTGCCTTCCTGCCCAAGTTCGCCTGGACCGGGATCGTCCGCCACCAGCTGGTCAAGGGCGGAGCGTCCCTGGACGATCCCGCCCTGATGGAATACTGGCGGAACCGCCGCCGCAGGAAAGCTCCACCGCCGATGGACAAGACCAGTCTTCTCCTGGCGGTCCGGCAGCAGGGGCTCTGCCCGCTCTGCAAGCAGGCGCTGATCGCCGGAGCCGAGTATGAGCCAGACAGCCCACGCCAGTGGATCAACTGGTTCGCGGCTTCGAAGAAGATGCTCCACAAGCATCACTTCACCTACCGGCGAAACGGCGGTGGAGACGAACGGAACAATCTTCGTCTCGTGCATTCCGAATGCCACCGCCAGCACCATGCGGGCGATGGGAAACGGACCACAACAACCTGCTGACCTGCGAAGCCCTTGTGGCTTGCTTGAGCCGGATGCCGGGACGACTGGCGCGTCCGGTCTGAGGGGGCCGGGTCACGGCAACGTGACCCGGCTACCCGACTAAGCCGCGAGTGTCCGAGCTGGGGAAGCCGCTGAGGCGATAGCGTGTGTGACACCGGGACCTGTCGGCCCGCGTCCCTGACAGGCGCGGTTCGGAAGGGCCCGGCTCCGTCTCAGTCCACTGCATCCACGAAACCCAGATTTCGGTTCATGGAGATGGCGCTCTCGTTCAGTGGGTGATGGAACGTGCGGACCTTGCTCGCTCCGCACTCCCGGACGAAGCTCATCCCGAACGTCTTCATGGAAATTGAGATGCCGCGGCCCCGATGACTGGCCCTCACGCCGGTCATTTCGTTGAACGCGAAGTCCCCGTGGGCCGATGTTGCCGCCATCCCGACCCAGAAATCGCCGTCCAGCGCAATCACGACACCGCGTGGGTCGTAGGAGGCGACTGCGAAGCGCCGCTCGGCATACTCTTCATACGAGTAGAACTCCCCGCGTTCGGGGATGTCGGCCGAGCACTCCTTGTTGAGTTCATAGAGCGCGAGACGATGTTCCGGAGTGTCTCCCAGCTCGGCCAGAGTTGTCAGACGAATGCCGTCAGCCCGGCATCTAGTCACATACTTCGCAAAGCGACATTCATCAAAGCTGGCGACATCAAGTTCGAGCTTCACCCACTGATCACCCATGTTTCCCCTTCGTCGAACTGCCCGGTCTCATCCTGTTGGCAGAGCAAGGGCGAAGACAAGATCACCGCACCAACGTCATCCGCTGGCCTGGCCAACCAGTTCGTTTTCGGTGGCCTGGAGTCGGTAGGACTCGGTGCCGGTCTGGATCAGCGTGCATCGGAAGGTGATCCGGTCGGCGATGGCCGCGCAGAGCCGGGGCTCGCTGAAGATCGAGTCCCACTCATGGAACGGTGAGTTCGTGGCGACCGCGGTCGCTTTGCGTTCCTCACGTTCGGCAAAAATCTGGAACAGCAGTGGCGCCCTGTCCGAGGAGTGATCAACAATACTTCGTCCAAGTCCACGGTCGCCGCCCCGTCGGCATCCTGAGCCCGCTGGCCCCTGCGCGCCCGCGCTCGGCCCGAGGACTGCAGCGGCGGGCCCGAGGTTCGCCTGGCAGTTGACCGGCCAAGGCGGTCGTGGCCACCGGCCGGGCCGTGAGGCTTAGCGGTCGGCTCCGGAAGTCCTTCGGGGGTTGACCCCTGGGCCTGGAGGGCGTTTCGCGGTCCGGGTGTCGAAGACGGTGTGGATGGGGCTCGACCACGGCGAGACTGACCAGATCCGAGCCGCTGAGCAGTGGCGGTCTGCCGGGGCATCGTGTTCGCCCGACCTTGTTGTCGATCTTCACGTATAGTGCGGCCAAAAGGGTGTTCGGATCGTGTTCACAAACGGTCTTGGATGCTCTCCGGCCGTGCAGGGGGCGGACCGCAGAACTATGCGTCGCGTGTGCGCGCCCTTTGGACGGGCCCAGGTTCGGAGAGGTTGGTGCCCTGGTGGAGGTAGCCGTCGAGAGCTTTGACGCGTCGCGTGGTGCGCGTTTGGCGGCCTACAGTGCCGTCTCCACATCGCTGGCGCTGTGCAGCGATCGCGAACTGCGCGACCTTGTGGATACGGCTGCGCCGATGGGTTCTGGCATCGGCGGGACCTCAGCGTTGCTGGAGGTCGGCGGAATCCCTGTCTTCGTTAAGCGGCTGCCGCTGACCGATCTGGAAAGGCAGCCGGAGAACGTCCAATCCACGGCGAACCTCTTCGGGCTACCGACCTTCTGCCACCCCGGCCTCGGGGTTCCCGGAAGCCCGGGATGGGGGGCCTGGCGGGAGCTGGCCGTGCACACCATGACGACGAACTGGGTGCTCGCACAGGACCATGAGGGCTTTCCGTTGATGTACCACTGGCGGGTGCTGCCGCACCCCGGGCAGGTGCTGCCCGAGCAACTGGCCGACGTGGAGAAAGTTGTCGCCTACTGGGGAGGCGGACCGCAGGTGCGCCACCGGATCGAGGCGCTGCGGGATTCCTCGGCGAGCGTCGCGCTGTTCCTGGAGTACATTCCGCAGAACCTGCACGACTGGCTGGACGTTCAGGTCAAGGCCGACGATGAGACGGCCGAGCAGGCATGCACCATGGTGACGAAGGAACTTGAGGCCGGAACCTCTTTCATGAACGCCCACGGGCTCCTGCATTTCGATGGCCACTTCCAGAACATCCTGACCGACGGCAAGCGTCTGTTCTTCACGGACTACGGCCTCGCTATCTCCTCCCGGTTCGACCTGTCGAAGGAGGAGGCCGACTTCTTCGCCGAACACCAGACCTATGACCGCTGCTACACCGTCACCCACCTGGTGCAGTGGCTCGTCACCGCCCTGTACGGGTACGAGGGGGATGAGCGCAGCGCGTTCGTGCGCGCGTGTGCCCGAGGGGAACCTCCGACGGGAATTCCGTCGCAGGTCGCGGCGATCCTCACCCGCTACGCCCCGGTTGCCGCAGTGATGACGGACTTCTACCACGAGTTCCGTTGTGAGAGCAGGCAGACCCCGTATCCCCTGGAAGCGATCCGCCGGATCGGCGGGCCGGACAGCTTGTTCATCATCTGATGGACCTGGGCGGCCAACAGCCGGGCTGGACGCGGGAGGCTCCGGGTGCCCTGATCCGCCTCTGCTGAACGGCCTGCCTGCCTTGCCCGCAGCCACCGCGCGCCCGATCGTCCTGACCGCCGCCGAACGGCACCGGCTGAAGAAAGCGGCCTACGGCCACAGCACCCCGCACCGTGACCGCCTGCGGGCGCAGATCGTGCTGCAGGCCGCCCGGGGGCGGGGCAACGCAGCGATCGCCCGCCAAACCGGAGCGCACCTGGACACCGTGCGCACCTGGCGGGCCCGCTTCGCCTACGGCGGCATCCCCGCCCTGGCCGACCGCAGGCGCCGCGGCCAGTCCATGACGCTTCACCCCGGTGCAGGTCGCCGAGGTCAAGGCCCTGGCCTGCTAACTGCCTGCCGAGACCGGCACCCCGCTGTCGCGCTGGTCGTGCCCGGAACTGGCACGCGAGATCGTCGCCCGCCGCATCTCCGCCTCCACCGTCCGCCGCTGGCTGCGCGACGACACACTCAAGCCCTGGCAGTTCCGGTCCTGGATCTTCATCCGCGATCCGAAGTTCCAGCCCAAGGCCGCCCGCATCATGGACCTGTATGCCGGCACCTTCGACGGCGTCCCACTGGGTGCGAATGTACGTGGTCTCCAGCGATGAGAAGACCTCGATCCGGGCCCGCTGTCGCTGCCCCCCACTCTCGCCCCCGGACAGGCCCGGGCCATGCGGGTCAGCCACGAGTACCGACGCGGCGGCGCCCTGGCCTACCTCGCCGCCTACGACGTCCACCACGCCCGCTTCCTCGGGCGCTGCGAGCCCACCACCGGCATCGTGCCCTTCATGAACCTGGTCACCCAGGTCATGACCAGCGAGCCCTATGCCAGCGCGAAACGCGTCTTCTGGATCGTCGACAACGGCTCCTCCCACGGCGGCGAAGCCGCCAAGACCGCCTGGCCAAGGCGTTTCCCAACGCCGTCATGGTCTACACCCCGGTCCACGCCTCCTGGACCAACCAGATAGAGATCTTCTTCTCCATCGTCCAACGCAAAGTCGTGGCACCCAACGACTTCACGGACCTCGACCAGATCCGAGACCAGCTCCGGGCCTTCGAAGACCGCTACAACGCCGCAGCACAGCCGTTCCAGTGGAAGTTCGCCCCCTCCGACCTGGACGATCTGCTGGCCCGGCTCGACCGACACACACTCGACCGACAGGAAGAATCCTCCGCCGCATCAGCAACATGATCAACCCCCGAAGGACTTCGGATCTGGAGTTGTGTGTGTCGCCTCGTCAGATGTCAGGGGCGAGAGGTGGAGCCGGCAGGCCGGTCGAGGGCGTCTTCGAGGGCGCCGGCGAAGCCGCCGGTGGGCAGCCGTGAGTCCTCTGGGCAGTAGGGGGTCCTCGTAGCGGTCGCTGTTGGCGTAGTAGAGGGCGAAGCCCCATCTGCCCGCGGTTCCTGGGCGTCGCTGCAGCGACTGTGTTCAGTCGGCCACCCGCAGCAGCAACTTGCCCGTCGACGTGCGCTCGCCCATCAGCCGATGGGCCTCGGCTGCGTCCGACAGTGGGAACTCCGCGGTGACCGGAAGGGTCACGTTGCCATCGGTGACCATACGGAAGGCACGCTCCACGAGCGAACGCAGCGCCTCGGGCGCCGACTGCGCGAGAGCCAGGATGGAGAAGCTCGCGACCGAACGGCCCTGCGCGTAGAGTTCGGACTGCCCGACGTGCCACGGCTCTGCGCCGCTCGCGTTGCCGAAGGACACCAGGCGACCGAAGACGGCCAGCGCGTCGAGACCGCGGCGAAGGGTGTCGCCACCCACCGGGTCGAGCACCAGGTCGACCCCCCTGCCGCCGGTGGCGCGGCGGACCTCGTCGGGGAAGGAGTCGGTGGTGAACACCTCGTCGTAGCCGTGTCTGAGGGCGTACTCGGCCTTGGCCGCGGAGGAGACCACGCCGTACACCGCGCCGGCGCCCGCCCCCCGGGCCAGTTGGCCGGCCACTGTGCCGATGCCTCCCGCAGCGCCGTGCACCAGCACGCTCTCTCCGGCGCGCAGTCGCCCCACCTCGTGGAGCAGGGCGCGCGCGGTCGGCAGCACGGTGGGGAGCGTGGCCGCGGTCCGCAGGTCCAGGCCCTCGGGGAGTGGGAAGACAGTGGCGGTCTCGGCGACCACTACCTCCGCGTAGGCGCCGCCGTTGACGAGCGCGACGACCTCTTGCCCCGGGCGCAGCCCTCCGACGCCGAAGCCGACGGCCCGGATCCGTCCGGAGACTTCCAGGCCGGGGACGAACGGGAGCGATTCCACCCGGTACCCCGCGGCGCGTGCCTTGAGGTCCGCGAAGTTCACGCCCGCGTAGGCGGCGTCGATGGTCACCTGGCCTGGTCCCGGCTCGGGGGCTTCGACCTGCACGACCTTCAGCACCTCGGGACCGCCGTACTCTTGGAACTCGACTGCACGCATGAGCGGAATGCACCCTTCGATCGAGTGTTCAACAGAAATCGAACACTGGCACTGTAAGATATCCATCGAACACCGAGCAAGCGGCCGGAGCACTCCGCAAGGTTCCCGGCGAGGCCGCGCATGACGAGGGGAGGGGCGTGTCGAACCAGGCCGCGGGCGGCAGTCACCGTGCGGCGCCGGTACACGCGGATCCCGACGAGGTTTCCGTCCTGACCGCGCTGTCCGCGCTCGCTGACCCTGTGCGCATCCAGCTGATCCGCGAGTTGGCGGGTTCCGCCGACTGGACGCGCAGCTGTGGCAGCTTCGACGTGCCGGTCGGCAAAGCCGCACTCAGCCACCACTTCTCGGTCCTGCGCGGCGCCGGTCTGCTCGAACAGCGTGACCAGGGGCCCAAGCGGGTCAACCGACTGCGCCGCGAGGAGTTCGAGGCGCGCTTCCCCGGACTGCTCGGCCTGCTCCTCCGCAGCGACGGCGCCGAGTGAGCGGCCAGCCCGCGCGTCAGTCCGGCTCCGCTTCGAGTCGTCCCATCGGACCGCGAGGGCTCTCCTGACCGACGGGCCGGGGACCGCATACGGCAGGCGACGGCCTGTCGTATCCACTTCTCTCGTTCGGCTTGTCTGCCATGCCCGTTGCCGCTGCCCGCGTGATAACCGCCGCTGGCGCGGCCGGTACACCGACCAGCGCCTGCATGGCCTGGCCGACCGCATACGAGCCGGCCGCCCCCTCTCTTCCACCGCCTTGCACCGGGCCAGGCCAAAGCGCTGGCCTGCCAACTGCCCGCGGAGACCGGTGTAGCGTTGTCCCGCTGGTCGTGCCCCGAACGGGCGGAGGCGTCGGAGCACTGGCATGCCTGGCTGCCTACGACGTCCACCAAGCCACAGTGTTCGGCCGGTGCGAGGCGCGCACCGGCATCGATCCGTTCATGACCCTGGTCACCCAGGTCATGAGCCGCGAGCCGTACGCCAGCGCCAAGCGCGTGTTCTGGCTCGTCGGCAACGGCTCCTCCTCCCCCCGCGGCAAGGCAGCAGCGGACCGGCTGACAGCCGCGTCCCGAACGCGGTACTGATCCACACTCCGGTGCACGCCTCCTGGTTGAACCAGGTGGAGATCTACTTTCTGCTGGCCAGGCTCGACCGGCACACCGCCGATCACTCAGAAGAATGCTCCGTCGCCCTGGTAGCTTGATCAACTCCCAAAGGACTTCCGGAGCTGACGACTTAGCGCATGTGCTGACGAGTCTCACTGAGGTTTTCTCAACGAAGTGATCTCGTGAAGTGACTCGGCCCAGGCAATCTCGCGAGCCGCGATGAGTCCTGCGGCGTCCGGCGGTCGTACTGTCGAACCCGTTACCGAGGAGCACTTCTGATGCGCAGCGTGACCTATTCGATGAGCGTCTCACTTGACGGCTACATCGTCGGGCCGGACGGTGGCTTCGACTGGACGGCGCCCGACGAGGACGTCTTTCGCTTCTGGATCGACGAGATTCGAGAGGTCGGCGTCCACCTGTTGGGACGACGGCTGTACGAGACGATGCTGTACTGGGAGACCGCCGATCAGGATCCCTCGCTCGACGACTCAATGCTCGAGTGGGCCGCACTCTGGAAGCCGCTGCCGAAGGTGGTGTTCTCCACCACTCTGTCGGCGGTGCAGGGCAATGCCCGACTGGCCTCCGGCGGTCTGGCGGAGGAGATCGAGCGGTTGCGAGCCGAGCCGGGGGAGGGCGACATCGCGATCGGCGGCGCGACTCTCGCCGCCGAGGCGGCCGCGTTGGGTCTGATCGACGAGTACCGGGCCATGGTCTACCCGGTGCTGGTTGGCGGTGGCATTCCGTTCTTCCCCCATCACGAGCGCCGGGTGGATCTCGAACTCGTCGAGACCCGCACCTTCAGCTCAAGAGTCGTCTACCTCCGCCACCGCGTGGCGCGCTAGCCGGCTCGTCCGCCGAGCCCTGGGAAGAACAGGCCAGCCAGTGAGGTTCTCTCAACGGAGATCATTTCCACTGGCCGTTGAGGACGAGGGCGGCGCGGGCGATGCCGCCTATCCGGCTCGGGCTGAGGGTGACGTGCTCGAGGGCACGCCAACGCCTTTCAGCTCCGCCGCCTGGCCCGAGGAGAGCCAGCTCTCCGGCCTGCCCAACAGGGGCACGTCGTTCCCGCCTCTCGCCCCAAGGGCAACATCTCGGGACCGTAGCACGACGTGACCTACGCGCCTGCCACAACCACCTGAGCCGCCGGTCACGGCCGCCCCGCCTTCGACGCATCCTGCCGGCTTCCTCGCATCATTGATGCGGAAGGAACCATTCGAAACGGTGCGGCATCTGGCCCGGCATGAGTTTCGGGATGTTGTTCTTCGGACTGGTCTTCATGGGCGGGTGGGCGGCGGCCGTCGCTGCGCTGGTGTACGCCGCCGTTGTGCTGGTACGCATCTGGCCCCGGGACTGGGTGCGGCTCCACGGACACCCGGCGGTACGGCTGCTGGTGCCGACGCACGCGTACCTGCGCTTCGACGTGGCGCTCGCCGTGTCGGCCCTCCTGATCGATCTGTGGCTCGTGTCGGCGGCCATCGTGTTCGGGTCGGACGGCATCTTCACAGAGGACTGGATGGGTTACCCCGGGATGACGGATCCCTCCGGGCAGGGCTATCAGGCCGGAGCGGTGAGCGCACTGCGCACGACGGCGTGGTGGACCTCCGGGATCGCGGCCCTATGCCGGTGCTGGACCACAGCCGGCGTGCAGGTGTGCGTCCTGCCGTTGGCGGCGTCGTGGATCGGGTCGTTCGACACCTACTACACCTGACGTATACGGTCGGCCGTGGCCCGGGCCGCACATACTCCAGCGCAGCGGCCCTGGCCTCGGTTCAGAGAAGTTACGAGCCCGAAGGTCACGGCTCCGCTCCATGCGGGGCGCATGGCTCGCTCCCAGAGCCCCCCATCGGGTTCGGCGTCTTCGTCCAAGGCACCTCGGAGTTCATGCTCTCCGGGCTGCTGCCGTCCCTCGCCGGTGCTCTGCACGTCTCCCTGTCCGAGGCGGGCCTGTTGGTCTCCGCGTTCGCCGTCGGCATGGTCGTCGGCGCACCGCTGCTGACCCTGGCCACCCTCAAGCTGCCTCGCCGGGCGGCGCTGATCGGCTTCCAGATGATCTTCGTCGCCGGGCACGTGGCCGCCGCGCTCGTGCCGCACTTCGGGTCCTGCTGGTCACGCGGGTGATCACGGCCATGGCATACGTTAATTTCTGGGCCCTGGCCTCGGTGGCCGCCGTCTCCCTCGTCCCCGCCGACCGGCGCGCGAAGGCGATGTCTGTGGTGGCCGGCGGGATCAGCGTCGCCATGATCGTCGGTGTGCCGGCCGGTACCCTGCTGGCCCAGTACACGGGGTGGCAGGCGGCGTTCTGGGCGGTGGCCGCGATGACCGCGCTCTCCGTGGCCGCGCTGTTGTTCGCCCTGCCCGGCGGGCACGACACCGACGCGCCACCGCTGAGGCTGCGCACCGAGCTGCGCTCCCTGGCCGTGCCGCGCCTGTGGGCCGCCTACGCGACCGCTGCTCTGACCATCGCCGCCACGATCGCGGTCTTCTCCTACCTCGGTGCTCTGCTGGAGGACGTGACGGGTGTCGCCGAGGGGCTGGTGCCGCTGATCCTGGCGCTGTACGGGGTGGGCGCGCTGACGGGCATGACGGTGGGCGGCCGCGTCGCCGACCGGGGACCTATCGGGTCTCTGCTGACCGGCATGGGCACGGTCGCTGTCGCGGCCTCCGGCGTCGCGCTGACGGCGGGCAGCGCGTGGGCCGTGGTGCCGTTGGCGATACTGATGGGCGCGGGAGGCATGTTCTGCACCCCGGCCGTCAACGCCCGGGTCTTCGGCATCCTCGGTGAGACCAGGACGCTGGGCGGCGCGATCAACATCGCCGCGTTCAATGTCGGCATCGCCGTCGCCCCGTACATCTCCGGCCTGGTCATTGACGCGGGGCTGGGCCTGGCGGCCATCGGCTGGGTCGGTGCGGCCTTCGCCCTGGCGGCCGTGGAGAGCACGCTACTGGACCGCCACCTCACACGCCGCCACCAGCGCGGTACGACACGGATCGCCGCCGCGGCCGTCCCCGATGCCGCCCAGGCGGCCACCGCCCGCCGGTGACCCGACCCGACTATGACGAACGGGTGGAGGCACACCATGAAAGCGGTCGATACGCAACGACACGGCGACCAGCCCGAGATGGGTGTGGAGGAACGCCCGAAGCCGGTTCCCCGTGAGGGTTTCACGCTCGTCAGGATGCGTTCCGCGACGATCAACCAGCTCTCGAACACGATCCGCAAGGGCGACTTCGGCTTCCCGCAGGTGCCCCCTCGTCCTGGGCAACGAGGGCTCGGGGACCGTTGAGGAGAGTGACCGTTTCGCCCCCGGCACAAGGGTGGCCATCTACGGCCACTCCGACTTGGCCGTGGCCGTGGACGGCCTCTTCCAGGAGTGGGCCCTGGTCAGGGACGACCGGCTGCTGGAGTTGTCGGACACTCTCGACTGGGCGGAGGGATCGGCGCTGATGGTCAACTACCTGACGACCTACCTGGCCCTCACGAAGACCGCGAAGGTCCGGAGCGGCCAGATCGTCCTCGTCTCCGGGGCGACGGGTGGAGTGGGCCACGCCGGGATGCAGACGGCGAAGGCACTCGGCGCACGGCCTGTCGGCCGAGTCTCCTCCCCGCAGAAGGCGCGCCGGGCAACGGAGACCGGAGCATGGGCGGTCATCGACTCCGCGTCGCAGAAACTCGACGAGGCCATCGCCCACCTCACCGACGGCCACGGCGTCGACATCGCCCGGGACCCGGTCGGCGGACCGCGCCTCGGCGAGTTGACTCGGTCCGTCCGCCCCGGCGGCACGGTCATGTCCTTGGGCTTCACCGGGGGCACGCAGGCCCCGGTCGACGTCCTGGACCTCTTCGCAGGGCGGCTCGTCACCGGCTACGGCGTGCACGGCGACTCCGACGAGGAGATCGCCAAGGGGCTTAGGCCATCGGCCGTCTGGCCGCCGACGGGCAGCCGCGGCCCGTCATTGACAGCAGGTTCGCCCTCGACGACTTCAAGGGCGGCTACCAGCGCCTGGCCTCGCGGGAAGCCGTGGGCTCCGTCATCCTCGAACTCTGAACCGCTTGCGGAAGGTGCTCCTGAAGGGACACCGACATGAGCGCGATCGGACTGGCTGTGTCACTGGCCGTGGATGTCGTTTCGATACGCGTTGGGGAGTCACTCGGGGCCAGTCGTCATGATCGATGTCAGTGAGATTTAATGTCACTGCGAGGGTCGTCCGGCCTTGGACGATCTTCAGCCGAGGTGTTCGGCGGAGAGGAATCATGATGCTCGGTGCGGTGCTGTTCGACGTGGACGGGGTACTGCTCGACTCGACTGAGGCGCATCGACATGTGTGGGATGCCTGGGCGGGACTGCGGGGCCTGGATGCCAGCGTGGTTTGGCCGTTGACCTTCGGTCGGCGGCCGGAGGACACGGTGAGGCTGGCAGCCCCGGAACTGGATCCGTCGCAGGACCGCTTGGTGCTCGACCAACTCCTGGATCAGCAACAGGATGCCTTTCCAGCAGTTGACGGCGCCGTCGAGCTGTTGTTGTTCGCGGCGGCGGGTCTGCCCCTGCCGCGGGTTCAGGTTTATGGGGGCGATGTGGCGCAGGCCAAGCCTGCGCCCGAGTGCTATCTGAAAGCGGCCGCCGCTCTCGGCCTGGAACCGTCGGCGTGTCTGGTCGTGGAGGACGCGCCGGCCGGGGTGGCTGCAGGGAAGGCAGCGGGATGTCGGGTCGCCGGGTTCACCTCGACGCATAACCGGGACGGCCTGCGCCCCGCGGATCTGTTCTTCGACACCCACGCGGACACGGCCGCCTATCTGGAGGTGGCCGGACTGCTGTCGACCGGCTCTCTGGCCTAGAAGTACCGACGGCCTGGTCTTGCCCTGCCCAGGTCAGCTGGCCCGTTCGGCTTGGGCCCTGGTGTGGGGCGAGTCGGTAGGACTCGGTGCCGGTCTGGGTGATCGCGCCCGTTGAAGGTCAGGCGGTCGACGATGGCCGCGCAGAGCCTGGGGTCGGTGAAGATCTTGGTCCAGCCGCTGAAGGATTCGTTGTTGGCGTTGGCCAGACTGTTCTTTTCCTCACGCTCCGTCAGAACCTGGAACAGTAGCTCGGCTCCGCAGCGGTCAAGTTCCATTGTAGCCGAGTTCGTCGATGCAAAGAAGATCGACACGGCCGTAGCGGGCGATGGTCTTCGACAGCTGCTTGTCGTCGGCGGCCTCGACGACCTCGTTGACGAGCTTGGTCGCCAGCACATAGCGGACGCGGAAGCCCTGCGTCGCGGCCTCGGTCCCCAGCGCGATCAGTAGGTGGGACTTGCCAGTGCCGCAGTCGCCGATCAGGCAGAGCGGCTCACCCTTCTTGACCCATTCGCAGGTAGCGAGGGTGTTGATGGTGGCGGGTCGACGTTGGGGTTGGCGTCGAAGTCGAAGGCCCGCAGTGACTTGTCCCTCGGGAAGGCCGCGGCCCGGATCCGGCGTTCGGACCGGCGCCGGGCCCTGTCGTGGCACTCGGCCATCAGCAGCTCGGCGAGGAAGCCGCGGTAGGACATCTGGTCACGGGTGGCGCCGTCAGCCATCTCCTTGAACTGCTGGCGGATGGTGGGCAGCCGCAGCATGCGGCATGCCTGGTCGATGGAGGCGGTGGCGGCTTCTTCGGTCAGGCCTCGCTTGCGCATCATGATCCTTCCTTGTCTCCGGCCGTGCGGCCGCGCCGGTTCAGTAACTGGTCGGAGTGGGCCACCGAGGGCAGCGGCCTGGTGCCGGGCGGGAGATGCGCGAGCCTCCAGTCGGACAAGGACGTCACCGAAGAGTTCGGCCCGTCCATGTCTGCCAGGCCAGTCGCTGCGGCCGGCGGCGGGGCAAGTGAGCCGTCGGACTCGGCGAGCTTGCTGGCTTCCAGGGCGACCGCGTCGGCGGTCAGCCGCGGTCGAGCCGGGGAAGGCGCCGGGCTTGCGCAGGAGCGCTTCGAGGTAGTGGTCCAGGACCAGGCAGGAGCCGCCCCGGCCGCCGAGGCGTTCGCGGCGGGTGACCTCAGTGCGGCCGTCGAAGACGATCAGGCCGTTGGCGTGCAGCACAGCACCCGCAGCTGGTGGCCGATGAATCGCACCGGCACCGAGTAGGCGTTGCCACGGACGTTGACCTGCCCGAAGCGGTCGACGCGCGGGGTGAACCAGCGTCCGGTCTCGAACAGCTCGGTCGGCAACGGCTTCGGCAGCGACTGCTCGGCGGCGAAGTACTCGCCGACCGTTCGGGTCCGCGACCGCAGCCTGCGGCTCTCGTCGGTCAGGTCCCACTCGTCGACCATCGCGTTGAGCTCGGTCAGGGACGAAACCTCCGGGACGGGGACCAGGTGGCTGCGGCGGAAGTACCCGATCTGACCCTCAACCCCGCCCTTCTCGTGGGCACCCTCGATTGTGGCCCCGTGAGATCCCGCCCAGCACGCGGAACGCGTGCAGGTGGCTTTCGAAGAACGCCTCCTGGCCGGCAGTGGCGAACACGTGGTGCACGGCCTCGCCGGAGTACGACAGCCGTTGTGAGAACAGGTAGACCTTCGTCAGCCTTCCGGCGAGCACCACATGGAACTCGCCGAAGTCGACCTCCGCCTCGGCCTCGGGCAGATGGGTCTGCGGCACGAACATCGCCTGCGGACCCCGCCCCGCTTCCCGGCGCACCTCAGCCCGTCTCTCCTTCACGTAGAGGCGGACCATCGGGTACGAGATGTCGGGGGCATCGTGCTCGTCGACCAGGCGGTCAAAGATCCGCTGAGCGGTGTGCCGCTGCTTCGCCGGCGCGTCCAGGCCCGCCCGCAGCATCGCGTCGATCAGCTGCTTGTACGGGTTCAGCCGGGACTCGCGCCGGCGTGGCTTCTTCCTCGGCTCGGGCCAATGCCCGTCCAGGGCTCGGCGCACGGTCCGCCAGGTGACGTTGTACTTGCGCTGCAGGGCTCGTTGGGACAGAGTCCGTTGCGGTCGTGGTCACGGCGAATAGCGGCGTACAGATCGACCTTCGACTCCGACATCGAACCCCCTACGGGAGATGCACACCCCACGCTCCCACCGCAAGATCTTTGCTGACGTCGAAACAAACCGACACAGCAAACTCGGTGTCAGAAGGTGACTCCTACAGTCACGTCGGAACGACTCCCGCCCTCAGTTACAAAGCCATCGGACTGATCGGCAGCGGACACACAGGAGGCACCGTCGCACGGCTGGCCGTCGCCGCCGGACACGACGTCGTCCTGAGTAACCGGCGAGGACCGGACAGCCTGGCCGACCTGGTGGCAGAACTGGGCCCACGCGCCCGCGCGGCCCCCCACCGAAGCCGCGACCGCCGGGGACATCGTCGTCGCGACCATCCCGCTGTATCGACCTCCTGGTCGCGGTCAAGGTCCTCACCGGCGACGGCAGCGCGGACAGCAACCGGCAGGTGGCCCGGTTCGCCCGCGAAGCCGCGGTCGCTGGCGGACTCGCGCACCCGAACGTCGTCACGGTCCACGACTTCGGTACCGCGACGCATGACGGGCAGCTGTAGCCCCGGATCACTGTCTGGGACATCAGAACCCTGCGAGAACACGCCGTCATCGAGCCACCGGGCGGCCGTGGCCTGTGGGACGCGCGCACACTGCGCCGGTCGCCCCCGGCGGCCGCTGCGGCAAGGCCCGCCTTATGCTGACCCGCCGCGAACGGCCGCCGACCGTGAGGGCCGTGGATCAGTAGAAGCAGTGGCCGTCGCATCAGTACTGGTAAGCCGTGCCACAGCGGCGCACGCGCTGGCACGGAGGGGCGGTCGACCCGCAATTCCACGGGTCGACGCCGCACCAGTCCGACTCCGTGGAGCAGCTGCACGCGTCTGCGAGAGGCTGCGCCGTCTCGGTCGCCGGGCCGAGCGTAGCAATGAGGTGCCGGCCTTGCTCGATGCCGAACTCCTTCGTCACGGTTGTGCGGATCGCTTCGAGGGCCTGGGCGTGCTGCTCGACCTGGTCGGAATCGCACATGCTGTCGTCAGCCAGCGCCCGCTCCACCATCTCGTAGGCGCGGCGCTGGCCAGCGTTCGACGCCGGGTGCGCCGCCCGGAACGCGGCGACGTGTTCGCGCCACAGGCCAGCCCGCTGAGCCGGCGAAAGGGCCTGGTAGATCTCCTGCCGGTATTCCTCCGGGAAAGCCACGAACGCGCTGTAAGTCTGTGGGAGACGGGTCCGGTTGGTGGCCACCCACGCGGCGGCAGCCGTTCTGCGCTGTTCGGCAAGCGCCGGAACCGCCCCGCTGAAGACGAGTCCGCCGGCGATCGTAGCTCCGACGCCCAGCCGCAGGAACGTCTTGCGGCTCAGACCGCGGGCCGGAGCGGGTGGGGACAACGGTGCGCGTGCCTCCTCACGAAGCTGCTCGAGCGCGCCCAGGACGCGCAGAGTCGCTCGTGGCCCCAGCAGCCGGATGAGCGGGAGAGCGATGCGACGGGAGGTCCAAGCCCGCACGTCGTCGGCGCCGCGGACCCGGAGCAGGGTCGGAGTGAACGGCGCGCCGTCACCCAGGGCCGCAGACCGCCACCGCGTCACTTCGGGATGCTGCAGCGGCAGGACGGCGAACCGGCCGCCCCCGGCCTCCTCCACCGCTCGCGAGATGCTTCGGCATGTGCCACAGGACGCGTCGAAGGCCAAAATCCAGCGCTGTGTCGGCTCGGCAAACATCGTCGTTCCTCCCTTTCGGGTAAAGGCCGTCGGCTCGGCACCGGCGGATCGCATGCACACACCAGGCCGCCATACTCCGCCATACAGGCTGTGTAGACAGCGCGACGTTCGTGGACGGTAGCGCTGCCTTCTCGGGACCGGTCCTGCATAACGGTGACGGTGCCCCCGATGCGTGAGCGGATCACCCGCACCCCTGCCAGAAGCCGCCCACACCACCTGCCCCGCAGAATTCCGCTGAGGGACACGGGCATCTGGCTTCCCGGGGCGAGGGTTCCGGAGAGCTGTGCAATCGCGGCCTCCGGCGCCTTGGCGCTCCCTGCAGGGAGCGCCAAGGCGCCGGTAGCCACCTCGAACCCGACAGATGCCCGGCCGACCTCGCTCTCACCAGCCATTCCTTGCCCCTCCGTCCGACGTGCTCGCACAAGACGAACCTGCCGCGCTCGGATAAAGCCCGTCTGGTGGCTTCGTCCCTGGAGGGAGGAACGCATCAGCCCACCCACAGCGTGCGCAGGGCCGGTATCCAGAAGCTTCCGCTTCGCCGACCGGGGTCCACCCTGCCTTGTCCAGGCATCGGCCGTCTCCACTGATAAGTCCGCAAGTCTCATCGCGGTGATATACCGCGCCGTGCCCTGGAAGGCTGGGCCGTACAAGGACAGCCGGCCGCCCGTACGAGTGCATCATGATTTGTGCCCGGCGCTCCAGGAGCGGCTGTTCCAAGGGAAGTGTGGGTGTCGGGTGCGTCATGCATGTGATAGCGCCCGGTCGACGGCGGCGATGGCTGAGGACGTGGCGGCACGAGCAAACCGCCGCGGAGCAGGCCCGGCGGGCCGTGCCCGTGCGGCTGCTCAGGAACGGGCGGCGTCGGCCTTCTTCGGAGCCGAGACCGCCGTCACTCAGAGGTGCCCGGAGGCCCGGTCCCGGGCACCTCCCCGCCCACCCCGCCCGGATCGATCAACAATCAAGCAGAAGATCAACCGGCCGACGCACCGGTGGCTGCAGGCTCAGGCCCAGCGCTTCAGGAACTCGATCGCTGCGGAGCCGACCTCCGCGGGATGCGAGGCACTCAGGAAGTGCTGCCCGCCCTCAATGATCTCCAGGCGCGCCTCGGGGGAGCGGGTGAACATCCGGATCTCCTCCTGGGCGTTCGGCACGGAGTACACCTGGTCCGCGGTCCCGTGCAGCCACAGGACGGGGCAGCGGACCTCATCGAGCCTGCCGTGGAGCCCGTCGCGGTCCCGCAGGTTCACCGTGCTGAGGCGCAGACGGTGGCGTCCGGCGTCACCGGTGTAGTTTGCACGGTAGGCGGTGAGCCAGAATTCGCGTTCCTCGGCTGAGACGCCGCCCAGGGCCGTGGTGAAGATGGCGTCTACGACCTCGTCCGGCACGACCCAGTCCTCGCCGACCGGGTCGGCGAGGGCGTCGACGAGCGGCGTGTTGGACCCTATCCCGTCCCAGCACCCCAGGTCGCGGCTGCGCGGGCTCTCGAAGTCCATCGATGTGCCGAGCGGGATGAGGCCCCTCACGACGTCCGGGGCGAGCAGAGCCATGCGGACCGCCACCCAGCCGCCCTGCGAGGTTCCCAGCACGAAGGCCTCGTCGATCCCGAGGGCCTCGAGGGCCTGCAGGTTCGCGACCGCGCTGTCCCAGTAGGTGAAGTGCTGGTACGCGGCCCTCGTGCGGCCGTGCCCGTAGGGTTCGAGGGCCAGCAGGTTGGCCGCGGACCCGAGCTCCGGGTCGGTGAACTGCGGCCGGTACAACTCGGCCGAGGTGGTGTACGAGTTGATCAGGACCAGCGTCGGGAGTGCGGGGTCGTACGGCTTGCCGAAGGTGTATCCGACGGTCGACCCCCCGAGGTGAGGGATCTCGACGGTCTGTCCGGGCTTGCTCACGGTGTACTCCTTGTTTCGTATGTGAGGGTCTCTGAGAACGAGGCGTCGGAGCGGAGGACGGGAGTCCGGAGACGTCCGGCAGTCTCCGGTCCGCTCCACGCTTGCCAGCGGGTGGCGACGCAGGCGGTTCCAAGGCGCCCGTCGATGCCCTCGAAGCCCACTCGACGGAGGACCCCACGAAAGAGCCGAACACGGCTCGACGCACCTTGCGCTCGGCGCCGCACCTGGCCGGTCATGGTCATGTAAATAAGCCCCTTCGGAGGACGGCTCCGGTCGAGTCCATTGCCATCATGGGCAGATGATCCACATGATGTCGAATAATGGTCTGACCTCACCCTGTTCGCATCTTTCGTAGCCGTGGCCCAAGAGGGCTCAATCTCGGCGGGCACCCGCCGACAGGGAGTCACACAGCCAGCGATGAAACGTCAGATCCAGCGGCTCGAGCACGATCTCGGCGTGCGGCTGCTGGCGCGCGGCACCGGACCGTTGCGGACGACACCCACGGGCGCCAGGTTCTACGACCGCCAATCGAGCCGCCAACGGTCAGCGGCAGCTGCGCGATCTCCGGCGGCGTGTGGCACTCGTTCTGCGACGCCACCGATGTCTCAAACGCCCGCGTCCTGGATATTGACCACCTCGTATCCCTCGCAGAGGCATGGGACAGCTGGGGCCTCGAGCTGGTCGTCCCCGCCTTGAGGTGGTGAGATCCACGGCACCGGGCTTGCGCATCACGGGGTCCGTGCGCGTCCGCCTTTGGAGCCGGCGTCGAAGGCGATCAGGATGTCGCGGTCACCCGCGTGCCAGCGGCCCATGTCGATGAGGTCCTCGACCACGCGGCGCACCTGGGCCGCGGCGACCTCGGCGACTTTGTCGGCCGGCCCCAGCCGCAACGCGTCCAGGATTTGCCACCATGAGGTCCGGCCCGACTCCAGCGCGGCGACGAACGAGTAGGGCCAGCCGGGCACGAACTGGTCCGACGAGCGCCCGCTGCGGCCGTAGACGTGGCAGAACAGGCGGTCCGCACTGCACGGAGCATCCGGCCGCAGCCAGTGGGTCCCCCGCCAGCACCAGGCGTCCGTCGGCGGCCTCGGGCTGCGGCAGCCCGGCCAAGGCCTGTCGCAGCCGCGGCACATCGACGTTCCCGCTGTTCAGCGCGGCGTGCATCGCGCCGTGACCGCGCCGGTGCTCGACCGTCAGCGTGAGGTCCACCGGCGTGGTCACCGGCCCGTCTGCACACAGCAACGCGTCGGTCAGCTCGAACATCGTGTCCCCGCGCACGGGCAGGCAGTCGAAGAAGTCGTCCGGGAAGTGTGACGCCGCCGCGAAAGCTTCCCGCCGGGCATCGTGATGCAGCAGAGTCATTCCCCACGGCCTGCGTGCTGGTCAAGTGCCTCTTTGGCCGGAGCACAGGATCAGACGAAGGCCGTGTTCTATCCCCGGAATCCCCGTACGAGCGATCATGTTCGGGGCATTGTTCGAGGTCAGACCAGAAAGAACAAGCTCAGCGCAGCCGACGCGCGCGCAGCACCAGGTCGTCGGTATGGTGCGCGCCGGCGCCGCCGTCGGGTGCCACACGTGGCCGCTGCTCGTCCACCTCCACCTCCCAGTCGTCGCTGAGCAGAGCGGCGACCATCGAGGGCCAGACGTAGTCAGCCGGGTCGAAGCCGCTGTCGTGCGCCGGCTGGTTGTCCATCCCTGCGTGGTGTACGAGCAGCAGTACGCCGCCGGGTGCGACGGCCGCGAGCAGCGCTCGCTCGGCTGCGGCGTCGGGGGTGCGCAGCAGGGCTGGGTACTGCGCGGAGACCAGGTCAAAGGAGGCTGGCGGGAGCGCCGCCTCCGTCAGGGCGGCGTGTACCCAGCGAACGGTGAGGCCTGCGTCCCGTGCGTGCTCGGCCGCCCGCTCCAGCGCCACGCCCGAGACCTCGAGCGCGGTCACGTCCCAGCCGCCGCGCGCGAGCCAGACGGCGTCCGCGCCCTCGCCACAGCCGATGTCGAGCACCCGCCCGGGTGTGAGCCCGGCGACCTCGGCGACGAGCGCACCGTTGGGCTGGCCGCTCCACAGTTGTTGTCGGTCGGCGTACCGGTTGTCCCACTCCGCCCGCACCGCGGGGTCTCCGACGTAGCCGTCGGCAGGCGAGGGGGTGCCGGACGCGGGCGATCCTGCTGTGATGTTGTCGGTCACGGACCCACCGTCGCCCATCGTGTCCCGGGCAGGCCACTCCTGTTGCCGGTCCGGCAAAACGGCGCCCAAGGAGCGAAGAGCAGGTCGTCACGCTGGCCGGTCGGCCGCCACGCCCACTCGGTGTGCGGCGTCTCCAGCAGCTCGGGCAGCGGGGCGACGTCGCCCGCCCCGCGGCCTGATGTCCCGGATTCGCCGCTGCAGTGCAATCGGGGGACGTGACCGCTGACGTCGGTAGTGGGGTTCGGCCGGGATCCGAGAGTGTCTGGGCAGGGCATCGAACCTGGGGTGGGACGGCCTCGAAGGGTTCCGGACGGTCCCGGACGCCTTGATCCGTTGTGCGGAGGTCGGTGGCCCGCGAGGCTTCTCGTACCGCTCCGCAGCCGTTCGACGGCGCCCGGTGCGAGGGCTTCCTTGAGTAGTCCAGGACTGTGGAGCGCAGCCGGAACTCGAAGCTGCGGCGGGTTGGGCCGCCCCGCGCCCCACCTACTCGGAGGAATCCCGTGAACATCTCTTTGCGTAAGAGAGCTTCTCGAAACCGAGTGTGGGGGTTGGTGGTTCCGTACGGGTGTGCTGTTCAGGTGATTGTGGCCGCGTTGGGGCATGAAGGCAGGGCCACTCGGCAGCACAGAGGGTGTCTACGCCACTGCTCACCGGGAGGCCCTGTTGTCGCAGTTGTATCGGTCTGCTGGCGATGAGTCCATTCCGGACACGCGGAAGTGCGACTGCTTCGCCCACACGTACGGCAACGCCGCGGACAATCCGTCCGGCGGGCACTGAACCGCCCCGGGTTCGGTAGAGACTCGAACACGTGTAAGGATTCGAGTTTCGGCACGACCTTCCTCCTACCCGCTTGAGCTCCGCCCCCGTGCGGTGCGCATGGTCGCCGAGGTGCGCGACGACTACCCGAACGAGACGGCCGCTTTGCAGGCGGTGGCAGGGAAGCTCGGCACCGGGTCCCGTGAGACGCTGCGGAACTGGGTGAAGCAGCACGACATCGATGCGGGGACGCGAGCGGGGACGACGACGGAGGAGTCCGCCCAGATCAAGGCGTTGAAGAAGGAGAACGCCGAGCTGAAGCGGGCCAACGAGATTTTGAAGGCTGCGGCGAGTTTCTTCGCAGCCGAGCTCGACCGGCCACAGACACGCTCGTAGCGTTCATCGACGAGCACCGGGACCGCTTCGGCGGCGTCGAGCCGATCTGCAGGACCCTCACCGAGCACGCCTGCAAGATCGCCCCTTCCACGTATGACGCCCACAGGAAACGCCTCGGGACTCCCTCCGCCCGTTCCGTGCGCGATGAGGAGCTCAAGGAGCGGATCCATGAGGTCTACACCTCCAACTACCGCGTCTGCGGAGCCCGGAAGATCTGGCGCGAGCTGAACCGGCAGGGGCATGCCGTTGCCCGCTGCACCGTGGAGCGTCTCATGCGCGAGCTCGGTCTCACCGGCGCCGTCCGCGGCAGGAAGGTGAGCACGACGATCACCGAGGCTTCCGCCGGGCGAGCCCCGGACCTCCCCGACCGCGACTTCGTCGCCAGTGCCCCCACCCGCTGCTGGGTCGCGGACTTCACGCATGTCGCCACCTGGAGCGGGGTCGTCTACGTCGCCTTCGTCGCGGACACCTTCTCCCGGCGCATTGTTGGCTGGTCCGCCGCCACCGCCAAGGAGACCAGGCTCGTCCCGGACGCCCTGGAGATGGCCCTGTGGCAACGTGACCGGGGACGGATACCCTTACCGACAGGGCGAGTTGATACACCACTCGGACGCGGGGTCGCAGTACACAGCGTTCGCGCTGGCCGAGCATCTGGACCGAGCCGGCATCGCCGCATCCATCGGCTCGGCCGGCGACGCCTACGACAACGCCCTGATGGAATCCACGATCGGCCTGTTCAAGACCGAGCTGATCAAACCTGGCCGCCCCTGGAAGAAGCTCTCCCAGGTCGAGCTCGCCACCGCCGAGTGGATCGACTGGTACTGCCACCGCCGACTCCATGGTGAGATCGGCCACGTCCCGCCCGTCGAATACGAGACCACCTACTACGTGCAATCCACGAAACCCCAGGTCACAACCACAATCTGAGATCTCTACCGAACCCGGGGCGGTTCACCCGGCAGCCGCACCCGCGATAGCGGTGCACACGCCGCTTCTTTGTGCGGCACACACCGCCCGGTCCGTGGACCGCCTTACGCCGTGCGGGGGCGGACCCCTCGCGGGAACCCCTTGATGCCCATTCAGCGTGGTTCGAGGCTCGACCGCCAACAATGCGCCTATGTGTGCTTCTGCAACAGGCCCAGACAGGGAGAGCAACACGATGCGCCCCTGCAACGCGACACCGGCCAGGTCGTCGGTCACCGCGCAAGCAAACAAACAAACCTGCTCACCGGCCTCGGGGCCAACCCGACCGCCTCCGGCACGGTCACCGGTGTCGGGAGCCTGGTCGGCGCGCGCTGTTCGCCCCGAAGATCGCGCGCCAGTTCGGCGTCGAACAGAAGGCCATCATCGGGTTCGCGGTCAGCCCGCTCGCCCAGGCTCCCCCTCCGCCTCACCGGTCTCGGACGCAGGAGACAGATCGCCCTGGCCCCGACGCTGGCCGTGGGTACGTACGCCGGGCAGGCTGCTGCCGCCGCGGCAGCCTGCTCCCCAGCGGTCTTACTCGGCCTGCTCGGACCGCGCCTCGTCCTGGGCCGGTGCGTCAGTGTGGGGGGCGGTGTAGAAGACGGATGCGCCCTGCTTGCTGCGCTGGGCCTGGTTTTTGGCGACGAGCCCTTCGAGGGTGGTGCGCACGACGGTGGTCTTGATGCCGCGCTCGGGATGGGCCTGGCCGAGGGCGGTGGCGACTTCCGCCGCGGAGCGCGGTTCGCCCTGTTCGGTGAGGTGGCTGCGGACGAGTTCGACGAGCGTGGGTTGGACCGTCTTCGGGGCTGTGGCCTTGTCCGCGGGCTTCTTGGCGTCCGATTTCTGTGCGGCCGCGCGGACCTGTACGGCGTCGGCCTTCTTCGCGCGCTTTTGCTTGCCGGCACCGGGCTCCCCAGCGGTCTTCTTACGGGGAGCGGGCACAGTGGAGCTGCTCGGGGTGACCGCAGGCTGAACCGGCGTGGGCGAAACGCCAAGCGCCTGCTGCACATTGACCAGCACGGAGTGGTCATGCTGCAGGGCAGCGAGCTGCTCCTGCAGTGCGGCGATGTCCGTGCTGATGCGTTCCTGATCCTTGGTGTTGCGTTGCAGGTCGCTGGCCACCTGGGCTGCGTACTGCGACGTCAGCTCGGTGGTGGCCGTTGTGCTCTCCGACATAAGGTTGACCTTTCTCTATTTCCTGGCTGGGTGTGCCAGGTCTTTGGCGCAGGCGTAGAGCGCCACGCGTGTGTGTTCTCAGGCTGGTGTCTGAAGGCAGCGGCGGTCACTGCTGTGAACAGCCAGCACAGAGATAGTACGGATGAGTGAAGTGTGTTGTTTCCCTTGAGTGATGTTTTTTGCTCGAGCTGAGCTTCAAGGGTGGCGCACATGCTGCTGCTCGGGGTGTAGTGCAGAGCGGATTGGAGGGCACTCGTGGGGGAGCTGCCACATGAAGTTCCCCCGTGATCCTGGACACTCTTCTTCTACGCTGCGAGCGTTTGGTCGTTGCGGAACCGCTGAGGTGTCTCGTGGGGTGTGAGGTACCCGAAGACTGCGTGTTTGCGCAGGCGGCGCCGGTTGTAGAAGGTCTCGATGACCCTGTTGCCCAATTCACTCATGCGGCAAGGTCGAGGGCGGCCAGCCGTGATGTGCGGGTGCGGGCGAGTGGGGTGTCGTTCCACCAGGCATCCAGGCGGATCAGGTTGATTGCTGCTGCGGTGAGAACGTGCGCGAGGTGTGTTTTGGCCAGGCCCACATAGCGGGTCCGTCGGGCTCCCGTGGTCGTGACGGCCTGGTGGATGGTGCCTTCCACGCCTGCGCGGGCTGCGTAGCGGTCCTTCCACTCGTCCGTGGCCTGCTCGGCGCGTACGCGTTCCAGCATGGCGTCCTGATCCTGGGGTCGAACGGTCAGCTGGCGTCCGTACTGGGTGGATCGGGTGCACTGGTCACGCACGGGGCAGGGCGCGCAGGTGGTGGTCGCGAAGCGGATCCGGATAGCGTCGCGGCCGGTGCTGTCCACTCCCTGTGTCCAGTACCGGTTCGTGGCGCCGGTCGGGCATGTGGCCCGCCGCTCCTGCCAGTTGATGGTGAAGGCGGATTTACCGAAGCCACCCTTCTTCACCGACTGCGGGGTGTTGTTCGACCGGACCGGGCCGACGACGCTCACACCGAGAGCGACCGGCGCGGTCACCAACAGCTCCGCAGAGGTGTAGCCGGCATCCAGCAGATGCTCCGCGGGAGGAGCTTCCTGTCGGCGAGGCCGTCATGGACCGCGTCGACGACCATCGCGTCGTTGACCGTGGCGTCCGTCGTGACAACGTGGGTGATCAAGTGCGGGCGCTGCGCCTCCACGACGTCGTCGCAGCTCTCGCTGAGGTGGATCTTGTATCCAACCCGGGCTGATCCGCGCTTCTTCGCGTACCGGGCGTCAGGATCGTAAGGCGAGGCGATCAGTGCTCTGCTCGGCGGGAGATCATCCTTCCCCCGCCAGGCCACCTCCTCAGCGCCCTCGGTGACGGTGCGGGTGAACTGCTGCACCCACACCGTGCGCAGAACACCGATGGCGGGCACCTGGCGCAACCATGCCGGCGTCGTCGGTGCAAAGGCCGCTTCGAGGAGGCGGTATCCGTCGGTTGCGATCTGCTGGGCGAGCTCGCGGCGTTCCTGCTCGTCGGTTGGCAGCCGGTAGGCGTCGATCCGTGTCCCGTAGCGGTCCTGCCAGTCAGGGGCCATCCACGTGCGCATCCAGTCCGGCGCCGCCGCGGCGAGCGCCTCCAGCGCAGCCCGCAGCGTCTCCCCGACGAACTCCAGGCGGTTGAGGGTACGGACCGCGGCCAGGACGTGTGTGGAGTCGGTGCGCTGCCGCCCACCGGCGGCAACCAGCCCCATGTCGGCCAGTCGTTCCAGGAGCAGGTCCAAGATCCTGCCCTCCAGGCCGTGTGCCAGGAGCCTGTCCCGGAAGCCGGTCAACACGGTGTGGTCGAAGCCTGGATCGGTCAGCTCCAGGCCGAGCAGGTACTTCACATCGATCCTGGCCCGCACCGCGTGCGCGGCCTGGCGGTCGGTGAGGTTCTCGGCGAACTGCAGGATACTGACCAAAGCCAGCCGGCCAGGGGAGATACCCCCGGACTCCGAACGACTCCCGGAACTCCTCGTCCGAGAACAGCGGGCCGAGGGCATCCCGGATTCGCATGGCCAAGCAGCCCTTGGGAAACGCCGCTTGGGCCACATCACGCGTTCCGGCGGGGACATCCGCCCCCGAGTCCGCTTGCATGGACACCGCCCCACCCCCGTTCCACGGCCGGACGTCCTGTTCACGCCCGTATGCCACCGCTCACCACACTCGTGGCTTCGGCTGGCACACGCCCCACGATCACGTCGGCTTCACCCAATTGGGCAACGGGGTCTCTCTGACACAGCTTCTCACGCAGGGGCCGCCCACGCTTCACACGGTCCTGACCGGAGATCTTGGATAGTCCGGCTGAGCCGTATCCGAGACCTCCGATCACCTTCAGCCAGAAGATCCGGCTGCGACGCCCACCGGCCCATCGGCAGATGCCGAGGTCAGGCGGACTTGGCGACGGTCAGCAGTGTGGCGGCGTCTTCGAGGGCCTCCAGACTGTGGCGAGCGGGCGGTACGAGGAGTAGGTCGCCGGCCATGCGCTCCCACACATCGTCGCCGCTGTGCAGCCGTACCCGGCCGCGTAGTACGAGGACGGTGGCCTCGCCGGGGTTTTCATGTTCGGCCAGGGTGGTACCGGCGCGCAGGGCGATGAGCGTCTGGCGCAGAGCGTGTTCGTGGCCGCCGTAGCGGGTCTCGGCGCTGCGGCCGGTGGAGGAGGTCGCGGCCCGTTCCAGGTGCTCGCGGGCCTTCGCGTCGAGGGAGAGCTTCTGCATGGCAGAGTTGCCGTTTCTGTTTCGGAGGGCTTGCGCGGGTTCGGGTCAGTAGCGGACGCCGATGCGGCGCCAGCGGCGTCCGCTGGTGCCGGGCTCGGTGGGGTGGGTGGCGGTAGGGGAGCGGTAGAGGACGAACGGGCGCCACAGGTACCACAGCGGGATGCTCCAGGCGTGGACGAGCCGGGTGAAGGGCCACACCGCGAGGATGGCCCACGCGGCGGTGGCATGGACCTGGTAGATCAGCGGGGCGTGGGAGATCGCGGCCACATCCGGGTTACCGGCGAACAGGCCACGGAACCACAGCGCCACGCTCTGGCGGTAGTCGTAGCCGGCACCGAGGAGGTTCATGCCCATGGTGGGGATGATGCCGAGCACGATGACGATGGCGAGCAGGATGAGGGCCACCCAGTCGACGGGGCTGGTGTGGCACGGACCTTGGGCACGGTGGTGCGGCGGAAGGCGAGGATCACCACGCCGAAGATGACGGCGAGCGCGGCGACGGTGCCGCCGATGGAGGAGAACCAGCGGTAGGTGTCCTCGGGGATACCGAGCCACCGGGTGAACGACTCGGGGATGAGGATGCCCATAAGGTGGCCGGCGATGGCGGCGAAGGTGCCGTAGTGGAAGAGCGGTCCGCCCCATTTCAGCAGGCGGCGCTCCTGTAATTGGGTGGAGCGGCTGGTCCAGCCGAACTGATCGTAGCGCCAGCGCCAGACGTTGCAAAGGCCCGAGCACATCACCGTGAAGGCGACGATGAAGGTGAGAAACGGGACCTGGAACGCCTTCTGGGTGGATAGCGCGGCGCCGGCCGCCTGCGGGTACTTACCGACGAGCTCGACATACGAGGCGGCGGTCAGGATCGCCACGACGAACCCGATGACGAACGGCAGCCACAGCGCCCCGCCGACCTTACCGGCGACCTGCCCGGTGGTGGCATAGATCCCTGTACCGAGAATGTCGCCGATCACGAAGAAAATCAGCAGTTTGGGACCGATGGCGCGCCGCAGAGGGGTATCGTCCCCGTTTTCCGGTGCATCGGCGGCGTCACTTCCGGTTGCGGACACGAAGACCTCCCCCTGAGGCGTTCTGCACTGGACAATGTCTTGCCTGCCCGGCTTGCCAGTGAGTGATGCCTTGGCGTACTGCAATCGGAGACACGTGCGCAGAGCGAGCCGGTACCACCGCGACCTGAGTCGTTGCGGGATTCCTGACTTCGGTGATGCTGGTCCGTGTGCTGCTGAGGCTGCGAAACCGTAAGTAGCTGTTGTCTTTTCGATCTTGGGTGGTGGCGGTCGAACGCGGATTCCCGGTCGGGTGATCCTGCCGTGGCGAGAGCATGAAGACGGGGCCTCC